>CAXBJV010000033.1:0-41289 GCA_963976215.1 uncultured Woeseiaceae bacterium | reverse complement strand
GTAGGAGCGGCTTTATGCCCATTTGGGTGCACGGGCCGCGAAACAAAAATCTGTCTTTAGAGGAGCAGAGAGATGAGCACTATCGTGCGGTTTTTTCAGGATGGCGGAGCATTCATGATCCCCATTCTGTTGGTATTTGGTTTCGGCGTCGCAATTGCGATTGAACGCTGGACCTACCTGACAGTGTCGGGTGCGAGCAATCGTGCTTTGTGGAAGAAAATCGTGCCTTTTTTGAAGGCCGGAAACTTCCAGGAAGCCGCTCAACACACGGCAAAATCCAAGGCAGCAATTGGCTCGATTCTGACCTACGGCCTGTACCGTGTGAAGTCAGCGCGCCGGCGTGACGATATCGAGAAGGCGATGGAAGAGAGCCTGATGGAAGTTCTGCCGCGGCTCGAAAAGCGGACACACTATATCGCGACGCTCGCCAATATCGCGACGTTGCTGGGTCTGCTCGGAACCATTATCGGCCTGATTTCCGCATTCACGGCTGTGGCCGAAGCGAATCCGGCGGACAAGGCGGACATGCTGTCCGCGTCCATTTCAACTGCGATGAATACCACTGCGTTTGGACTTATGGCTGCAATTCCGTTGCTGTTGATTCACGCATTGTTGCAAACCAAGACGAATGCGCTGGTCGACAGTCTTGAGATGGCGAGTGTCAAATTCCTGAACGCTGTCACCGAGCGCCAGCTGAAGTCAGCCGGAGCATAAGACATGATTCGTAGCCGCCGAGGCGGCCGTCGTCACAACGACGATACGGCTGAACTCAACATCACGGCATTCATGAACCTGATGGTTATTCTGGTTCCGTTCCTGCTTATTACCGCGGTGTTCTCGCGATTGGCAATTCTCGAACTGAATTTGCCAGGCTCCTCTACTGAGCCCGTGGAACCGCAGGATCAGGTATTCCAGCTGGAAGTCATCGTTCGATCCGACACGATAGAAGTTGGCGACCGAAATCAGGGCCTGTTGGGCAAGTATCCAAATACGGATGACGGCTACGACTATGCAGCGGTGGCAAGCAAGCTGCAGGAACTCAAGAAGCGCTATCCGGAGAAAACGGATGCATCGATTCTGCTCGAGCAAGAGATCGCCTACGACGTTCTGGTGCAGATTATGGATACGGTGCGCGTTGCGGAGGTCGTCGATGACGACGAAGAATCAGTCTCTCGTGAAGAATTATTCCCCGATATTTCGATTGGCGATGCGCCGGTCCTGGGCGGAGGTGCCTGATGGTTAAGTCCGGTCGCGCCAAACGCATGGAGAAACACCACAAGCGCAACAAGGGTGCAGGCGCCCTCAATCTTGTTTCATTGATGGATATTTTTACGATCCTGGTGTTTTTCCTGCTGGTGAACTCATCGGATGTGGAAACCTTGCCGAATACCAAGGAGTTGCAGCTTCCTGAGTCAATCGCGGAGGATAAGGCGAAAGAAACCGTTGTCATCATGATTGGTGAAAACGATCTTATTGTTCAAGGCACTCCGATAGCGAAGATTGCCGACATCATGGCGACCAAGGGCAACGACATACCGCAATTGCGCGAAGCGCTGCTGTCGCAAAACGATCGTGTACTGCGCCGCGAGGCCAAGGATGATATTGCCGGTCGTGAAGTGACAATTATGGGCGACAAGGACATTCCGTATCGCCTGTTGAAGAAAGTCATGGCGACATGCACGGAATCAGATTACGGGCAGATATCGCTGGCCGTGTTGCAGAAGAGTTCAGACAAGCTGGACAACATTCAGGCAGCACGTTGAGGCTCAGGGACGACGTTTAGGAGTCAAGGAATTGGATTTACCGTTTTTCAGAGAGTATGACCTGCCATGGACGACCGGTAGGAGCCAGGACAAGAAGTTCCAGCGCCTGCTCGGTATCGTGTTCCTGGTATGCGTTTTTCTCAGCGCGGTTTGGCCGTTTATTCCTGTGCCGGAACCGGATCCTTTTGACGTTGAGGAAATTCCGCCACGCATCGCTCAGTTACTGCTCGAAGAAAAGCCGCTGCCACCCCCACCGCCGCCGGTCGTGGAGGAAGAGCCAGAGCCAGAACCAGAGGTCGATGAGCCGGAGCCCGAACAGGTGGTCGAAGAGGTGCCAGAACCGGAGCCCGAGCCGGAACCTGAGATCGACCGCGAAGAAGTCGCACGCGAACAGGCGCAGGCAGCATTGATGCCATTTGCCGAGGACCTCGCGGATCTGGTGGACAACGAATTACTTGATCAGGTTGCGGACGATCGCAATCTGAGCGCTTCGGTCGGCGAGGCCGAGCGCAACGAACGCTCGATGATCACGTCGAAAGTCGGTGCGGCATCGGGCGGAATTAACACCGCGAACATGAGCCGCAATACGGGCGGCAGTGGTATTGCCGGGCGCAGTACCACGCGCGTGGCGAGCCCGGTGGCAGGCATTGGCCAGGCAGGCGCGAGCGCGAGTCGCTCCGGGTCCAGCGGCAAAGCGTCGCGCTCGCGGGAAGAAATCGAACTGGTATTCGACAAGAACAAGGGTGCAATTTTTGCCCTGTACAATCGTGCACTGCGACGCGACCCGTCGCTTGAAGGCAAATTAGTCCTGCGCCTGACCATCGATCCAAATGGGGCGGTGTCATTCTGTGAGATTGTCTCCAGCGAGCTCGGCGATTCTGAGCTGGAACGCAAACTGGTGCAGCGCGTCAAGTTGTTCCGCTTCGAAGCCAGGGACGTCGAGGCTATCACGACCACCAAACCGATCGACTTCTTCCCGGCCTGAACGGCAAATTCAGCGATTCCGTCTGGCCAACACCGCTTGGCCGGCAGGCCACAGGCTTTTGCCGTTGCGCCCAAGCGCGTAAACTGCGGTGATGAACGACTTACGATACGCAGGCCTGATTCCGTTGCTACTACTGCTTGCGAGCAGCAGCTTCGGCGACACGTCCATCGAGAATCTTGTGGAGCGCGCAAACCTGGCCGAGGGTCCGGTTGCCGTTCGTGACCTGCAACATTATGTCCCGCCGCGAAAAATCCTGATCGCGAATATCGGGATTGACCTCGATGCGCTCTCTGCCATGCATCCCGATATTGAATTTATCGAAGTGACGACATCTACCGATGCCAGGCGCCACGCGGCAGGTGCCGATGCGATTCTCGGCTATTGCGACGAAAAACTCATTGACGCTGCAGAGCGCCTGGTCTGGGTGCAGATTTACTCCGCCGGTGTTGAGCGATGTTTGTCCGCAGAACAAATTGCGAACGGCAGAGTCTTGCTCACGAACATGCAAAAAATGTCGTCACCGGTTATTGCCGAGCATGCCATAGCAATGATGCTGGCGTTGTCGCGCAACCTGCCGCAATTCGCGAAGGGGATGTCTTCCGGCAAATGGCGTCGCAACAATCAGGCGCGAGCAGGGATGATGCCAATCTCAGGCAAGACCCTGCTGGTCGCTGGCCTGGGCGGTATCGGAACCGAAGTCGCGCGCCTCGGTGCTGCCCTCGACATGCGTGTCATCGGCACTCGAAACAGTTCTCGCGAGGGACCGGAATTTGTTTCTTACGTGGGCTTGTCGCACGAGCTTGGCGACCTGGTCGGAGAGGCGGACGTCATTGTAAATGCATTGCCCTTGACCGATGCGACGCACGGGCTGTTTGGTGAAGACGTGTTTGCGGCAGTGAAGCCGGGCGCGATATTTATCAATGTCGGACGCGGCAAGACAGTCGATACCACGGCCTTGGTGGCCGCTTTGAAGTCCGGGCAGCTTGCCGGTGCTGGTCTGGACGTAACCGATCCGGAGCCGCTGCCGAAACGTCATCCGCTATGGCAATTTTCTAACGTAATCATTACCCCGCACGTTGCCAGCAGCGGAGGCGAACGCGAACGGCACCGGTTGCTGCTGGCCGAAAACCTGCGGCGGTATGTTGCCGGAGAGCACCTGCTGAATGTCGTCGATCCGCAGCGAGGGTACTGAATTGTCCGCGCCAGACATACCCGTCAAGAAATACCGCTTGCGCCGCGCCAAGAAATGGCTGAAGCGTACGCTCATACCGTTCCCGGTCCGGGCCGGCAAGGTCCGTGTCAAGTGGAGCAAGGCGGATCGCAGCGACTGGCCACCCTCGTCGCAGGACGGCGTCCCGGGGCTTGATCGATACGAGTACAGCTGGCTATCGCAGAATGGCGAGGACGGCGTCATCCGCTACCTGTTTGACGAAATCGGCTTCGAATCGCGCTGGTTTGTCGAGTTCGGATTCGGCGCGGTGCAGTGCAATTCCCTGCGCCTGATGGTGCACGAAGGCTGCAGCGGCTTACTGATGGACGGCAGCGACGAGAACGTCAATTTTTTCAACTACACGGCCGGCAAACTCGGCTACGACCGGGTAACGGCGGTACAGGCGTTTATCACCCGGGATAATTTACAGGGACTGATTTCCGGTAACGGCGTGCCGCGTGAGATTGATTTTCTGTCACTGGATGTTGACGGCAATGACTTCTGGTTCTGGGAAGCACTGGAATGCGTCGCACCGCGGGTGGTGTGTATCGAATATAACGCCGGTTGCGGGCCGGACGTGTCGTGGTCGGTACCCTATGATGACGAGTTCGAGCGCTATGCCAAGCATCCGAGCGGCTTCTTCCACGGTGCGTCCCTGGCGGCACTCGAAGCGCTGGGCCGACGCAAGGGCTATTACCTGATTGGCTGCGACCAGACAGGCACGAATGCTTTTTTTCTGCGCCAGGATATCCACATCGACGGCGTTTCGGCATTAACACCGCGTGAGGCCTTTCGGCCGCATGCAAACTGGCTGGGCCGTGGCATTTCCGAGTCCGAGCAATTCGACATCATGAAGTCGATGCCCTACGAAGAGGTATGAGCCTGTCGCAGGGCTTCGAGCCCGTGGCACGCAGCGACGCCCGCGTCCTGATTCTCGGCAGTCTGCCAGGGCAGCGATCGCTGGACGAACAACAATACTATGCACATCCTCGCAATGCTTTCTGGGGCATCATGCGCGATCTGTTCGGGATCGATGGCGATTACGAGCAGCGCTGCAAGGGCCTGGAAAGTGCCAGGATCGCGCTCTGGGACGTACTGCAGGCCTCGGTGCGGCGCGGCAGTCTCGATGCCGACATACAGCTTGAAACTGCCAATGCCAACGACTTCGCGGCGTTTTTCAGCCGGCATCCCGGCATTGAACTGATTGTTTTTAATGGAAAAAAATCGGAGGCGTTGTTCCGGAAGCTGGTCCGTGGCGCTGGTCTCGAAACGCTTGCCATGGCGACATTGCCATCGACCAGTCCGGCTTATGCTGCGATGACGTACTCGGGTAAGCTCAAAGCCTGGCGCGCCGCATTGCAACTCATTCAGGAAACAGACGGGCCGAACTGAAATGAACGATCGAGCGATATACTTAACTTTGTGTTGCTGACGATGGTGTTGACCGCGAATGCATTGATACAGTGGTTCATGCTTGGGCGGGCACTATTCGATGCGTTGTCTGTCTACTCGTGATGCGTGCAAGCAGAAATTTGAGAGGGTATCGGTATGAATAGCAGAGTTCGGCGGTGGGTACGCGAAGGCGCGATACTCGGCCTGATGATTGTTGGCATCCTGGCCGCCCGATCCACGCTGGCTGATCATTATTACGTGCCATCTGCTTCGATGGAGAACTCGCTTTTTGGCGGAGACCGGGTCCTGGTCGACAAGCGGGCTTATGGCTATCGCATTCCGTTCACCAATATCGATGTCATCGCGGGAACGCCGGTGCAGAGAGGAGACGTAGTCATCTTCGACTCGCCGCGCGATGGTGTCAGACTGATCAAGCGAATCGTCGCCGTTGGCGGTGACCACGTTGTGTTGAGCAACGGCCGGTTGACGCTCAACGGCGAGCAGCTCGCATTGCCGGCGAGCCCCGATGTCGAAGTGTTCAACGGCAAAGCAGTGTCACTGAATTTGGCGGACGGTGGCGGGCCGCCGCTCGATCTGCGGGTGCCGCTCGGACAGGTCCTCGCGATAGGCGATCATCGCGGCCGGTCCGCTGACAGCCGAGTCTTCGGTACCGTGCCGGAACGCGAAATCTACGGCCGCGCGATCGCCGTTTATTACCGCAGTGGGGAAGGCCTCAGCTGGATCGGGCTGTAAGGCGACGCGGCAGGCTAGAGCGCGCTGTCACCTGTCTCGCCGGTACGAATACGTAAGACCTGCTCGATATTGGTGACGAAAATTTTGCCATCCCCGACTTTGCCAGTCTTTGCCGCTTCGACAATGGCTTCGATAACGCGCTCTAAAAGGTCGTCGGATACCGCGACCTCAATCTTGGCTTTTGGAAGAAAATCAACAACATACTCAGCCCCACGATAGAGTTCGGTATGGCCGCGTTGACGCCCGAATCCTTTGACTTCGCTGACTGTCATACCCTGGACGCCGACTTCACTCAGCGCATTGCGGACGTCATCGAGGCGAAATGGTTTTACGATGGCGGTGACTAACTTCATATCGTGCTGCTCCAGGTGGCGGAATTGTTTGGCCGTATGCTAGCAATAGCCTCGCGCTATGTGTACAAAAAGGCATCTTTGGGGAAACCATGACACAGTCGCGCCGCATCATGAAGGAACGGCAGGGCCTTAGGTACTACGGTCTGACCGTGAGCTATGCGCTTACAGCGTATGCGCTGGGCATGGCCGGTTTGTTTCACCCGCTGCTGGTGGTCAACCTGGTCGCGGTGTTGCTGTTGGCACATGCCATGACGATTGCGGCGTACATGATTCATGAATGCGCCCACAACCTGGTGTTTCAGCAAATCTCGGACAATGCAAAACTCGGCCGGGTCATGAGTTGGCTTTGTGGCGCCGCCTATGGCACCTACGAAGACATGCGCTACAAACATTTTCGGCACCACATCGACAACGATGACGTCGTCTGGTTTGATTATGACGCGTTTTTTGCCGCGCATCCGCGGTTGACGCGTCTGACACGCCTGTTGGAGTGGGCTTATATCCCGGCGCACGACCTGATCATGCATTTTGTGATGGTCTTTTCTTCGTTCATTATTCCGCAACGGCGCGACCAGCGACAAAGAAACGTGATTGTCATCCTGATTCGCGGCAGCCTTTTTTTTGCAGCATTGATATTCGTGCCAAAGGTCGCGCTACTGTACGCGCTGGCTTACCTGATCATGATGCATGTGCTGCGGTTCGTCGACAGCGTGCAGCACGACTACCCCTATTCAACAACCCTGTTTACCGCATCAAGTGCGCCGCACAAGGGCGATCAGGAGTGGGAGCAGGAACATACATTCAGCAATGTTATTTCGCTGCGATTTCCGGTACTGAATCTGCTGGTGCTTAATTTTGGTTATCACAACGCCCACCATGCCGACATGCATCTGCCGTTTTATCGGTTGCCCGCCAAGCATGCCGAGATGACGGGTGACGCAGCGGATCGTGTAATCCCGTTTCTTTCGCAGCTGAAGTTGTATCACCGTAATCGAGTATCGCGAATTCATAATCCGCAACCCGAGGATTATCCGAAGGGCAGGGATTATTTGCGTGCTGCGCAGCTCGGCGCCGGGCCAATCGGCGGCAATGCAGCCTCTTTTCTGACCTCGTTTTAGTCGGGTGCCGGGCGTTGCAATCAGTGTTTGACAGTGAATCGTGGCATCGCGAGGTTGCCGCATTGCTGGCAGCAAGCGATAGCCAGTCGATTGCAGTGCAACTGGTGTCGCTCGTTAGTACGACGGTATCGAACAACGGCACCAGTTTGCTCGCATTCCACAGCAATGCGCCACCGGAAAGTATCCATCACTCGATGCCGCCGCGACGTGCACGACACTACCTGGATCGTTACCTGGCTGGTCCTTACCTGCTGGACCCCCTGTATGAGCTCGCGTTCCGGCGCAACAAACCCGTGATGTGCCGATTTCGCGACACACAACCGGACCGTTTTCACTCGAGTGAGTACTACCGGCAGTACGTCGAACGCACGCACCTTGTCGATGAAATGGACTTTCTGCTCGAAGCGAATCGGACCAGTACGCTGGTACTGGTATGCGGCCGCACGGAAAAGCGCTTTACACGGGTGGAACTGAATCGCCTCAAACTCATGCAGCCAGTCATCCTGGCTGCGATGCAGAAGGTCTGGGACACGCGAGGGCGGCATGGTGCTCCTGACGACAGCGATTATTCGATGCACCAACGCCTGACAACCTGCTTCGAAAATTTTGGCGAGGGACAGCTGACGCAACGGGAACGCGAAATTACACAGTTGTTGTTGCGGGGGCATTCATCCAAGTCGATTGCCCGCGAACTCGGTATAGCGCCGGGCACGGTGATGGTGCACAAACGAAACCTGTTCGCGAAACTGGGAATTACGTCGCAGTATGAGCTGTTCTCTCGCTTCATCGAGGCGTTGTCGGCCACCTGACGGGCGCTTCTACCACGTCGCCGGTATATAGGACGATGCGGTCAAACAGGGATAATTACTGTCCGTAATTCTGGCGAGAACCAGCGCTCATGTTTGAATTCGATTTCGGTCACGGTGATGACCTCGACCTGCTGCGAGAGACTGTGCGCAGCTTCGCAAGCGACAATATCGCACCGCGCGCCAGCGACATTGATGCCAGTAACCAGTTTCCGGCGGACCTGTGGCCGCAGCTCGGGGAACTCGGCTTACTCGGCATTACGATTGAAGAGGAATTCGGTGGCTCGAATCTTGGCTATCTCGCGCATGTCATAGCGATGGAAGAAATCAGCCGCGCGTCAGCCTCTGTCGGCTTGTCGTACGGTGCGCATTCGAACCTGTGCATGAATCAAATACGTCGCTGGGGCAACGATGAACAAAAGACGCGATTCCTGCCGAAATTATCGAGTGGTGAATTTCTCGGCGCGCTTGCGATGAGCGAACCGGGCGCGGGCTCGGATGTGATGGGCATGCGTACGACGGCCGTCCGGGATGGTGATGAGTACATCCTGAACGGCTCCAAAATGTGGATCACCAATGGCCCGGGAGCCGACGTGCTCATCGTGTATGCAAAGACTGATCCGGACACTGCATCGAGTGGCATCAGCGCGTTTCTCGTCGAGCGCGGCAGCCCCGGCCTGTCGACGCCGCAGAAGCTCGACAAACTGGGCATGCGTGGTTCGGATACCAGTGAAGTGCTATTGGAGAACTGTCGTGTACCGGCGAGCAACCGCCTTGCAGAAGAAGGCAAGGGGGCTGCCATCCTGATGAGTGGCCTTGACTACGAGCGAGTGGTGTTGGCCGGCGGGTCGCTGGGCATCATGGCCGCGTGTATGGACCTTGTATTGCCCTATATTCACGATCGCAAGCAATTCGGAAAACCCATTGGTGAGTTCCAGCTCATGCAGGGCAAGATTGCCGACATGTACACCAGCCTGAACAGTTGCCGAGCCTACGTATATTCCGTCGCTGGTGCCTGCGACCGTCAACAGACTACCCGCTTCGATGCTGCAGGATGTATTCTGGTGGCGGCCGAAAAAGCAACCTGGATGGCGGGCGAAGCGATACAGATTCTGGGTGGCAATGGCTATATCAACGAATACCCGGCCGGCCGTCTGTGGCGGGATGCCAAACTGTACGAGATTGGTGCCGGTACCAGTGAAATCAGGCGCATGCTGATTGGGCGGGAATTATTTAACGCGACGCAATAGGATAATCGTGCCGAAAATCAAGACGAAAATAGACCGCGCGTCAGATGACTTCGAAAAAAACACCGCCGCACACAAAGCGCTGGTCGAGGAACTGACGGCGGTCAATGAGTACGTTATGCAAGGCGGTCCGGAGCGCTCCCGGGACAAGCACGTCGCGCGTGGCAAGATGCTCGCGCGGGAGCGAATTCGCGCATTGCTGGATCCGGACACAGACTTCCTGGAACTCGGACGCCAGGCCGCGTGGCGGGTCTACAGCGACGATATCCCCAGTGCCGGGATTATTACCGGGATCGGCAAGATACACGGTATCGAATGCATGCTGGTCGCGAACGACGCGACGGTAAAAGGCGGTACCTATTATCCGTTGACCGTCAAGAAACACCTTCGCGCACAGGAAGTCGCATTGCAGAATCGACTGCCCTGCGTGTACCTGGTTGATTCCGGCGGGGCATTTCTGCCACGGCAGGACGAGGTATTCCCGGACCGCGATCACTTTGGGCGAATTTTTTTCAACCAGGCGCAACTGTCAGCGGCGTCGGTCCCGCAGATTGCGGTTGTCATGGGCTCGTGTACGGCCGGCGGTGCGTACGTCCCGGCGATGTGTGACGAAAGCATCATCGTGCGTGATCAGGGCACCATTTTTCTTGGTGGTCCGCCGCTGGTCAAAGCCGCAACTGGCGAAAACGTGGATGCCGAAACGCTGGGCGGTGGCAGCGTGCATGCGCGCATCTCCGGTGTTGCCGATCACCTGGCTGACGACGACGAACACGCATTGCAGATCGCACGGGAAATTGTTGCGAACCTGAATGAGCGTAAACCGTCCGTGGGTACGCGGCGTGCACCGGCGGATCCGGCGTACGAAGCTGCAGACATCTACGGCATCGTGTCGCGGGAGTATCGCTTTCCTTATGATGTGCGCGAAGTCATCGCACGCATCGTCGATGCGTCGGAATTCCAGGAGTTCAAAAAGTTGTACGGTGCGACCCTGGTATGCGGTTTTGCTCATATCGATGGCTACCCGGTGGGCATCGTAGCCAACAACGGCATCCTGTTTCCGGAGTCCGCGCAAAAGGGCGCGCACTTCGTGCAGTTGTGTAATCGCCGCCGCATCCCACTGGTCTTCCTGCAAAACATTACCGGTTTCATGGTGGGTAAACGCGTCGAACACGCGGGCATAGCAAAAGACGGTGCAAAAATGGTTAATGCCGTCGCGACGGCAAACGTTCCCAAATTCACTGTGGTCATCGGTGGTTCGTTCGGTGCCGGCAACTACGCTATGTGCGGTCGCGCCTATAGCCCGAACATGATGTGGATGTGGCCCAACGCGCGTATATCTGTCATGGGCGGTGAACAGGCGGCGCTGGTATTGTCTACGGTCAAAGGGGACGGCCTTGAAGCGCGCGGTGAGACCTGGTCCGAGAACGACAAGTCAGACTACGAAGACAGGATACGACAGCAATACGAGACACAGGGCCATCCTTTGTATGCCAGCGCGCGGCTGTGGGATGACGGTGTCATCGACCCCGTCGATACGCGCAAGGTCCTGGCACATGGATTGTCGGCTGCTGCCAATGCCGCGGAGGATCTGGAGGCGCCATACGGCATATTTCGCATGTAAGTCCATGTACAATCGCGGTACCTGGTAAATGGATGAATCATGCCGCTTGACTATGAGAAGTTAATGGCGACCGAGGTCGTCGACCTGCCACTTTCCTACAATGACGCTGAAGCTATTCTCTATGCCCTGAGCATCGGCATGGGCCGCGACCCCGTCGACCTGAAAGAATTACCGTACGTTTATGAGCAAGGTGCGTCATTCAAGACGGTTCCGACGCTCGCATCCGTGCTGGTTCCGGACATGTTTCCGCCGGGACTTGGCTGGGATTTCAGCCAGGTGCTGCACTCGGAGCAGCGCATGACGCTGTACCGGCCGTTACCGCCGAAAGCAGACCTGCTTATCAACAAGCGCGTGGTCGGCGCCTACGACTGGGGCGTCAAGAAAGGCGCGTTGATCCTGTTTGAAGCCGAGGGCAGGCTGGCCAGTGACGACACCGTATTGTTCAACCTCGGTTGTACGGTGATGGCACGCGGCGATGGCGGTTTTGGCGGCCCGTCCGGCACCGGTCCGCGGCCGCATCGCGCCCCGCGCCGCGATCCGGATCTCAGCTGCGATATTCCGACCCGGGAAGACCAGGCGCTGCTGTTTCGATTGACGGGCGATCGCAATCCGCTGCACGCTGATCCTGCCACTGCTGCGACGGCCGGTTTTGATGTGCCAATTTTGCACGGCATGTGTACCTATGGCATTGCATGCAGAGCGATATTGAAGACCATCTGTGACTACGATTTCACACTGATTGAAAGTTTTGAAGCGCGCTTTACCGCGCCCGTCTTGCCCGGCGATATCATCACGACCGACATGTGGCAGGACGGCAATGTCATTGCATTCCGCTGCACGGTGAAGGAGCGTGATGTCACCGTTTTGCGCAACGGCAAATGTACCCTCGCAACCTGATGGACAGTCCTTGTGAGTGAGCGCGTCATTGTCTCGATTAAGGATCACGTCGCCGAGGTGACGCTGAATCGGGCGGACAAACTCAACGCGCTGGACATGCCGATGATCGAAGCGCTGGCTGCCGCAGCCGACCGGCTGGCCGGCGAACGATCCGTCCGCGCAGTGGTGCTCCAGGGCGCAGGCAAGCATTTTTGCACGGGTATCGATCTGGCTGTGTTTTCCGATCCGGACTTGGATTTCGCCGATGCGCTGAAGACGCCGCTCGATCCCTCGCCTGCAAATGTATTTCAGCGCGCCGCCTATGCCTGGCGCGAATTGCCGGTCCCGGTGATTTGCGCTTTGCAGGGGGTTGCGTTTGGTGGTGGCCTGCAGGTCGCTATCGCCGCAGACGTACGCTATGCGGCTTCCGACGTGCAGCTTGCCATTATGGAAGCCAAGTGGGGCATCATTCCGGACATGGGACTGACGACCACGCTGCGGCATCTGCTTGCGCCTGACCACGTCAAAGAACTCGCCTGGACGGCTCGGGTAATCGATAGCAATGAAGCGCTGCAGCTGGGACTGGTTACAGCCGTCAGGGACGAGCCGCTGGCAGCGGCCCGCGAGCTTGCTGCAAGCATTGCCGGGCAATCGCCGGACGCGGTCCGGGGCATTAAGCGCCTGGTGAACCGTGCCTGGGAGATGCCTGAGGATCGAGCGCTGGCGCTCGAAGCACGGCTGCAGGGTGGCATAATCGGTGGCCGGAATCAGCGCGAGGCTGTCGCCGCAAATCTTGCCGGGCGCCGGCCGGATTTCAAAGATTGACGCAGTCCGCAGTTTGCGATGGCGCCCGGAACTTATCGTGCTTTCGCTAATCAAAAGCAGCAGAATAGTCAGGAAAAAGTGGTCGACGATTTGTCAAATCTGAATAAAATTCCGGCTTGCCTATTTATTCTTTGTTTCGCGCTCGGGTCTGGATTGGCCAGCGCGCAGCGCGGCCCCGGCCTGTCGACGGATTTTCCGGACAGTCGAACGCTGGCGGTGCAGTCGAAAGTCAATGACCTGTTTGAAGCGGGTGACTATGAACGGGCGTACTTTATCTACCGCAATGAGCTGGCGCCCTTGGGCGACAAATACGCGCAATACATGGTCGGTTACATGTACCTGACCGGGAAGGGTGTTTTCGAGAACAACGTGGCGGCACTGGCCTGGTATCGACTGGCCGCTGAACGTGGCACTGAGGAATTTGTTGCGGTCAGCAATCGGCTCGCCAGCGACATGAGTGATGAGGAAGTGCGGCGGGCCGAGCAAATGTATGCGGAGCTGCGCGCGGAGTACAGCGATTTGGCGGTACTGATGGCCTCCATCAAGAAAGACTCCAATCAGCTTGAGCCCAGGACCGGTACCCGTATCAGCCGGGGCTCATCCAGCCTGGTGAAAGTCTACGATCCGCGAACCGGGCGATCGATAACGGCATCGGAGTACGACCGCCGTGTCAGGACGCTGCTCGAGAAGCGCCTGACGATGCTGAAAGAGCTGGGTGACTTCGAGGACCTCGAAACGGATCCCGACAAAGTCGACCTGGCGGAGCTCGAGCGGCGTGTGCAGGAGCGCCTACGCTTCGGCGATTAGAATGTTGTTCTGCAGGCCGCGTGCCAGGATTTCCGGAAACTCATCGACCAGCCGCTGACCCATTTCCGGGTCGCCGTGATACCACTTCGGAATCCAGTTGATCGATCCCATTATGGCGTTGCCTGTCATGCGTACGTTGCACGGCGCGATGCTGCCGTCACCGATCCCTGCTTCGAGAACAGCCTCGAAGTTCAGGCTGTGGCGCCTCGACAGGTTAAGAACCTCTTCGCGATGATCGGGTTTTAGCGATGGAATCTCACTCATGATCGCTATCGGCCCGCGTTCACCGACCATCATTTCAATGTGATAGCGAAAATAGCGCAGCACCACGTCCATACCGGAGCGGCCTTCCGCTTTGGCGCGCTCCAGTGCCTCATGGCCCAGGTCTGCCGCGCGGACGTAACAGAGATAGACCAGTTCTTCCTTGTTGCGAACGTAGTAATACAGCGCAGGGTCCGTCAGCCCGAGTACTGCGGCGACGTCACGTAACGAGGTGCCGCTGTAGCCTTTTTGATTAAAGCACTGCGCCGCCGCGCGCAACATGCGGCCTTTCTGCAGTTGAAATCGTGTTTCCTTGGCCTCTTTTGCCATGAATCGTCTGTCCTCTGCGCCGTTATACCTGCTCGAACACTTGAGTTCTGTGCCAATCTGCATTATTTTAATCTGGATTAAAATAATTGCAACCCGCAAAGTAACTGATTTCTAAGGAATTTCGGCAATGAGTAGTGTAGCCAGCGATCTGCCACAGCCTTCCGGGGAGCGGCGAGAGGCGCCATTGCGCTTCGTCACCGCCGCGTCCCTGTTCGATGGTCACGACGCGGCCATCAATATTATGCGGCGCCTGATCCAGGCACGCGGTGCCGAAGTTATTCATCTCGGTCACAACAGAAGCGTCGACGATATCGTTCGCGCCGCCATCCAGGAAGATGCGGACGGCATTGCAATTAGTTCCTACCAGGGCGGGCACAACGAATTCTTCAAGTACATGATCGATCGGCTGCGAGAATCCGGGGCCGATCACATCAAGGTCTTCGGTGGCGGTGGCGGCACGATTACACCCGACGAAATCAAGTCATTGATGGACTACGGGGTTGAACGCATTTACCACCCGCACGACGGCATGGAACTCGGTCTGGAGGCAATGATCGATGACTTGATCAAGCGAACGGCACGGGATCGCCGCGAGGTCACCGCGGCACCGTCCGCTGATCCGCAGAATACGACGGCCATCGCCGCCACCATCTCGGCACTTGAAGAAGGTGTATTTAACGAGACGCAGTTGTCTGCGATGCGCAAGGAATGGCAGGTGCAAGCCGGAAAAGTGCCGGTAATCGGTATTACCGGTACTGGCGGTGCCGGCAAGAGCAGCGTGACAGACGAGTTGCTGAACCGCTTTCTTGGCTGCTTCGAAGACATGCGAATTGCAGTACTTGCAGTCGACCCGACACGCCGGCGTACCGGTGGTGCGTTGCTCGGCGATCGCATTCGCATGAATTCGCTTCGCTCCACGCGCATCTACATGCGTTCTATCGCCACTCGCCGGCAGCACCTTGCGACCAGTGAGATGCTTGGCGATCACATAATGTTTCTGAAGTCTCTCGGCTTCGATCTGGTGATTGTCGAAACCGCGGGTATCGGACAAAGCGACAGCGAAATCGTGGATATGGTGGATTTCTCTGTGTATGTCATGACCAGCGAGTACGGTGCCGCGAGCCAGCTCGAAAAAATTGACATGCTCGACTTCGCCGATCTTGTGGTACTGAACAAATACGACAAGCGGGGTGCGGAGGATGCACTTCGTGATATTCGCAAACAATGGAAGCGCAATCATGTCGCGTTTGATGTAGCCGATGACGACATTCCGGTTTACCCTACCATTGCCAGCCAGTTCAACGATCCCGGTGTCAGCTGGATGTTCAAGGAATTGTGTCGCCGCGTGGTTGCTGCCGCCGGTCTCGACGAAAGCCGCTGGACACCCGATATCGATACGGACAACAAGGAGCCGCGATCGACAGCAACCATTCCAGGGTCACGGATTCGTTATCTCGCAGAAATAGCCGAGCAGGGCCGGGCTGCTAACGCGCAGGTCGACTCTCAGGCAAGCATCGCCAGCACGGCACAGCACCTGTACGAATCTCTGCAAATTATTGGTGACGACAAGTTGCCGGGCGAACTTGAGCTATACAAGAGCAGCGATCTCGTCGATGGCGACGATCGCAGCCTGACGATCTTGCGGCAGCGCTACCAGGAGGCGATATCCGATTTGACGGCGGAGTCGATCAGGCTGCTCAAGGAATGGCCGGAGCGCAAAGCCGGGGTCAAGTCCGACCAGTACAGCTACACGGTTCGTGGCCGTGAGATTACCGGCAGCAACTACCTCGAAAGTCTGAGTCACCAGCGTATTCCGAAAATTGCGGCGCCGGAATATTCAGACTGGGGCGAGCTGCTGACTTTTTTGAGCAAAGAGAATCTTCCCGGCGCCTATCCGTACACCGGCGGCGTCTATCCGTATCGACGGCTCGGCGAGGATCCGACGCGCATGTTTGCGGGTGAGGGCACGCCGGAGCGGACCAACCGGCGATTTCACTACCTGTCGCAAGGGCAGCCTGCGGCCAGGCTGTCAACGGCATTCGACTCAGTCACACTGTATGGCGAAGATCCGCACGAGCGGCCGGACATCTTCGGTAAAGTCGGTAATTCCGGGGTCTCGATCGCGACGGTCGACGATATGAAAAAACTGTACTCGGGTTTCGACCTGAGTGCGCCGACGACGTCTGTGTCAATGACGATCAATGGACCGGCGCCGATGATCCTGGCGTTTTTCATGAACACTGCTGTAGATCAACAAATCGAAAAACACCTGCGCGAGACCGGCGCATGGGAAAAAGCGCAAGCTAAGATCGACGCCTACTTCGAAAATCGCGAGCGCCCGCGATATGCGGGCGAACTCCCGGACGGCCACAACGGGCTTGGCCTCGGACTGTTGGGAATCTCCGGCGACAAGCTTGTCGATGCCGCAACCTATGCCCGGATCAAGAACGAGACGCTTGCGTCGGTTCGCGGCACCGTGCAGGCGGATATCCTGAAAGAAGACCAGGCACAAAACACCTGCATTTTCTCGACCGAGTTTGCGATGAAAATGATGGGTGACGTGCAGCAGTATTTCATCGACAACAAAGTACGCAATTACTATTCGATCTCGATCAGCGGTTATCACATTGCCGAAGCGGGCGCGAATCCGATCAGCCAGTTGGCATTCACGCTGTCTAACGGCTTTACTATCGTCGAGTACTACCTTGCACGCGGCATGGATATCGATGAATTTGCGCCGAACTTGAGTTTCTTTTTCTCCAACGGCATGGACCCCGAGTACAGCGTAATAGGCCGGGTTGCGCGGCGCATCTGGGCGCGTGCGATGCGCGATCGCTATGGCGCCAGTGCCCGTTCGCAGATGTTGAAATACCATGTGCAGACGTCGGGCCGCAGCCTGCATGCACAGGAAATCAGTTTTAATGATATCCGCACCACGCTGCAGGCGCTGTACGCCCTGTTCGATAATTGCAACAGTCTGCACACCAATGCCTTTGACGAGGCGGTTACGACCCCGACGGAGCAGTCGGTACGGCGCGCCGTGGCAATTCAATTGATCATTTCCCGAGAACTGGGATTGAATTTCTGTGAAAACCCCTGGCAGGGTTCGTTCATTATCAACGAGCTTACGGACCTGGTCGAAGAAGCGGTCTACCAGGAGTTCGAGCGAATCTCGGAACGCGGTGGCGTATTGGGCGCCATGGACACGATGTATCAGCGCGGCAAGATCCAGGAAGAAAGCCTGTACTACGAAGGTCGCAAGCACGATGGCAGTTTGCCACTGATCGGAGTCAACACCTTCCTGCCAAAAGCGGGGCAGGAAGATGAGGTGCACGAGCTTGAACTGATACGTTCGACTGATGACGAAAAGCAGGACCAGATTCACCATCTGCGTGCGTTCCAGGCAACGCACAGTGATGAAAGCGCTGCGGCATTGAAACGTCTGCAGGCGACCGCCCGGGAACGTGGCAATGTTTTCGCGGAACTTATGGAAACGGTAAAATCAAACTCACTGAGCCAAATCTCTGCTGCACTGTACGATGTCGGTGGTGAGTACCGTCGCAACATGTAGTCAAAGGGCTGGACCACACAAGCTGATTGACAAATTCTCTGAGGAGCAGATTGATGACGGATACCGTTATCTATACCAAGGATGACGCGGTCGCGATCATTTCGATGAATCGGCCCGAATCGCTGAACGGGTTTACGAGCGAATTATGCGATGACTTGCTGCTGGCCTTTGAAAAGGCACAGCGGGACGCAGCCGTACGCTGTGTTGTCCTGACCGGTGAAGGTCGCGCATTCAGCGCCGGTGCGGACCTGAAACAGGGCTTCGTCGGCGATCGCACAACGCAGGGGAAACTGTTGTACGAATATGGCCCGGTACTGATGGCGATCGCCAACATCCCGAAGCCTGTCATAGCAGCAGTGCCGGGCTTTGCCGCTGGCATCGGCCTGTCATTTGCGATGCACAGTGATTTGTTGGTCATGGCGGAGGGCTCCTTCCTGTTGTCACCGTTCACAAGCATTTCGCTGGTGCCCGACGGCGGTGCCAACTGGCTGCTGGTTCGCCAGCTCGGCTATCACCGTGCCTACCAGCTGAGTATCGAGTCAGAACGGGTCAGCGCAGAACGCTGCCTGGAACTTGGCATAGCAAACAAAGTCGTTCCCGCGGACGAGATTCGTGATGCGGCTGTTGGCTGGGCCAAGGACCTGAGCAAACGTGCACCGTTGTCGCTGGCCGCGACCAAGAAGGTCATGCGTCATGCGTTGGATAACGATTGGCTCAGTTGTTACACGATGGAGGCTGAGCTGCAAAACCAGTTACGCGATTCCGATGATGCCAAAGAAGGTGTCGATGCGTTCTTCGAGAAACGCGATCCGAATTTCACAGGAAAATAGACACGAGACCACAGATGGACCGAAATATATTTGAAGAGGAACATGAAATGTTCCGCGATGCGGCGCGTGCTTTTTATCAAAACGAAGTCAAGCCGTTTGCCGACAAATGGCATGAGCAGGGCATGGTCGACCGCGAGGCCTTTCTGAAGGCTGGTGAGCAGGGCATGTTGCTAATGTGGGCCGATGAAAAGTACGGCGGTGCCGGTGTGGCGGATTTTCGTTACGAGCAAATTTTGATCGAGGAAATCGCCAAGCACGGTGACCCCGGCTTTTTCATGACGCTGCACAGCCGGCTCGTCGGACCGTATATTGGCGAGCTGGGCACTGAAGAGCAGAAGCAGCGTTGGCTGCCGAAGTGCGTTAGCGGCGAGCATGTGCTGGCTGTTGCGATCACCGAACCGGGCGCAGGCAGCGATGTGTCCGGAATTCGCACGAAGGCAGAAGACAAGGGGGATCATTTCTTGCTGAATGGCTCCAAGACCTTCATCTCAAACGGCATTCTGGCTGATGTCGTTGTTGTCGTCGCGCGCACAGACGCCAGTCGCCACGGCTTGAGCCTGTTTGTCGTGGAGCGCGGCATGGATGGGTTCGAGCGTGGCAAGAACCTGAAGAAGATGGGCATGAAGAGTCAGGATACGGCGGAACTTTTCTTTAACAATGTGAAAGTGCCGAAAGACAATTTGCTGGGTGAATGGAATCGCGGTTTTTATCAGCTCATGCATTTCCTGGCCGAAGAACGCTTGCTCGGCGCGTGCCAGTACTTGGCAAATGCCGAGGCCGCGTTCGACGCGACCATGGAGTACACACAGGAACGCAAGGCATTTGGCCAGGCAATCGCCGATTTTCAGAACACGCGTTTCAAGCTTGCCGATATGCGCACCGAAATGGACGTTGCACAGGCGTTTGTTGACCGTTGTGTCATGGAGCACAATGATGGCAATCTCTCCGCAGAAGACGCTGCCAAGGCCAAACTTTTTTGCAGCGAACTCGAAGCACGTGTTACGGATGAGTGTGTTCAGTTGCACGGAGGCAATGGTTATATGGACGAATACCCGGTCAGTCGTATGTATACAAACGCGCGCATATCGCGAATTTATGCGGGGAGCTCCGAAATCATGCGCGAGATCATTGCGCGCTCACTCGGGCTGGACCCGCGCAAAAAAGACAGGGCGGCCTGAATGCGCGTTGCATTTACAGGGCTCGGCGTCATGGGGTACCCGATGGCCGGTCATTTGGCAAAGTCCGGTCACGATGTAAGCGTGTTCAATCGTACGGCGACGGTAGCGGAGGCCTGGTGCAAGGAGTTTCCAGGCACCGCTGCGCCGACACCGGCTGCCGCCGCTGCAAATGCGGAGATCGTGTTTTGCTGCGTCGGCAACGACGACGATGTTCGTGAGGTTATGCTCGGCGACAACGGCATCATGGCAGGAATTGCCGCGTCGGGAATCGTCGTTGACCACACCACGGCGTCTGCGTCTATTGCCCGGGAACTCGCTGAAGTCGCGGCATCGAAGTCGGTAGGCTTCCTGGATGCGCCGGTATCCGGCGGGCAGGCCGGGGCCGAAAATGGGCAGCTTACAGTTATGGTCGGTGGCGATACCGACAGCTTTGAACGCGCCAGGCCGGTTATCGACAGTTATGCGAAAGCGGTCACGTTGATTGGTGCCGCCGGCGCCGGCCAGCTCGCCAAGATGGTCAACCAGATTTGCATCGCTGGTGTTGTTCAGGGGCTTGCCGAGGGACTGAATTTTGCGCAACGCGCCGGACTTGATCCGGCAGTCGTGATCGAATCCATTTCCAAAGGGGCTGCGCAATCCTGGCAAATGGAAAATCGCTGGCAAACGATGGTGAACGACGAATTCGAGTTTGGTTTTGCGGTGGACTGGATGCGTAAAGACCTCGCCATCGCGCTGGATGAAGCGATAGAGAACGGCGCGAGACTCGAACTCGTAGAGCTCGTGGACCGGTTCTACGCCGAAGTCCAGGCAATGGGCGGGCATCGCTGGGACACGTCCAGCCTGATCGCCCGATTGCGCTGAGCCTTTCATTTCAGCGCAAATATTCTGCTATCATCGCGCCTTCACAGGGGTGGCCTGCCAAGGCCTGAGATCCAGCGTTGTCGGATAGTCCGGCAATACGGGAACCCTTAGAACCTGAACCGGGTAATACCGGCGTAGGAAGGGAATCATGCGAACTACTATTCTGGCGTGGCTTGTCGCCACTGTTTTACTGCCGCCCGTTGCTGCTAACGCGGCGGAATCCATCGAAGAAATCATCGTAACCGCGGATTTTCGCGGGCGCACACTGGCCGAAGTGCCGGTAAGTGTCAGCGTCCTCGACGCCGCAATGGTGAACGATCTCGCTGTGCAGCACTTCGAGGAACTGGTCAACATCGTGCCAAACATGAACTGGTCCGGTGACGGCCATCGTGCGCGCTACTTTCAAATTCGCGGTGTTGGCGAGCTGGAGCAATACCAGGGAGCGCCGAACCCGTCGATCGGTTTCCTCATTGACGATATCGATTTCAGCGGCATCGGTACGATTGCGACACTTTTTGACCTGGAGTCTGTTGAGGTCATGCGTGGCCCGCAAGGCAGTCGCTACGGCGCCAACGCCCTCGGCGGATTGGTTTACGTGCGCTCGAAGGAGCCGACCGCCGCGCCCGATGCCCGAGTGAAAGTAAGCGCGGGAAGTGACGATGCGTTGTCACTCGGCGCAGCCTTCGGCGCTGCACTGGACGCTGATGAACGAGCGAAGTTCAGGCTCAGTGCACAGAAATACACCAGCAACGGCTTCCGGGATAATCCTTACCTGGGCCGGGACGACAGCAATGGCCGCGATGAACTGGCACTGCGTGCGCGGCTGGATCTGCAGGCGAGTGACGTGCTTACCGCGAAATTGGCCATGCTGTATTCGAGGATTGATAACGGCTATGACGCATTTGCGCTCGATAACAGCTATGTTGTCCTGTCCGACAATCCCGGTCGCGATGCGCAGGAAAGCACCGGCGCTTCGCTCCGCTTTGACTGGGATTTGAACGGGGCACTTACTGCGACGTCTATTAGCTCATTTGCAACGTCCAATATCGATTTCAGTTTCGATGCAGATTGGGGCAATAGTGAAAGCTGGGCCCCTGTAACCTACGATTATGTTTCCTTAAGCGACCGGCAACGCGATACGCTGAGTCAGGAGCTGCGGCTGGGCAACGAACGCTGGCTGGTCGGTGTCTACGCGCTGCAACTGAAGGACGACACGGACACCTTGAACCGGGGTGATTACTACGACCCGTTTTATGATTTTGCCGACAGTCTCGATGAGCGCTTCGCCAGCGAATATGAGGCCGTGAATGTTGCGTTCTTCGCGCAGTACAACTGGATGCTCGGCGCCGCAACGACGGTGTCTTCCGGCATGCGCCTCGAACACCGTTCGACTGAATACCAGGATAGCGCGGGCATGATTGCGGAGCCGTCGGAGACCATGTGGGGCGGCGAAATTGGCATCAGTCATGCGCTGTCTGAAAACGTCAATGCACACTTGAGTTTTTCGCGCGGCTACAAGGCCGGAGGCTTTAACCTGGGGCCCGTGCCGGCCGGAAAGCGCAATTTTGACAATGAAATCATGTGGACTGTTGAGGCAGGGTTGAAGGCTCAGCTGCTGGAACAGCGCCTGCAAATGGCGGCGGCACTGTTTCACTATCGCCGCGATGACCAGCAGGTGCGGTCGTCAACGCAATTGGTTCCGGGTGATCCTGCATCGTTTGTTTTCTTTACCGACAACTCAGGCCAGGGTGATGCCATTGGTGCCGAGCTGGAAATGCGCTACTTCGGCGGTGATGCCTGGGAGTTCTACGCCAGTGCCGGGTTGCTCGAAGCGACAATGGACAACGGGCGTGGGCAGGCGCACGCGCCGCGCTACACGCTCGGCACCGGTGTCGTGTACCGTCATGCAAACGGATTTTTCGTGCGCGTCGATGCGACGGCAAAAGACGATTTTTACTTTGATGTCAGCCACGACCAGAAATCTGATTCCTACGAGCTGTTAAATGCGCGCATCGGCGTCGAACGCGATGCCTGGCAAGCGTCAATCTGGGCGCGCAACATTCTTGATGAGAACTATGCAGTGCGTGGTTTTTATTTTGGTAATGAGCCGCCGGATTTCCCGAACACCCTGTATACGCGGCTCGGCGATCCGCGCCAGTTGGGTATCACATATGAGAGGAGCTTTTAACCTATGCAAGTAGCAGTCGATATCAGTCTGTATCCCCTGGATGCCGATTTTATTCCACCGATCAAGGCCGTGATCGAACGCCTTGGCAAACATGACGGCATCGAAATCGATCGCAACCGGATGAGCACTCAGCTGCGCGGCGAATTCGATGTTGTCATGCCAATTTTGACAGCGGAGATTGAGGCAACATTTGAGTCAGTGCCAAAGGCAGTGTTTGCTATCAAGATCTTGAACAACCCTGTCAATTGAGTTTGTTCGCCGAGATCGTTCAACAGGCCCGGGCCCAGTCGCTGCCCGAGGTCTGCGCTGTCATTGCAGCAATTTTGTACCTGGTTCTGGCGATTCGGCAGAATATTGCGTGCTGGTTTTTTGCCGCAATTTCGACAGCGCTGTACGTGTGGCTTTTCATAGCGGCCCGGCTTTACATGGAAGCCGCATTGAATGTCTTCTACCTGGGTATGGCGGGATATGGCTTTGCCGTATGGTATGCCGGTCGCGCGCCCGACCAGCGACTACCTGTCGTTGTCTGGCCGATTAGAGTGCATGCCGCCGCCGCGACCGCACTGCTGGCCCTGAGTATGCTCAACGGCTACTTGCTCGACCGCTTTACGGATGCTGCATTTCCGTATATCGATTCGATGACCAGCTGGTTTGCAATCTGGGCGACATTCCTGGTGGCCCGCAAGGTACTGGAAAACTGGTGGTACTGGCTCGCTATCGATGCGGTCTCAGTCATAATCTACTGGTCGCGGGACCTGCAACTGACCAGCATATTATTCGTGGTCTATATCGTCATGATTCCGTTCGGCCTCGTTGCCTGGACGCGATCCATGCAGGACAGGCAGGCGGCATGAGCGAGTTGCCGCGAGCGGTTGTCGACGAACTGCCCGCCTGGAAGGGCGCGACCATCGAGAAGCTCGGTGCCGGTTCAAACAACACGGTCTACCTGGTGACACAAGGGTCGGAGCGTGGTGTTCTGAAAATTGATAGTGGTCCGCGGGAGCGACCGTTTAACAGTCGCAGCGAGGAGGCCGCTGTGCAGGCGATAGCGGCCGGCGCAGGTCTCGCCGGCAGAATTCTCGCAGTTGGTACTACGATGATCTTCTGCGAGTACCTGGAGGGTTCCACCTGGGAGCGTGCCTCCCTCAGAAATGCAGAAAATCTCGAGCGAACAGCGCTCGCATTGAAAAAAATGCATTCGCTGCCGCTGACAGGTCGCTCTTTCGATGCGAGCATCGCTGCCAGGCGCTACCTGGAGAAAACCGAACATCTGGATGCCGCCATCGCTGATCGCTGCCAGCAAATTATTGCAAGTATGCGATTGCCGCAAAACCTGTGTTGCTGTCACAATGACCTGGTTGCCGAAAACATGGTTGCCACACCGGATTTGAAATTTCTGGACTGGGAGTACGCCTGCGACAACGATCCATTCTTCGATCTTGCCACTGTTGTGGAACACCACGAGCTTACTGATGGAGAGGCCCGGCTGTTGCTCGATGTGTATTTTGATGGCAATGGCGAGCGCTGGCGGGAACACCTCGAAAAACAGCGCAGATTGTATCTCGCGTTACTCTGCTTGTGGATGGCAGCCCGTCCGGACTGCGATGTGAGGCAGCTGGATGGCGTCGCGAAGCGACTGCTTACCAGCTGTTCCTGAGCTCCCGCAGCTTCAAAAAAACGGCCTTGGCATCCGGGCTGTCGCCAATTTCGGGAAACTCCTGCACGAGTTTTTCTATGACGGACGGACTCTGCAAACGGAAGAATGTATTGATGTTTTTTTCCTGCGCCATCGTTGTAACCAGTGCCTCATCAGGATCTTGTCCGGCGTATTGCGCGAGCATCGCAGCCGCGGCCGAATTGTCCGGTTCACGATCGAGCGTAAAGCGGAGATTGTGCAACAGATAGTCATGTCCGGGGTAGAGCAGCGTGTCGTCACCGATACGTTGCAACTGCTGTTCAAATGTCTCAAATAACTCTTCCGGGTGGCCGCCATTGTGACAATTTCCGGCACCGGCATTAAACATCGTGTCGCCACTGAACAGCGCTGGCTGGTCGGTACGCGATAGCAGACAGATATGGCACATTGTGTGGCCAGGCGTATCGAGACATTCCAGTTCCACCGTCTTGCCCACCTTGATGATGTCGCCGGCGCCCACGCCGCGGTCGATGTTGGCAATTCGATCGAAGGCGTTGTGGTGTGCGATCAGCGTGGCGCCTGTGGCACTGATGACGCCCTTGTTGCCACCGGTGTGATCGCCGTGCTCGTGCGTATTCAGGACCTGCGTGATCGTCCAGCCACGTTCGGCAGCCGTCGTCAGACATTTTTTGAAATCGAGTGGATCGATTGCGAGCGCCTCGCCGCTCTCAGGGCACGCGACCAGGTAGTTGAAGTTGCGCAGCGTGTTTCCAGTCCAGATTTGCTCGACAATCACCGCGTGGCACCTCGGTCGTAGGCGAGTTCTCCTGCAATCCAGGTTTGCAGGACCTTGATATCGTCGATCTGAGCCGCGGGAATATCAAAATAGTCCCTGTCGATAACAATAAAGTCAGCCCACTTGCCGGGCTCCAGGCTACCCAGGCGATCTTCCTGGTGTGCCGCATAAGCGGCCGCCAGCGTAAACGAATGCAGGGCTTCTGCGCGCGTGAGTGACTGATCCGCGTACCAGCCACCCGCAGGCTCTCCATCGCGGTCCTGGCGTGTGACGGCCGCATACAGCCCGTGAAACGGGTTCGACAGCTCGACCGGGAAGTCTGAGCCGTTGGCCAGTACCGCACCGGAATCCAGCAGTCGTCGCCAGGCGTAGCCACCGAGTATGCGCTGCGGTCCGACGCGGTCCTCGGCCATGTTCTTGTCGCTGGTCGCGTGCGTTGCCTGCATCGATGCGATGACGTTCAGTTCGGCAAACCGCGGAATATCCTCAAGCGCGATTATCTGTGCATGTTCGACACGATTTCGCAACGGAGACGGCTTGCCAAGCTGTGCTTTTTCGAACGCATTCAGAACCATGCGATTGCCGAGGTCGCCTATTGCGTGAACGCCAACCTGGAAGCCCATGCTATTGGCTTTGGCCACCTGCGCATCGAGTTCCTGCTGGGTCCAGAATGGCAGACCACGATTCTCGGCGTCATCGCTGTAGGGTTCGATCATCGCCGCGCCGCGGCTGCCGAGGGCGCCGTCCGCGTAAATTTTGACCGCCGCGATGTCGAGCCGGTCATTGCCGTAGCCGCGAATGGGTGTGCCGATTGCATCCAGTACCTTACCTGCGCCGCCGGTCATCGCGTAGATGCGCAGTTGCAGATCACCGCTATCCGCCATCGATAAATAGACTTCGGCATTCTGCAGGCCGATACCGGCATCGTGGACGCTTGTAATGCCTTCGGAAAGCAAGACCTCTGTGGCTGTTTCTATCGCAGTCTGTATTTCCGATTTGTCGCTTGCTGGAATTTTGGCTTCGACCAGGTCCATTGCCCTGTCGATAAGGACACCCGTCGCATGGCCGTTTTCATCACGCAGTATCTTGCCGCCGATCGGGTCAGGCGTATCGTCGTCGATACCCGCGGTGCGTAAGGTTGCGCTGTTTGCCCAGCCGGCATGGCCGTCGATGCGGCGCAACCAGACCGGGCGATCACTGACAACTGCATCAATCTGCCGGGCCGTTGGAAACGCCTGCACGGGCCAGATCACCTGGTTCCAGCCGCGCCCGAGAATCCAGCGCGCATCGGGTCTCGATTTTGCATACTCGCCGATGCTGGTAATCGCTGCGTCGACGCTCACGACGCCAGTGAGATCGAGATTCGACTTCAGCAGGCCAAGGCCAAGTACGTGCGCGTGCGCGTCGGTCAGGCCGGGTAATACCGTCTTCGCGTTGCCATCGACCCGGCGTGCGTCGGGGTAGGCAATTAACAGGCGATCATCGCCAGTCGCGACCACGCGGCCGTCGTCATCAAAAATGAGAACAGAGAATGCCCGGATATCGGCATCGTCTGTCGGTGTGTAGCCAGTGACGTTGTAAAGGGCGGTGTCGGCGTGGGTGCCAGCGCTGCACAGCAGTATTACTGACGCGAGAATCGCGCGGGTACGAATTAATCTGAGCATCGGCGTACTCTAGCATGCGCTTGATTCTTGCGGTGCAAGAGTGGCGGATGCTCATGCCCGCCTGGCTGTCGATGGCCGTCTATCTTGCTGTTGCGCAGAATCGTGCCTTTGTGGGCTGAGCCATCATTGTGACGCGTCGAGGTGAGGACCGCGGCGAGACTGGGATCGCGGCGCTTAGAGCTTGATTTTGCAGGTAAAGAAGGACGGTCTTTTTTGTATCGAAAAAGCAACAAAAACGCATCTGGTCCCTGAAGCCCGCAAGGCATAGCGATTAAAGTTTGACAAATTGTGGGTTTTCTGCCAATTTTGATTTCAACAAGTACAGACTATCGGCCACATGCCGCTGTGCTTGAAAAATGCAAGACACCTTCAGGTACGACTTGGCGGGGGACTCAGGGGGGCCAGGACCACGTGCTTACGTAGGTTTGGAAAAGGCGGTTTCGAAAGAAGCCGCTTTTTTTTGTCTGCAGTTCGCAGGCAGCAATCGCGTTGTGATCCTTATTGCGACCTTGTTACATTGGGCTCCCGCATCGGCAACGACGACGATTATGAATAAAGACAAACGCCTGGCGTACTGGCGCGCCAACCTTCGACTGGTCGGTCTGTGCCTGCTGATCTGGTTTATTTGCTCGTTTGGTTTCGGCGTTCTGCTGGTGGACGAGCTCAATTCAATTCGTATGGGCGGCTTCAAGCTGGGGTTCTGGTTTGCCCAGCAGGGGTCAATCTATGTATTCGTCCTGCTGATTTTCTTCTATGCATGGCGTATGAATCGAATCGATCGCAATCACGACGTACATGAAGATTGAGGGCGTACGATGAGCCTGCAAATACTAACGTATGTCGTTGTCGGCTTGAGTTTTGCGCTGTATATCGGCATCGCAATATGGTCGCGCGCACACACGACCGGTGACTTCTACATCGCAGGTAAGGGCGTCTCGCCGGTTGCAAATGGCATGGCAACTGCGGCGGACTGGATGAGCGCGGCGTCGTTTATTTCGATGGCCGGGCTGATCGCATTTCTTGGCTACGATGGCTCGGTCTACCTGATGGGCTGGACCGGGGGCTATGTGCTGCTGGCGTTGTTGCTGGCACCGTACCTGCGCAAGTTCGGCAAATTCACCGTGCCGGAATTCATCGGCGAACGCTATTATTCAAAAGCGGCGCGCATCGTCGCCGTGATTTGCCTGATATTTATTTCCTTCACCTATGTTGCCGGACAAATGCGCGGTGTTGGCATTGTGTTCTCGCGTTTTCTTGAGGTACCGGTCACTGTTGGCCTGATGATCGGCATGGGCGTCGTATTCATTTACGCTGTGCTTGGCGGCATGAAGGGCATCACTTATACCCAGGTGGCACAGTACTGCGTGCTGATATTCGCCTACACGGTTCCGGCGATATTTATCGCGATCCAGATCACCGGAAATCCGATTCCCCAACTCGCGTTTGGTAGCGAAATCACTGGGTCCGGCGTTTCGCTGCTCGACAAGCTGGACGACATCGTTACGTCGCTTGGCTTTAATCAATACACGGCTGGCACCAAGAGCCGAATCGACGTTTTCTGCATCACGATGGCATTGATGGTCGGTACCGCCGGGCTACCGCATGTCATCGTGCGATTCTTTACCGTGCCGAAAGTGCGCGATGCGCGGCTGTCAGCGGGCTACGCACTAATGTTTATCGCATTCCTGTATACGACTGCACCGGCCGTGGGCTCGATGGCACGCTACAACCTGGTGAACACGATCCAGACCGGGGATGTCGGTGCTGTGGATGGCAACCTCGCGTACGATGCGCGACCGGGCTGGTTTCAGACCTGGGAGCAGACGGGACTGGTTGCCTTTGAAGACAAAAACGGTGATGGCCGCGTGCAGTACTACGACGACGCCAATCCCGCTTTTTCGGATCAGGCCCGGCAATACGGCTGGCAGGGCAATGAGCTGACCGTCGACCGGGACATTATGGTCCTCGCCAATCCGGAAATTGCCGGATTACCCGACTGGGTAATTGCACTGGTCGCGGCAGGTGGAATAGCCGCGGCGTTGTCGACGGCGGCGGGACTGCTGCTGGTGATCTCGGCAGCGGTTTCGCATGACCTGGTAAAAGGAATCTTTGTGCCAAGGATTTCTGACAAGCACGAATTGCTCACCGGTCGAGTTGCCGCAGCATTTGCGATCATGGTCGCGGGTTACCTGGGTTTCGATCCACCCGGCTGGGTTGCCCAGGTCGTTGCGTTCGCCTTCGGGCTCGCAGCTGCGTCATTGTTTCCGGTTATTCTGCTCGGCATTTTTTTCAAGCGCGTAAACCGGGAAGGGGCGATCGCGGGGATGCTGACGGGGTTAATCTTCACTTATGCGTACATCGAATACTTCAAAGGCCTGTTTCTCAAGTGGGCGGGGTCGCCCTGGGGTAGCAACTCGGCCGAGCACTGGCTGTTCGGAATTTCACCGGAAGGCATCGGCGTCATCGGTATGTGCCTGAACTTTTTCGTCGCAATATCTGTGAGCCTGATGACAGCTCCACCACCCGAGCGAATACAAGAAATGGTTGAGCACATTCGTGTCCCGCGGAACATGGAAACGCAACAATGAAATCCGGCATTACGCTCTTTGCATTGATGATTTTCTCACCACTGGCTGTCGCTGAGGCGCTTACGTCCGATGAGCAGCGCATGGTGGACTGGATCGACGCCAATACGAACAACGCGATTGCATTGCTGCAGGAGACGGTAGATATCCCAAGCGGTTCGATGAACTTCGACGGCGTACGAGCGGTCGGGCAGGTGATGCAGCGTGAGCTCGACACGCTCGAACTTGAGACCGAATGGATCGACATGCCGGAAGAGGTTAACAGGGCCGGCCATTTGTTCGGGCGCAAAGGCGGATCGGGCAAGAAGTTTGTGCTGATCGGCCACCTCGATACCGTGTTTGAAATCGATGACGGCATAAAAGGCTTTGCTCGCGATGGCAATATTGCCACCGGGCATGGTGTCTACGATATGAAGGCTGGCAATGTCGTCATCGTGTACGCACTGCGCGCGCTGCAGGAAATCGGTGCCCTCGAGGACATTCCACTGGTTGTCGCCTATACCGGTGATGAGGAAAAATCCGGCAAGCCGCTGTCAATTTCGCGCAAGCACCTGGTTGAAGCAGGCGAGTGGGCGGATATCGCGCTCGGCTTCGAAGAGGCAATGTATTTCGATGACACGGATTGGGCAACAGTCACGCGGCGCAGCTCCAGTCGCTGGACGCTGACTGTCACTGGCAAGCAGTCTCACTCGTCAAACATTTTCAATGAACAAACCGGTGCTGGCGCAATTTTTGAAGCCGCTCGAATTCTGAACACTTTCTATGACCAGGTGCGGGGCGAGGAATACCTGACGTTTAATGCCGGTAATATTCAGGGTGGAACCGAAGTGAATTACGATGCGGCGACGAATCGCGGTTCGGCTTTTGGGAAGACCAATGTCGTACCGCGCACGGTCATCGTCAACGGCGGCATTCGGACTATTTCTCAAGAGCAACTCGATCGTGCGCGAGCGGCGATGACGGCAATCGTCGCGGCGAATCATCCGCATACCAGTGCTCGTATCGAGTTCCGCGATGGCTATCCGCCAATGGCGCCGAGCGCGGGCAATATTGCCTTGCAGGCAGAATTGTCTGCGATCAACGTGGCGTTGGGCCGCGCACCGATGCCTGCGCTCGATCCGGTTCGCCGCGGTGCTGCCGATATCTCCTTTGTCGCCCCGCACACCGACGCGCTTGCCGGACTTGGTGCGATTGGCGGTGGCGGGCATACGCCGGACGAGTATCTCGAGTTATCGTCTTTGCCGCTGGCAATCAAGCGCGCCGCTATCCTGATCTATCGATTGAGTCGAGAAACAGGTGACAACTGATATGGCACACGATCACGATCACAGTCATGAGGCGCACCAGGGCAATCTGCGGCGGGTATTGATTGCGCTGGTTCTGACGGGTTCGTTCATGATCGTCGAAGTGATCGGAGGCATTATCTCCGGATCGCTTGCCTTGCTCGCCGATGCGGGTCATATGCTGACCGATACGATGGCACTCGGCCTGGCTGCAATGGCGTTTCATGTCAGCAAGCGAGCACCCGACGCGAAACGAACCTTTGGTTATCAGCGCTTTCAGGTGCTGGCCGCGTTCGTCAATGGTCTGAGTTTGCTGGCGATCGTCGGCTGGATTCTGTTTGAGGCGGCCAGCCGTTTTCTTCATCCCAATGAGGTACTTGGCGAGACCATGCTGACCGTAGCGGCGGCCGGCTTACTGATTAACGTGGCGAGCTTTGCCGTTCTGCATACGGGGGATAAAGAAAACCTCAATATCCGGGGTGCTGCGTTGCACGTTGCAGGTGATCTGCTGGGTTCCGTTGCCGCGATCGTTGCGGCGCTGATCATTATCTACACTGGCTGGACACCGATAGACCCCATCTTATCGATTGCCGTTGCAGGACTGATCCTGAAGAGCGCGTGGTCACTGGTAAAAAGAAGTGCCCATGTGCTGCTGGAAGGTGCACCCGAATGGCTGGATGTCGGACAAATGCAGGAACGTGTGATCGAACGTGTTCCGGGCGTTGATGGTATTCACCACGTCCACATCTGGGGGCTGACACCACAGCGACTTATGTTGACGATGCATATGTCGCTGTCATCTGATGCGAGTCAGCAATCGACAGTGCTGCGAGACGTGAAGTCTTTTTTACGCGATGAATACGGTATCGGGCATGCGACGATCGAAGTCGACATTGATGGCTGCGCGGATGCCTAGGTATCCGTTGGTTCGATAACTCCGATATAGGGCAGGGTGCGGTTTTCTTCTGCATAGTCGAGCCCGTAGCCGACTACCCATTCGTTGCCGATGTCGAAGCCGAGGTAGTCGATCGTGACGTCGACTTCCGCACTTTCAGCTTTGCGCACCAGAGCCGCAGTGCGGATCGATGCCGGTCGATGCGACTTCAACATGCCGATCAGGTATTTAAGCGTGTGGCCTGTGTCGACGATGTCTTCGACGATGAGGACATGCTTGCCTTCGATGTTGCCACGTACGTCCATGACCAGGCGCACAGCGCCGCTGGATACGCTACCGTCACCGTAGCTGGACACGGCAATAAACTCGATGGTTCGTGGAATCTCCAGGCGGCGTGACAGGTCGGCCAAAAAAATGAACGATCCTTTCAGAACGCCAACCATGACCAGTTCACCGCCGTCATCGTAGTCGGCTGAAATCTGCTGCGCCAATTCGCGGACGCGCGCCTGAATATCGTCTTCCGAAATTAATACGTCTGGTGTTTTCGCAGTCACCGACCCATCATAGCAGCAATGCAGTAAAGTACGCAGGCCATGAAAAAAATCATCGCAATCGCCGGCAATATGGGTTCCGGAAAATCCACGCTTGTGGATTTTTTACACCGCACGTACGGTGTAGCGCCGTTCTACGAACCGAATGACGAAAATCCTTACCTGGCGGACTTTTACAAGGACATGAAGCGCTGGGCGTTTCAATCGCAGCTGTATTTCCTCAGTAACAAATTTCGCTTGCACCAGGAGCTCGACCGCCAACAGGGCGTGGTAGCACTTGACCGGACCATCTTCGAAGATGCTGAAATTTTTGCGACGGCGCTGCACCAAATGCGAAAAATATCGAAGCGCGACTGGCAAACCTACCAGGGTTTCTATGCTGCGATCCTGGATGCTATTCGTCCGCCGGACCTGATGATCTACCTGCGTTGTTCAATGCGCACGTTGCGCCAGCGAATCCATATGCGGGGTCGAAAGATGGAGCAGGATATTCCCCTGTCATATCTGAAGCGGCTCGAACGCAACTACGAAAACTGGATCGCGGCGTACGATATGGGGGAAGTGCTGGTCCTCGAGACAGATCAACTCGATTACATACACGACCTGGTGCATCGACTGGACGTGATGGAGCGAATCGAGGCGGTGTTGCCGAGCGAAATCGGCCGGCCGGGGGGCTGAAAACCGGGCAAATAGCCCATTCCGTGAAAATACCTATTGCGTATAGTAATGCGAATCATTATCATTTAGTGATCTTAGGGGTACTGCCCGGAAAGTTTAATGGAAATAAACACTTATACGCTCGAAACTCTGCAGCAGGGACAGAAGGGCATTATTCGTGCGGTGGACAGCAGCGATCCGCAGGTACAGCGCCTGATGGTGCTGGGTCTGGTTGAGGGCGCGGAAATCGAACACGCGACGTCTGCAATCGGCGGCGATCCTATCGAATTCCGGCTCTATGGCACTGGCATTTCCCTGCGCCGGGAGCATGCCCGCCACTTTACAGTCATACCGCAAAGCGACGCGGCTGCTGCAGACGAGCGGCTTCCCCTGGGTCATGTTGCTGCCGCAGGGTCAGGTGGCTAGCCCCGCAGAAATACGCATATCGACCGACCAGATTGCAGTTCGACGTGGCGTACAGGCGACCGTCGCTGTGGTCGGTACAGCCAATTCGGGCAAGAGCACCTTATTTAACCGGCTGACCGGCCTGAAGCAGCGCATCGGCAATTACCCCGGCGTTACCGTCGAGCGCCATGTCGGCATGCTCCGGCACAACGACACGCAAACCGAACTGGTGGATTTGCCCGGGACACATTCGCTCGGGGCGTTCTCCCTGGAAGAACAGATCACGGTCGATGTCATTTTCGGACGCATGGCCGGCAGCAAGCAGCCCGACGGTGTACTCGCGGTACTCGATGCAACCAATCTCTACCAGGGGCTGTACCTGGTACAGCAGCTCGCCGAACTCGAAATTCCGATGGTTGTGGCTCTGACGATGAACGACGCAGCCGCCCGGTCTGGCATCGAGGTCGACGTCGCTGCTCTGCAAGATATTCTCGGGGGTGTTCCGGTCTGCCCGGTGATAGCAACCACCGGCGCCGGAGTGGATGCATTGCGCACAGCGATTATCCGGCTGCCCGAAACTTCAGTGCCATCACTGTCAGTTTGGCCGGAACTCGATGCCGCTGCGAAACGACTGCAAGCAGCCAATAGCGGCAGTCTGAGCCTCCCGGAATGCAGGCGGCTTGTTATTGATGGAATTAGCAAGCACAGCCAGTCGTTTGCAATGCTTCTCGATGACGATTCCAAGACATTGCTTGATGAGCTGCGCGACGAATTGTTCGGGCAGCAACCTCCGGTCGCCGTTGAAGCGCAAACACGTTACGACTGGGTCCGCGAAGCACAAGGCAAAGTACAGCGCGCCGCGCCGCGGCTACAGGGTTGGCACACCAGAGTCACGCAGTTTCTGAATCAACCCATTGCAGGAACAATCGGTCTGTTTGTTGTCATGGCGATCGTGTTCCAGGCCGTATTTGCCTGGGCGACGCCGATGATGGATCTGATTGATGGCACTACAGCAGCCCTCGGCGCCTGGGTTGGTGCAGCGCTGGGCGAGGGTGCATTCGCAAGTTTGATCGCTGACGGGGTCATCGCCGGAGTCGGTAGCGTTATAATTTTCCTGCCGCAGATCCTGATTCTGTTCCTGTTCATCATCCTGCTGGAGGACTCGGGCTATCTTGCGCGCGCGGCCTACCTGATGGATCGCACCATGCGCTCGGTCGGTTTGTCCGGACAGTCCATTATCCCGATGATCTCGAGTTTTGCGTGCGCGGTTCCCGGCATCATGGCAACCCGGGTAATTCCGAATCGCCGCGACCGCATTGCGACGATAATGGCCGCGCCATTCATGACGTGCTCGGCGCGACTGCCGGTCTATGCATTGCTGATCGCGGCATTTGTACCGGCGCAGCGTGTTGGTTTTTTAAACTTGCAGGGTCTCGTTCTGTTCGGTCTCTACATGTTTGGCATTGTCATGGGCATTCTGACGGCTCTCTTGATGCGCAAGACGGCACTGCGCGGGCCTAAACCGCCGTTTGCGCTGATGTTGCCCGAATTTCGTCGTCCGAATCTGCAAACGGTGCTCATTCAGCTGAGGGGTCGCGCCAGGGTGTTCCTGTACCGGGCCGGCACCGTTATTTTCGCGGTTGCTGTTGTTGTCTGGGCGCTGGCGTATTACCCGCGTTCGGACACCATCGGACCGCAGGCGGATCAGCAAATCGCGGCTGCAAGCGAAACGCTCGCCGGCGACGAGCTTGTGGCGGAAATAGAGGCGATTAACAACCGGGCGGCAGCCCTGCAGTTAGAGCAGAGTTTCCTGGGGCGCGCCGGAAAATCAGTCGAGCCATTTTTCCGCCCGCTCGGTTGGGACTGGAGAATTTCCGCGGCCGTCATTGCCGGGTTTCCAGCGCGCGAAGTCGTGATCGCTGTATTGGGTACGGTTTACGCCGTGGGTGATGAGGCTGATGAAGTAACACTAAGCAATCGCCTGAAAGCGTCTAAATGGCCAGATGGCAACGATATTTTTACGTTGCCAATGGTTATCGGCTTGCTCATTTTTTACGCTTGCTGCCTACAATGCGCGGCGACACTCGCCGTTATTCGTCGTGAAACAAATACCTGGCGCTGGCCTGTTTTTGCCTGGGTCTATATGACCACCATCGGCTACCTTGGTGCACTGATCGCCTTTCAGCTGGGAACGGCCTGACACGGGCTCACAGCGCACACAGTTTTTTTGCCGCCGCCTCCAACGTCACATCGTCCTTTGCAAAACAGAATCGCAAGCGTTTGCCGGTGACGTTTTGTGCGCAAAAAACTGACAACGGAATTGATGCGACACCGATTTCTTTAGTCCATTGCCTGGCCAGTTCCGTATCTCTGGCATCACTTATGCCGGAGTAGTCGAGAATCTGAAAAAACGTACTTCGCGCGGGCCGAAATTGAAACCGCGATGGCTCAAGCAATTGACAAAAGTGGTCTCGTTTCGCCTGGTAGAAATCGGCCAAACGTTCATAGAACTCCGGATCGCTTTCCAGAAAATCTGCAATTGCGTGCTGGACAGGCGTACTGATCGCGAACGTCGTGAACTGGTGGACTTTCCTGAATTCCGCGGATAGCTCGGTCGGTGCAATACAGTAGCCAATCTTCCAACCGGTGGTATGAAACGTTTTGCCGAACGATGAGATCACCAGGCTGCGCGCCCACAATTCGTCGTGCGACAACAAACTGAGATGTGCAACGCCGTCGAATACGATGTGCTCGTAAACCTCGTCCGAGAGCAAGTAACAATCATTGTCGCGAATGATATCCGCGAGCCTGTCGAGATCATCCCGGTGCAGAATGGCGCCGGTCGGATTGTGCGGGAAATTCAGGATTATGAGACGGGTGTTACTGTTTAACGTGTCTGCGAGCTGCTGCCAGTCGATCGAAAAGTCCAATGTCGCGGCATCGATCAGTAACGGAATGTGACGCGTCGTGCCGCCAGCCAGAGTCACCGCGGGTGCGTAAGAATCATAGGCTGGATCGAAAACGATGACTTCGTCGCCGGGTCGTACGAGCGCCTGAATTGCACTGAATAAACCCTCGGTGGCACCGCAGCAGACGGTGACTTGCAGGGCAGCATCGACGGTTTTGCCCTGTACCCGTTCGGTCTTGGTTGCAATGGCTTCTGTCAGGGCGGGCACGCCGGTCATCGGTGCGTACTGGTTGGCACCGTTGTTTAAATGGTAATGCACTCGTTCGCGCAGCTCGTCCGGTGGCTCAAAGCTCGGGAACCCCTGCGACAGGTTGATGGCGCCGTTGTCAGCGGCCAGCTGGCTCATCACTGTAAAGATAGTGGTGCCGACGTCGGGAAGCTTGCTCTCTATGCGGCGCGTCATGCGCAACACGTTACTCGATACGCACCTGAAATACGATATCGAAGTTTGGATCGCCGCCACCATTGTTACCGTTCATCGCGCCGCCCAGCGTAATCTGGTAGCCCGTTACGAGTGGATCGTAGCCGGCCGCATCGGGGGCAGGCGTGTAGTCAAACGGACCAACCCCGCCAGGGTTGTCAGTAAATGCGAGATCCGTAATGTAGTTGTAAGTCAGTCCGCTCGGCGGTGTGCCGTCAACGAAAACGACTGGCGCACCGCCACTGGTATCAACAAACAGTGCAGTATTCGCCGGTACAATATCGGTGATTTCCACCGAGTCCGAGTCGACGGAGCCGATACCTGTATTGGTCAGGGTGACGGTGTACTCGACGACTGCGCCCGGAATGGCTTTAGGGCCGCTGGTACCGTTCACCGGATCGGACAGTACCGCCGAGAGCTTTTCGACGTTCAGGACAGGGCTGGTGTCCTGATTGAAACAGACATCATCGACATGCCAGAAATCGAAGGACGCACCGGAGCCGCCTGTCATGCGGAAGCGAATTCTCATCGCCGAGTGCAGACCTGCCGCTGGCAGGGTGTAGGTGCGTGAGAAAATCTGTCCACCGGATCCATTGCCACTGAAAGTCTCCAGCGCAACCCAGCTGCCGACGTTGTTCTGATATTCGACCACCAGGTTCTCACCGTTGTCCGGGTCTTCACTGAAATTATCCGAGCCACGTCGAATCCACATACTGATGTCGGTGAAGGTCGGATCCGACGTATCGACAGTGACAGACTGTACGTTGACAACACCGCCGTTCAGAAACATTGAGTTGCTTGGCGATGATGATGTCGCCGTGTTGGCACCGGCAAACCCGCTGGTCTGGTTTACCGTCCAGTTGCTGCTCAGCCCGTTTTCAAAATCGTCACAAACGCCAACGTCCAGTGGGCCCGCCGGTGCTATCTCGTCGACAATGACGTTGTCAAAGTGCCAATAGTCATAGGTGAAGCCGCTACCAGCGGTTTGGCGCACTCGAATGGCTAGGTTGCCGTGACGTGCATCGGCGGGAAGCGTGAAAGATGCATTGTAAACCTGACCATTGCTGCCGGAGCCGAGGTAGGTATTCAGAACACCCCAGGTGTTGTCAGCACGGCGATACTCAACGACAAAATCTTCATTGGCGTCGGTGTCTTCGCTGAACGAGTCGGCACCGCGCCGAATCCACATACGCAAGCGGGCCTCAGGTACCGCAGCGTTGAAGCCCGGGCTGGTAATTGTAACGGGCTGAAAGCGCGTGAACGCGCCGAACGAGCCGGAACCGGCGAATCCACCACTGTTACTGACGCCCGAACGGAAACCGTTGCTGGACGTCCACGGTGCCAGCGTACCGTCTTCGAAATCGTCACTGAACAGGATGTCGCCAGGCGCGGCAAACACCATGCATGGCAGAACGATGAGCAGCGCTGTCATTGCTCTAATCATCTATTTCCAGGCCTTCTTGCTTGTACGTCGCGAACGCGGCATCCTGCCGCGCCCATTTGACTTAATTCTATGGTGTGGACCGCGGTCTTTCCCATAACGCAAGTCACAGAATCGCAAGGAAAACTGACCCAAACCCTCGTATCGCGGCCTTTCGGCCGGTACACAGCCTGCGACGGGAACTGTGGTTGAGTTAGCCGCCAGTATGCAATCGCGACACCTCGTGTCGTTGTTCGCTGCTGGCCAGGCCTTGGTGCGGAATCCTTTCTTGCAGACCTTGAAAACGCCGTTGGAGCAGATTTCATGCCGTTCGACGGCAAAACAACACGTCGTATTCGGAACCCACGAGAAAACAATAAATTACAGTGGTTTTTTAAACGTGCCATTACGCTTCGTGGCCACGAGAAATCGTGGATTTTTACGCACCCGCGAAATAACGTGGCAAGCGCCTTACCGCTGTGTTACTAAGTCGCGCAAATCTCTCCGGGTATCTCCCAAAATGGTCTCTTCTCAAGCCTTTCAGTACGAAGCGCCTGCTTTCAGGCACTTCGTTCGCGATATTGCGAACCGCCTGCTTTCAGGCATGCGGGAAAATATGGATCCGTGTATGCATTCCGTCCTTGCTGACATCGGCGCACGTTACAACGTCGACCGGGTGCAGTTGCGGTGGATTGCTGACGATGTCGGCGCTGCTGTCGCGAAGGCCGCCTGGGCCAGCAGTCCCGAGCTGGCACCCGTTGAATACAGCATCAAAGACCTCAAGTGGGTAGTCAGCCGGATTCGGAATCGTGAACCGGTATTCGTTGATGACATGCGAGACATGCCGGGCGAAGCTTCCTCAGACCAGAGAGCGCTGATGGCTGAGGGGGTTGCGGCATTCCTGCTGATGCCCCTGGAGATGAATGGCAAAATTGTTGGTGCGCTGACGCTGGCGAAAAGCACTGCATGTCACTGGACCGAGACAATTCGGGACGAAGTCGCTGCGTTAACGCCCATTATTGCAGGGGCCTTCTGGGGCAACCTGGACAGAGCAAGTCTTGCCAAGAGCAAGGCGCGATATCGTGCGGTCGTTCAGGATCAGACAGAGTTGATTGTTCGCTGGACGCCCGAAGGTGAGACGACCTGGGTTAACGATGCGGTTTGTCAGTATCTCGGCAAGTCCCGTGACGAGCTCCTGGGAAATGCCGAACACAAATTCGTTGCTGCAGACGATTGGGACGAACTCTATAGCAAGATTCAAAGGCTGACACCGGACGAACCGCTTACTTTTGGTGAGTATCGGGTGCCGCGATCGGACGGAGAGATTGCCTGGCAGGAGTGGTCAGATCGTGGAATTTTCGATGCGCAAGGAACGCTGGTCGAAGTTCAGTCTGTAGGGCGTGATGTAACGCTGCGCAAGACCGCCGAAGCAGCAGCGGCACACGCTGCAAAATTCCATCGCAATAAAGCCGACTTGCAGGCAGAGCTGCTGTCTATCAATTTTGATGATGCCGATTCGACGTTTGCGAGATCGCTGGACAAGATTGCTGAACTGTACAATGCGGACCGGATTCATCTATGGCAATACAGTGAGGATTCGGCTGCATTTCAATGGCAGTATCGTTGGCTTCCCGAAGGCGTGACGCCGGCAATTCGTAAAAAATCCATCGACTTGCTGGATGTCCAGTGGTTCGTCGATCAACTACAGTGCGGCCAGAGTGTGGCGATCAATCGCCGCGCTGACTTGCCGCCGCAGGCCAGTCGCCTGGAAAAATTGCTGGCGGCGGGAAACATCGAGACGTTTGTCGGCATTCCGTTGACAGTCGACGGCGAAAACTACGGTTTCTGCACCGTCGCGGCCGAGCGTTGTGCGGCCTGGGACCAGCTGGCGATCAATGAGCTCAGAATTCTCATCCAGACAATCGCGGTGTCTATTTCTCGAATTCGCACAATGCGCGAGCTGCAGCACCGAGCCGCTTTCGAGTCAATGCTTGCCTCGATTTCGGGCAGTTTGCGCGATGCGGAAGCCGCGGAGATTGAAGGCGCGATCAACGACGCGTTGTCTTACATCGGCAGTGTTTACGAACTCGATCGCGCCAACGTTACCTGGCTGGATGGCAGTTTGCCGGGGTTCGGTGTGCCGATTGACTGGGTGTCCGACGGCACGCCAGTTGTGCCGGTTGCCATGGATGATCTTGCCTGGGGCATGTCAAAAATCCTGCGCGGCGAGATACTGCAGATCGATGATATCGATTTGATGCCGGCCGAGGCGTCACGAGGGCAGGCCGTCTGGCGCAGCCTCGGGTTCTCATCGGTGCTGGGGTTGCCGCTCAAGACTCGGGGTCGCGTTTTCGGCGCCGCGTCATTCGCGGTTCGACAGCAGAAAAACTGGGACAGCGATATTGTCCAGGAACTGAAATTGCTGGCTAATGCGATTACGACTGCGGCGATCAGGCGTTGGTCAAACGCCGCGTTGTTGCAGCGCCAGCAGGATCTTGAGCGTTCACAGCGTGATGCCGGCGTGGGCAGTTACACAGTCACGGCGAGAATCCGCGAAGGCGGGAACGTCGAGTATATGAGCGCGACGATGTCTGAGCACGGCAGGAAAATTTTCGCGATGCAAGACGAAGGTGACTTCGCCGAGCAGATCATAGGCAGAGTTCATCCGGATGACGTACGCGACGTCCGTCGCGCCTGGCGCAACATGCTGGTTAGCGGCAAAAGCTACAAAGCCCAGTACCGCCTGTTGCAGCCGGATGGGTCGATCACACACATTCAGTCACAGGCCGATGTTGACCGGGTGGATGAGACCGGGATTTCGTCGGTATTCGGAACAATAAAAGACGTTACGGACTGGGTCGAGTCGTGCCAGAAATTGCAGCAGGCTATGTCGGAGATTAGCGAACTTAAGGATAAGTTGCATAAAGAAAACCTGATGCTGAAAGATGAGGTCAAGGCTGCACACGGTTTTGACTCAATTGTCGGCGATAGCATTGCGTTGCGTAAGGTGTTGCGCGCAGCAGAACAGGTTGC
>CAXBJV010000032.1:0-41415 GCA_963976215.1 uncultured Woeseiaceae bacterium | reverse complement strand
TTCCAGGCCTTGTCCGGGTTACCCTCCGGATCCGTGCCCAGGAAGGAGACGTTCGCATTGCCCAGTGCACTGGTCACCCAGACCGGTCCGTGCTCAGGGTCGGTTATGTTCGCACCGCGACCCGGATGCGGTGTCTTGGTGACATCTGTCAATGCGACCAGCTTGCGATCCCGCGAATCAACCACGGCAATCTTGTCCGACTGGTTAGCCGCCGTCAGGAAGTAGCGCTTGGTGCTGTCCCAGCCGCCATCGTGGAGAAATTTTGCGGCCTCGATATCCGTCACAGAAAGCGCGTCGATATTGCTGTAGTCGACCAGCAGGATATGCCCGGTCTCTTTCACGTTGACAATAAATTCTGGATGCTCGTGCGAGGCGACGATTGCCGCAACACGGGGCTCCGGATGATATTCCTGCGTGTCGACCGTCATACCACGGGTCGAAACAATCTTCAGAGGCTCAAGCGTATCACCGTCCATGATCGTGAATTGCGGCGGCCAGTAGGCACCAGCAATCGCGTACTTGTCCTCGAAGCCCTTGTACTTGGATGTCTCGACAGAGCGCGCCTCGAGTCCGACCTTGATTTCCGCGACGATCTGCGGCGGATCCATCCACATGTCGATCATGTCGATTTTGGCATCGCGACCAATGGTGTAAACATAGCGCCCGGATGCGGACGGTCGCGAGATATGCACCGCGTAACCCGTCGGCAGGATTGAGACCACTTCCTTGGTGTCGCCGTCGATGATCGCCATCTTGCCGGCATCGCGCAGGGTCACTGCAAAGAAATTGTCGACATCACGATCATGCTGCGGGCTGTCAGGCCGATCGTCCGGTTTGACCAGCAGCTTCCACGAGGCCTGCATGTCCGCCATTCCAAACTCCGGCGGTGCCGGTGGTTCCTGCTGCAGGAACTGCGCCATGATGTCAATTTGCTCCGGCGTCAGATCACCCGAGGTGCCCCAGTTCGGCATGCCCGCCGGCGAGCCGTAGGTAATCAATGCTTTCAGGTATTCCGTGCCTTTTTCACGGGTGATGTCCGGCGTCAATGGCTTGCCGGTGGCACCTTTGCGCAGTACGCCGTGACAGCCGGCACAACGCTCGAAATAGAGCTTGGTTGCTGTTGCGAACTGCGCGTCAGTCAGGACCGGGCTGTCTGCCGTAATGATCTGTTCGGTATTTTCACCGGAGATCGCAAGCGGCGCGCCCGAATAACTGAGTTCGGCTTCCGTCGCACCCTGGTGACGCTCACCGGCTGCCCGGTCTTCCTGACCAAGCTCGACTCGCAGTGCAGCGACTTCATCGACACTCACCGCTGACCCACTATTACCCCAGGCATTCAAGACATAAGTCAGTGCCGCGGCGAGGTCTTCGTCAGGCAGGTGGCCCATGCTCGGCATCACGCCGTTGTACTCGACGCCATTGACCGTAATCGGACCTGACAGGCCAAACAGCGCGGCGCTCATGACCGCCTTGCGTTCACCCTGCAGGAAATCCGACCCGGCCAACGGTGGAAACGCACCCGCAAGCCCCTGCCCGGTCGGCTGGTGACAGGCGGCACAGTTCGCCAGGTAAACGGCCTCACCTTTAGCGATAAGTTCGTCTTTTGACGCCGCCGCCACTTCGGCAGTATGCACCGCCGCGTCGCCTGTTGAATTCGCTGCAACGGCCTGGTCTTCGCTTGAGCAGGCTGTTGTCGAGAAGCCGAGGGCCGCAAAAATCAGCAGCGGGCCTATATTTCTAACTGTCATGACATGTACCCCCAGTCATAGTGTGTGTACAAAAGTTCACCACACGACATTCAGGCTTACGGACGCACTGCGTCCCGCCTGCGCGAGTGATGGAATAATCGGGTCGTCCGAACTCAAGCCACGAACGTCCGACCAGTTCCAGTAGGTCCGGTCGGCCAGGTTATACAGGCCCGCCCGTATGCTGGTTCGTTCGCCGAGTTTCTGCGTCACCAACAGGTCGATGACGCCGTAACCGGCGGGCTTGAACAGCTCGCCCGTGCTTTCATCGCGTCTGTCGTAGGCGGCTGTCGCCGTGAGCTTGAGGCGCAGCTGGCGGGAATCATCCAGCGAAAACCAGCTCAGGCCGAACACGCACTGCGCCGGTCCCACGGAATTCAGTGCCTCGCCGGATTCCTTGTTGTCGCCACGGGCATAGTAGGCGGAGCCGTCAAACCCGAACTGCTGGCTAGCGCCAAAACGCGTTTCCCAACCTGCCTCGACGCCGTCAATTTCCGTTGCGCGGATGTTCTGTGACTGGAACATCGTGAGGCCACTGACGGGATCGACACCGAGGTTGACCTTCGACTCAATAAAGTCCTGGTAGCGCGTGTGGAATACTGAAACGCGCATGGATGTGCGTTCACCGTGCCAGCGGATGCCGATATCGATTCCGTCCGAGGACTCCGATTTCAAATCCGGGTTGGGAATCGCACGATAACCAAAAAACGGGATATCAAGACTGACGTTGGCATCGGAATACGGTGGCGCTCGGAACCCATGCGAATATTGCGCAAAAACATCGAGACCGTCGGAGACCCTGTAGATGATGCCGAGTTTCGGCGACACATCGGATTCTCGCAGGCTGACCGGTTGATAGTCGGGATAATCGCTCAAGTACATCGCATCGAGTCGCGGGGAGAGGTCGAATCGATCCGCGCGCAGCGCTGCGATCACCGTCCAGTCACTGAAGCGCATGGAGTCCTCGACAAAGATGGCACTTTCCCGCGTCTCACTGATGGGAAAATCGCGCAGCGGAAATACTTCTCCGAGTAGCACGTTAGTTTGTACGCCGCTGGCCAGGTCTGTGGACAGACCGTCGCGGTATTCTTCAGTTACTCGCTCACGAAACTCGACACCGAAACCGAGTCGATGCGCTACCGATGCAGTGTCGAAGTTCTTCCAAAAGTTCGCTTCCAGTCCACGAATTTTCTGGTCGTAGAAAAAGTATCGGTCGATCGAAACCGGTGTACGCGCTGCAGCGCGTTCATCCAGCGTGTTCTGCTCGATCGTAGCGACTTCATGAAACGCCCGGAGCACACCGGCATCGACCCAACTATCCGGCGCGCCGAATTCGTAAGCCAGGCTGAGCAGATCCATCGACGATTCGTCATCGCCTTCGAGCGCGGTCGTGGAACGAAAGCGGCCGCTGCCGAGCATCGAGTTCAGCGCCGAGATCGTGGCCGAGCGTTGCTGAATAATGTTTGCGCGCCAGGTATGTCCGAAGCGGTTGTCACCGACCAGCTTGAACAACGCGGTCTGGCGATCAAAGTTGCGCAGATCGACATCCTGGGGCGTCGCTGCAGACTGCAATTGCTCGCCGTCACGCAAGCTGATCCCGGCGAGCATGCCGAGTGAATCGCCTTCAAGCGCGAACATCGCCAGGGCGTGCCGGCTGCTGTCGGCGCCACGCCATGCACCCAGGAACTCACCGCCAAGCGCACCGCGGCGGACCACATCGGATGGGTCCGGCGTGCGCACCGCGACCACGCCGCCAACCGCGGAACTGCCGTACAGTGCCGATGCCGGTCCGTGCAGGACTTCCACGCCTTGCACCATCCTTGCATCAACGAAGTCGCGTGTCGCGTTCGAAAAACTGCCGCTGTCGAACTGGTCTGAAAGTGGCACGCCATCGACCAGGATTGCGACCCGGTTGCCGCCGATGCCGCGAATATTGATCCCTTCGGTTCCAAAACGGGTTCCGGCCGCTTCGTAGTCGATGCCGGGGATGTAACGAAACACGTCGGCCAGTGACGTCGCAATTTCGCTGTTGAGATCGGCGCGCGACAGGACCGTCACGTTTGCCGCAATTTCGCGGATCGAGCGCTCGTCCTTGTGTGCGACCACAACGATCTGGTCAATGGGTGCATCGTCGGTGTCGGCTGCCGTTGCGCCTGACCACGTAAGAACGCCCGCCAGGACAAGTCCGGCAGGCAGCAAGTAGAGTTGTGTGTGTGAGCGCAACGTCCAGGCCCCCCCGGGCTGAAACTATTCTTACAAAGTACCTGAAGACGCGCGCGAAACTATAGGTAGGTACACCTATGCCGTACCGGAGATCGCATACACCTCGAATTTTCCACCGACTTGGATAGAATGGCGAAACCGCACGCCGACGGAAACACGATGACCTACCTGACTGTCAAATCGCTGCACCTGATCGCCATCACCCTGTCGATAGCTGGCTTTGCACTGCGCGGCTACTGGATGATGTCACAGTCCGACAGGTTGCAACTCCGCGTCGTCAGAATAGCACCGCATGTCATCGACACTGTCTTGTTGCTGTCGGGTATCGCGCTGGTTTACATGTTGCGACTGGAGATATTGTCGCAGCCCTGGTTGCTGGCGAAATTTGCCGGCCTGGCGATTTATATTGTTCTCGGAACCGTTGCGCTGAAGCGCGGCTCGACCCTCGCTATTCGCAGCATTGCATTTGTCGCGGCGCTGATCGCGTTTGCGTATATCGTCGGGGCCGCACTGCTCAGGTCACCCGCGAGCTGGATTGCCAGCAGTTCAATTTAGTCTTCCGGCACCTTGCCGGAAACGATTGCGTGTCGTGCAGCATTCAGAAGGCGCGCCGTATCGATCGGCTTGCTCAGCAACGTACTGTTTTCGAGCATTCGCGCATCCTTGACTACTTTTGATGTATCACCGCTGACAATGAACGCAGGAATGCTGCGTTCGTAGTGAGCCCGGATCAGGCCCACCGCTTCTACACCGGTTGAACCATCCAGCAGATGGAAGTCGGAAATCAGCAGTACCGGATCGTCTTCGAGATGGCGAATCAACGTCGTTGCCTCCTGCGCCGATGCAGCCGTCGCCACGCGGTATCCTTCGGCTTCGAGCAACAGTCCCCAGGCGTTGGCGACATTGACATCGTCCTCAATCAGGATCACCAGTCCGCCAGCACAATCCGGTGCCCGGATGCCATCGCTCTGGTCAGTCGTCGCGTCATACCGCGAGCTGGCGACAGCGGGTATCGAGACGCCGAAACAGGAACCTTTGCCCGGCTCGGACTCAACGTCGATGCGATGCTCGAGCAGGTCGGCCAGCCTGCGGACGATCGCCAGGCCCAGGCCGAAACCCTCCTTGTTACTACCCGGCGATTTACACTGGTGAAACTCCTGGAATATGGCGTTTAGCTGGTCGGCTTCTATACCAATTCCGGTATCCGACACTTGCAGGTGGCACTGACCATCGCGCTCGACACACACCATCCGGACTTCGCCAGTATTGGTGTAGCGGATCGCGTTCGAGACCAGGTTGCTGATGATCTCGGCCAGCAAATTGGGATCGCTGCGCACGATGGCCGGGCAGGATTCAAAAGTAAACGCCAGACCCTTGCTTCTTGCTTGTCGTTCGAATTCAGCCGACAGACGATCGATCAAACGCTGCATCGGAAATTCTTCGAACTCCGGCTTTACCGCACCGGCATCGAGCCGGCTGATGTCCAGCAGGGAGTTCAGCAAATTGGTCATTGCAACCAGCGACGCATCCTGACTGTCAATCATCTTCAGTGCGCGCGCATCGGAAACCGTTCTGCGCAGCGCGCCATTCAATAGGCTGAGCGCTTGCACAGGTTGGCGCAAGTCATGGCTAGCGGCTGCCAGGAACGCACTATTGGCCTTGTTGGCGCGTTCGGCTACCTGTCGGGCCGCCTTGATTTCCATCTCCATCTGGTGGCGAGCAGACACGTCACGAATAACACTCGATACAAATCGTCCGTCAGCGCTATGGATCGGGCTAAGACTTATTTCGACGGGAAACACCGAGCCGTCCTTGCGCCGGCCGAACAGATCCAGCCCCGGCCCCATCATGCGAACTGTCGGCGCGGCAACGTAGCGATTACGGTGTTCGACGTGCATGCCGCGCATCGGTTCCGGCATCAACATTTCAACGGGTTCACCGATCATGTCGTCGCGCGCGTAGCCGAACAATTTCATCGTCTGACTGTTGACCAGGAAAATCTTGCCCTCTTCGTCGACGATGACCATTGCGTCAGGCGCCGACTCCAGCAGGTTGCGAAAGAAGATTTCCGACTGGCTGATTTTGGAAATATCGTGCTGCATAGTGTTCAAACTAACGGTAGCCCTCCGCTCGCAGGCGTTGCTCCAGCCAGTCGAGCACCGTCTCGGCATAAATCGCGCACGCGACATTGTTAACAAACGGGTTACCGTCACCGCGCCGTGCCAGCTTGTCTTTCATACCGAAGAAAAACGGATGCGGCGACAACAGAATATCGCAGTCCAGCAATGAGATTCGGTCTGCGCTGGCGATTAGCTGATTGGCCGCGGGGCCTGCGCTGAAGCGGTAGCCCTGGGCCGATACCGCTGTCAGGCTGTCAGCGTAGACCACCTGGTTGCAGGTGCCCAGCGCACAAGACTCCCACGTCCAACTGGTGCCGCCCGGCGTGTGTCCCGGCGTGTAGATTGCCCTGACGCGAAGATCACCGATCTCGACTTCATCGTCGTCCAGAACCGCAATGACATTCGCAACGGCAGGAAAACCCGATTGCTCGTCGGGCGAATATTGTGGATCGTCCGGCTGCAGCTCGCCGGCAAGCAATGCCTTGCTGCCTTCGCTGCTCGTGTACACGGCAGCGCCGGTATAGTGCTGCAGTGCAGCAACACCACCAACATGATCATAGTGCGCATGCGATACGAAAATTGCTGCAATCTCGAGAGGATCGAGCCCCAGAGACCGAATATTCTCGGCAATCAAGTGCACCGATTGTGGCAACGCGCCATCGAACAGCACAAGGCCATCGCTGGTCTCGACCAGGATCGATGACAAGCCGGAGGTACCGACATACCAGGTATCGCCATAGATGCGAAACGGCGCCTGCGGCTGGTTCCAGTCTTCGCAATTGTCGCAGACGAACGGCTCATCAGCCTCGAGCTCTTTCGGACCGCAAGCCGACACAAATGCCAATGTCAGTAGTAGGACGAGGATTTTTTTCATGAGAACGCTTTATAAAACAAACGAGCCGCGGCAACCATAAGGAAAAACCCGAAGCTCATGCTCAGTTTTCGCTCTGAAAACGAATGTGCAATCTTCGCGCCCAGCGGCGCGCACAGTACCGTGCTTGGCGCAATCAGCAAAAAACCGACCAGGCTGACATAGCCGAGATTGCCCGCAGGGACGCGTGGATCACCCCACCCGGCCAGTACAAATCCGATCGTACCCGGCAAACTGATCACGAGTCCGAGCAGCGCGGCGGTACCGACCGCGCGGTGAATCGGATGGTTGAACATCGTCAATGTCATTACTGAAAATGTGCCACCGCCAATTCCCATCATGCTCGAAATACAGCCAATTGCGGCCGGGATAACGGCAACCATTGGCCCGCGCGGAACCGCCGATGTCAGATTGCGGCTCTCCGGAAACATCAGCATTTTCGCCGCAATCAAGAGCGCGAGTGACGCAAAAATCATCGCCAGAACCCGACTGTGCACTTGCGCGGCAATCCAGGCACCGAGCAATGCACCCAACAGGACAAAAATCGCCCAACGTCGCACCAGTTGCATGTCGACCGCGTTGCGCTTGTGATGCGCTCGGGCAGAGGACAGTGACGTCGGAATGATCGTCGCGAGCGACGTCGCGACGGCGACATGCATGCGAATAGCCGGATCAACGCCGAGCATGCCGAGCACGAACTCCAGCACCGGGACGATGACGATACCGCCGCCAATGCCGAACAAGCCCGCCATGATTCCGGCGGCACAGCCGGTCGCCAGCATTGCTGCGCCGAGGAGTATCCAGTGTTCGGTCATGACACGCGCTCAGTCTTTTAGCTGCTCAGCGTGAAACCTCAAGTGATCTTCGATAAACGTCGAAATGAAATAATAGCCATGGTCGTAACCGTCATGTGTTCTTAGCTCAAGCGGCAAACCACTCTCGTCACAGGCCGCCTGCAACAGTTCCGGTTTTAACTGTTCGGCGAGCCAGGGGTCGTCGGCGCCCTGGTCCACCAGGATCTTCGAGTACATGGCGCTGTCGGTGACGTTTCGCGCAACTTCGCTCGCGTCGTACTCAGTCCAACTGGATTGGTCACTGCCAAGATAATGACCCAATGCCTTTTGTCCCCATGGGCTGTGCAGCGTTGTGCAGATCGGAGCGAACGCGGACAGCGAGCGAAACATACCCGGGTTGCGCAACCCAATGATCAGCGCACCGTGCCCGCCCATCGAATGGCCGGTGAGGCCGTGTCGCGTCCTGTCGCCGGGAAAATTCTCAAACACAACGCGCTGCAATTCGTCGGTCACGTAATCGTACATACGGTAGTTTGCTGACCACGGTGTCTCGGTGGCATTCAGGTAAAACCCGGCGCCGAGGCCGAAATCGTACTCTTGCTCAGGGTCATCCGGTACACCGTCGCCGCGCGGACTGGTATCCGGCGACACCAGCATGATCCCGAGTTCAGACGCCACGCGTTGTGCGCCGCTCTTGACCATGAAGTTTTCTTCAGTGCAGGTCAGGCCGGAAAGAAAAGTCAGTACCGGGACTTTGCCGTCGCGGATTTGCGGCGGCTGGAAAACAGCAAACTGCATATCACAGTCATTCGTTTTGGACGCATGCCTGTAAAACCCCATCGTGCCGCCGAAGCAGCCGGTTTCGCTAATCGTTTCAATAGTCATAGCGGCCGATTATGGCCGAGCCAGGCATCACTCGGCAATCAGCGTTTTTGCAGCACCAGTGTGCCGTTGGTCCCACCGAAGCCGAAGCTGTTCGACATTGCCGTCTTCAAACCGGCATTTTCGACCAGCTCGGTGACCAGCGGCGTCCCCTCAACGACCGGATCCGGATCGTTGACGTTGATTGACGGCGCGATAAAATCGTCTTCCATCATCAACAGGCAGTGAATCGCTTCCTGTACGCCGGTCGCGCCCAGTGAATGGCCACACATGGATTTGGTCGACGCGTAGCGAGGCATATTCTCGCCAAACAGTTCCTGCATGGCTTCAACTTCTTTTGAATCGCCTGCGGGCGTGCTGGTGCCGTGCGTGTTGACGTAGTCAATATCGCCCTCGACTGTCGCGCGCGCCATATCCATGCAGCGATAGGCGCCTTCACCGGATGGGGCAACCATGTCGCTGCCGTCAGACGTCGCAGCATAGCCGACCAGTTCGGCGTAAATTTTCGCGCCGCGTGCTTTCGCGTGCTCCAGTTCCTCAACTACGACCATGCCGGACCCGGCTGAACTGACGAACCCGTCGCGGGTTGCATCGTAGGGCCGTGACGCCGTCGCTGGATCGTCGTTGTACTTCGACGACAGCGCACCCATCGCATCGAACAGGCACGCAAGCGACCAATGTTCTTCCTCGCCGCCACCGGCAAAAACGACATCCTGCTTGCCGAGCTGAATTTGTTCCGCGGCCGAACCAATGCAATGTGCACTGGTGGCGCAGGCCGATGTCAGCGAGTAGTTAACGCCTTTAATCTTGAACGGCGTTGCCAAACAGGCAGAAACGGAACTGCCCATAGTACGGGTGACCATGTAAGGCCCGATCTTGCGCACACCCCGACTGCGCAGGGTGTCGGCCGCGAAAACAATATTCTCGCTCGACGCGCCGCCCGACGCGGCAATAATGCCGGTGCGAATATTCGATACATCGCTATCCTCGAGGCCGGAATCGTCGATCGCCTGCTGCATGGCGATGTAGGCATACGCGGACGCTTTGCCCATGAAACGCAGTACTTTTCGATCAATGTGATCCTTAAGATCAATATTGACGCTGCCTGAGATCTGGCTGCGCAGGCCCATTTCCTTGAAACTCTCGTTGGCCACGATTCCGGAACGCCCGTGGCGCAATGAATCCTTGATATCTTCCTTGCTGTTACCGATGCAGGAAACCGCCCCGAGACCGGTGATAACGACACGCCGCATGTTTTGACCCTTAGAAATTATCCGTTGAAGTGAACAGTCCGACCTTCAGGTCTTCTGCTGTGTATATTTCACGGCCGTCGACGCAAACCGACCCGTCCGCCATCGCAAGCACCAGCTTGCGCGAAATCAGTCGTTTGATGTCAATCTGGAACGTTACCAGTTTCGACGTCGGCAAGATCTGCCCGGTGAATTTTACCTTGCCGCAGCCGAGCGCTCGACCGCGGCCCTGGTGCCCGCCCCAGACGAGGTGAAATCCAACCAGTTGCCACAGCGCGTCAAGACCAAGGCAGCCCGGCATGACCGGGTCATCTTCAAAATGACAATCAAAAAACCAGAGATCGGGTTTGATATCGAACTCAGCCTTGATCTCGCCCTTGCCGTATTTGCCGGTATCGTCGGTGATCAACGTTACCCTGTCGGTCATCAGCATTGGCGGCTTCGGCAGTCGGCCGTTCTCCTTGCCAAACAACTCGCCACGCGCGCAGCGCAGCAAGTCCTCGTAATCGTACGCGTTTTTCCGCTCGGGCAGATCGTGTGCCGCCGCGGTACTGGAATTAGTCATTCGCCCTCCGGCGCTGGTTCGAAAATCGCCCAATTCGGGCATACATAAAGCCCGATTTTACGCCGATCGGGACACGGACAGTTTTGAAATCGCGCCATTTGGTAGCAATCAGGCCTTGAACGGCAGTGCCGTATCGGACTTGATCTCCTTCAAGACAATATTCGAGCGTACCTGCGACACGCCCGGCAACCTGAAAACAAAGTCGTCCAGAAACCGGTTGTACGCATCCATATCCTGCACGACAACGCGCAGGTGAAAATCGGCTTCACCACTGGTCGCGAAACACTCCAGGACTTCCGGGTGGCGAGATACTTCCCGAATGAAGTTGTCGACGTGCTTTTGCTCGTGGCGCGCAAGCGACACATGCACCATCGACGACAAACCAAAGCCAGCCTTGCGCGGCTCGACAATAACCGCGTAACGACTGATGACACCGTCTGCCTCGAGCGCTTTGACGCGCCGCCAGCAAGCCGAGGTCGACATCCCCACTCGCTCGGCAAGTTCCTGCATGGTCAGGCGGCTGTCGCGCTGCAGTTCGATCAGCAGCTGCTGGTCCTTAAGGTCAAGCACTTTTTGCTCCAGAATTTCGGAATATGAAATAGTTTGCCAAATTTCTGAACTTTATGACAATTTATGTCTAAATATCGCTTAGGGCTGGCATGATTGGTAACACTGCCCGGAGAATTCCTGCGACACTGTGGGATTGCACCGTAACCGGGATCGACGATGTTGCAGAACAAGCCCACGCCTCGCTACCCGCTGGACAACTACGAGCTCGACGATCGCTACCGGCGCGAATCCGGACGCGTTTTCCTGACGGGCACGCAGGCACTGGTGCGCATTCCACTGATGCAACGCACGCTGGACCGGGCTGCCGGCCTGAACACCGCCGGCTTTATCAGCGGCTATCGCGGCTCACCGCTGGGCGCTTTCGACCTCGAGCTATGGCGCGCCAAGTCGTTTCTCGATGCGGCCGGTGTCGAGTTCCTGCCCGCGGTCAATGAAGACCTCGCTGCCACTGCCGTGCTTGGCTCGCAACAAGTCGAAACCGATCCGGACAAGCAAGTCGATGGCGTGTTCGGTCTCTGGTACGGCAAAGGGCCCGGTGTCGATCGCTCCGGTGATGCTTTAAAACATGGCAATGCCTATGGCAGCTCGCCGACCGGCGGCGTACTGGTCGTCGCCGGAGACGATCACGGCTGCGTGTCTTCGTCGATGCCGCATCAAAGCGATGTTGCGTTCATGACGTTTATGATGCCGAACCTGAATCCGGCCAACGTCGCGGAATATTTGCACTTTGGCCTGTACGGCATTGCGCTGTCGCGGTTTTCAGGTATGTGGGTCGGATTCAAGGCGATCTCGGAGACCGTTGAATCGGCAATGTCCGTCGAGCTGCCGCCCTACCCGCAGTTCATCGTGCCGCAGGATTTCGAAGTTCCGCCGGGCGGGCTGCACTACCGCTGGCCGGATTTCCCGGGACCGCAGATTGAGGAACGCCTCGAAAGCAAAAAGGCAGCGACCCTCGCCTTTGCGGCCGCGAATCCAATCGACAGAATAATTTACGATGTCCCCAATGCCCGCTTTGGCATCGTGACCACGGGGAAGGCGCACCTCGATCTGATGGAGGCTCTGCGACTGCTGGGCATCGACGAGCAACACGCGCGCAAAACCGGGATCGATATTTACAAGGTCGGCATGGTCTGGCCGCTAGAGCCCAACGGCGCACTTGAATTCGTCAAGAACAAACACGAAGTACTGGTCGTCGAAGAGAAGCGCGGCATTATCGAAAGCCAGTTCAAGGAATATTTTTACGATTACCCGGGCCGTAAACCGAAACGCATGGTCGGCAAGGAAGACGAGCAGGGCCGGCGGCTGGTGCCCTGGGTCGGCGAACTATCGCCATTGCAACTGGCACAGATCGTTGCGCGTCGTCTCGATCGGGAATTCGGCGGCGACACCTACGCCAAGCGTGCGCAAATACTCGCCAGGGATCGCGGCGCAAATCTAGAGATTGACGGCGCTGCGCGCATTCCATACTTCTGTTCCGGCTGCCCGCACAACACGTCGACAAAAGTACCCGAGGGCTCCCGCGCGCTCGCCGGTATCGGCTGTCACTTCATGGCCAATTGGATGGACCGCGACACCGACGGTCTCATCCAGATGGGTGGTGAAGGTGTCAACTGGATTACGCGTTCGAAATTTAACGGCGGCAAGCATGCCTTCCAGAATCTCGGCGATGGCACCTACTATCACTCCGGGTCGCTTGCGATCCGACAGGCGATCGCCGCCGGCACCAATATCACGTTCAAGATTCTTTACAACGACGCTGTCGCCATGACCGGCGGACAACCCGTCGACGGACCGGTATCGCTGCATTCAATAGCGCACGCCGTGCGCGCCGAAGGTGTGACGCGAATAGCGCTGGTATCGGACGAACCCGAGCTTTTTTCTGCTGCGGATTTTCCGGCCGGACTCAGCATTTCGCATCGTCGCGACATGGATGCCGTGCAACGCGAGTTGCGTGAGATCCCCGGCGTCACTGTGCTGATTTATGCGCAGACCTGCGCTACCGAAAAACGACGGCGGCGCAAGCGCGGCCTGCTGCCGGACCCGAAGAAATTTGTGGTCATAAACAACCTGGTTTGTGAAGGCTGTGGCGATTGCTCTGTCGAATCCAATTGCCTGTCGGTCATTCCGAAGGAAACCCCGTTCGGCCGTAAGCGGCAAATAGATCAAAACAACTGCAACAAGGATTTCTCCTGCATCAACGGCTTCTGTCCAAGCTTCGTTACCGTTACCGGCGATGTCGCGCGGCGAGCTGCAAGCGATGCTGCGAGTCCCGTCGTGCCGGCGCCCGAAGATGCATTGCCCGTACCCGAACTGCCGGACACCGGCTCCTGCTTTGACCTGTTGGTAACCGGTGTCGGCGGGACCGGCGTTATTACCGTTGGCGCGCTAATTACGATGGCCGCGCACCTGGAAGGCAAAGGCGCCAGCGTGCTCGACTTCATGGGTTTTGCACAAAAATTCGGGCCGGTGCTGAGCTATATTCGAATCGCAGCGACTCCGGCGGATATCAACCAGGTGCGCATCGAGCCTGCACGTGCCGACACACTGATTGGCTGCGACCTGGTCGTCAGCTCATCGCCGAAGGCGTCTGCTACCTACTGCAAGGAACATACGCGTGCGGTAGTGAACAGCGCGGAAATGATGACAGCCGATTTCGTCATGCACCGCGATGCCAGCTTGCGGGCCCGTGACCGTATCAGTGCTATCGGTGATGCGATCGGTCACGAAAATCTGTCAACGCTTGATGCCAACAAACTGGCTGGCGTGCTGATGGGCGATACCATATATGCCAACGTATTGTTGCTCGGCTTCGCCTGGCAGAATGGCCTTGTGCCAATATCACTCGAAGCGTTGATGCGGGCGATCGAGTTGAACGGTGTCGCCGTTGAGAACAACAAACAGGCATTCAACTGGGGCCGCAAGGCAGCGGTCGATCCGAGCCAGATTCAGCACGCCGTGTATCGTGACTCGATGGAAACGGAAACGCTCGATGCGTGCATCCAGCGACGCAGGGAGTTTCTGGTCGACTATCAGAATGAGGCACTGGCGGATCGATACGAAGCACTGGTGCAGCGGGTACGAGAGGCTGACACTGCAATCGGCGGCAACGGTGATTTGCCACTGGCCGTCGCCAAAAGCTATTTCAAATTGCTGAGCTACAAGGACGAATATGAGGTGGCGCGCCTGCATAGCCGCAAGGAGTTCGCCGCTTCCGTGCGCAAGCAATTTGGTTCAGGTGCAAAACTGCGCTTTCACCTGGCACCACCGATTCTGAATAGCGGTGTCGATGCCCGCGGCCGGCCGCGCAAGAAGGAATTCGGTTCGTGGATGCTGCCGGTTTTCGCAATGCTTGCACGTTTCCGTGGTTTGCGCGGCACGGCATTCGACCCGTTTGGCCGCAGTGAGGAGCGCCGCACGGAACGGGCGCTGATTGGTGAGTTTGAAGACCTGGTAACGCAGCTTCTGGGCGACCTGACCGCGGACAACCTCCCCGGCGCCACGAAGCTCGTTAGTCACTACATGGACATTCGGGGCTATGGCCCGGTCAAGGATGAGGCTGTCAGCCTGGTTCGGCGGCGCGTTGCCGATGCCCTGCAAAATATGGTATCCGCCAGCGCAGATGCTAGAATCGCCGGATAGTTAACCTAAACTTGTGCAGAATTCTGCCGGAGTCGTTTCAATGAGAAAATTTACGTTCGTACTTACGAGCACCCTGCTTGCCCTTGTTGTCGCTGGAAGCGCACACGCTGATGCCGAAGAAGGACAAGGCTATTACTCGATCATGGGTTCGTACATGGACGACGACAGGAGCCGCAACGTCGAAGATGCGATCAATGGCCTGCAATTCAGTGCCGGATATGCAATCAACGAGCTGTGGAATATCGAAGCCGTTATAACCGCGGCTGAAGCTGATACCGGTAGTCCGGGCACTTTAGGCAACCAGTCTCACCTCGGTCTCGGCGTTGATGCGCAGCGCGTTTTTCGCCGTTCCGAGCGCTTCAGCCCATATCTGCACGGTGGCTTTGGCTATTTTTCCAGTGACGTATCGGGTGTCGACGATTTCGATGGTGGCGCTTTCTCGGGCGGTGCGGGATTCTACATGGACTTGTTCGATTCGAATGTCGCGCTGAAAGCCGAATGGCGCTACCGAACGGAAACAGCCTCGCCGGGCACCTTACATGACAATCTCTACAGCGTCGGTATCCACATCCCGTTCGGCCCCGGCACGCCCAAGTTTGTCGACTCTGATGGCGACGGTGTCGCGGACGGTTCCGATCGCTGTCCGAATACACCGGCGGGTGCTGCCGTCGATGCATACGGCTGCGAGCTCGACAGTGACGGCGATGGTGTCAAGGACTCGAAGGACAAGTGTCCCGGCACACCGGCCGGCATACGCGTGAATGCGGACGGCTGTGCGGTTGACAGCGACGGTGACGGTGTCAGCGACGACAAGGACAAGTGTCCGGGTACGCCAGCAGGTGCGGCCGTTGATGCCGACGGCTGTGAGCTGGACGGTGACACCGATGGCGTCGTCGATCGACTCGATGAATGCCCGAATTCTGCTCCGGGCGTCCAGGTTGATATCCGGGGTTGCGAGATCAAGGATGAAATCGTGCTGCTCGGCGTAAATTTCGAGTCCAATTCGGACCGCTTGTTACCGGGTGCTACCGAGGTCCTGGATGACGCTGCAGCCACGCTGCGCAAGAACCCAAGCATTCGCGTAGAAGTTGAGGGTCACACTGACAGTGACGGTGCCGCGGCATACAACGAAAGTCTGTCAACGCGTCGTGCCGCAACTGTTTACGATTACCTGGTAACCCGGGGTGTCGACGAAGATCGCATGACCGTGCGAGGTTACGGTGAGTCACGGCCGATTGCCGACAACACAACGGCGACTGGCAAAGCACAAAACCGTCGCGTTGTACTGGGTATTGTGGACCGCTAAGACGAGTCGCAAGCAATCAAAGGCGCGCACAATCTGCGCGCCTTTTTTTGTGCCTGACCAGCGAGGAAATTCGTAAGCAATGACCATTCGATCCTTGTGCATTACAGAGAGTGCAGACCGCCCGACCGTGCAGACGTTTATCGGCATGAAGAATGCCGGTATTGATATTACTGTGGTCTGTCCGGCGGATCATGCAAACTTTCAGACGCTGTCCGATGCCGGCGTAAAAGTCCTGGATATTCGCCTGCCGAAGAATTTCGACAAGGAAGGTACCGCCAGGCTGCGCCAGGAGTTAGTACACGGCAAGTATCACATCATGCATACGTTCAACAACAAGGCCGTGACCAACGGACTGCGCGCCTGTAAAGGTCTGCCGGTGAAGATCGTCTGTTACCGCGGTATTGTCGGCGCAGTCAGTTTTCTCGACCCGATGTCCTGGCTGCGCTACCTGAATCCACGCATCGATCGTATCGTCTGCGTTGCCGAAGCTATTCGGCGCCATTTCCTGCATATGCAACCGGCGTTTCTGCGCATGCCGGCACAGCGGCCCGTGACGATTCACAAAGGTCACATGCTGGAGTGGTACAACGACACGCCTGCCGATCTCACCCAGTTCGGCATTCCGGAAGACGCTTTTGTTGTCGGCTGTACCGCCAATTATCGTCCGAGAAAAGGAGTCGACTACCTTATCGAAGCAGTCGAATTGCTGCCCGCGCACATTCCGGTACATTTGTTGCTGGTTGGGCGCATGGATGCGCCGGAACTGACGCGCCGTATTGAGCACAGCCCGATAGCCGAACGCATACACCGCAGTGGGTTTCGAACAGATGCACCAGCCGTCAGCGCGGCATGCGACGTTTTTTGCCTGCCGTCCGTCAAACGCGAGGGATTGCCTCGATCGGTTATTGAAGCAATGGCCTACCGCGTCCCGCCAGTAGTCACCGACTCGGGTGGCAGTCCCGAACTCATAGTAGACGGTGTCTCAGGGTTCAAAGTGCCACCCAGGGATGCCGCCGCGCTGGCCGAAAAATTCGAACTTCTGTACAGCGATCTGGACCTGCGCAAGCGTATGGGACAGGCCGCGCGCGAACGTATTGGTAGCGACTTTCGTAACGAGGATACCGTCAGCAAAACAATCGCGTTATACGAAGAACTGGTTCAGGAACTCGACAGTTCGCGAGCACAATAGGCGGCACCGAGCAACCCGGGTTCCGCATGTGTAATTAGTGAGCTTGCAATGCGTTCCATGTAGGCGCGATGCCGCCCCTTGTTTTCGAATGCTTGCCGAAAACCACTGCTCCTGAGCATTTCCGGGTAGCGCTTCGCGATGCCGCCCGCAATAAAAACACCGTCCGCCGCACCCAGCGCGAGTGCTACGTCACCGGCCGCCTGCCCGAGCAACTCGAAAAACAACTGTGTTGTCTCGGTCGCGCGCGGGTCACCACCGTCGCCTGAATTTGCAAATATTTCGGCCGCCGACAATGCCGCGTGTTGCTCGCCGTGGATTTGCGTCAGCGCCCAATAGATATTTTCGATTCCGGTACCGGACACCAGCCGCTCAACAGATACCCGACCGAACTTGTCACGCAAGACTTCCAGGATTTCGATTTGTCGCGGCGACTGTGGCGCAAAACCGATATGGCCGCCCTCACCTACAATGGGGTAAACCGCAGCGCCCCGCCTGATCAATCCCGCGGTACCGAGGCCGGTGCCGGGGCCTACGACCGCAACATTGAAGCGATCGCCTGACAGCGGCGCCTGTTGCGGTTGCCCGATCGGCTCGACATGCTCCGGGGAAAGTTCCGCAATCGAGTATGCGAGTGCCTCAAAATCGTTGATCAGCCGCACGGCAGCAATGCGGAAATCCTCGGCAATATTGCGGACACTGAGTGTCCAGTGATTATTCGTCACCTGGATTGTATCGTTCACAACCGGGCCCGCCGCAGCCAGGCAGATCACATCGGGTGTGTCGGCGGCTACGGTTTTGAGATAGTGACGGATTGCGTCATCAGCTGACGGAAATTCGGCGCACTGAAGAGTCAACGCATTCCTGAAAGATGCGATATTCGGATCAGCAAGCGCAAACCGTGCGTTCGTGCCGCCGATGTCACCGATCAGTAATGTTTTTGCAGACATCAATACTCCACCACAGGCCCGCTACAATGCTCTCACACTGGCGGCCACGCCGCATTGCGGAAGCAGGTCATCAAACAGATTCGTCGAACAGGCTGGCGCCTGATTCCGCACTGCCAGCGCGCTGGCGAAACGCACCGAAAAGTTCGCGCCCCATCCCTTGCTGCGGTGCTGCAACGATGTCGGCTCTGCGCGCATCAATATCGTCATCGGATTGCACAGAAATAATTCCCTTGCCAGCATCGATGGTGATCATGTCACCATCGCGAATCTTGGCGATCAGCCCACCGGCCAGCGCTTCCGGCGTCAGCTGGATTGCGGCCAGCACTTTGCCGGAAGCGCCCGACATCCGGCCATCAGTAACCAGTGCCACCTTGAACCCGCGGTTCTGCAAGACGCCAAGGTACGGCGTAAGTTTATGCAACTCGGGCATCCCATTGGCTCGTGGCCCCTGGCAGGACAAGACCGCCACAAAGTCTTGCTCCAACTCGAGATTGTTAAATGCATCGACGAATGCCTGTTGTGATTGAAACACCTTCGCCGGCGCCTGGATCGAATGGTATTGCGACTCGACCGCAGAGACTTTTACGATTGCGCGACCGAGGTTTCCGGACACCAGTTGCAATCCGCCTTCGCTGTTAAACGGCTCGCTTACCGGGCGCACAATCTCCGTGTCGAGCGATTTCGCGGGGGTATCGCGAAATTGCAACTTGCCAGTTTCGATGTGCGGTTCCTTGCAAAACCCTTTCAGGCCGCTGCCAAGAATGGTATGGACGTCGTCGTGCATCAAACCGTTCTGCAGCATTTCAGACATGATAAAACCCAGGCCGCCCGCCGCATGAAAGTGATTGACGTCAGCGGAACCATTCGGGTAAACGCGCGCCAACAACGGCACGACGGCAGAGAGATCTGAAAAATCCTGCCAGTCGATCTGGATGCCGGCCGCCGCGGCGATCGCTACCAGGTGAATTGTGTGGTTGGTCGAGCCGCCGGTCGCAAGGAGTCCGGCGATACCGTTCACAATCGCCTTCTCATCGACGATATGTGCCAGAGGCATATAGTCGTTACCCAGGGCCGTCCGTCGTAACACAGTAGCGACCGATTCATCCGTTAAATGATCACGCAAGTCTGTACCGGGATTGATGAAAGACCCGCCCGGCAACTGCAGTCCCATGAACTCCATCAGCATCTGGTTAGTATTGGCAGTGCCGTAAAATGTACAGGTGCCTGGCGCATGATAGGCGGCAGACTCGGCCGCCAGCAGCTCATCGCGACCAATATTGCCCTTGGCAAACTCTTCGCGGATACGCGCTTTTTCCTTGTTCCCCAAGCCCGACACCATCGGACCGGCAGGCACGAACACGATCGGAAGATGGCCGAAAGACAATGCCCCGATGAGGAGGCCGGGAACAATCTTGTCACAGATACCGAGACACAAGGCACCGTCGAACATATTGTGTGACAACGCGACAGCCGTCGACAACGCGATGACGTCACGACTGAACAAGGACAGGTCCATACCGTCCTGCCCCTGAGTCACACCGTCGCACATTGCGGGAACGCCGCCTGCAAATTGCGCAACCGCGCCGTGGTTTGCAGCTGCCGCCTTGATGCGCCGCGGGTAAGTTTCGAATGGCTGGTGTGCGCTCAACATGTCGTTGTAGGCGGACACAATGGCGATATTCGCAACTTCTTTTCCGGACAACGCATTTTTGTCGTCACTGCCACAGGCTGCAAACCCATGTGCAAGATTGCTACAGGACAGCGCATGCCGTGACGGGCCATCACCGGCGGCTGTGTCGATACGTGCAAGGTACGCACTGCGGCTTGCCTTGCTGCGCTCCTGGATGCGAAGGGTTACCTGGTCAATTACTGAATTAATCATTGTGCTCTCGTTTCGGATTGCGGCGCCCAGTACAGCGTTACCGGGACGTCAGTTTGTTGCAACAAAGCGGTAACCGGAAGATCATCAGCACCAGACTTTGCACGCTCAAATACGGCACGCTTCTCGTCGCCATAAAACAGCAGTATGAGTTCCTTGCTGCGAAGGATTGCCGCTAGCGACATACTCACTCGCGGATGCGGGCTGGCCGATGTGCGCACCGGAATGTAAAAACGTTCCGAGCCGCGGTCGAGACCCGCTTGCAAACTGTCCGCATCCGGAAACAGCGAAGCAAAATGCCCGTCCGACCCCATGCCCAGCAGCGCACAGGTAAAAGCTTCGGCGGGTAACAAGCCTTGCAACGAGTCGCAGCGCTCATCGACGGACAGGTCATCCTGGTAGATTGGCAAAATACCGGCCACCGCCGCCCTGTTGACTCGCAGCGTTTGTCGCAGCAACTTCTCATTGCTGTCCGCGTGATCATTGGGTACCCAGCGTTCGTCAGAAAGCAGCAGCTGGACGCGCGGCCAATCCAGTTCAGCTTGCGACAGCAGCTCGAAACATTGCGCCGGTGTGCTACCACCGGGAACGACAATCCTGACCCGCTCCGAGGTAGCGAGGTCTTCCCTGATGCGACGTTCAATATGCCGTGCCGCGGCTGCCGACGCTGCTTCGGGAGAGCCAAATGCGCGCTCGGTCAACATGTCAGTCCTCCTGGTACCAGCTGCGGCCGTCCCGGTCGAGCAGCATCGCCGACGACGCCGGACCCCAGGAACCCGAGTTATAGGAATCAACTTTCTGATTCGAGGCATGCCAGCTGTCAATGATGCCATCGATCCATTTCCAGGCTGCTTCGACTTCGTCTCGTCGCATGAACAGAGCAGGATTACCGCGCAACACTTCCATTAGCAGCCGTTCATAGGCGTCCGGGTACCGAACCCCGAACGTCTCGGCAAAACTCAGGTCCAGTGAAACGGGCCGCAAATCGAAGCCGCCCGGACCGGGTTCTTTTGCCATGACGCTCAGTTGCACGCCTTCGTCTGGTTGCAAGCGTATACGCAGCAAGTTGGGTGACACGTTGTACTGCTGCTCCGGGAAAATAGAATGCGGTACATCCTGAAACTGCACGACGATTTCAGAATGTTTGGCTTTCAGGCGTTTGCCTGTTCGCAGGTAAAACGGAACGCCCGACCAGCGCCAGTTTTCAATCTCCAGCTTCAACGCGACAAAGGTCTCAGTGGTGCTTTGCTTGCCTGACAGTTCATCGAGATAGCCGGGCACCGACGTACCGTTTATCGAACCCTCTGCATATTGGCCACGCACCGTACTGGTCCGTGCCTGCTCGACCGAAATCGCCTTGAGTGACCGCAGCACCTTGATCTTTTCATCGCGCACCGCGTTTTGATCGAGGCTCGACGGCGGCTCCATTGCGAACAGGCAAACCAGTTGCAACAAGTGGTTTTGCACCATGTCGCGGAGGGCGCCGACGCCATCGTAGAACCCAACCCGGTTGGCAACGCCAAGATCCTCGGCGACTGTAAACTGCACATGATCGATGGTGCTCCGCCGCCACAACGGTTCGAACAGGGAATTGCCGAAACGCAGCGCCAAAAGGTTCTGCACAGTTTCCTTGCCCAGGTAGTGATCGATGCGGTAAATCTGGTTCTCGGCGTAGCACTTCCCAACCGCGTCATTGATCTGTTTCGCCGACTCAAGATCACGTCCTACCGGCTTTTCGAGAACGATGCGGCTGTTCTCGTTGATGAGCTTGTTCAGCTTCATGCCTTTCGCGATATCGCCGAACAGTTTCGGCGCGGTGGCAAGATACGCAACCCGGATTCTGCCGTTCTGTCCGGTCAGTAGTTTGACCAGGCCCTTCCAGTTTGAATGCTCAAGCGCATCTGCCTGTACGTAGTGAATTCGCTGGCTGAATTTCTTCCATTGAGCCGCATCGAAGTCCCCGTCTGCCAGGTTTTCTTGCAGGGATTTTTTGACGTCACGCAGGTACACGTCGAGTTTCAGCGCACCACGACTGGCCGCGATAATGCGGCTATCCGAACTGAGCTGGCCGTCGCGGTCGCGGTGATACAGGGCCGGCAACAGCTTGCGCATGGCGAGGTCGCCGGTGCCGCCAAAAATAATCAGATCAAAGGAATCTGCGGGTAAGAGTTGAGCCATGATTATCCTTCAGAATTTATGAAAGTTTACTACATTTCGGCAAAAAACCAGCAGTTTTAGTAGAAACTATCGCAATCATATTGTAGTTTTACTACATGTTGACGGAAATTTCGGCCAGCCTCCCCGACCTGAGCCGCGCGGAAAAGCGCGTCGCAGAGTGGATTCTTGAGCATCCGAAAACCGCGACCGGCGCAACCCTCGCTGAAGTAGCCCGGGCAAGTGGCACCAGCGAACCGACGGTTCTGCGCTTTTGTCGGCGCGTCGGAATAGCCGGATTTCGCGAGCTTGGTATAAGGCTGACCGAGGCACTCAGTAATCCGCTCAGCTACGTTCATCGCGATGTCGGTCCTGACGACTCAACATCCGACGCTGTCATCAAGGTTATGGATGCGTCAATCCAGTCCCTGATTGACATGCGCGCGAACTTGTCGGCAATGCCGATCGACCGGGCTGTCGACGCGATGCTTGGGGCGCGGCAGATAGCGTTTGCCGGCCTGGGCGCCTCGGGCCACGTCGCACGCGATGCCTGCCACAAGTTTTTCCGCCTTGGAATTCCCTGTACGACATTGCGCGACACGCCGATGATCCTGCAATTTGCCGCCATCGCCCAGCCGCAGGACGTGATGGTACTGCTGTCACATTCTGGCCGCTGGAATGAATTTGCGAAAGCCGCCGAATTGGCAAAATCACGCGGAGCGACGGTCATTGCGATCACGAACCCGGCATCCGTGCTGGCCCGGTCAGCAGGCCTTTTGTTCCCCTGCGAGCTGGTCGAAGACACGAGCGTCTATACACCAATGAGCTCGCGCCTGGCGCAGCTGGCACTGCTCGATGCAATCCTCGTTGCGTTGGCGCTGGCGAGCGGCGAGCAGGCCGCTGAACGTCTCAGGGTCAGCAAGGATGCGCTACGGAATGCAGTCTGCTAAACGTCGTCAAGCGCCAACGCGGTCGAGTACTTAACGCGCCGCAGCACAAACGTCGAACTTGCCGAACGCACAGCTTCGTGCCGCAGGATGCGAGCATTCAGGAATTCGTTGTAGTTATCCATGTCTTTTACGACGACGTGCAATACGTAGTCACGGTCACCCGACACGGAAAAGCACTCTGTCACCTCCGGCAACATTGATACGTGCTGCTCGAAGCTGTGGCGGTTTTCGTCCGTGTGCTCAGTCATGGTCACCAACAGCAATACCTGAATATTGAAACCGGCAATCTTCGGATTCAGCAGCGCAACCTGCCGCTCGATCAACCCGGCCTCCTCGAACTCCCGGATGCGCCGCCAGCAGGACGTTCGCGACATCCCGGCCATCTCTGCCAGCTCAGCTTGATTTCGCGTGGCATCGTCCTGCAATGCATTCAGCAGGCGACGGTCTGATCGACTCAAATTCATTTCTTACAAATTATCCTGTTTATATTGATATTCGAACTTTTTGTTTCACTTTTCAGTTTAATATAGCGCATTTTGGACACATATTTTTACTATTCTGCGCATAATGTCGAAAAGATTTCTGATGACAAGGACAGGGTAATGGCAGACCTTTTTGAAAACCCCATGGGTCTCGACGGCTTCGAGTTCGTTGAGTTCGCGGCACCGGATGTGGGGGTGTTAACACAGGCTTTCACGTTACTGGGTTTTACCGAAGTGGCGAAGCATCGCTCGAAGGACGTCACGCTGTGGCGCCAGGGCGATATCAATTTCGTCATTAACAATGAAAAATACAGCCACGCCTACTATTTCGCACAGGAACACGGGCCTAGCGCGTGTGGCATGGCGTTTCGGGTTAAAGACGCACACAAGGCATACCAGCGAGCACTCGACCTCGGCGCGCAACCTATTGAGATACCAACCGGACCGATGGAGCTGCGCCTGCCAGCGATAAAAGGTATCGGTGGCGCGACGCTGTACCTGATCGATCGCTATACCAAAGGATCGACAATTTACGATATCGATTTCGATTTTTACGATGGCGTTGAACGGCATCCGGAAGGCTGTGGTTTCAAGGTTATTGATCACCTGACACACAACGTGTATCGGGGGCGCATGAAGTTCTGGGCTGATTACTACGAAAGCCTGTTCAATTTCCGGGAAATTCGTTATTTCGATATCAAAGGTGAACACACCGGACTGTTTTCGAAGGCAATGACAGCGCCCGACGGCAAGATTCGCATCCCATTGAATGAGGAAGCGACGCAGGGCGTCGGCCAGATCGAGGAATACCTGATGCAGTTCAATGGCGAAGGCATCCAGCACATAGCCCTGAGTTGCGACGACTTGTACGCCTGCTGGGATCGCCTCAAGAAGCAAGGCATTGAGTTCATGACGCCACCGCCGGGCACCTACTACGAAATGCTTGACGAGCGGCTGCCCGGCCATGGCGAATCGGTCGACGAAATGCAGTCTCGTGGCATCCTGATGGACGGCTCGACTGAGGGCGGCGAACCGCGCTTGTTGCTGCAGATATTTTCCGCCAACATGGTGGGACCGACGTTCTTCGAATTCATTCAGCGCAAGAAAGACGAGGGATTCGGCGAGGGTAATTTCAAAGCCCTGTTTGAGTCGATCGAACGCGACCAGGTTGCTCGTGGCATCGTCAAAGCTGGCTAGAGAGGCGCATCATGGAGCTTAAAAGAATTCATCACGTAGCGTATCGCTGCAAAAATGCGAAAGAAACGGTCGAATTTTACCAGGACGTTCTGGGCATGGAGTTCACCGTCGCATTTGCGGAAGACCAGGTGCCGTCAACCAAGGAACCGGACCCGTATATGCACGTGTTCCTTGAGTGTGGCGGCGGCAATGTCATCGCATTCTTCGAATTGCCGACGCAACCGGAGATGGATCGCGATCACAATACACCGGCCTGGGTGCAACACATTGCCTTCGAAGTAGCCGATTACAAAACGCTGGTTGCGGCTAAAGAGCGAATCGTGTCGCGCGGGATTGATGTCATCGGACCGACGAACCATGGCATTTTTCAATCCATTTATTTCTTCGATCCCAATGGCCACCGGCTGGAGCTTGTCGCGAACACCAATACCAAGGAACAACTCGACGAACTGCGACGCGTCGCGCCAGCGATGCTGGAAGAATGGAATCAGACCAAGAAAGCACCACGGCATGCCGCCTGGTTGCATGAACTCGAATTTACGGGCGATGAATAAATGAAACTAGCTTCACTGAATCATGGCCGTGATGGCCAACTGGTGGTCGTGTCAAATGACCTTGGCCGATGTATTCCGGCTACGGATGTTGCCGCAACGTTACAGCAGGCACTGGACAACTGGTCCGACTGTCGTGCTGCACTGGAGGCCATTGCTGACGACCTCGAAAACGGCGGCGGCGCCGCATTTGACCAGGCGGCCTGCGCGTCACCTTTGCCGAGAGCTTATCAATGGGCGGACGGTTCAGCCTATGTCAATCATGTCGAGCTGGTTCGCAAAGCGCGCGGCGCTGAAATGCCGGCCTCCTTCTGGACAGATCCGTTGATGTACCAGGGTGGTTCCGACTCGTTTCTCGGGCCGCGGGAAAACATACTCATGGCCGACGAGGACTGGGGCATCGATTTCGAAGCCGAAGTCGTTGTAGTCACTGACGATGTGCCGATGGGTGTATCGGCTGGCGACGCGATCGGTCACATTCGACTGGTCATGTTGGTCAACGATGTATCGCTGCGTAACCTGATCCCGGGTGAGCTGGCGAAAGGATTCGGCTTCTTCCAGTCGAAACCGTCCAGCGCATTTTCGCCCGTCGCTGTAACGCCCGACGAAATGGGCGACCGCTGGTCCGGCGGAAAACTGCACCTGCCGTTACTTTCAACACTGAATGACAAGCTGATCGGCAAGCCGGATGCCGGCGTCGATATGACCTTTGATTTCGGACAGCTGATCGCGCACGCGGCAAAGTCGCGGCCATTGGGTGCCGGAACACTGATCGGTTCCGGTACGGTGTCAAACAAGCTTAATGACGGACCCGGAAAACATATTGACGACGGTGGTGTCGGTTATTCCTGTATTGCCGAAATTCGCACCATCGAGACGATCAACGACGGCAAGCCCACGACGTCGTTCATGAAGTTCGGCGATCGCATTCGCATTGAAATGCAGGATGCAAATGGTCGCTCCATCTTCGGAACGATTGATCAGACGGTCGAGAAATACACCGGCTGATGGCTATCCGGCTTTACAGCTACTGGCGCTCATCCGCGGCCTATCGCGTTCGCATTGCGCTGAACCTGAAAAGCCTCGAGCACGATATCGTGCCGGTATCGCTGGCGCCCGGAGTCGCAGAACACCGCAGCGATGCATACCGCGCGCGCAATCCGCAGATGCTGGTACCGTTTCTTGAAGATGGCGATATCGCCATCGGGCAATCCATGGCGATGCTGGAATACCTCGAAGAGGCCTATCCGGACGTCAGGATGCTGCCGGAAGACCAGCCACAACGAGCTCGAGTACGAGCATTTTGCAACGCAGTGGCTTGTGACATTCACCCCATCCTCAACCTGAGGGTCCTGCAGTACATCAAGAGCGAATTCGGCCACGACCCGCAAGAACACTGGTACGCACACTGGATTCACACAGGATTCCAGGCGCTTGAGGCGCAGGCTGAGGGCGGGCCGTTTGTGTTTGGCAACACGCCGACATTTGCCGATGCTGTACTGATACCGCAGATGTACAACGCGCACCGCTTCAATATCGCGCTGGGTGACTACCCGAAGCTTAACGCCATCGAGAAGCACTGCAATTCCCTGGACGCATTCAAAGTGGCAATGCCGGAACAGCAAGCAGACGCCAGCTAAGCGCGTACCTTAAAATTTCTCTCGCACACCTGCTGTCGGCGTGCGACTTTCGGGTAAGCTCGCGCAATTGCGATAAACTGCGATAAAGTGCCCTGCAGGGGCTCGCCGCAAATATTCCAAACGCCGACTACGCCGGAGATAAATGCAGGACGCATCCGAATACCAAGCAATCTTGTCGCATCGACAAGCTGGCGTGGGCCTGCATATTTCTTCATTGCCCGGTCATCATGGCATCGGCGAAATCGGCCGGGAAGCGTATCGATATATCGATTTCATGCGGCGCTCCGGACTGAGTGTCTGGCAGTTCTTGCCACTCGGCCCAACGGGTTATGGCGATTCACCGTACCAGTCGCTATCGACGTTTGCCGGCAACGAGATGCTGATAAGCATCGGCGACCTGCAGGAGACCGGCCTGCTTCGCGAGTCGGAAACCGACGCATTAACGGAGCTACCAACACACCTCGTCGAATTTGACCAGTTAATTCCGATGAAGTCTGCGCTGCTGATGACAGCCGCGCGACGTTTTTCGTCAGTCGCCGACAGCACGATGAAATCGGCATTCGATCAATTCCGGCAACAACACGAAGACAGCTGGCTTCACGACTACGCGCTTTTTCGATTGTTAAAAGCACGCCACGACGAACGCGCCTGGACGGAATGGCCCGCCGAGTTTGCGCGCCACGATGAAGCGGCGATACGCCGGGTCGAAAGCGAGGCCACCGTTGAAATCGAGCAAATCAAAATTCTGCAATTCTTGTTTTTCGACCAATGGGCTCGCTTGCGCCGGTATGCACACGAGAAAGGGGTGCGCCTGTTCGGCGATATGCCACTTTTTATTGCGCTCGATAGCGCTGACGCGTGGGCCGACCGCGAGATAGTGCGTATGGATGAGAACGGCAATATGGACTGTGTGGCCGGGGTGCCACCGGACTATTTTAGTGAAGACGGCCAGTTATGGGGCAACCCGCTGTACAACTGGGATCTGCAACGCAACACCGGGTTTCAGTGGTGGATCGACCGCCTTGGAGCGGCCACTGCGCTCGCCGACATCGTTCGCATCGACCATTTTCGCGGTTTCGAAGCTCACTGGGCTATTCCGGCTGATTCCGATACCGCGCGCATCGGCGCCTGGGAGCCCGGCGTCGGCGACGACGTATTCAATGCACTGAAACAGGCTCTCGGCTTCCTGCCCGTCGTGGCTGAAGACCTGGGTGTCATAACGCCCGAAGTCGACGCGCTGCGTGACCGCCACGGAATCCCCGGTATGGTCGTGTTGCAGTTTAAACTGGCCGAACACGAATTCCAGCTTGCCGATGTGCCTGAGAACAGTGTTTGCTACACCGGAACCCATGACAACGACACGACGCTCGGCTGGTTCTTGGGCGGTCCGGATGACATGCGCAGCGACGAGGAAGTCCACGCCCACCAGGCCAAGGCTCTGGCTATCGCGGGTTGCGACGCGGAGGACATCCCACGGGGCTTGATCGAGGCCGCCTTCTTGACACCTGCCCGACTTGCCGTGGCGCCCATGCAGGACTTTCTGGGCCTCGGTTCCGAAGCACGATTCAATATTCCAGGCACTCGCAGCAATAACTGGCGCTGGCGATGTCAAACTGCGCAACTGAGTGAGGCAATCTGTGATCAAATCGCTGCGTTAGTCGACAACACCGACCGCAACACAACATGAAACAACTGTTCGCAACCACTATCGCACTGTGTCTATGCAGTGCCGCATTCGCTCAGAACGGTGATGACGCCGGGCAACAATCACTGTGGGAATTCCAGGTCGTCGGCTTTGCGCAAAGCTTTCCGGCCTACCCGTCATCCGCAGATCAGAACCTTACGATACTGCCGCTGCCGTTTCCCGTGTACCGCGGTAAGTTCCTGCGCTTCGGAGAGGATCTGGAAAATCTTGCGCGAGGCAAAATTCTCGACAGCGAGCGCATTAATTTTTCCGTTGGCGTCAGTGCGAGTTTTCCTGAAGACAGCAACAAGCTCGACAGGCGGCAAGGCATGCCGGACCTGGACTTTCTGCTCGAAGCGGGACCCGAGCTCAAAATTCTGTTAGCCGGTACTCCTGACGAAGATCGTGAACTGAATTTGTCACTGCAGCTGCGCGCGGCTGCCACGCTCGACGGTCTCGATACCAAAGGTCGCGGCATAATATTCAACCCGGAACTGGAATACCGGGTACGCAATTTCATGAGCCCGAGGAACGAACTTCGATTCAGGGCTTCGTCGACATGGGCATCCGACAAGTACATGGATTATTTTTACGGCGTCGCAGCGGAATTTGCGACGCCTGACCGGCCTCTGTTCGAGGCAAATGCCGGCTATTTGAATACAGAGCTGTTGCTCGGCCTGAATCGAAAGATATCGGAACGACTGGAATTCCGCGGTTCGCTCCGCCTGTGGGTTAACAAAGGTGCGGAAAACAATACCAGCCCGCTGTTCCAGAGGGACTACGACACAGGAATACGACTGGCGTTGTACTGGACCGCCTGGCAATCGAAGCCGCGCTAGTCCTTCGGCTCAGTTGCAATTCGGATCGGCCGAATCTCGCGCGCCTCGCTTGCCGTCTCTTCGACGTCTCGCATGACGCGCAACATGTTCTCACCGGCCAGCTTCCGCAGGTCTTCATCGGACCAGCCGCGCTCAATCAAAGCGGCGAAAAGGTGCGGGAATCCGGACACATCCTCGAGCCCGAGTGGCATATCCGGCATCCCCCAGTAATCGCTGCCGATACCAACGTGGTCGATACCGGCAGTATCGCGAATGTGTTCGATATGGCGGATAACGTCGTCGATCGTCGCGCGAACTGCGCCAAATTCCGCATCGTAGGTCAGCCACAAATCACGAAACTCCCGCACCGTATCCAGCGCCGCATCCGTCGCCCAGAGTTTTTCCTCCATGTCCCAGACCGCCTGCGACAGGAACGACGGAATAAATGTCACCATGACAATGCCGCCGTTCTCATCAAGTCGTTCAAGCACATCATCGGGCACGTTGCGCGGGTGATCGACAAGCGCTTTCGCGGCAGCGTGTGACCAGATAAGCGGTGCTCGGGACACATCCAGCACCTGGTGCATCGTCGCCGGGGACGTATGAGCGATGTCCACCATCATGCCGAGACGATTCATTTCCCGAACAACCTGTTCGCCGAATTCAGTCAGTCCGCCATGCCGCTGTTCGCCCAGCGCCGCATCCGCCCAGTCCGTCGATACGTTGTGTGTCAGTGTCATGTAACGAACGCCGCGGGTAAAATACATTTGCAGCGGGACGAGGGAATTGTTCAGCGCGTAGCCGCCCTCCATGCCGAGCAATGAAGCAATTTTCCCCTGTGCAAAAATCCGCTCAATGTCGTCAGCCGTTGATGCCAGCTCGAATACATCAGGATGTGTTTCAATAATTCGGCGCGCCACATCGATCTGCTGCTGTTGCAGACTCATGGTACTCGCGCGCGGCGTCTCGCCCGGAATCCAGACCGACCAGAATTGCGCGCCCACCATGCCTTCGCGCAGGCGCGGAATATCGGTATCGAAGTCATTCCGCGCTTGCAGTTGAAAAGCGTCGACGTCGCCGTCCGTCTCTTCATGAATCACCCACGGCAGGTCGTTGTGGCCGTCGATCAGCGGCGTTGACTTAAGTAGTGCTGTGGCACGTTCGAGCGCTTCCTGAGAAACAGATGCATCGGCAAATCCCGCAACTGGCAGCAAGCTCGCTAACGCAATGAAAACAGTCTTTCGCAAAAAATGCATTTACCGGTCGATCCTTTGTCCCGCTGTGCCGCCGCCCAGTTTCTGCGCATGCACGACCAATGTGCATTATGCGGGAGTGCCTAGTGTACGTCATGGCGTCACGCCAGAACGAATTTCAGCACAGCTGAAGTTTCGACCGGTAAGTGGGTTCAACCTAGTCCAGGCTGCTCCGGTAGAACCCGAAATAGACGAACAGTTCATTCGTTTTTTGTCCGGGAGCGACTTTGTCGGGTACCTTGTGGCGGATCGGTTCAATACTTTTCAGGTAGCGGGCGATCGCCATTGCGTCCTCGTCGGACAACCTGGCATAACCGGGCCATGGCATTACAAGGCTTGCGGCATCGCCGTGCCGGCCACTGCCTTGCCGAATCGCGCGCACCACCTGGGCAACATCCCACCCGCCGATGCCGGTTTCGACATCGGGGGTGATATTCGGTGCAAATACGACCCCGGGATGCTGGTTGTCCAGGGGCGACGTATACGCAATGCCAATGTCAGACCCCGCGAGCATTCGTTCCTGGTCCGGGTCGCCTTCCAGCGCGCCATTCGTGTGGCATGACCCGCAACCCAGTAGTTCAACCATGTATTCACCGCGGCGCAGCGTCGCTTTCTCGGCAGCGGAAAGGTTCGTGGAGTCGGCTGTCGGCGCATCGACGATTGTGGTGGCATCCACTTCCTCGAAGGCATCCAGCACGTTACTTTGCGTCTCACTTGCACACGCATTCAGACTGAGTAGCAAGAAGCCAATGGTGATATGAGTCTTCATCGAGAATCAGCTCCGTCATCAAACCTCACAGAATTATCGCTCGTTCGCGAGTACGCCGATAATGCGGAATATCCGCAATGAGATTGCGTGCAAATGTGTCTTTCCCTTATCTGCAGCCACAGGAGGATATGTTAAACCTATAGCGTGGAAGCAGCAGCTTCTGAACGACGTAGGAGAACTTCAGTGACTGTAAAATGGTTGGGAATTGCACTCTTTTTCGTCGCCGTGACGACCAGTGGATGTCAGCGAGACGCAACATCGCCGGTCGGATTTCGTCTCCCGGATGGTGATGCTGCCATGGGACGCGAAACGTTTCTTTACCTGCAGTGTCATCAATGCCATACGGTCGTCGGCGAAGACTTTCCGGCGATCCCCCTCGCCGACCCGCCGTATGTGGAACTTGGCGGCGAAGTCAGCAAGGTACGCACCTACGGCGAACTGGTGACCGCGATCATCAATCCGTCTCACGAGCTGGCAAAAGGCTATGCGGCTGAACAGGTGTCTGAAAACGGTGAATCGAATATGTACAACTACAATGCCTATATGACCGTGCAGGAATTAACCGACCTGGTGTTTTTCCTGCAGCCCAAATTCAAGGTCGTTGTACCGCAATATGAGTATCGTACTTACCACTGAGGGCCCGAAATGTCGAAACAGGAAACCTTGCTTGCGATTCTGGAGCTCGACTGTGTACCGAGCCGGCTGATCGAAAGGGCCGCCTGGCTGGCCGATGTTTTTGAGTGCGGGGTTCACCTGGTGCTGTTTGAGCCCGACAGTGGCGCATTCCTTGGCGGCTTCTCAGTGTCGAATGAGGCCGAGGTCATTCGCGAAGAACTGTTCCGCGCGCAAGCCGCGATCGTTGACGAATACGCGACGCAGATACGAAATACCGGTGTCGAAGTCACGACCGAGGTGCTGCAGACGCGCCCGCTAAATGATGGCATCCTGGAAATTGCGGAGAAAATTCAGCCAAAATTTGTCGTCAAGGCAACTGATTATCATAGTGCGTCCGAGCGCAGCACGCTGGTCGATACGGACTGGCAGCTAATGCGTGCATGCCCCTATCCGCTGTGGATCGTCAGGTCGGAATCGATGCCTGAGCGGCCTTTCATTGTTGCCGCTGTTGACCCGGGTAATGCACACGACAAACCCGCCGAACTCGATCGGGAGATCATTCGCAATGCGCGGGCAGTCGCCGAAGCCACCGGTGGCGACCTGCATCTGCTGCACACTTACCAACGGCTTACTGGCATTGGCACCGCTGCAAACAGGGCACTCACGGCAAGCAAGCTGCCAATTGATGCCATCGACGCGAAAATCAAAGCAGCGCACCGCAGTGCTCTTGATGCGCTTGCCGGTGATTGCGGAGTCGCGGCGGAGAGGACGCATCAGCTTCCGGGTCGTACACATGAGATTCTGCCCGCATTCACTCGCAGCCATGCTGCTGGCCTGGTGGTCATGGGCTCACTTGCCCGCTGGGGTATCAAGAGAATGATCATTGGCAGCACCGCCGAGCGCGTGGTTGACCACCTTGCATGCGACATCCTGATCGTCCGCCACGCCGAAGGCTGACTATCGGCAACTAATTGGTCACATTGCTTTTTCCGAGAGCAGATTCGACTTAGTATTGTCGCTGGCAACAACGATGGCGATCAAAGCGAAACTCATTGCTGCTCGATACGACCCATAACATTGGTACGCCCGAAGGTGTAGAGCTCAAGCTGCCGGCGGCGGGTCTCGCGCCACGATCCCTCGCCTGGCTGATCGACGCCATGATCAAGTACACCGCCGTTTTCGTCATGATGATCGTTCTCGGCCTTTTCGGTAAATTCGGCAGCGGCGTATCAATGATCGCGCTGTTCCTGTTGCTGTGGTTTTACAACGTTCTATTCGAAGTATTCAATAACGGCGCCACGCCGGGCAAGCGAGCACTCGGACTGCGCGTGATGAACATCAACGGTACTCCGGTCGACTGGTCCGGTTCGCTGATCCGCAACTTGATCCGCTTCGTCGATGCGCTGCCGGGTTGCTATGCATTTGGTTGCACCAGCGTACTCCTGACAAAGAATTTTCAGCGGCTGGGTGACCTGGCCGCCGGTACCTTTGTGATCCACCAACCGAAAAAAAGTATTGCCTCCAAACCCAATAATGCGAAACCGGTGGCGGTCATCCTGCCGCTGTCGCTTGATGAACAACACGCGATTGTGAGTTTTGGGGAGCGGGCGTCTTCGCTGAACACCGAACGCTCCGCGGAACTCGCCAAGATCCTGCAACCAGTCCTGCCGGACGTTGATGCCGAACGCTTGCAGGGACATGCCAGCTGGCTGGCCGGCAGCGGCCGAAACCAATGAAGCAGGAGGCCTTCGAAAAAAAGTACCGGCCAGTATGGGAGAAATTTGAGAGCTGGGTTTCGATTTTGGCGGACGATCGCCGGCGCCTGAAAAACGACCGCGACCTGCGCAACGAGCTGGCGCCAGGTTTTCCGGCCCTGTACCGCCAGGTCTGCCATCACCTGGCGCTGGCGCGCACACGTCAATACAGCGTCGCATTGCAGCAACGACTCAATGAACTGGCCCTCGACGGACATCAATACCTGTACCGGAGCCGCGCATCGGTACTCGGGGCCTTCGGGCGATTCCTGGTCGCCGATTTTCCAGCGACTTTTCGCAGGCAGTGGCGCTACATGCTCGCCTCGGCAACGATGTTCTATCTACCCGCGTTGCTTATCGCGATCTCAATTCTGGTCAAGCCAGAGCTGATCTTCGCGCTAATGGAACCCATTGAGGTCGCGCAGATGGAGGCGATGTATGACCCGGAAAATCGCGTGCTGGGCCGCGAGCGGGAATCTGATTCGGATGCCTACATGTTTGGTTTCTATATCTACAACAACATCAGCATCGGTTTTCAAACTTTCGCCGGGGGACTGGTATTCGGGCTCGGCAGCTTGTTCTATCTCGTTGTCAACGGCCTGATATTGGGTGCTGTTGCAACCCACCTGACGACGCTGGGTTTTGCCGATACATTCTGGTCATTCGTTGCCGGCCACAGCTCCTTTGAACTGACGGCGATCGTTATTTTCGGCGGTGTCGGACTGATGATCGGCTATGGCGGTGTTGCGCCCGGCCGCAAGCGCCGCTGGCACGCCATTCGCGATCAGGCAATCGCCGGCATGCCGCTGGTATACGGCGGCACATTGATGCTGGTCATCGCGGCATTTGTTGAAGCCTTCTGGTCATCGACCACCTGGCCCCCGTTGATTTTTAAGTACACAACCGGAATTGCTCTGTGGATCGGACTCGGTTTGTATTTCACTTTGCTGGGCCGCAATGGACCTCAATAACGTAACCGTTGAAATGCGACCGCGCAGCGAGTGGGAGGCTGTCGATTTTGGGGCCCGTCTGATTCGGCGCGACGCTGCGGCCATCTACAAAATCTGGTTTGCAATCACGATTCCGATGTTGCTGCTTGCAGCCCTGGGAATCGCTTACGGCCCTTACCCGGGACTTGCCTCGCTGCTCTACTGGTGGTTCGAGCCGCTTGCTGACGGGCCGATACTGCGGGTAATTTCACGGCGCCTGTTCGGTGAAAATGCGGATGTTCGCGCTACGCTGCGTGCGACACCTTTTCTGACATTACGCAATTACATTTTTTTGCTGCCGCCGTATCGCTTTCACATGGCGCGTTCAACTGCCATGCCGATAACGCAACTTGAGGGGCTGCGTGGCGCTCAAAGACGTAACCGGGCCAAAGTTCTGAATATCAAGATCGCAAACCACGGCATGGGAGTCACGGTGGCTTACCAGCACCTGGTGCTGGCGCTGTACCTCGGCATATATTTAATCGTCTTTGCGCTGATACCGACGCCATACCAGCATTCGATTGGCGAAGCCTGGCTGGAGCTGCCACTCGGTGATGGCGAACGTACAGTCATGCTGTTAAGCCTGGCGATTTTTTACGTTGCCCAAACCGCATTGCAGCCCTGGTTTGTCGGCGCAGGATTCGGTTTATACATCAATTGCCGCACTCAGCTGGAGGCATGGGATATTGAAGTTGCGTTCCGTCGCATGGTGCAACGACGCAGCGGTAGCCTTGCAGCAACAGCAGTGGCATTGCTGGCAGTGCTGCCGCTCGCCTTCACTTCCGGCCCGACCCTGGCACAAGAGGATGATCCCGGGTTTTCTGGCTACTGGAACGAGCAGGAAACGCATACAGCGTTGAATGCTGCGCTACAAAACGAAGCCTTGAGCACAACACGGACAAACGAGGTATGGCGACGGATAAATGACGGTCCCGACGATGACGACGTGAGTTCCGAATCGGCGTCCTGGTTCGCTGACTTCATGCGCGGTATCGGCAAATTTCTCTCTGTCCTGGTCGAATTTTCCTTGTGGATATTCGTCGCAATCCTGATCGGGCTGGTATACATCACGCGTCGATACTGGCTGCCATACGTCGGTTTTTCTCTGCCACAGCGCGCAGCCCGGCGGCGAGTAATCCTGTCAAGCGGCGAAGTGAAAGCCGAGTCTCTCCCGGCCGATATTCCGACCGAAGTCGCGCGCCTCTGGCGCGACAATAAAAAGCGAGACGCGTTGAGTCTGCTATACAGGGGTAGCGTCTTTGCAGCCGTGGCGAATCACGGCGTACGACTGCCCGCAAGCGCAACCGAGGGCCTCTGTCTTGAAGCTGTGCAACAGCAAACCGATTCCGGGCGCGCCGGATTCTTTGCCAGGATCGTCAATGCCTGGATCCTTTGTGCCTACGGCTTTCGCAATCCGGGGGACGACGAAGTCTTGTCCTTATGTGCGGGCTGGCAGCAAACTTTCGGGGCCCCGCAATGAGACAAACTACCGTCATATTGCTAATCATCCTGGCGTCGACTGCAGTCGTTGCCTGGTTCCTGCATACGCATTACAAGGCCATCGACGAACAATACGTCGGTTACCGGGGTGAGGCGCGCTACAACCCGTTCCTTGCGGCTGAAATTTTCCTGCAAGAAGCGGAAATCGAAGCCGATTCTATTTCATCATTGACGCCGACCGACTGGCTGCCGGATTACAGCGATACGATTCTCACCCGAGCTAGCGAATCCATCGCGCTCGGTGATGAAAATCTGCAATTGATCGAGTGGGTAAGCGGAGGTGGTCACCTGATTTTGCTGCCACCGCAGGAAACATCAAAAACTGTCGATCGACTCCTGATGAGTTTCGGTGCGTCGCTTGTGGAAGTCAGCCCCGATGATGATTCATCGCAGGATGAAGAAGCAATCGAAGACGGTGCACAGGATACCTTCGACTATTACCTGGACCTCAGTTCGAGCTATGAGCGAATAGCGCTGCAACAACCCGACAGTTTTTCAGCAACACTGTCGGATGACGCAGGATATATCGCGGTGCGCCGTAGCTGGGGCAACGGCTACGTAACCCTGATCGCCGACGATACTTTTTTTCTGAACAGCACGCTTGCAGATTTCGATCATGCTCGTCTTCTGCTTGATGTCGCCGCCGGTTTTGTCGAACCTGGCAAGGTATGGTTCGTACTTGACGCGGCGTTCCCGAGTTTGTGGCAATTGCTGTGGAATAACGCGTTCTATCTTGTCGCCGCAAGCTGCTGTGCAATATTTCTATGGCTTTGGTCGGTCATTCCCCGCTTCGGTCCGGCGATCAATCCGCAAGCCGCAGACCGCCGTTCCATCCTGGAGCACGTCGGAGCCGCGGGGCATTTTGCCTGGCGACACCATGGCACGGTTACCCTTGCGAACAGTTCGATTGAAGCATTAGTCCATGATGCTGAAGCGAAGCACCCGGGAATCAGCAGACTTCCCCCCAACGCCCAGGCCATACAACTGGCAAACCTGAGCGGCATTCCGGCACAACGGATTCTCGACGTGTTGATGAATCGCAGCGAATCCCGGCATCGCGAATTCACCCACAATATTCAAGACCTGCAAAAAGTAAGGAACAGATTATGAGCGAAGACACGCTGCCCGAAGCGGGCCTGCACGCGAAGATTGTCGGCCTGCGGGAGCAGATCGGCAAGGCATTTGTTGGTCAGAATGAGGTGATCGACAGCATACTTATTGCACTGCTGTCCGGCGGGCATGTTCTCCTCGAAGGCGTACCGGGGCTAGGCAAGACGCTGCTTGTGAAAGCGATATCCAAGGCCGTCGGCGGGCGGTTTTCGCGCATACAATTCACCCCCGACCTGATGCCGAGCGATGTCAGTGGGCACGCAGTTTACGACCCGAAGACTGAAACATTTCGCGTCCGCCGCGGACCTGTTTTTGCGAATTTGCTACTGGCTGACGAAATTAATCGTGCACCGGCCAAGACGCAGGCCGCGCTACTCGAAGTCATGCAGGAAAACCAGGTCACGATTGAGGGCAAGTCCTCTCCGCTGCCGCCACCATTCATGACGGTCGCAACCCAAAATCCAATCGAACACGAAGGCACTTACCCATTGCCGGAGGCGCAGCTCGATCGATTTTTGTTCAATGTATTGATCGACTACCCGGATCACCAGTCCGAGAATCGTATCGTCGCCGTAGCCACCGGTAATCGTGTCGGCGGCGGGCTCTATACCGATAGCGTCGATTCGGTTATGAGCAGCGACGATGTAGTCGCAGCACAACAAGCGGTTGCGACCACGCGCATTGATGATGCGGTCATTGACTACGCTGTCCGAATCGTTCGCGAAACCCGCGAGTCGTCCGGGCTGCGTATTGGTGCAGGACCGCGCGGTTCGATTTCTATCGTTCGCGCGGCTCGTGCAGCGGCCGTCTTGCAGGGCCGCGACTTCGTCACACCCGATGACGTACGGCAGGTCGCCCTGCCCGCTTTGCGCCACCGCATCGGGCTCGCGCCGGAACTCGAAATTGAATCGTACAAACCGGACGACATTCTTGGCGATATCCTGCAAAAGGTCAGTGCACCACGACAATGACGCCGCGCCCGTTAATCATCTTGCTGGTCGGCCTGCTTGCACTTGCTGGCATCAGCGTCGCATTTTCCGCTGCTCTGGAAAATGCGTGGCTGCTGCTTGCGGGGCTGCTGGCTGTCGGTGCAATTATCGATGGCTTGTTTGCCCGCGCAACCAGACCTCCCGAAGTGAGACGCTTATCGCCGGCATCAATCGCACTCGCCACCTGGACCAACGTGCGAATTCAGGTACGCAGCAGCGAGCGTTCGCGGCGCATGAAAATTCGCGTATACGATCATCATCCGGCGACGTTTGTCGCACACGACTTGCCGTTGGAATTTATTATTGATCCGGGCGAGTTGGCGGAACTGGAGTATCCTTGCCGGGCAACCGAGCGTGGACCGCAACAATTTGCCGCGACGGAGTTACGGATCGCATCGCCGTTCGGTCTGTGGTGGCGACGCTATTTGATCGCCAACCCGTCAATTGCGCAGGTGTATCCGAACTACTCGACGATCTCGAAACTGCTGGCTTATGCAGTAGATTCGCAGGCACACCTGACTGGTGTTCGACTTAGCCGGAGACGTGGTGAAGGAATTGAATTCCATCAGCTGCGCGATTATCGCGAAGGCGACAGCCTGCGGTCGGTTGACTGGAAGGCTACCGCACGAATGGGGCGGTTGATTGCCCGCGAGTACCAGGACGAACGTGATCAGCAAGTCGTCTTTCTTCTTGATACAGGACGACGCATGCTTGCCAAGGACGATGAGCTCGCACACTTCGATCATGCATTGAATGCAATGCTGCTACTGAGCTATGTCGCGATAAGGCAGGGAGACGCTGCCGGCGTCATGACAGCCGGCCGTGAACGCACCTGGTTAGCGCCGCGCAAGGGTGCGGATGCGATCAATGGACTCCTTAATCACGTGTATGACGTGCAGCCGCAACCCGTCGAAATCGATTATATTGCCGCAGCCACAGAGCTTACGGCGAAACAGCGGCGGCGCTCGCTCATCATTATTTTGAGTAATGTTCGCGAAGAGGACTCCGAGGAGTTACGTATCGCGACAAACCTTTTGCGCCGACGTCACCTGGTGATCCTCGCCAGCCTGCGCGAAAGCGCCCTGGACGACACGTTGACTCGGGATATTCACGGCTTCGACGACGCCGTCGTGTATGCCGCGACAAACCAGTACCTCGATGCGCGCCGGGAGGCACACAAGTTGCTGCAAGCGGGTGGCGTATTTGTTGAAGACTGCCTGTGCGCGGACCTGCCCGCGGCGATCACCAACCGCTACCTTGCGATCAAACGAGCGGGATTACTGTAATGCCGGACGCATCGCCTCAACGAAGCGGCGGACGGTCGGCATAGATAACCTTGGTACCGGCCACGTGGTCGTGCAGGCAGCGGCGATCCTGCTTGAAAATGAATAACGGGTTTATCAGGCCGAGTATCGGGCCAATCAGCGGAATGTAGCCAAGCACGTAAAAAGGCATGTAGCGCAATACCATCAGCTTCCATAAGGGCAACAATCGGTCGTCCTCAAAAGAAACTATGCGGGTACGTGCCGCGACTTTTCCAATCGTCTGGCCCCGCGTTGCCAGCAGGTAACCGTTCAATACCAGAAATAGTCCAAGCCAGCCGATTAGCATTACAGCATCAAATGCCGTAACAGCCATATCTTCATCCAGTGCCCGGTCCATCAGGCCAAAAACATAAATTGCGCCCCAGAAACCCGCACCCAGAATCAGTCCATCGATCAACGAACCGCCGAGTCGTGCCCAACGGCTTGCCAGTTCGTTCTCGTGCCAGTCGGCAACTTCCACATCAGCTTCCGGCGGTGCGTAGGGATTTTCTGCGGACATCCATGACTCCTGAAGGTTTTTTGCGGCCTCAACTGCAGGGTATGCGCGCATTTGAGTAAACACAAGGTCAGCGCTTTGCTACTATGCAAGCTGGCCAGCAACGGTGACGACGATGAGCGAGAATGACGATGATCAAGGCTCCGAGTCCATCTATCGCACACCGACGAGCAATACGTCGATTTCCTCTGGCGACGATCTCATGGCCACATTTGTCGGCCCGAAGAACGCCCACTACTACGAACAGGTGTTCGCAAAATTCGAGCGCGGTGGTGGCTCACTAAGCTGGAACTGGCCGTCGTTCTTCGTCACCTGGTTCTGGTTGTTGTACCGCAAGATGTATATGTGGTGGCTGCTGTACTGGTTTGGCCTGCCCATCACGATGGTACTGGTTTCCGCCGTCGTCGCAGCGTTTGCCAGCCCTGAATTGGGCGCCCTGTTTTACTACGGCGGATACGTGCTGGTTGCGTTCATTCTGCTGCCCATGTACGCCAACAAGCTGTATTACAATCACGCCAAACGTAAAGTCGCAAAGATGGCCGCGACGACGCTGTCAGAAGAACAGCAAGCACTCGAGCTGGCGAGAACCGGCGGCACGAGTGGCGCGATAATGATTGTCGTACCGTTCGTCCTGATCGCCCTGATTGGCATCCTGGCCGCGATTTCCATCCCGGCCTACCAGGACTACACTGTGCGCGCACAGGTCGCCGAAGGGCTGACTCTGGCCGAAGGCACAAAACCGGCGGTGATGAGCGCCTATCGCGAACGTGGCGAACTACCACGCGACAATAGCGCAGCGGGTTTGCCGGATCCGAACGGTATTTCCGGAGTCTACACAAGCCGTGTCGAGATAATCGACGGTGCGATTATCGTTTCGTTTGGTGGCGATGCGCATACCGCGATCAACGGCAAAACACTCGAGTTTCAGCCGGTGGTGGGCGACAGTGACGCACTTGGCTGGATTTGCAGCAGCGCAACGATTGCCGACAGACACCTGCCTCCCAGCTGCCGCTGACGACTTTGTGAGCTGATCTTTAGCCAGAACCCCGGCGACAGGCGCATAATATCGATCAAATCGTGTCGTTCGCGACCGATTTGCGGAGCGGATCCCGTCCAACGATCAGGGACCCAACTGGAACAGCGCCGATGGCGATATACC
>CAXBJV010000031.1:0-41532 GCA_963976215.1 uncultured Woeseiaceae bacterium | reverse complement strand
GTTCGATAACAGACGCTCATCGAATGTGACCTCCCCGACCGCACGAATCGACTTCACCAGGTCTCGGTGTGTGGCCTCGCCGGTTTCAAGGCCGATCATCTGCCGGCGCCGGTTGTCGATGGTGATGGTATTGCCGTCGTCTTCGCTTGCCATGCCGCTGCTCATACCACCGACGGGAGAGGCACCGGCTGCAATCGCCAGTCCCTCCCGATCTGTGGCCAGATCGAACTGCAGCCGTTTGTCGCCACGCATCGGGTCCTTGATTTCCACCGTGAGTGGCCATTCACCCCGCATGGTGAGATCCACGGAGCCCTCATAGCGACCCGGCCCCATCGGCTTCAGATCAGCCGGTGCGCGCATCGCCGGCATCGCACCCATGGCCGGCATTTGCGCGAACGCCTCGATGTCGACGTTCTCGATCGGCTGGCCGTCGGCATCTCGAACCTCGATCACGAGTGTGTTGTCACCGACCCGGGCGGTGCTCGGATCAATGTCGATCGCAATTTCGAGATCCCCGGCTCGGTACCGCGGCATACCGCTCTCGGCAGCAGTTGTATCGCTTGCGCTTGTGTTGCCGATCGCGGTGCCCCCCGCAGCGATGGGCATCTCGGCCCGGTCGGTTGCAAGATCAAACTGCAGGCGAACCGGCGATCCGCCGGTGGGTGTGAAGCGCATTGTTAGCGGCCACTCCCCTCGCATAGACAAATCCATGGCGCCTTCATAACGACCCGGGGCAGTTTCCGTGAGATCAGCCGGTGCCCGCATCGCGGGCATCGCGCCCATGGCCGGCATCTCGGCATAGGCGTCGACGTCGGTCGACACGGGATTACCGTCGATGTCCCGCACCTCGACGATTAGTCGGTTGTCACCGACGCGCGGCGTTTTGGGATCGGTCATGACGCCAATTTCGAAGTCACCAGCTCGATACCGTGGCATGTCGTCAGTGGCGGCCGGGGCATCGCCTTCGCCGGGGCCGATGAATAGGTAGACCGCGCCGGCTGCGCCGACGATCAACAGAAGACCGACGACCCATCGATGGTGTTTTGAAAGATTCATTGTTGTTCTCCAGAAGTTAGGATTGCTGCAGCATCGAAAGCACCACCGACCCAGCGCTCAAGCTCGGCCAGGCGTCGTGCGTAGTCGGCACGTGCGCGTGCCAACGCCAACTCGGTGCTCAGCGCGCGTTGTTCGGCGGTAATGACGTTGAGAAACGCACCGCTGCCGCTTTGATAGTCGGCGATCGCCGCTTCCAGGTACTCCGCCGATAGCGGCACCAGCTGATCGCGAAACAAGGCGACCGAGGATTGCGCTTCCACTACTTCGGCGCGGGTTTGAGTGAGATCGGCCAGTAACTCCGCCCGTCGTTCAATGAGGGTCCACTCGGCCCGTCGCTTCTCAGCCTGGGCACGACCGAGGTCGGAGCGGCGTTTGCTGCGATCCAGGGGGACGTTGATGGAAACCCCAAAAATGGGACGTTTGTCCGCGTTATCCCAAAGACTGTTGTAACCAACGCCGACCTGAAAATCCGGGTAGAACGCCTTTTCCGCCAGGGTAATACGACTAACGGACGCGGAAATCCGCGCCTCAAGCTGCGCAAGCTCCGGGTGCCGAGACAGCGCCAGGCCTTGCATGCTTTCAAACGCGGGAAGATCGATCGCGTTGGGAATCACGTGTGCCGGCGGCAACGGCGCATTCGGTGGTTGATTCAGCAGCGCGTTGATGCGCGCCTGAACGGTGGCTTTGAGCCGAAGCAAGCGCAGCAACTGGTTATCCAGGTCCGTACGCTCCACTTCGGCCTGCAGCACATCCTGCTTGAGGGCTCGTCCGGCGGCGTATCGCGTCTCAGCCGTCGCGATCAGCTCATCGAGCAGGGCCTGCGTGGCATGATGGATGTCCAGCGCGGCGTGGACAAAATACCACTCCGCGTAGGCCGCTTTCGCTTGCGCAATTACACGCAAACGCAGCGCATCCACGTCCCGCTCTGCCGCCAACGCGTCATATCGGGCTGCGCTTTCGCGCGCCGCCAGGGTGCCCGGCCAGGGGATTTTCTGATTGAAGTCGACGCGCTGGTTGAGGCTCCGATCGGCATCTGCCGTCAGCGGCGCCACGCCGTAACTCAGCATCGGGTCATCGAGGGATCCGGCGGGATCAACTCGGTAAGCCGCCGCTTCGGCCGCCGCCTCGATTGCAACGAGCCCGGGATTGGCCTCGAGAACCCGGGCCGCGAGGCCCTCCGCGGTCAATCGTTCGGCCGGTTCAGCCGTCTTATTTTGATTGGCAGATTCCGCTAGCGCGGCACTGCCTGTGATAATCAACGCGGCGCATACGGCCACGCTTCGAAATAGTCGGGTACGCAAAACCCATCTCCTTATCCTTGGTTACAACAAACAAAATGCAACAGGCTTGGGCCCGGAACGGGCCCGAGTCCAAGCTTGGATAGGAAAAGGTTTAGATCCGCAGTCGCTGCGTTATGAGGTAGGTATCAGAGCGGGACTTGCAGAGCTCTGGCGCGGAGAAATCTACGCGAAGTGCCACACGTCGTGGCAGCAAATTGAAATCCGTGATTGTTGCCAGAATGCCGGCGGGCGGATCCACATCGGAGCGTACCTCGACCGGCTTGACGATCGGCGCATCCTGCCTGGCCTCTTCGTCGATGCTGATGGTCACCGTACGATCACAGCAAGGATCGGTATTGGCGGCTACCGCCCCATCGCAATCGGCATTGGCGCAGTCTTCGTTAGTCTTGTGCCCGATACAACAGCACTCGTGCATGACTTCATCCATCATTGGGCACGCGAAAACGCTCTGCGCCTGCAGTGGCCCGACAATCAGGACTCCAAGGAGCAGCAGCACTCGTGCCAATGATGGATTTCTACGTATCATTCAAAAAGTGTAATCAATTTGAGCAACTTGCACCAGTAGCGCGCCGACGAAAGCGGCGCGCATGGACAACTTGTCTATATATCTCATTTCACCGTTCAACACTGTGAACTCGATCAAGTTCGCCGGTGGGGTCAAAATCGGGTGATTCCGGTCGACACCCATTTTTTGACCGCAGTGGGCTCACCGTCGATGTTCTCAAGAATGGGACAGCCTTCCTCAGCACCTTGGCACAGGTTGACCAGAAGCTGCAATTCGTCTCGCAGCGTGGTCAAGTCGTCCAGGTGTTGTTCTATGTCGGAGAGCTTTTTCTGGGTGAACGTCCGAACGCCAGCACGCGCTTTCTGCGGATTCTCCCGCATCTCCAGAAGCTGACCGATTTCGGCCAAGGTGAAGTTCATGCGTTGAGCGCGTTGCATGAACTTCAGTCGAGAAACGTCTTTGTCGCCATAGATACGTCTGCCGGCCTCGTCGCGTGCCACTCGCCGCAGTAAACGAATTTTCTCGTAGTAACGCAAGGTATCGGCGCTCAGTCCGAGACGCTTCGACAGTTCGCCGATCGGATAACCGAGCTCCGCCACCTGCTTCACCGCCTTGATCTTGAACTCATCTGGATATCGCTTACTGCTCATTACTCACCTCTCTAGACTGCCATTTTGGATGGCTGAAAGGTGTCTAGCAAACTAGGAGCGATTCAAGGCGCTCCAAGTTCCGCTCGCGTTCACCGCACACGTTAGACTATGTATCCAGGTTTCTGGCTTGATCGGCACGCGAGCAGCAAACGATCTTGACGTGGACCGCGCTCCAGGTAGTAAGGTAGTGTCCGATGAAATCATACGAGGTAACCCGGCGATGACGACGGCCCAATATTCGCTGGCTGACCTGGTCGACGCCACGGGCGTGCCCCGATGTCTGATCGAATACTACCGGCAGCGGGGTCTGCTCGAGACCGCCCCGGCCGTCGTCAGCACACCGCCCGGCTCGATGGATTTAGTGGATTATGAGACCTTTGCGTGTTGCGCCGCTAAAGTGGGATTTGCAGATCACGATATTGCGCGCCTGCTGGGTTTGAACGAGGATCATGACGATCTCGCTTTGCAGTTGGCGATGACGCGCATGGCCGAGCTGACACGCCAGCAACAGTTGATAACCTACGTGCAGGAGCAACTGGAAACGTGGATCTCTGCGTGTGCCGAGCACCGAGGCCCGTACCCGAGCCGTAAGCCATCGCCAGAGACACAGTCTTGAAGCCCATTCAGATCGAAATCTTCACCTCCCCCGGGTGTACTCGCTGCACCCGGGTGTTGGGGGTGCTTCAGGGTATCGTCGCCGATCTTGGCGAGGATCAGATTCAGTGGCGCAAAGTGAATGTGCTTGACGAGTTGGATCACGCCGTGCAACTGGGCGTACTCTCCATGCCGGCTATTGCGATCGACGGCGAGCTGGTATTCACGGTGCATCCGTCGCCCGAGAAATTCCGCGCGACGTTGCAAGAACGATTGAACAGGCGAGCGTCGTGACTTGTCGCCGCGCACAACCTCACGGCATCGTGTCACGGCGTGGTTACCACGTAGGTGCCAGTAACGCGCAACCCGGCGCGCCGGAAATGACCGGTTGATCGACCCGGCGGGTGCTTCGACGTGTCAATGTTTCCCACAGATTTTGAGACCATCCGCGCACTGTTGCAGGAAGCCAGTCTCGCCGGTCTCGGTGTGGGATTCCTGACCGGGTTGGTGTTCAGCTTTAATCCGGTGTCGTTCGCCTCGGTGCCGGTCGCATTGGCCTACGTGACCAAGGCACGCTCGCAACGCCAAGCCCTGGCGCTGGGCGGCGCCTTCGTCGCCGGCATGATTGCCACACACGTGGTCCTTGGCGTGGCCGCCGCACTCGGCGGTCAATGGGCCAAGGACACCATGGGGCATGAATGGGAATTGCTATTGGGGCCGCTGCTCATCGTGTTGGGGCTGGTGTGGCCCGGTTGGCTGCGCGTACGGCTACCTTGGCTGTCGCCGCGTGGACATCATGTTGCTGGCGTCTGGGGCGCCTTTCTGCTGGGCATCCCGTTTTCGGTTGCATTTTGTCCGTTTTGCACGCCCGCCCTGGTGGTAATGCTCACCGCCAGCGCCGCGATCGGCTCGGCTTCATTTGCGTTCGCCTTGCTGCTCGCGTTTGCGCTCGGCCGCAGTGTGCCAATTCTGCTCGGCGCCTGGAGTATCGGTTGGCTGGAATCGCTAACGGGACTGCAGCGCGGGCAGAAATACTTCGAACGAGTGGCGGCGGTTGTGCTGATCCTGATCGGCCTGTACTTAATTAACGATTACCTCGTAAATCACCATTAACCTTCCGCTGCCCAGGCAACAGCCATCGCATTGCAAAGTAGCGTGTTTTCGAGTAACTGAGACGACGTATCGCAGTTCGGTGTCACGGAGCTCCGCGGTGTCCACCAGCCGATTTCGCGCCTGCAGTGCAGTCTCTATTTTTGGGGAGGCGATCGTGGGGTCAGTAGTGTGACAACCACCGGCCCTTCGACGCTGGCCTCATACGCTACCTTGATCGCTTTCTTTCGCCCAGCGATGAGTGGCCGAAGTATCGTCGCCTCCAAGGCAGAAGGCGCCACCACGACAAATTGACCGTCATCGTCAAATGCCGCCGATCCCAGCCGGTCAAGCAGGTCGGTGGCCAAGGCTGAACCAGCTGTGCCGACATCGAACGTAACGGTGGCCAGCGGACTGGGTGCCGACACGGCCGAGGGTACAGGCTCTTCAAGACGATGTTGCTGGATGCCGGTGACTCGAAATCCGGACTCTTCCAGACTGGCAGTTATCTGGGCATGTGGAACCGAGCGGGTGCTGACGAAGCGTACCTGACCTTGCTGCAGGTCAACGTCGACCGTATCGGCGCTGACTCCCTCGAGGGTGCCAAACTGCTTACTGACGTTGTAGGCGCAGTAGGCGCAAAACATACCCTCAACCGCCACCTCGTAACGATAATGATCCGCCAGCGCGGGTGTCGCCAACAGGGACAAGAGGGTCCCCAGTACCGATAGTCGTGTCATTGTGTCGCTCCTGGATCTGTTTTCGTTTGGGAATGACGTGTCAATGGCGCACCGGCCCCGTCACTTGTTCGGCTCGCTTGAGCGCGTTACCTCGGTTGCCGTTGATTCCGTCTGCGCAGTCTCATCGTCCAACAGCGCGCCGGCAATCGAACGTTGACTGACAACGCCTGTTGCTGGGGCAGGTATACATCACTCCCGATCCATTCCGTCAATGATCGGGCAGCTATCGTCGCTGCCAATACACAGATTGACCAGGAGCTGTAACTCGTTACGCAGCGCGGTCAGCTCCTTGATCTGATCTTCAATTTCCGACAGCTTCTGATGTGTCAGTGTGCGTATCTCGGCCCGCGCTTTCAGCGGATTTTCGCGCATCGTCAGAAGCTGCCCAATTTCGGCCAGGCTGAAGTTCATCTTTTGCGCCCGCTTGATAAAGCGCAGGCGCGAGATGTCCTTGTTATCATACTCGCGCAAGCCCGAGCTGTTGCGTGCTACTGGCGGCAGCAACTTGATCTTTTCGTAGTAGCGCAGTGTGTCCATGCTGAGATTCACCAGCTTTGACAGTTCACCAATTTTGTAAGCACGCATGGATCAGTACCTTTATGGTTAATGCCAACAAACCCTGCACCTTTCGACCGTCATCACCCAACGCGGGTTCCGACGCGGCTTCTCGCCGCGTGTTGGGGTCATGCGCAGGCATCCATCAGGCGATGCTCGAGCGCTTCGCGCAGCTGCTTGCGGCTCGGCAATGCGGTAAAAACCAGTTCACCGTCGATAGCGACAGCCGGAATCGACAGCACACCGAGCGCCACTGCATAGTCGATCTCATCCAGCACCTGCACGATCCGCCACTCCATCCGATCGTCACCGACCTCCTCTACTATTTTCTGTAGCTCCGATCGGGCGTTAGCGCAGCGGCGACAGCCCGGCGAGGTAAAGAGCTCTACTTTGATGCTCATGTTTGTCGAGCGACCCTTATAAGCTTTCAAACACCTTCAGTAATGGCAGTGACAAATAGGCGGCAAAAAATCCGATGCCCCAGATTGCCACGGAAATAAACAACACCCGACGATTCCATTTGTCCATGCTGCCACACAGTTTTGCCAGCTTCGGATCGGCCGGACAGGCCCGACCGGGTCGAAACACCATCCAGGCCGAAAATGCCAACAGCAAGCCGGAGCCAGCGAATACCCATATCTTGTGCTGACTGAGGGTCACCATCCAGGGAAACGTGCTGGTCAATCCGGCCATCGCAGCGCCAAGGCCCAGGGTCACGAGCACGATTGGCAGCGCGCAGCACACCAGCGTGCCCGTGGATGTGAACAAGGTTAAGAAGGTCACCGCGCCTTCCCTGAATCGGGTGGTTATTTCGGACATGAACCACACTCCAAACAGTCCAAAGTCGGCCAAGCGGTCGACAAGAAACAAACAGCTTACAACCTGGAGTTAACTCCATGTCAAGCCCTTTTGCCGCCGCTTACATCGTTGCCGACATGGATCAATACAACAATCACATTGACCCGACCTGCGATAAGCCGGCATTTGTGACCGTTGTGAGCCATAGAGTGCGCTCGCGCGTAGGTCTCGAGATGCCTTGTTGCGCACGGCAATTCGGGTGTGGTTCACATAGTCAAGAAAAGCGCTTGACATGGAGTGGGCTCCAAGTAGTAGCTTTGTTACTTGTTCGGTCTCAGCCGTGATGGCGAATATGAAACGAAGTTTGAATCGCAAGCCATGGCGACCTCAGTGTCGAGTTGGCGTGGCCGGTCTCGCGTTAGCGTGCAGCGTCGGCCTGCTGCCAACCGTAGCCAGTGCGCACGACCCGGTCTTCGGCCTGGGACCGCATACGTTGTTCAAGGGTGGGGTCGAGGTGCATGCTGGCGCTCGTCGCGAACAAGACGGGACGGAAGCCGAGTGCGAGTACGCGCTGGCCGTGAAGTACGGCATCACTAGCGATTGGACCATAGGCCTGGAGGCACCGTATCTGGATCTGTCAGCAGATGGTGGCAGCAGTCGGGCCGGGCGTGGCGACCTGTCGCTGTCCACCAAGTATCGCTTCTGGCGAAACGACCGTCCGGGCGTGCAGGAATCCGTTGCGCTAATGTTCGCCACGGTCCTGGACAGCACGGCGGAGACCGGCCTCGGCAGCGGCGCCACCGACTTCATCGGCGGGTTGAGTTACGGCTATGAGGGACGCAAGTGGTATCGCTGGGCAGCCCTGCGCTACCGGCGCAACGGTACTGGTGATAACGGCGTCGATCGCGGCGATAAGGTATTGATGGACTTGGTCGGCGGCATCCGCTTCAAACCGACAGGGTACCTCGAACCGGACTGGGTGTGGATGCTGGAGCTGAACGGCGAATATGCGCGTCGCGGGAACTTGAATGGCATGCAGCTCACCGACACCGGCGGCAGCGAATGGTTCGTCAGCCCCGGACTGATGTGGACGCTACGGAACGTCGCCATCAAGACCGGCGTGCAGATTCCCATCGTCAGCGATTTAAACGGCAACCAGGACGGTTCGGATTACCGGGCTACCTTGGAGATCGAAGTGCACTATTGACTATGACGACGACGTTCCAATCGATACGAACGATCATATGCAGCCGATGTGGAGGAAGGAAATGCGAAGACGGTTAGTTGTTCTGTTCACGGCCCTGTTAGTCAGTGTTGGCGCTTTCGCCGCGGACACACGGTACACGATGCGTGTCGACGGACTCGCGTGCCCCTACTGTGCCTACGGCATTGAAAAAAAACTGAAGAAAATCGAGGGCGCCCGAGACATAGTAATCGACCTGAATGCCGGTATCGTGCGGGTCACGGTTCCGGAGGGTACGGAGTTGACTGAGAGTCTCATGAAGAAACTCTTCAATGACGCCGGCTTTACCTATCGAAGTATGCAAGTGAAGTCGCTCTGATTTGGAGGTGGGTCTTCGACCGTATCTGGCTCGGCATTGAGCAATAGATGCATTCATTGAAAGTTATTGACATAGAGGCAACTCCAGGGCGCGGCCTCAACTTAAGCCCCGATCAAGTGTTGAAAGGAAAACTTCGGATGAACAGAATTATGCGCTTATTCGTCATCGGCATAGGGCATAGCGATGACATTGCTCGCTAGTGCCGCCTGGGCGGAGGACAGCCACTACCTGATTCAGGTGGAAGGCCTGAATTGTCCTTTCTGTGCGTACGGCATCGAAAAACAGCTCGAGAAGCTCGATGGCGTGGAAGATGCCGAGACCGAACTCGCCCTTGGCCAAGTCGCGGTTCAGGTTACTGAGGGCACGACCTTATCGGAAGACACCGTGCGGGAAATCATCCGCGATGCCGGTTTTACCTTCAAACGCATGGTACGCCATGAGGGGCCAGCGAGCCTGCGCGGAGATAACCAATGAGCCTTTGCCGATATGCAGTGTGCCTCTCATTGACGCTAGCGACCTCGGCCACGCAGGTGGCCGTGGCCGCGCCCATTACTTTTAATACCGCGTTGCCGGTCGGTAAGGGTGAATTCATTAACCGCGAGCAGCTCGTGTTAACCCGCTCAGGCGATGACCCCAGCGGAGCCGATCGCGACGTCGACGTCAACGCCTTGGCGTCGGTGCTCGGCTACGGCATCAGTGGCGACCTGGCTATTTTTGGTGTCCTGCCGATCGTCGACAAGGAGTTGCAGGCCACCGTGGCAGGTGAGCGCATCAGTCGCTCCAGCACCGGCATTGGCGATCTGTCGGTTTTCGCCCGTTACACGTTCGTCCAACAGGATGCGCGTGATCACACCTTCCGCATCGCCGCTTTCGGTGGCGTTAAGGCACCGACTGGCGATGACGACGAGTCTGACGCCCTCGGCCGGCTGCCCATTCCACTGCAGTCCGGGACCGGGTCCTGGGACGGGTTCGGCGGCGTGGTTGCCACCTATCAAACCTTGCAATTCCAGATTGATGCCCAAGCCTCGTACACCGCAAGGTCCGAGGCCAACGACTTCGAAGGCGGCGACCAAGCGCGACTCGACGCCTCGTTTCAGTACCGTTTGTTGCCGCGCACCCTTGGCAAAGGCACGCCCGGTTTTCTCTATGGCGTTCTGGAGGCCAATGTCATTCACAGTGACAAGAATCGCGTCTTCGGCAGTGCCGAGCCGAATTCCGGCGGCACCAGCGTGTTTGTCGTTCCCGGACTCCAGTACGTCACCAAACGCTACATTCTGGAAGGCTCGCTGCAGCTGCCGGTGTCACAGGATTTGAACGGCATGGCGTTGGAGAATGATTACGTCGCGCGCGTTGGATTTCGCTGGAACTTTTAACAACAGATTCGCCTCAGGTGGATCTGACCGACTGTGGCGGTCTTTGTGTTGCCGGACTGCGATTTGACGCCATCTGGGGAGAATAGGAAAAACAACGCTAAGTCGCCGATGGCCGCCGCCTTCAAAGTCGGTAGCCACTCAAATTCAGTCGGTAGCCACTCAAATTCTGATCCGTGATACGGCCGATCATCACAGCAGACGTATCGCTCGACAAGACTCTTGACGCAACGCGCATATTGCAAAAAGATTTCATCCGCAAGATTCTAATTGCGATAGCGCTCTAAATCGACATCGCCACGGCGGTGGCGTGTGACCTCCGGTCACAACATGGCGCCAAAGTCGGACCCGACCGTCGGGTACGCGCTGACCATGGTTTTCAGATCGCGGGTCTTCAGGCCGAGACGGATGGCCAAGCCGAAAAGGTTGACCACTTCGGCAGTTTCCGGTCCAAGAAGGTGAGCGCCAAGAATCTCGTCCGATGCATCGTCGATCAGCACTTTCACACCGGCGCAGTCTTCGCCAACGCGGAGGTTCGAATACCAACCGCCGGTGTCGATGTGCTTCACGCGATAGTCGAGACCGCGTTCCTTCGCTTCCGACTCGAGCAACCCGACGCGCGTGAGTTCCGGGATCGTAAACACCACACTCGGCACGCCACGATAGTCCGCGGTTCGGTTGTTGCCCTTGAGTATATTGGCTGCCGCCACGCGACCTTCGAGGAACGATACCGGCGTCAACGGCCAGCCATCCGTGTCGCTCGCATCGCCGGCAGCATAGACGGCCGGGTTCGACACACTTTGCAGGAATTCGTTGACGTGGACGCCACGATCACCGTACTCGACGCCCGCCGTTGCAAGATCGAGTCGATCGAGGGCCGCCACCCGCCCGGCGCCATGCACGACCAGGTCGACGGCCCAGGATCGTTCGCTGGCATCAGTGTCGGCAACCACCGTGTAGCCGTCTTCAGTACGCTCGATCGAACGCAGATCTGCCGCAGGCACGACCTCGATACCGAGCCCCCGCGTGCGTTGCACGAGCTTGTCGACCAGATCTGGATCGAAGGCCTTCAGCGGCCGCTCACCGTGATCGATGATGTGTACGCGGCTGCCGGCGCGCGCGGCGATGTGCGCAAACTCGAACGAAATGAAGCCGCCGCCAACGAACAGAATCCGCTCAGGCAATGTCTCCAGTTCGAGAAAGCCCGTGCTGTCGGTCAGGTGCTCAGCGCCTGGTACTTGCAACCGGCGCGGCTCGGCACCGGTGGCAATTAGTACGTAACGCCCGGTCAATTCCCGGCCATCCACATCAATCGTGGATTCTTTGATGAATCGCGCGGTGCCGTGATACGTCGCGACCTCATTCCGGGTCAGATTGCATTCCACACGCTCGGGCATTTTGTCCGTGAATGTGCGCTTGAACGCCATCAGATCCTGCCAGTTGATGCGCAGATTGTCGGCTTCTACTCCCTTGCCGCGCATCAGGTTGACCGCATCGATCAGTTCGGCACCGCGACGCAACATCTTCTTTGGATCGCAGCCACGAAGCGCACAAGTGCCGCCGTACGGCAGCTCATCGACGATCGCGACCGACCACCCTTCGGACGCGCATTTGTTGGCCGTGGACGTCGCCGCGGTGCCGGCGCCCAAAACGATCAGGTCAAAAGATGGCATGAGGGTTTTTCCACAATGAAATTCGTAGGGGAACGATAGCTACTGGTGTCGACTAGCTTCACGGGCATGGCACAATCGCGGCAATCCAGCCGTGCCCGAACGTCCACCGTCCTGCCTACGTCAATGCACAGGCTGATGGCTTGATCTCTGCTTGTTAGCCGGCACAACACGAGAGCTGTTTGACGTCCTTGAAGAAAGTCTGTGCACAGAGCTTCAGCCCTTCGACCATGGTGAGGTACGGAAACAGCTGGTCTGCGAGCTCCTGCACGGTCATCCGATTGCGAATCGCAAGCGCGGCTGCCTGAATCATCTCACCGGCGTCAGGAGCGAGGATTTGTGCGCCGATGAGGCGATCGTTGCTCGCATCGATCACCAGCTTTACGAAACCGTGGGTCTCGAAGTTCGCCAGGGCGCGCGGCACGTTCTCGAGATCCAGCGTTCGGCTCTCGGTTTGTATCCCGGCGCGCTCGGCCTCGGCCTCCGACAGACCGACCGTTGCCACCTGCGGATCGGTGAAAATCACGGCCGGCATGGCCGACAGATCCAATGCGGCATCACCGCCGGTCATATTGGTACCGGCACGGGTACCGGCAGCGGCCGCGACATACACGAATTGAGGTTGGGTGGTGCAATCGCCGGCGGCGTAGATGTTTTCGGCTGAGGTCCGCATATGCTCGTCAACCACGATGGCACCGTTATCGGCGATCTCCACGCCCGCGGCCGTGAGATTCAGATCGGCGGTGTTCGGTGGCCGACCGGAGGCCACTAGCAACGCATCGCTGGTGAGCGTTTCTGCGCCGATGTCGATCGTAAAGGTCGCATCGTCATACTTGACCGATGAGGCACTTGTCTTTATCAGCACACGGATGCCTTCCGCCTCGAACGCCTTGGCGAGCTCGTCACCCAGGGCCGGGTCTTCTTGCGACAGCAGCTTGGTACGCGCGAGCACGGTCACCGCTGAGCCGAGGCGACGATAGGCCTGCGCGATTTCCACTGCGACCACCGACGAACCAATGACCACCAGGTGCTCCGGGATCGTCTCCGCAAACAGTGCTTCGGTGGAGGTCCCGTACGGTGCCTCCGCGAGGCCCGGCACATTGGGACTAGCCGGCGCCGAGCCCGTCGCGATCAGAAACCGATCGGCAGTCAGTGTTGTCGTGGTGCCATCCACTCGGGTGATGAGCAGCGTCTTGGCATCCTGAAACGAAGCGGATCCGCGCACGAGTTCGATGGACTCGTTGCCCTCCAGAATACTTTCGTATTTGGCATCGCGAAGTTCATTCACTCGCGCAACCTGCTGCGCGAGCATGACTCGACGGTCGATTGCCGGATCCTGTCTTTGCAGACCGTCGAACGGATGTTGGCGCTGATGTTGGGCGATCTGGGCGCCGCGAATCATAATTTTGGATGGCACGCAGCCGACATTGACGCAGGTGCCGCCAATGACCTCACCACGTTCGATCATCGTGACGGTGGCACCTTCCTCGACCGCCTTTAGTGCGGCCGCAAAGGCACCGGAACCGGTCCCCACGATAGCGATGTGCAATCCGGAGCCGCCGCCGGACACTTTATTGCCGTCATTATCGAGCAAGGTGCCTTCAAAGCCCTTGCGCTCCAGTGCCCGCAACAAACGATTGACCGGCACGTCGCCTTTGGCCTCAATCTCTGCCCGAGCGGCATCGAAGCGCACGCGCGCATTGACACCGTGCAACGCGTTCAATGCGGTTTCGGCAGACTGTGCACAATGATCACAGGTCATGCCTGAAACACCGAGAGTAATCGCGGTCATTTCATGCCTCTGTAGTTGGTTTTTGGTGCCGTACGATTCAAGCGCCGTTCGGCGTTGCTGGGAAGCCGACGTTGGTGGACGCCTCAGCAATCTCTTTAACGGTCGTTTCCGAGTCATCAAAGGTCACCGTGGCGGTCTTGCTGTCGAGATCGACCTTGGCGTCAATGACACCATCGACACGCTTCATCGCAATGCGCACCGTCAATGGACAGGTGGCACAGGTCATTTTCTCAACAGTGAACGTGGCCGTCGTCTCGTCAGCCATCGCCGGTACCCCAAAGCCGAATACACCGGCCAACAGCACAACCCATACAGTCCGTTTCATCATCAATCTCCTATAGGAAAAGCGGCACAATAAAATTTACGCTGAGTGCGAGAGCAACCAACACCGTTGCGACCCACAAAGCGAGCTTCACGACCCGATCCGACTGCGGGGTGGCACAATACGAGTCCTCCTCGCAGGCCTTCTTGGGCTTGAAGTAGACGTACCAATAACCCGCGGCAAGAAACCCGACCGTTGCCGTCAGGAAGTAGCCCTGATACGGGGCGAGCGCCGTCAGATTTCCCATCCAGGCGCCACTCACACCCAAGGTCAGCAGCAGCAACGGCGCAATGCAGCAGGATGAGGCGAGGATCGCCCCAATCAAGCCACCTGCGGCCACCAGCCGCTTGCGACCGGTGCCGGTTTCTTCCATCGATTCCATCATGCGCAGCCCTTGCAAATTCTGAGTACTGAGCGGACTATAAAGGCTGTAGTGACTACAGAGTCAAGCGATCAATGGCCAAAACTGTGAATGAGTTCACCATCGGCGCGCTGTCGAAGCACACCGGCGTCAAGGTCGAGACCATTCGGTACTACGAGAAAAGCGGCATCATGCCCAACCCGCCGCGCAGCGCGGGCGGCTTTCGCATGTATCGGCAAGAACACCTGAATCGATTGCGCTTTATTCGTCGCTGTCGCCAGCTCGGTTTTTCCATGGCGGACATTGAAGGATTACTCGCACTAGTCGACGATCGCGGCTATACCTGCGGCGAGGTGCGCGCACTGACCGTGGAGCATGCAGACCTGGTCAAACAGAAAATCACCGATCTGAAGCGCCTGGAGAAGACCCTGCGAAGCATCGCCGCGCAATGTACCGGAGAGGAAGTCCCCGAGTGCCCGATTATCGACGCGTTGCTGGATCCCAGTGATCGACTCGCGTTGCAATCCTAACGGGCGAATCTCTCACAATGGCACCTTGACCCGACGACGATTATGGCGACAACCGATCTAAAACTTGACGAAGCCGGTTCACTGCCAAGACCCGGCCCCGTCGGGCGGCTCGTGCGCCTTGCGCTCGGCCTGCTCTGTCTGTGGTATGTGATGGGCTTGATTGATATGTCAGCCAGTCTGATCACAACGGATGGTCACATACGAGCGGTTGTTTGGAACGGCATACTCATCGGCCTGTTCCTCATCAGCTATATAGTCAATATCGGTTTCTCTCGTGCGTGGAAGAAGTGGCCTGCACTCGTCAGCGCCGGCGTATTTTTGCTTGTCGGCGGAGTCGGCTACCTGACCGAGGGCACCGTCGAGACGAATCTCTTGGCCCGTACAATCTGGGTTTGGGAGCTGTATTTATTCTCGCATTTGGGAACAGCGTTCCTCATCGCTGCTGTCCTCGGTACACCAGGATGTGAAATGCGCGCATTCCACGATTTGTATTCACGCTTGACTGGCATCCCTACGAAAGAACACCATTGCCCAATTGGACCACTGACTCCCGTCGATCGGTGGGAAGCCGACCGATCGAAACTCGACCATTAACGACACGCAAAGTCGGTACTTACCGAAACCCCAGGCCGTCAACACGGCGACTCGTGACGCCAGATTGTTCCCCGGACCAAACTCTTGGCGCAACGCGCATTCTGTCAAGAGTCTGCTGATTCGATCGGTCTCCCTGGGCTTCCCCCGGTGTTGTAGCCAGTGATGGGCGTTGTATTAAGGCCGGCGCATTGGGGCCCGCTCCGCAAAGACCAAGGAGTTCGCTCTGTCCGAAAACGGTCGTTTTCGGACACTTCGCACTGACACACAACATAGTTCTCAATATTCCCGGCCATCCGGTGTAGGTACGATTTCAAATGGTCTCCTAGCGCTCATTGAACAACCGCGCATGGTGAATGCCGACATTCGCCAGTGGCAAGAATAGGGTCAGAACTTATCACTCACGCTTCTGCAAGTGGGCACCGGATGGGCACCGCGCCATTTCGCCGGAAGGCGAATGCCGCAAACCATTTGAAAAGATTGGGGCGCTCAGCAGGATTGTATCGCGGCTATGCCACCTCGTCGTCGCGTCGCTCATCCGTCACCCGACGGGACCACTTCTCTGATTGTTAACGCGTTAGCACCTCTCGAATACCGTCACCGCTTTACCTTTTATCCTGTCCCGGTCACCTCGATATTGTCCAACAGCGCCTGTAGGTTCCGCTTTGGTTTGTGCCGTTCCCGCATTTCCGTGACGAACTCGCTAAAGCGGTTCTCGCCGGTCCTGTCGAACAGTTCCCGCTGCTCGAGGAGCAAGTCCACGGCCTGCCGATAACCGCCCTTGTTCTTTCGCTGAATGTGCGCTTCGATGGCTCGTGCCACGAATTCGGCCGCCTGCCCCGGATCGTTCTCTCCGAACCACCCGGCCGCGTCGACCAGGTCCTGCGGATTCCTTGCGTGAGCATCGACCAGTGCCGCGGCCTCGGCGGTGGCGCCGTCGGCGTGCAGAATCGCGGCGAGCGTCAGGCCACGGGCGGCTTCGTGCCAGCGGTCCCTGCCCGGGCCGGACCGCAGGTAGTCGACGGCGAGCTGTTTTAATTGCACGCCCCGGCCGGCGCGTGCGGCGAGAACCTCGAGCTGCCGATATTGATCGAGCCCCGGCGACCCCTTGAAAAGTTCGAACTGCGCGTCTGCCGCCTGTGCCCAGTCCTCGCGCGCCCGATGCACCGAGACCCGCAGCCGGTGATCCCTGGACCTCTCGTCCGCCGCCGCATCGCCCTTATCCAACCACTCCAGCGCCCTGTCCAGACTTCCCTGTTCGAGATACAGCTCCGCGATCCCGTATCGATCGCGCGCACTGGTGCAGGTGCGCCTGGCCAGCTCGATCAGCGCGTCATGATCGCCAGCCGCGCGCGCCTCGTCGGCTAGAATGCCCGTCAGCCGTTTGTACGGATACGACTCATCGAAGCTGGCGCCGAAGGGCAAGTCCGGCAGCGCATCGAGCCGCGATCTCACCTGCGCGAACCAGGCGGCCCGGCCGTCATCGCCGAGCACTTCACCGTACTCGTCAAGAATTTCGTTGAACGTGTCCCACGGGTCGTTCAGGTGAAGGTCGAGCAAATAGGTCGCGAGGTCATCGGTCGCCCACCCGATTCTCGCGAGTGCGTCCCGATGCAGCGCGTGCAGCGCGTACTGCAAGCCCCAGCGGCGGCCGCCGGAATCGTCGACGCGCTCAAGCGCCTTCTCCAGCCGGGAGAAGGCATGGCGCACCGCGGCGAGCAGATCGGCCGGCGCGAGCGACGGCGCTATCGACTCGATGCCGGCCATGCACGCCTTGGCGCGCTCGAAATACTGCGCAACTTGCCGATAGTCCCAGAGGTTGCGCAGCGGCATCGCCGCGGTAATCATTTTCTTGAGGCGCTTTGCATCCAGCGCGCCGGTGGCGACGTCCGCCTGCATGAGCAGTCGATCCTCGAGATCAGGGGACCCATCGAGCGCACCGAGCACGATATCGATCAGCGCGTCGCTCGACAGTCCCGACAGGTAGGCACGAATGCGGTCTTCCGGGGGATCGGCGTCCGTGGATTGCATGACCGCGTCCCGCGCCTCGACCGCGAGCGCCACTGCCACGCAGTGCTTGCAGAAATCGAAACCCTCGGAGGCTGGGCAGGTGCAGGCTCCGTCGAAGCCGAGGGGAGTTCTGCGCAGCCGGACGTCGTACGCTTCGGTGCCGTCGACCCGGGCGGTGATCCGGTCGCCAACTACAGAAAGCCTGGCGACGCGTCCTTCCTCGTAATAGGCGACCCCGCGCTCGTAGGCGCCCTGGCCAGCCAGCTTCACCAGCTCGCTGGCCGCTGCGGCCGCAGTCAATGTCTTACCCGCAGTCATTCAGCTTCCGCTGCCACCCGAAACAACCGAATAGTACAAGGACAGGGGGTCGAGTTGAATTGACGTGTATCAGTCAACGCATCCGTTAGAAAGCTGCCTGAACGAGAGCCGAGCGAAGTCACCAGAGCGTTCATGACAAATCAATATCGGGTATCGACGTGGAACCCGGTGCGCCCGGAGCACTGCATGCCAAATTGGTTCTTGTGCTTGTTTAGCTTCCCGTCCATTTTCTTGCGCCGGAATTTTTTGCCGCACATGCCACATTGATAGATATAGGTCGGGCCGGTGGACCTGGAATCACGCGGCGGGCGCGCCGCCTGTCGGCGCGGCGTCCTTGTCAGAGCAATACCACCCGAGCCGCTCCTACCAACACTACCTGACAAATTGGAACCGCGAGTCGTCGGCGGAATCAAGACCGGCCCGCTCGGTGCCAGTTCGATGGCATAGCGCGGGGTAAAGACCTGACTGGTGATCTGCGCACCGCGTATCCGGTCGACGCGGTAGCTGCGATGCGCGTTTTTATCGGTGTCCCATGCATGAAGGATAATGTTGCTGTCCTTGGTGCGGCGGAGCGAGTATGGCTCAATGCGTCGCGTCCTTCCCTGATAATCCAGGTCAACGCACAGACGGTTCGCCGCCGCGAAACGGATGACCTCAAGGTGTGACTGTAAACGGGGCGCAACCGGCAATCGCAGTGTGCGTTCGCGCAAGATTGTCTCGCCGGGCGCTGCGGCATAAGACGCCGGAATTCGCGGTGCCCGGCCACTTTCCAGCCAGTCAAAGAAATTCGGGAGTGCGTCCCAGAAAGAAGCAACGGGTGGCAACGCCGGTAATTGATGGCGCAACATGCTATTCCAAGCCGCCTCAAGGTTTGCCCGGAACGGGTCCAGATCAGCGGCTTTCGGGACAGGAATGCCCTTGAAATCACACTTCTGTCGTAGCACCTCCAGCAAGACCGAGGCCGTAGGGCGCGCCTCTTCATTGCGATACAGATTGATGACATCGTAGAGATCGCGCGGTCTGGTTCGCTCCGCAAGCGCCCTGACTTTTTCGCCAAACGCCTCCTCGTACGCGTATGAAATCACGGTGATGCCATGATCGGGTGCATCACTGTACGGATGAAAAACAGAAAGTTTGGCAGGCGGAAGAACGATACGTTCATCCGCTGTCAGATCGAGCTTGATGCGGGGCCAGCCGCCGGTCGTTGGCGAAACCGGGCCGCGATAACTAATCTTGCCCTGACAATTCTTGTGGCCGCGCGGATTGTCGTAGATGTCAAAGTTTTGCCGGTCGGCGGGCATCTCAAGGCCACATTGCTCGTAGACCCATTCACTAATCTCGGTAAACACATCATTGAGAAATGCTTCGTCAAGATGAGATTCATCCTTGAGCGTAAAATCCAGGTCCTCGGAGAAACGATAAGTTTCAAAGAAGCACTTTTTGAGGCATGTGCCGCCCTTGAACACCCAGCTCTCGGCAATCCGATCATTGGCGAAGATGCCCGCAAGCAGCCAGCCAAGCGCATAGTCCTTTTCAACGACATGCGGATTCAGGCCAAGCTGTCCTGCGATTTGTATAATTTCCGGCTTGCCAATCATGGATACGAACTTTCTTTCCAGCTTTTTGGAACGCGCAAGCGCCAGCGCGTAACCAGCCTGTCGCAATCAAGCGCCGGGTCTATTTTTGCGTAACCTTTGGTGAGCCGGTTCTTCGCCGCTTCGATGATTGATTCGCCGCCCGATTGCTTTTCAGCCAAGAATCCGAGCCGCTTGAAGACAGCGCCATTGCCGAGACGCTCGCCATATTCGATCAGAAGTTGCGGGTCACAGTCATCGCGCTGCATGTATTGGGAGAAACAATCGGCGACGTGCTGGATACCGCCGCCGGTCGCAGGATCGTCGAGAATGTCAATGATCGTACGGTGAATGTCCGAGACGGCCACCCGAGTCTGGCCGCGCCAGACGGATTTTGTACCGAATATCAGATCTTCCCTGACGTGTTTGAGCGTGAACACCGCGCCCTGTCGTTCGAAGCTTTTTTGGCGCACAGGCCGGGCGGTAAAGACCAGAATGTCGCGAAAGATCTGCTCGGTAAGGTCCCAATACTCGCACGCGCTGCGCCCGCCGATATAGGCGGGCGAAAAAAGCGCGGGAACGAGTACCCAGCGGTCCTGGATGACCTGATCGGAGTCAAGCAGGGCAAGCTGCGCGGGAACGTAGGCACCGGGCCCGACGCGCCGTAACCAACCTTGGGAAGTCCAGCGTGACAGGTATTTCGCTGCCTGTGTTCGGGAGACCGACAGGGTGCGCTGAACATCGTCAATATGAACAACATCGCCCGCCCTGCCCAGCACGGCGGCAAGTCTCGACTTTCCTGCATGATGCGGCGACTCATTCATACTATATCTTTACTGCATTTTTTCGCAGAAATCGAGAATTTTCTGCATTTCAAGGTACTAATTAGCTATATCTGATCTCCGGTTTTTCCCAGAAAACGGGAATTTATGCAGCGTTGATATAGCAAAGCTGCCTGCCGTGGCCGCCCGGCTGGCAGCCATCGAGTCATCCGTGAATGCTACCGATCACCCGAAAACGTTCAAGAAAATCGATCTACATGGGTTTTCGGGCCCCACAGGGGCTAAAATGGATGGAATTGGATGGAAAATCGGATGCAGCTGTGCCATGCTAGAAACGGATGGAATTGGAGGCAGAAATGGGTGGCGGCATTCAAACAGGCACGCTTGCGATCACGCCGGAAATTCTCAGGCTGATTGCTGAAATCGATGAATTCAAAGGCGCCTGGGCGGCGATCGGCCGAATATCGCCCGACCGGCTCACCTCCCTGCGGCGGGTCGCCACAATCGAGAGCATCGGTTCGTCGACCCGAATCGAGGGGGCGAACTTAAGTGACAGGGAGGTCGAGCGCCTGCTGGCTGGACTGGACGTGAGCACATTCGCCTCCCGGGATGAAGAGGAAGTCGCGGGTTACGCGGACGTCATGGAAACCGTCTTCGCCAATTGGCAAAAAATTCCGCTGACCGAAAATCACATCAAGCAGCTGCATCGCGACCTGCTGCAGTATTCATCAAAAGATGAGCGGCATCGCGGCGGGTACAAGACACTCGATAACCACGTTGAAGCCATCGGGCCGGACGGGACAACTCTGGGCGTGGTCTTTCAGACCGCGAGCCCGTTCGATACGCCGCGCTTAATGACCGAGCTGGCTGAGTGGACACAGGACAAATTGGCAAAACAGGATATACACCCTCTGATCGTGATCAGTGTGTTCATCGTCGTGTTCCTGGAGATTCATCCGTTTCAGGACGGCAACGGGCGCTTGTCCCGTATCCTGACGACACTCCTGCTGCAGCGCGCGGGCTATACCTATGTCCCTTACAGTTCCCTGGAAAGCGTCATTGAGCAGAGCAAGGACGCATACTATCTCGCGCTTCGGCAAACACAGGGCACGATCCGTTCCGCTGAGCCCGATTGGCAGCCTTGGCTCGTCTTCTTCCTGAAATCGCTGCAACGGCAAAAGGCGCGGCTGGAAAAGAAGATTGAGCGGGAGCGTCTGATTCTTGGCGATTTGCCCGAGCTATCGGTGAAAATTCTCGAACTGTGCCGCAAGCGCGGACGCGTTACTGTATCCGAAGCAGCTAAAGCGACCGGCGCGAACCGCAACACGATCAAGGATCATCTCAAAGCACTCACCCGTGCCGGGCATTTGCGGCAGCACGGAGCGGGCCGGGGTACCTGGTACGGACTTTCCTGAGCACCGGATCAGTACATCCCATGATTAGAAAGTGGGGCAGAAACTCTGCCCCACTTTCCGCTAGCCTGCCCGCTGGACACGCGATAGAGTCCTTGCATTAACACCGACGTCGTTGCGGTATATCAACGACAAGCCCGCTCCGTTTCACCGGAGCACCCCGCGCCTTAAGAGATCGTCCGTCAGGCGCAACGGCGACAGCCGTCGATCTCACCTTTAGGCAGCGCATCTGCGCCAGCCTCCTCCATTGCGCCAATCCCTGGTGCAACTCGTCAGTACGCCGCAACAACGCGACGCTGTATCTGCTGCCGTCATGCCGGATGCGTGACCCAGTGATTCCTTGTGTCGATCCCCTGTTGCAACTCAGCCCGTCTTTGTGAGCGCCCTGGCGCCGCACAGAGACGGGCCTTTTGAAACTGGCGCAAGTCTGCGTCGCTACAGGCTTTGACCGTGCCAAGGCGCGGTGTCATAGCCGTCGAAACTCCCTGCCCGGCGGCCAGTCGACGGATTGACTGGCGCAGCCCGCACCCGATTCCGCGGCCCTTTGGGTCGTTCTGGGGTGTGACGACCAGGGGGATTGAACCAACAGCGCCTCGCGCTGCTTAGGCCCTGCAATGGGGCACTCACGCTGAGACCGCCAGCTGATTCGCGGTTTATCACTCACCAGAGTTCAGGAGTCGCTGTGAGAAACCGAACGGAAAAACCGAAATGAGAACCCGGATTTGGATAGTGGAGAACGTCATGAAGAAAGCAGGTGGTCATCGTAATTTTGGTTACGGCAAACAGATGGCATGGGCCGGCAAGCAGGCACTGAGAGATCAATACGGCAACGGACACTATGGGACCGTCACCGGCCATGCCGAGCGATGGCGACGGTTTGCTGCCTGGTGTCGCGACGAGCGCGATATACGCGATGCGCGATTGATCGATAAGGAGGTCGTGCAGGACTACGGAAAATCACTCGGCGATGAAGTCCACAACGGCATGTCGCCGGCCTACGGACAGAACCTGCTGTCGTCGGTCAACGTGGTGCTGGAAGCGATACGCGGCGACCGGCAGATTCGCGTTGCGCCAGTCGAGTTCATCGGCCAACGATCAAGGGCGCGCACCGACCCGCCGGCAGGTCTCGATCAAAGAGTCGTGCGCCAGTGTGCCGATCAACTGCGCCAGAACGGGCACGATCGGGTCGCAGCGACCATCGAAGTGGCCAGAGCGCTGGGACTACGCCTTAAGGAAGCCTCTCTGCTCAATGCACGAGTCGCCTTGGGTCAGGTGAAGAAACACGGTGCGGTCAACATCACGTCCGGCACCAAGGGCGGCCGGGGTCATCGGGTGGATCGCTGGGTCCCGGTCTCAGGAAGAGCAATCGGTTGCCTGACGCGAGCGGCCAATGCTCAGGGAAGGGGCCGAAATCTTATTCCTTCCCACCTCACCTGGAAACAGTGGTACTCGCACATCCACCATGTCTGGGCTGACGTCAGAGACGACTACGGTCTGAAAAAGATTCATGACCTGCGTGCAGCCTACGCCTGTGAACGCTACAAGCAGTTGACTGGGTCAGCCGCACCGGTTATTGCCGGTCGACTGTGTGTTGATCGAGGCACCGACCACGCAGCGGGTCAGATCATTGCTCAGGAACTGGGTCACGCGCGCATTGACGTAGTCGCAGCATATATCGGCGGTGCCCGATGAGCCGGCCGCCGAATCAACGGGCGGCGGCACGAGTCGCCAGGTCGCTGCTGGCGAACCGATTGCCCGGTTCAAGACGCGGCACGGTGCGCCAGCATCTCGCCCGAAGCGGATACATCGCCGAAACCATCTGGCGCCGTTGGCAGGTCGGTCCCTACCAGTGGCGATTGAAGGACCTGCGCTGGTATCTGGTGGAACGCACTCAGGACCATGCCAGCGGTACGCGTTATCGCCACTGGCTCACCGTGCGGTTGTTGATCCTTGCTCTTGATCACGACGGCTGGATCGAGCGGCTGGACGGGCCGTGGGTCCGGCCGAGTGGTGAGCGTGGTGCGCTCAAAGCCGGGCGGCCGGCGCTTGAGCCGACCCCGTCGGGGAATCGAGGCGCGGGTCAATGATCAGCAAAGCCACAGACCGGGGAATGTCAGCAACGCGGGCTGTTCTGCCGCGGTTGATTCGTCTGCATGATGCCCCCTCTTACGTCGGTACGGACCGCTGTCGATTCGATTCGGAAATATTTTTGCGCCAACAATTTTCTGCTCGCTCATGTAGCAACAAGCACTCCCGTACTATCAAGGAATATGGGAGGGAAACCGCATGATGACGCCGACCTACTTTGGCCTTCTTGCCGAATTCGGAGAGTCGGAAATCCCGCTGGATCGTGTTAGTGAGAAATATTTCGGACTATCCATTCCAAAAGCGAAGCGGCGTGCTTGCCTGCAACAACTGCCCATTCCTGCGTACCGAGCTGGCTCCCAAAAGTCTCCGTGGCTTATCAGTGCGGCTGATCTCGCAAAGCACATTGACCAGCAACGTCATATTGCCTCCAAGCAATGGGCGAACATGAATTAGCGTTTCCTACCATAGTTCACTGCGGGAATTGGACGTATCCTGGCCGGTGCGACACGGTGCGACATGAAATTTTCGACGCTCATAAATAACTGATAGACAAGCTACTTTTTGAAAACTTCCGTCCAGTCCATCATCGGTGCGACGGCAATATTGTACGGGCTGCTCGACATCGATTTGGGTCAGAAAACCACAGTATTACTTCGGATGCCAATAGTGTAAACGCGATCTTCGGCGCTTTCCCAGCGAATCCCTCGGCACCGAACCCAATCTAACCCGGGACCGACGCCGTGTGCGTGCTCACCTTATGCTCGTTATTTTATTTTCAACTGTTTTATAGATTATGTATAACGATAACTCTTTGTTATATATTTATTTATTATTTTAATTGCATATATTTCTATAGCTCTATAGAATTTCGCCGCATGCAGAAGACGGCACCACAAAAATACACGCAACAACGCCAGGCCGCGATACGCGCCGCGGCGTCCGTGTTCGCGGAAAAAGGTTTTCACGGTGCCTGCACCAAAGATATTGCAGAGCGCATGGGAATCAAGCAAGGCAGCCTGTACTACTACTTCAAATCGAAGGAAGAAGCACTCGGTGAGGTATGCCTGTTCGGAATTGAGGACTATGTCGACAACATGGACGTCATCGCTGCAGGCGATCAGTCCTTTACGGAAAAACTGACTGCGATAGTTACCTCACACCTTGGCAGTTACCGCGAAAAAAACGAAGCGCTGAAAGTGTACAACGACGAACGTCTGTACCTGCCCGAGGAACGCCGCAGCGGCTTGAAGCAGCTCGGCAGCCATTACCGGCAACAACTCGAAAATATCTTCGAGGAAGGCAAATGCCAGGGCGCGGTGAGGCAATCAATCGACAGTCATTTCGCCGCTCAAGCCGTGATTGGCATGTGCAACGCGTGGGGAGACCTGATTGTGCGTGATGCCGACCTGGATCTCTTCAAGATAATCAGAAACTGTACGGACCTGCTGCTCAACGGCTTTTCCGGTAAATAAATTCATACCAAATCGGACCTTTATTATGGCCAAGCAAAAAGCAACAAATGTAACGTGGCATGACGGCGAAATTTCTCGCGAGGATCGCTACAACATCCTGCGCCAGCGCGGCGCGACCATCTGGTTCACCGGGCTGTCCGGCAGTGGCAAGAGCACGATCGCGGTCGCACTGGAACAGGCCTTGTACAAGATGGGCAAACTGTCGTATCGGCTCGACGGCGACAACGTACGTCTGGGTATTAACAAGAACCTGGGATTCTCAGAAGAAGATCGCAAAGAAAACATTCGCCGCATCGGCGAAGTCGCAAAACTTTTCGGCGATGCCGGTGTGATTTCCCTGTCCAGCTTTATCAGCCCATACAAGGCAGACCGCGACGAAGTTCGCAGCCTGCACGAAAGCGCCGGCTTGAATTTTATCGAGGTGTTTGTCGATTGTTCGCTGGCCGAGGCCGAAAAGCGCGATCCGAAAGGGCTGTACAAGAAGGCACGTGCCGGCGAAATCAAGAATTTTACCGGCATTGACGACCCGTACGAGGCCCCGGTCAACCCGGAGATTCATTTACACACCGACGAAATGACCCTTGAACAGGAAGTCGCGATCGTTATGGATCACCTGCAATCCAATGGCTACATTTTGCAACCGCAATTCACGCGCGCCGACGATCTCGTAGAAGCCGCCGCGCAATAGGAGAAGAAATTGATTAACCCACATGGGGCTGATGCCCTGAACCCGTTACTCGTCACGGATGACGAGACTCGCGAGCGTCTGCTTGCCGAAGCAGCACAATTGCCTTCGCTGTTGTTGAGCTCCGCGGCCGCAGCGAATGCTGTCATGCTGGGCGGCGGCTACTTTACGCCGCTGAGCGGCTACATGAACGTTGCCGACGCGCTGAGTGTGGCCGAGAAAATGCACACCGTCGATGGCTTGTTCTGGCCGGTGCCCATACTGAATCTTACGGACGACACCAGCGGTATTGAAGGGGCACCTCGCATTGCGCTGCGTGACCCTAATGTCGAGGGCGAACCCGTAATTGCCATTATGGACGTAGAGGCAATCGAAACGCTGGCCGCGAATGAGAAAGACCTGATCACTGAGAAAGTGTTCGGTACGCTGGATAGCAGCCACCCCGGCGTCGCCGTATTCCAGTCGCAGGGCAACCAATGCGTGTCCGGCGCAATCCAGGTGCTGAACCTGAGTTATTTCGCAAGCGACTTTCCCGGCACTTTCCAGACTGCCGTCGAAATTCGTGCTGACATCGCTGCAAGAGGTTGGGAAAAGGTCGTTGCATTCCAGACGCGAAATCCGATGCACCTGGCACACGAGGAACTTTGCCGCATGGCAATGGAGCGCCTTGGTGCGGATGGAATCGTCATTCATATGCTGCTCGGAAAACTCAAGGCTGGTGATATTCCGGCAAGTGTTCGTGATGCCTGCATACGCAAGATGGTCGACGTGTATTTCCCCGCGAACAGCGTGCTGGTATCGGGCTACGGCTTCGACATGCTGTATGCAGGTCCTCGCGAGGCCGTATTGCATGCCGTTTTCCGCCAAAACATGGGTGCCACACACCTGATTGTCGGCCGTGATCATGCAGGCGTCGGCGACTACTACGGTCCTTTTGACGCACAGGCTATTTTCGACGACGTTCCGGAGGGTGCGCTCGATATCGAAATTTTCAGCGCGGACCATACCGCCTGGTCGAAAAAGCTGAACAAGGTTGTCATGATGCGCGAAGCGCCTGATCACAAACCCGAAGACTATGTATTTCTTTCCGGTACCAAAGTACGCGAAATGCTTGGCGAGGGTATTGCACCTCCACCTGAGTTTTCGCGACCGGAAGTCGCGCGTATTTTGATGGATCACTATCAATCCGAAGATGCCCAGGCTCACGCCTGAGAAACTTGTCGGCAAGTTTACGGTCCATGGTCTGTAGATGACCATCGGACCGTTGCTTGCCGTATCCCTGCTCACTGCCACCAACAGTGCCAGCATTGTTGTGCAGGAACGGATCGAGGGCGCCACCCTCAATATTGAAATTCGACAACCCATCCCTGACGAAAAAACGGACGACATTGTCGAATGGGTTCGAGCCACGGCACTTACAGTTAACCAGACCTATGGACGATTCCCCTACCCGGCACCGCGTATTGTAGTCATACCCTCATCGAGCCGGTTCCGCAGCAGCAACAAGGCAGTCAGCTTCGGTCGAGTAACGCGGGGTGACGGTGGCACAGTCGAGCTCTACGTCAATGCTGAAAGACCGATCGAGGAATTTTACGAAGACTGGACAGCAACACACGAATTCAGTCACCTCATGTTGCCCTTGCTGCACACGCGTCACCGCTGGATATCAGAAGGATTTGCCAGCTATTACCAGAACGTCCTGATGTCGCGGGCCGGCCGCTACACACCGGCAGACGCGTGGCAAAAGCTCGGCGAGGGTTTCGATCGCGGCCAACAATCACGACCGGAATTGACGCCAAATGAAGCAGCCGCAGCAGATGCGAGAAGTGCGCGCATGAAAATCTACTGGAGCGGTGCTGCTATCGCACTGCTCGCCGACATCGAGCTGCGACGGCGTTCCGGAAACCAGCAGTCACTCGACTCGGTACTGGGCGAGTTGCAGGCGTGCTGCCTGCCCGCGCGACGCAGCTGGTCGGGAACGCGCTTGTTCAGGAAACTGGATTCGTTTGTCGACGCACCAGTGTTTATGCCGCTGTACCGCCAGTACGCCAATCGCAAAGGATTTCCGGATATGCGCCCGGTTCTGGCCGACCTCGGCGTCGAGATCGTCAATGGCAAGCCGGTGCTGCTCGACGACATGCCCCTGTCATCGATCCGCCGGGCAATCGAATAATCGAGTCAGTCGCGCTTCCAGACCTCGACCTCTTCGCCACTAGCTTCCTCGACGATGATATCGCCAATTTTGCATGGCGCTGTACCGCCGGTTTCGTCGCAGGTCTTGAGGCTCAATAATCGCTCGCGATGGTCGGCGTTGACGTTTTCCCGTCGTGCGGCGTTCTCGTCCGGCACTCGCCAGCCTATCGAATCTTGTAGCGCGGCATTGATTTCGTCGCTCGACCGGTAGACCTTGCGCTCAATGGCGGACGGTGCGCAACCGGATTTCTGCCGGTTCACGATGGTGTGCTCTGCCTCGTCTTTTAAATCGAGCAATTGCTGTAGCGCATACTGACAATCCGCTTCACTGACAAACTGCAGTTCAAATTCCTGCTGCTGGCATACCGTCTTGCCAACCGGAGCTACACACTCCGCCAATGTCAAAATAAAAATCTGTATCCAGGCCGTTTCCATCTCTAGCTCCTGTTCTCTCCTCGTTACTGCTCATTATCCTTGTTGTCTGCATAAAACATAGGACCGCCCCGCGACGCAGGAAATCCGTAGCCGTATACGTACACGACATCGATATCGCTGGAACGCTGGGCGATGCCTTCGTCCAGAATCTTGCGCCCTTCGTCTACCAGCGACGAAACCAGTCGCTCGACGATTTCATCGTCGCTGACCTCACGCCGTTCAACCCCAAGGTCTTCGGCGGCAATTTCAATCAAGCCGTCAACAGCAGGATCCGGAACAGGTTTACGGTTTTCGTCGTAGCTATAGAAACCCGCCCCCGATTTTTGTCCCATCCTGCCGAGTTCAACCAGCAGGTCCGGCACGCGGTAACTTTTCGGGTCGCCCTTTTCCTCCTCGGACAGCGCCTGCCGCGCCTTGTATCCGACATCGAGTCCGGCCAAGTCGAACACGCGCAGGGGCCCCATTGCCATGCCCCAGTTCTCCATCGCCGTATCGACCTGCTGTGGCGACGCCCCTTCCAGTAATAACAATTGCGCTGTCTTGCTATACGGTTGCAGCATACGATTGCCGATAAATCCGTAGCAGACCCGGGACACGACGGGAACCTTGCGAATGCGTTTTGCCAGGTCCATTACCGTCGCGAGTACATCGTCACTGGTCACCTCTCCACGTACCACCTCAAGCAATTTCATGATGTGGGCCGGACTGAAGAAATGCATGCCAATAACGTCTTGCGGGCGACCGGTAACCGCAGCAATAGCATCCACATCCTGATACGACGTGTTGGTCGCAAGAATGGCACCGGACTTACACACACCGTCGAGCTTGGTGAAAATGGTCTTTTTCAGGTCCGGATCTTCGAACACAGCCTCGATCACAAGATCGACATTCGACAAATCATCGTAGAGCGTCGACCCCGAAATCAAGCTGCGCGCACGCTGCGCATCGTGCTCACTTAATTTGCCGCGCTTCACACTGCCCGTGTAATTACGCTCAATTATAGACAGTCCACGCTGCAGGGCTTCGTCGTTAATTTCGATCATCGTTACATCGTATCCGGCATTGGCAAAACTCATCGCAATTCCGCCACCCATTGTGCCGCCACCGATAATGCCAACGCGCTCGATTTTGCGTAACGGCGTATCCTTTGCCAGGCCGTCGACCCTGGACGCCTGACGCTCTGCAAAAAAGATGTGCCGCATACCGGCCGATTGTGGGCTGTCCATGCATTCCATAAACAATTTGCGTTCTATTTCCATGCCGGCTTCGAAAGACCCTGTCGTTGCAGCTTCGACGCAAGTAACGATATGCCCCGGCGCGATCTGCCCGCGCGCGCGCTTTTGCAATGCCGCTCGGTATTCATCGAATATTTTCGGCTCAAAATCCGGCACCACCTGCTCGCTACTCTTGCGAATTGGTGCGCCAGCCGCCAGCAATTCACGCGCCCAATCGAGGGCACCGATACGCAGGTCACCTTCGATGATCTTGTCGATCAGGCCAATAGCGAGACCCTGTTCAGCACCAATTGGCACGCCGCTAGTGATCAGGTCGAGAGCGGCCTGCACGCCCGCCAGCCGCGGCGTCCGTTGCGTACCACCTGCGCCGGGCAGCAATCCCAGCTTGACCTCCGGCAGGCCTACTTTGGCCGTTGCTGTAGCGCAGCGATAGTGTGCGGCGAGCGCCGTTTCAAAGCCGCCGCCCAGGGCAGTGCCGTGAAGCGCCGCAATGACCAGTTTCGACGATGCCTCGATACTCGCCAGCAACTCCGGCAGCCACGGACTTTGCAGCGGCTTGCCAAATTCGGTGATATCCGCGCCCGCTATAAAAGTGCGGCCTTCGCAAATGATCAACAGGGCTTCGGATGCGTCTTCCTGCGCCGCCGCAACGAAATCCAGCAAGCCCTGCCGGACCGGCTGTGACAATGCGTTGACCGGAGGGTTATCGACGCTGATTACGCCGATATTGCCTTCTAACTGGTAGCTCACGGGACCTGACATCTTGAATTCCTTATTTCGACTTTTCGTGGGGTATAATGCGCTGATGTACCGGCAGCTCACAGAACAGACTGAGCGATATATCCGATCGCTCTACAATCAGGACGATATCGCAGGCGAGCTAAAACGCAAGCTCGCCGACCTGATGGCGCGTGGCGAGGCCAATGCCGATGCCGCCTGTCGGGCTTTGAAACTGAGTCGCCGCACACTGCAGCGCCGCCTGAAAGCGGAAAAAACGAGCTTTCAGAAAGTCCTGCAGGAAGTTCGCGAGGTGCTGGCAGTGAACTATCTCAGTGATGCGCGCCTGAAATCACTGGAAATCGCGATGTTACTCGGCTATTCGAACATCAGCACGTTCACGACCGCGTTCAAGTCCTGGTACGACATTCCGCCGGCCGAATACCGGCAAAAAATCCTCGGCGTCTGACGCCTTTTTATTACGCTTTTGTAAGCCGCAATGCCGGATTTAGGCTATTATGCGCCGCTTATTCGCGGAGGCCACCATGCTCGAAAAACTCCAGTTTTACATTGACGGTCAATGGGTTGACCCGGTAAAGCCCAATACACTTGACGTTGTGAACCCGGCCACAGAGGAGGTGTATGGGCGCATCAGCATTGGCTCTGCCGAGGACGTTGACCTTGCTGTCAGTGCAGCGGTCCGGGCCTTCGAATCTTATTCACAAACCAGCCGTGAGCAGCGAATCGATTTGCTGCAGTCTATTCTCGATGTTTTCAAACGGCGCGCCGACGACGTTGCCGAAGCCATCATGGATGAAATGGGTGCTCCGTGGGGACTGGCAAAATACGCACAGGCCGCCAGCGGCCCGCAGCACATAGGAGCCGCGCTCAAAGCGCTGCAAACCTATGCGTTCGAGGAAACCATCGGTACGACGCGTGTCGTGAAAGAAGCGATCGGCGTATGTGGGCTGATAACCCCCTGGAACTGGCCGATGAACCAGATTGCCGTGAAGGTTGCACCGGCATTGGCGGCCGGATGCACCATGGTGCTCAAACCCAGCGAAATTGCACCGTTTGATGCCCTCATCTTCGCCGAAATCCTGCACGAAGCCGGCGTACCTGCCGGTGTATTCAACCTCGTCAACGGTGATGGTGCTGGCGTTGGTACGGCATTGAGTCAACACCCGGATATTGCGATGGTTTCCTTCACCGGTTCGACGCGGGCGGGTGTGGCCGTGGCACAGAACGCAGCGCCTGGCGTCAAGCGCGTTGCGCAGGAACTGGGCGGCAAGTCCGCCAACGTCATCCTCGACGATGCGGACCTGGAGGATGCAGTTGCCAGCGGCGCAAAGGCAATGTTCGAAAATACCGGCCAGTCCTGCGACGCGCCTTCGCGTATGCTGGTGCCACGGCAGAAACTTGACGCCGCTGCGGCTATTGCTGCGAAAGTGGCGACTACGGCTGCCGTCGGAAACCCGCGCGACAAAGCCACTCGCATCGGTCCGGTTGTCTCGGAGTTACAATGGCAGAAGATTCAGGACCTGATCCAGAAAGGAATTGACGAAGGCGCAACCCTGGTCGCCGGCGGTACTGGCAAGCCGGATGGCCTGGAAAAAGGTTACTACGTGAAACCAACTGTATTCGCCGATGTCAGTAATGATATGACGATCGCCCGCGAGGAGATTTTCGGGCCGGTACTGTCAATTATTCCTTACGACGACGAAGACGAAGCCATTCAAATTGCCAACGATACCCCGTATGGACTGTCCGGCTATGTTTCGTCGGGTGACCTGGAGCGAGCCCGGCGTGTCGCGTCTCGCCTGCGAACCGGCATGGTCCATATTAACGGTGCAGACCTTGAAGCACTGGCGCCGTTTGGTGGCTACAAGCAATCCGGCAACGGCCGCGAATGGGGTGCGCACGGTATTGACGAATTTCTCGAAGTGAAGTCCGTTTACGGCTACGAAAAGTGATGATATTGATGAGATACAAACTGGCAGTGCTGCCACTGATAGCTGCCCTGGCACTCGGTGCCTGCGGCAAGGAATCGTCTTTCCCCGAAGCAAGCGGCAAGGGCAACATTCGAGCGATCAATGCGATCGCGTCGGCCCCGGAAGTGACCTTCCTGATCGAAGAGCGCTCGCTCGGCGGCATAAGTTTTCGCGAAGCAACAGCTGCCACACCGTACGACGATCTCGAATATACCTTCAATTTTGAGGTCTTTTACGCCGGTGATGATGCCGTGACCCGCATCGCGTCCCAGTTCATCGACGTCGTTGCCGATATGGACTACACGCTTGTCCTGACCGGCACGCTGTCAAACGCATCGGTCGTGCTATGGGAACAGGCGAAGCGCGAATTTACTGGCACCGAAACCGTATTTTCAGCCCGCTTTGCGCACACCTCGGATTCGCTTGGACCCGCAGACTACTATTTCGCTGCGCCGGGCGTCGTGCCGGTACTGGGCGAGGAAGTGGGAACGTTGAGCTTCGGCGAAGTCCTTGATGGCATCGACTACGAGGCTGGCGACTACGTTTTGACCGTGACCAGCAGCGGCGATCCCGCGGACATTCTGTTCGAGAGCGACACCAATACTTTTATAGCCGCGACCGAATACACCGTTTCGATGTTCGACGGTGGCGCGAATACTTTTGCGCCATTCATCGCACATTCGTTTACAAACGGTGCCGTGACGGCGTCCGGGACAATACCGGACGTTAACTACCCGGCCACTGCAGAGTTCGTCAACGGCTCGCTCGAACTGGGTACGGTCGACATTTACGACGATGACATGCAAACGTCTTTGCTTGTCGATGACTTGCCACACATGGGTATTTCCGCCGAATTAAATCTTGCAGACGGCGAAAATCAGTTTACGTTTACGCCATCCGACTCCAATAATCCGGTGCTCATCGATGACACCCTCAGTGTATTTTCCGGTGTGCGCACTCGAGTTGTCGGCCTGGGCCTGACGGACTCATTGCGCATCAGTACTTATGTGCCGGATCGCCGGCCTGTAGACACACAGGCGAAATTGCAGGTATTCAGCGCCGCCAATACCTTCGGCTTCCTGCAAATGTTTGTCCTAGAAGCGGACGCCGTTCTGGACGACCAGTTACCGGTCCTGGCGTCACTGGTCGCGGGAAGCGCACCACAGACACTTGCCCTGCGAGCCGGAAGCTACGACATCTACGTTCGTGAATTTGACAGCACAGAAATACTCGCTGGCCCGATCCGGCTGGATGTTGAGCTGGGCGACGTGATCGGGACGATCCTGTATGACACGGTTGACCCGGCCGTAGTCGAAGTGCAGATGCTGCAGAATACGCCTTAGGACGCGGTTGCAGCCTCGATGTATGCGGCACGGTCGTTTGCTGCTTCCTCGTCCGGAATTCGCTTGGTATCGTACATTGCCTGGTCCGCCACACTGAGCAGGTGCCACAGCTCTTCGCCGTGTTTTGGCATCAGCGCGATGCCGACGCTGGCGGTGCATTTTATTTCCTGTCCCTGGATGATATAGGCCTCGGCCGCTGTCTGTACCAGGCGTTCCGCGATATGCCTGACATCATCGATATTGACCCCCGGCAGGACAATTGCAAATTCATCGCCGCCCAGGCGACCCAGAATATCTTCCGGGCGCAGGCAGAATTCGAGGCGATGGCCGAACGCTTTTAGCAATGCGTCACCCGCCTGGTGGCCAAAGCGATCATTTATTGACTTGAAGTGATTCAGGTCTAGATACAGCACCGCACCAACACTACTACGGCGAATAACGGCCGCACCCTCTTTTTCGAAACCACGCCGATTCAATACGCCGGTTAGCGGATCACGTAATGCGTCAGCAAGCATCTTGTCTTCATTGCGCTTGCGTTGCGTAATGTCGATTAAGGTTACAGAGAAATCGTCGCCAACCGGCTCGCCAACGATGCGCAGCCAGCTATCTCCGTCGCCGGAGTCTCCCGCCACTTCAAAGCTGATTTGTGAGTTCGCCCGTGTATCGGCTCCGAAATGATTCAGCAGTCTCTCTGGATCCAGGTACTCAAGCTTGTCCAGTGGCATGCCAACCAGCGTACCGTCGCCTTCGCCGGCAAATGTCTCGGCAGCGCGATTGGCGAATACGCAACGAAATTTTTGGTCAGGATCATTACTGTCGCGGGCAAAACGCAAGATGCCATTCGATGAAGTTTCTATCAGCGTGCGTATCAGGTGTTCGGAATCTGCCAATTGACTTAGCGCCTTGCGCCGCTCTGTCACATCGCGACAAACAACAACCATCCCCAGATTCTGCCCTTTCGGCCCACTGAGCGGACTCACACTGACCTCATAGACATTCTCGGTATCCATGCGCAGCGTCTGCGTAAGATCCAGTTCTTTAGCCTGTTCCAGGATTGCACGTGCGGCCGGAAAGTCTTCCCAAAGTTTACGACCGATCAGATCGCGCTCTTTCCCCTGCAGCAGTTGTTGTGCCGGCTTGTTTGCACAAATGATGCATTGCTCGCTGTCAACAACAAATATCGGGTCGCGTACATGGTCAAACAGCGTCTGGTATGCAACCGGGCTGAATTCATGCATGCGCAACTTCAGACTGGCATAGGCAAACATTGGCCAGATCAATGCCAAAGTCAAAGAAGTGAACGGAAAGGATTGCGAACCGAAACCGAAAAACGTATTCGCGACACTGATCGAATATGGCAGTACGGAGCAAGCCAGGAACATGACGACCGTTTTGCGATGCGCTGGTGCAATGCTTGGCAGGCGACCCAGAAGTGCGACTGCTGCATAAGCAAACAAGCCGTACGTAAACGGTGCATAGATGTTGTTGTACCAGTAGTGATCGGTTATTTCACTGTAAATAAGTCCATTCGCCGTTTCATTCGCGATCCAGATAATGTTGTGCATCGAGTTGGTTAGCGCCAGACCAGTTGTCGCGACTGGAATGATCGACAACATTACAATGAACAAAACGTTCGGTGCACCGACCGTGTACTCGCGATATATGATGTAAAACACAATCGGCACGAAACCGGCCGAGAAAAAACTCAAGGTGCGGCCGATGCCGTACAAGTTGGCATCCGTTGCTCCAAATGAAAACGCCGAGCCTGTTAGCATGCCGGCGATCAGGAACAGCAGAAAACTCACCGAATTGTTTGCAAACTGCGGTGATGCGCGCGACACGCGCACCGCCAGTCCTGCGTAAGCGACAGCAGCGACTGCCAGGAATGGCGTCACGTATGGGGCTAGCATTAACATAAAGCCATGCTAGCGGGCTATGGCGCTACATAATGCGACCTGTTCCGCATTCCGGGCGCTGCAGCGCGCACCAGGTCACACTTTCAGCCCTTCAGCGGTGTCTTCGATCAGGGTATCGACCACAGCCTTGAGGCTGTCTTCGACACTGTTCCCGGCGGACCGTTCCAGCTCGAATTCCTTAAGCTGCCGATGCGCGCTGGTACCGCGTGACAGAATATTGCGGACCCCTGCAATTTCCTGCTGACAGCCGAGCGCTTCGGCATCTTCGGCGACCAGCTCCAGTATTTCGTCGAGCAATTGATCGAATGGCACGACGACACCTTTGGCGAGATCAATCATGCCCTCGTCGAAACTGTAACGCATTGCACGCCAGCGGTTCTCTCGGATCAGCATGGCAGTATAAATTCGCCATCGCTGGTTGCGGCTGCGCAGCCGGTACAACATGCGCAACAGGCACACCAGCAAAGACGTCAACGCAATGGTGTCTTCCAGACGCGTGCAAACATCCATGATGCGAGTTTCCAGAGTTGGAAACCTGGCGCTGGGTCGAAGATCCCACCAGATACGCGTCGAATCTTCGATCAGTCCGGCATCCATCAGGATATTGATGTGCCGCTGATACTCAGCCCAACTCGCGAAACGCTCGGGTAGACCGGTCCGTGGCAATGCATCAAAAATAGTCAGTCGATAGCTTTTCAGCCCGGTATCGCCACCGCACCAAAATGGCGATGAACACGACAGGGCCAGCAAGTGTGGCAGGAAGTACGCAATCTGGTTCATCAGATCGATACGCAATTCATCGTCGCCGATACCGACATGCACGTGCATGCCGCAGATAACCAGGCGCCTGGCAGCGCCCTGCATTTCGTGGGTCAGTTCGTCATAACGAACTTTCTGGGTGTGCTTTTGTTCGGTCCAGCTGGAGAACGGATGTGTGGATGCGGCGATCGGTGCAAGACCGTGTCGGTCCGCTACTTCAATAATGTTGCTGCGCAGGCGGGCAAGATCCTCGCGCGCTTCCTGCACATTGTTGCAAACCTTGGTGCCGATCTCGATTTGCGAACGCAATAGTTCGGCTGTTACCTGCGCACCGCATTTTTCTTCTGCCTCGGCCATCAGCGTGGCGGGCGGATCAACAACGAGACTTCGCGTCTCTTTATCTACCAGTAGATACTCTTCCTCAACCCCTATCGTGAAAGCTGGTTCGTTTAATTTCATCCCCTGCCCCATTGTTGGCCAATCTGTCTGGAATTGTTTTAATTATGTCGTGCATGATCGCGGCGATCTCGTCGACGCCGTCATCGCTGTCAATCATGTCCTGGCGAATTTCGATACCAACGTGCGGCAGGCCGGCGCCTTCCGCGTGATGATCGATCGTGAAATCCTGTGGCGCCTTGCCGGAGTAAGGTTCGTTGTCGCCAACAACATAGCCTGCTGCAGCGAATCCTTCGATAAATATATCGCGCAGGCTTGTGTCGGTATCCCACAGGACACCCATCTGCCACGGCCGCGAAACGCCATCCATGACCGGTGTAAAACTGTGCACACTAATGAATGCCGGTGTCGCACCGGCGTCGGTCAGGCGCTTTATTTGCTTGTCGATCGCACCGTGGTACGGCCAGTAGATCGCATCGGCGCGCCGGTCCTTATCGGCCTGGCGCAGACTACGATTGCCAGGAACCAGTACGCCGTCGCCGAATTGCAGGAACGCGCCCGGATCCATTAGCTGGCGATTGCAGTCAATGACCAGCCGCGAGTACTGTGCCACGACGGCGGTTACGCCGAGGCTGTCGGCCAGACTTTCGGTCAGCGGACCCGCACCGATGTCAACGGCGAGGTGGCAACGGCGGGCAAAGGGGTCGAGACCCATATCGCCCAGCTCTGCGGGAAAACGGCAGCTTGCGTGGTCGCATACGAGCAAAATCGGCTGTTCGTCCAGCGGGTTGAGAACCTTGAACGGACCAAGCTCATCGTTTGAAAGGAGCGGCGTGTCCCGGGAATTGTTATGTTTCTGCGTGGAACTGTCTGACATCGTGCCAGTGTACCGTATCCCTCAAACTACGCCAGAAGAAACCCTGATTTCTGCTCGGCCCACGGCTCAAAGGTCTGCACCGATGCGGGCCGGGCAATGTAGTAGCCCTGTGCAAACTCGACACCGAGATTTCCCAGTTTGTCGAGGACCTGTTTAGACTCCACGCGCTCAGCTATCGTCTCTATGCCCATGGCATGCCCGACTTCACTGATTGCCTTGACCATGCTCTCATCGACGGTATCGCTGGCCACGTTGCGAATGAACTGACCATCGATCTTCAGGTAGTCCACGGGCAGATTCTTGAGGTAAGTAAATGACGACAGCCCGCTGCCGAAATCGTCCAGAGAGAATTTACAACCCAGCTTTTTCAGTTCCTGCATGAAATGCACCACGCGAGACAGGTTGGAGATTGCCGCTGTTTCTGTAATCTCGAAACAGATCGCGCCTTTCGGCAACTGTTGCTTCTCAAGTTCCTCGATGACAAATTCGAGGAAGCGATCCTCGCTCAGCGATGTACCGGACAAATTCACCGCCAGTGTGTAGCGCGCGTCGGCTTCATCAGTGCGATCGGCGAGTTCGGTCAATGCTTCGTGAACCACCCATCGATCCAGTGTCGACATCAGGTTGTATCGTTCCGCCGCAGGTATGAACTGATCCGGCCCGACCAACTCGCCTTCTTCGTCGCGCATGCGCAACAGCAATTCATAGTGGCCACGCCGATCGCCATTTTCCGCACCAATTCCGATAATCGGCTGGAAGAATAATTCGAGGCGGTCATCCTCAACTGCGCTGGTGATACGGGACACCCACTTCATTTCCTCGTGGCGCATCGAAGCATCGGTGTCTTTATACAAATGCACCTGGTTACGTCCCATGTCCTTTGCGGAGTAACAGGCGACGTCCGCCGAACTCATGACACTCGCAACATCGGCGTTTTCGCTATTAATCATTACGACGCCGATTGAACACCGCATCGTCGTAAACGAATCCTGCCATTCGAAGCGATACCCTTCGATCGCACCGCGTATAGACTCTGCAACCTCGATCGCGCGCTCGTCGCTGCAGCGTTCCAGCAAAATCCCGAACTCGTCGCCACCCAGTCTTGCCAACAGGTCTGTGGAACGGATACGCGTCTGTATTTGTTCCGACAATTGGCCCAATAATGCATCACCGGCAGTATGTCCGAACGTATCGTTGACAACTTTGAACTGGTCGAGATCGACATAGAGTAGCGCGTGCGATTCCTCGTTGTTACCTCGGGTCTGCTCGATCACTCCAACAAGGCAATTCTCAAACTCGCGTCGATTGATCAGCCCGGTCAGCGAATCGTGAGACGCCTGGTAACTCAACTGACGGAACAGTCGAGTTTCCTTGCTGACATCGTGAAACACCATTACCGAGCCGACAATGTTGCCGACCCGATCCCGGATCGGAGCGGCGGAGTCCTGGATCGGAACTTCTTCGCCATTGCGAGTAATCAGCACTGAGTTTTCGGCCAGCGTAATCGTTCGGCCTTCGCTCAGGCAGCGCATCACCGGGTTTTCAACTGTGGAACGCGTGTGCGCATTGACGATCATCATGATGTCGGTCACCGGCGTGTTGCGAGCACTGCGCATGTCCCAGCCGGTCAAGTCCTGCGCGACCGGATTAATATAATCCACGCGTCCGTCCGCATCTGTCGTGATGACGCCGTCACCGATACTCTGCAAGGTAACCTGCGCGCGTTCCTTCTCTTCGAAGACACGTGTTTCCGCGTGTTTGCGCTCGGTTATGTCCGTGATCGTCCCTTCGTGCGCAATAATGTTGCCGTCGTCATCCTTGATCGCACGAGAATTTTCCAGCACAACGATATTGTGACCATCCTTGCGGCGCAGACGATATTCAAAATTCTTGACCACCCCCTCTGCCTCGAGTCGCGCGAATACGCGCTCGCGATCAATCGGGTTTACATACAGCACCGTCGTCTTGCCGACGGCTTTTAACTCTTTAACGCTGTCATAGCCCAGCATCTCAACCAGGGCCGGGTTTGCTGTGATGATCTCGCCGTCCCGTGAGGCGATATAGACGCCGTCGACGACATTCTCAAAGAGTCCACGGTAGCGAGCTTCACTGGTGCGCAGCTTTTCTTCATCATGCTGGCGCTTGATTGCAATGCCGGCAAGTCGAGCCATACCGTTCAGCTTGTCGAGCTCATACGTCGTGGGCGCTCGGGTCTCATCGACATACACATCGAGGGTACCGACAATACGATTGGCCGCGCCATGGATCAGGAAAGACCAGGCCGCGCGGACGCCGAATTCTTCTGCAACCTTGCGCTTGCCCTCCCAGCACGGATCCGCGGCGATGCTGCTGGTGAAACGATCCTGCGAGTGAAACACCGCTGAACCGCAAGGCAATGATTCATCCTCAACTCGTACAAAGTCGAGGCACAAGCGGAATTTGTGATCCAGGGACGGCGCTTCGGCAACCGACAAAGTCTGGCTCTTGACATCAAGCGCCATGATAGCCGCGCGAAAATTATTGCCCAGTTTTTCGACGAATCGGCAAATCGCACGCAAGGTTCGGTCATGCGGTGTATTCGCAGCAATCATCTCGAGCACTTTATTCTGTGCATAAGACAACGCCTCTTCGCGCTTGCGTTCGGCAATATTCGTAATGCTGACGCGAATCAGCTGACGATCGTCGGACGGCAGGCGACTGAAACGGACTTCACATGGAAACTCCTTGCCGTCGGAGTCCTTGTGCATCCATTCGAAGCTCGGATGCTCGCCCTTCAATGCGCGCTCGACAAAACCGCGTCGTACGCCAAACGATGACGTGCCATCCGGTTGCACATCCGGGCTGATCGCTTCCGGCCCTACACTGAGCAGACGTGCACGTGACAAATTGAACAATGTGCAAGCATTGTCGTTTGCATCGATGAATACGTTCTCATCGACGTCAAAAACGATTATCGCCTCAGGTGCATTTTCGACCAGTGCGCGATAACGTTCCTCGTTTTCACGCAACGCGCTTTCGGTCTGTTTGCGGTCGGTAACGTCGCGCAGACTGACAACATAAATATCGCCACCGCCGGTCTGCAGGTTACTCGCATTGATCTCGGCGATGAACTGCTCACCGTCGGCACGCACGGCCGCCACTTCGCCATCGACCAGGTCGATATTCGTATCTTCGAGGTTTGAGGTATAGGCCTCGAGAAAATCGCGGATCGGTTGATCTTTGGCACTCGGCAACAGGTTGGCAACGCTCGAACCGATTAACTGGTCCTTGGTCAGTTTGAAGTAACTCGTACAGACCTTGTTGCAATTGCGGATAATGCCGTTCGCGTCTACCGAAAAAAGCGCTTCGGTGACACTGTCAAAAATTGCCTCGATGGGTGCCGCGGTAACAGAATGCGTTGCGGTCTGGACCGACTGCGTGATCGTCGCTTCCATTTTGTCATAATGTTGGTCAATCAGCGCCAGCAGCTCGACGAAGCCCGGCTTTGTTATCCCCGAATCCTCTGTAGCCGCCCTGATTTTCTCGCGTAAACCCTTTTGCATTGACCAGCTCGTCCCGCGCTTGGCCAACTACTCTAGATTATATGTCGCCTTGAAAACCGTGATATAGCTTCAGTTCTGACAAATAAATTGGGAAAATTTTCCCGTTTTCAGCTTAATTGTCGTTTTTGAGAACCCGTACTGCATCGCCGTTTTCATCCATCGACAGCGTCCCGTGCTCCTGCAATTCACGCGCCCCGCTGCCGACCTGTATTGGCACCGCCATCACCGTCGACACGGTCCCGGTCTCGTCTTCGAACGAGGCACTGACATTCAGGTACAGCCGCCCTTCGCGCTGCGGAAT
>CAXBJV010000030.1:0-41966 GCA_963976215.1 uncultured Woeseiaceae bacterium | reverse complement strand
AGGAATGGTCATACCAATTAGCAGCAGCGTTTTTACGATCAGTTTTTTGATGACGGCCCCCCGCAGTCTACTCGTGACGCTTCGACTTCAGTTTACCCTATTTGGAATTTCTCCGATTCGCAGTTCGACTCTAAGAAAGTCGTTGAACGAGATCTCGTGCACTGTTTTTTATCTGCTAGGTTTTCTCGAAACACATTAAGGTATTCAAAGAAGGGTCGTGATCCTGCAACAGCCGCTTGTTGGTGTCCTCGAAACCGCCCTGCACAACCTGGTCGGCCCAGAAGTCGACGCCTTCAAAAAGCCTGAGCTCCTCGCGGTCGGTGTCCCACGATACGCCGAGGCCGGCGTTGAAAACGGTGTGTACCAGCGAGCAAAAAGTTCTCGCATCGTCTGTACAGGCATCATGATCGCGTAACACGAACAAGCCGCCCGGCCGCAACACCCTGTGAATCGAGCGGATATAGGCCGCGAGTTTTTCACGCGGACAATGATGCAGCCCGATGTAACAAGTTACGAGATCCAAAGATGCATGCGCTATCTTGCTGTCGGGGATGGGGTCGTAGTCGTTCAGATCGAAGAAAACACCGACTTCACGCAATCCGCCCCGCTCCATGATTTCCGGCAAGGAATTATCAGGCCTGATCTCGTTGGTCAGATACACCGGGCCACTCATATTCAGGGCTTTTTGAAGACCCTTTACGTAGCGACCCGTCGAGCCGATCTCAAGATAGCCGTTAATCTCTTTGGCCGCCGGCAGGATTGTTTTTGTCTGCCGAACCATTTCTTTTTTCTGCGTGATCAATGCTGGCAGTGCATAGGTCAGGTCAGACAAGGGCGTCTTGATGGCAGGAAGCCGTTGCGCGATATCTTCGTAAATAGCCTGGTCCGACTCGTGACGTTCGCAGGCCGCGATGATCAGCTGATGAAATTTTGCTTCCGGATACAAGTGATAAATAACCTGCAGGAAACGATAGAAGTCGTCGCGTGAACGGATGTCGCCATACACTTTCAGGAATTCGGAGTCGTCGGTGGGTCGATCTGCGAACAGCGGTTTGTTGTTATCTTCACGAAAATACTTCGTCCACAGGCTGTTGCGGAATCGATACTCCGGATCCATGCGTTCTTTGAGTGCGAAGAATTCGTCAGCACGAGGGTACGCTGCATAGAACTGATCGACACGCGCGTGTGGCTGATACGGCAGATAGTAGGTGCCCGCGCACGACAACACGGCATCGATCAGCTCGCGCGTCCATACCGCTACGGCTTCGCGCTCAGCGGCACCAGTACCCTGCTTGTAATACAACACCAGCGCAAAGACTTCGGATTTTGCCCAGGCAAGGCAGGAGCCCGGGTCCGCATGCGCGTGGCGAATTGAAACATTGACGACCTGGACCTTGAAGCGGCTCAGGACTTCGGTCATCAGGCCGGCGAATTCCATAAGCCGGGCCACAGGAACAAAATACTCCTGCAGTATGTAGGTCGATTTGTTGCGCGACAGCGGCTCGAGCTCCGCGGCATCATAGTCCGCTTCGTCATTGCGCCAGGTGACCTTGGGGCGAAGATAGAGCAGGGTTTCGTAGACGTATTCGCGGCGCAAATGACCGAATTTGGTTTCGGTAATCGTCCACAGCATGTACTTCTCGGCGAGATAGAGACTTCGCCCTTCTTTGCGGGCCTTGCGATTCACTGGCTTGTCCGTCTCACGCCAGCTAATGGCGCGAACTTTTTCAAAGTCCGGCGGCACCATGTCGGCATTGTGAAAAACGATCTTGTCGTCATTGCGAATGTTTTTCTCGAAGAATTCCGGGTAGTCATTCATGGTCATCTTGCGACTCAGCCGCTCGATACGTGCGTTGTTTTCAAGATCCAGGGTGGCCTCGAGTATGATGCCGAAGGCGCCGTAACCGCCAATTGCGCCAAAGAAGATCTCGGTGTTCTCGGTTGGCGAGGCCTGTACGATCTTGCCGTCATGCAACATCAATTGGATCGACCGGACCGTCAGGATGACCGGCCCGAGGCCGACATACCGTCCATGGCAATTGACGCTTAAGGATCCGCCAACGGTGAAATTCGAGTAAGTCTGCATGACCCGCACGGCGAGACCGAAATCATCCGCGACCTGCTGAATGTCTTTCCAGCGTGTGCCGGCCTGTACACGGATGGTTCGAGCCGTTGGATCCAGCTCCAGGATGCGGTTCATGCCCCGCATGTCGATGTGCAGCGTGCCAGGCTGTGCGATCTGGCCGCCCATTGAATAGCAGCCGCCGCCGATAGAAATCGGTTTGCCGGACATCTTGACCATGGCCTGCAACTGGTCAACCGATCCGGGCACATAGACTTCGTCAACACTGATCGGATTTAACTTCGAGACGTCACTGACGACAGTGGTACTGGTCGGCCGCTCATAGTTATCGACGGCGATAGCCTGCTCTGTATTGAGCAGCAGGCGCATGCGTTTCAGTACCGGCAGGCCGTAGCGTTTAATTGCCGTCTCGGGTCGCGACTCTGCAATACAATAGAAGCCCATGCGTTCGTAAAAGCGAACGCCACCGTCATTGATATCGGTGACGTCCAGTTCGATACAGCGAAAGCCGTCCTGCCGGGCGACGAGTGCAATATGATTGAGAAATGCCTTGCCGAGGCCCGCGCCACGATGTTCGCTGCTGACCGCGATGTTATTGATGTAGTAGGCATCGGGCGACGGCGGCATCACGTAGCCTGCAAGCGCGCGATTCACCGCGACGATTAAATGCGGCCATCGACGCAGCGGCATTACCCGCAGCATGTTCACTGCGCCGGCAAACTCTTGTGCGCTGAGCTGTTCGGCGCTGTAGCCCAACTCGGCACCCTGAACCTGGTCGTTCACGATGAGCAGCGTGACGAATCGATGGCTAAAATGGCCATTCGGCTTCGCAATCAACCGGGTCAGCGCGGCCTCCGCTGTTGTCCTGTCGCCAAACATGAAGTCGAGGAGTTCATGTGAGCTCTCATAGATGAGTGGCGCAAGCTCGGCTGCCTGCTCAGGTTGGGCCGGTGCAAACCGGATATTGAGCTCAGTCTCGGTCATGGCTCGATCTCGTCGCCTATTTTTGCGTCAATGTAGCTGCACCAGGGTTATGGCAGTATCGCCTTCGCTGCCGTTGGCCGAGCCAAGCTAAAGATTCTCTTCTACGAACCTGGCAAGAGCACGCAATGTTGCCATCCTGGATGCACTATACGACAGCCAGTGATCTGCCCCCTTGTATTCAATCAGCTTTACGTCCTTGCCAGCCCTGCGTAATGCTTTGCGCATTGCTTTACTTTGCTCAATCGGCACGACCGTGTCCTTTTTCCCATGAATCAACAACACGGGCGCGTCAAAACGGTCGGCAAAATTGACCGGTGAGATCGCATCCAGCGCATCCCAATCGAACTCTTTCCCGCCAAACTGACGTTCCCAGTAGCTGATTGCCCAGTGACGGCGCCCGTACTTGCGGCGATCTGATTTCAGCATCGTCTGCAGGTCCGAGATACCGGCAATCGATGCGACGCACCGGTACTTGTCAGGCGAAAACGCGCCGGCTGCAAGGGCTGCATAGCCGCCGTAGCTGGCACCGACAATGCAAACACGCTCAGCGTTTACGAGGCCACTTTCAACCAGGTGATCGACGCCGTCATCGATATCCGTTTGCATTTTGCCGCCCCATTCACCGAACCCCGCTCGCGTGAAGTCGGCTCCGAAGCCGCTCGAACCACGAAACTGCGGCTGAAGCACCACATAGCCGCGGCTGGCGAAATACTGCGCGATCCAATCGAATTCAAGGCTGTCGTATGCCGCCGGCCCACCATGCGGCAACACGACCAGCGGCGCATTGCCGTTCAGGCGCAGCTTATCCTGTGCGGTTACGAGCGCAGGGATCTCAAGTCCATCTCGTGCGGCATAAGTTATCGCTTTAGTCGGGACCACCTGGTTCGTTGCGATACCCGGCCGTACGTTCATTATGAGTTCGGGGTTTTCGGAATCTGCTCGGAAACGCAGGTAGGCGCCGGAATTCCATACACCGCTTATGCGAACAATAATGTTCTCAAAATCCTTGCTCCAGCTAACAATCGTGCCGGACGTCCCTTCCATACGCGCGAGTATGTCCCTGACTCGCGAATCGAGCTCGGCATCGAAGAATTTGTATGTTGGCGTGAAGCCCGAGTACTGAAGTCCGTATACCGTCCGATTGATATCCGTCAAGACCGACTCGACCTCGGAATCGCTTCGGTCCAGGATGGGCCCGGAAATCTCGCCATCATCGATGTCCATGCGATAAAAGGTCGGGAAGTCCGAACCATCAGTCCACGCCGCGTACACGAGTGCGTCGTCGCCGGATAGCATGCCAACCGGGCCGGGCGGTGGAATACTGGTCACCAATTCGAAGATTTTTTTCCTCTTGCCCGAAAGCGACCAGATTCGATAGCGATCCTCGGCTTCAATAAAGTCGACCCGGACGTTGATCAGGCCACTGTCATCGGCAAACCAGTCAATTGCCGAGAAGCTACCGTTCTCGATCAGGTTAGTTCGGTTGGTGTCGAGATCGACGGAGTAGACGCCGTACCTCGGATCGCTAAGTGCTACGTCTTTGCTGTGAAATGCCGGCATCAACAGGCTTTTTCCGTCATCAGCCGCGCCTATGATACGGCCCAGGCCGGACTGTGCCGGATGCAGATACTTGGCTCGCCTGAGCAACTGATCGAGCGCCCCCGTGGAGGTGTCAAAGCGGAGCGCCGTACTGAAATCGAACTGCCCGCGAAACCCGAACGCCCTGTCCGTACGGCCCGCGTTTATGATCAACGTATCGTCGTCAATCAGCCGGAGCTGCCTGACCGAAATATCACCGACAGACAGACCGTTTATTATTTCCTTGCTCTGCAAGTCGGCGACCAGAATGACATCCTGATCATTTTTGGTCAGCCGGTACGCGATCCGATGCCCACTCGGTGAGATCACCATTAAATCGACCGTCGGCATTGCCCCGTAGGCCTCCAACGGCGGCGGGGATTGCGCAGCAGCCAGTGGCGCAATCAGGATTGCGGCGGCAACTGCTATTGTGCGGAAATCAGTCATGGAACGATGCTTGAATCCCTCGTAAATACAGACGCAATTCCGACTATGAGATGGGCTTCATGGCGCGCCTCGGAAGCCACCGAAAATCTGCTCGGCCCTGACGGGGCTCATTGTAACGCAGATGTGCAATTCGATTCCGGCATCAGCGCGAAGTCAGGGTCAGAACCTACCGCAAATTGTAGACCGAAGGCGAACGTTCGAGCGGGCGGAACCAGTAGGCTCTTGGCGCCGCAACCTGTCGGCCATCACCTTACCGATCCCGGAAGATCTTCTTGCCTGGCTTTATTAAATATCCCACTCGAAGCCGGTTTCCTTTTCCGACAATATCCAAAGCCGTTCCATTCCCGACTTGTTATAAGCATGAGCGTGCAGCGTACCCTTGCCAACCGGGCCGACAAATTCCATGCGCCCGGTAGGGCCGTACAGTGCCCGCTGTTCAAGGTCCGCTTCGGTTGCGCACATGACTTCCGGCCACGAACCCTTCTCGGCAGATTGCACCATTGGCGATAGCGACATGAGTCCGAACATGATCCGCGTCGCCAGGTTGCCGCTGGTCTTGATGAGAGACGTCTTCGACGAACCAGGATGGCATACGTAAATCTTTACGTCGGTTTTGTTCGCCGCGGCCAGCTTGTCCTGTAACTCGTAGGCAAACATCATCTGTGCCAACTTGCTCTGCGAGTAGGTATTGTTCTGGTGATAATTCTTGTCCCAGTTCATGTCGTCGAACTGGATGGTCTTGATGCCCATCTTGTACCCGAGGCTGCTGACAACAACGATGCGTCCCTTCGTTTCCTCGATCCGCTTGAAGAGCAGACCGCAGAGCAGGAAGTGGCCGTAATGATTCGTGCCGAGCATGCTTTCAAAGCCGTCCACCGTGAGTTTTTGGGTCGGCACCTGCGCGATCGCCGCATTACAGATGAGCGCGTCGATGCGGGGAACGTTCTCCAGTACTTCGGCCGCTGCTTCCCTGACGGAATCCAGCACCGCCAGGTCCATGCGCACGCAAGTCACGTCGGCATCGGGGCCAAACTCCTGTTTCAGGGTCGCGATAGCGGCGTTTGACTTGTCTGCGTTGCGATTCAGCATCACCACCTTGGCGCCCTTGGACAGGAACACTCGCGTTGCCTCAAATCCTGCGCCTGCGTTGGCGCCGGTGATGACATAGGTCTTGCCTGCGAGCGAGTCGAGTCGTTCCGGCATCCAACCCTTTGGGCCAAATTTGTTGTTTTCCATCTTCATGCTCCTGCCAGCGACGGCTGGTCGATTGTTCGAGGGTAGCCCTCACCTGAAACGACTATAAATCTCGACATGACACACAGATAGACGAAATAGTCTCTTATACATGCCTATTTGTATCAGACTGGTTGAGTAGCACGTCCTGTGCTGCTAGCTTGGCTGTATGAGCAAACAACAGATAAAGAAGATTATTGAAAGCCGGGTCGGCGACGATGGCCTTGTGGAAACGGGGATAACGGGCGTTCAGCTGTTTCGGGTTACCGAGCCACATCGCTGCGCCCCCGCGGTGTACGAACCCGCGGTAGTCGCTATCGTGAGCGGCACCAAGGAGGCAATAATGAATGGCAATTCCTACGTATACGACAGCAGCCGATACATGTGTTGCACCATGTCGATGCCAGTCGAGGCAGGGACGCCTGCAGCGTCGCCGGACAACCCCCTTCTCGGTGTTTATATCTCGCTGGACACAAAGGTGATGACCGAATTGGCCATTGAGATGGAAAACGCAGCGGGTGCTATCCGAACACCCGAGAGCGGCCCGCTTCCAAACGGGATTGCACTCGCTCGCTGGGACGACGCATTTACTGCAGCACTGCTGCGGCTGCTGCAATTGGGGGATAGCTCCACGGATACGGCGGTGCTTGGGAACGGTCGGCTTCGGGAGGTGTACTACGCCATATTGAACGGGGATACAGGAGAATCCGCGAGGCGCGCCTTCGGGGTGGGCAACGAGATCGCCCGGGCAATTGAGTACTTGTCGTCTCGCCTGGACGAGGCGGTAACGATCGAGGACATGGCGTCAAAGGTGGGGATGAGCCGGGCTGTACTGCATCGTAAATTCAAGCAGGCGACCACGATGTCGCCGATCCAGTTTGTAAAGTCGATGCGACTGAACAACGCCGCCATGAAGATTGCCAGTGGCATGACTGTGAACGAGGCGGCGTCGGACGTCGGCTATTTGAGTCCCTCTCAATTCAGTCGAGAATTCAAGCGTATGTACGGCCAATCACCCAGGCAGTGGAGCCAATCGAAGCAACTGCCCACGGGAGTAATGGCATGACTCTTAGGCTTATAGGTGGCGCGTTAATTATTTTTGGCATAGTGCTTCAGTTTCACCATCCGTCACTTCCCTGGCAGGCAACTCTTTCAGCTAACAGTGCGCACATTCAAGTCGCTGAGCCTGGGAGCCAAACGTGTGACGGCAGCGCCAACGCGCCGCCGTCACATTCACTCTATTCCGGACCGTCGATTCAACGGCGAGCGAGCAACTTGTCTTGTTGGGCCGAGCTCGCGTCAAATCGATCGAGCGTCATTACCTTGGTCCATGCAGCAACAAAATCGCGTACAAACTGTTCCTCACCATCGGCCGCCGCATAGGCTTCTGCAATTGACCTAAGTTCCGAATTTGAGCCGAATACCAAGTCGACCGGTGTAGCCGTCCACCTTAACTGGCTGGTAATGCGGTCCCTGCCCTCGTATACACCGTCAGCTTTGTCAGACCTCGTCCACTGTGTCGACATATCAAGCAGATTCACGAAGAAGTCGTTGCTAAGGATTCCGGGATCATCTGTAAATACACCGTGTTCGATCTGCCCGGCATTGGCGTTCAAAACACGCATACCGCCGACCAGTACGGTCATCTCCGGCACAGTCAGCGTCAACAAATCGGCTTTTTCAACCAGCATCCTCGTCGGTGAGGCATAGCTCACTTCGCTATAGAAGTTGCGGAAAGCGTCCGCTGTCGGTTCCAACACAGCAAAAGAGTCGACGTCGGTCATCTGTTGCGACGCATCGGTGCGACCGGGCGTAAACGGGACTTCTATCTCGTAGCCTGCACTCTTCGCAGCCTGTTCAACAGCTGCCGCGCCGCCAAGTACGATAACGTCGGCCAGCGACACTTGCTTGCCGCCACCAAGCGACCTGTTGAAGTCCTGCTGCACATCGGCAAGCGTATCCAGGACTTTTGCGAGCTCCGCCGGATCATTAGCTCGCCAGTCCTTTTGCGGTGCCAGGCGTATGCGGGCGCCATTGGCACCGCCGCGCATATCGGAGCCGCGATACGTGGAAGCCGATGCCCAGGCCGTGCGAATCAGCTCGGGCACTGTCAGACCAGACTTCATGATGTTCGTCTTGAGTCGGTTGGCATCGCGTGCATCGATCAACTCATGGTCGACGGCCGGCACAGGATCCTGCCAAATAAACATCTCCTCGGGCACTTCGCTGCCCAGATACCGGGACCGTGGACCCAGGTCACGATGCGTCAACTTGAACCACGCCCTGGCAAAAGCTTTGTCGAACTCCCTCGGGTTCGATAAGAAGCGTTCGGAGATTTTCCGAAACTCGGGATCTTCCCGTAGCGACAGGTCAGTCGTCAGCATGATGGGCGGGTTACGTTTACCTTCGACGTGGGCATCCGGCACTGCGGTGTGCAGTGACTCATCAGTCGGCACCCATACCGTACCGCCGCCAGGCGACTTCCGCTTTTCCCAGTCGAAGTTCAGCAGATTGGACAGGAACAGGGTCGACCACGCGGTTGGCGTTTGCGTCCACGCACCCTCCAGACCGCTTGTCATTGTGTCAGCACCGTTTCCGCTGCCGCACTTGTTTTTCCAGCCAAGGCCCTGTTCCACGAGATCGGCGGCCGCGGGCTCCGGACCGACGCAGTCGGCCCTTGCCGCGCCATGCACTTTGCCCAGCGTATGGCCGCCCGCAATCAGCGCAACGATCTCCTCGTCATTCATGGCCATTCGGTTGAAGGACTCGCGGATATCATGCGCGGCAGACACCGGGTCGAGGTTGCCGCTGGGCCCCTCGGGGTTCACATAGATCAAGCCCATTTGCAAAGCCGCCAGCGGTTTCTCCAGATTGCCGTCCTTGTCGTAACGTTTGTCGTTACCGAGCATTTTGGTTTCGGGCCCCCAATAGACAAGGTCGGCCTCCCAGTCATCGATGCGGCCACCGGCAAATCCCAGTGTTTCAAATCCCATGGATTCAAGAGAGACGTTGCCGGCCAGGATCATGAGGTCAGCCCAGGAGACATTGCGCCCGTATTTTTGTTTGACTGGCCACAACAGGCGGCGTGCCTTGTCCAGGTTGGCGTTGTCGGGCCAGCTGTTCAAGGGATTAAAGCGTTGCTGGCCGCCGTCCGCGCCGCCGCGACCGTCATGTACACGGTAAGTGCCCGCGCTGTGCCAGGCCATCCGGATCATCAGTCCGCCATAGTGGCCCCAGTCTGCTGGCCACCAGTCTTGCGACGTCGTTAGTACGTCCTCTATGTCAGCCTTCAGGGCGTCGAGGTCGACACTCTCGAATGCGCTGGCATAGTCGAATTCGGCACCGTAGGGATTCGACCGCACATCGTGCGCACGAAGCGGTTCGAGGCTCAGCGATTTGGGCCACCAGAACTGGTTTGATTTCGCTTCGGTTTGAGCCAACGCACTGCCAGATGCGGTAAGCACAGAAATCACAACTGCGATCACACTTAGAAATCGTAGCTTTTCCAATCTCATTGTCTTCCTCCTGATCGCCAGTCTCGTAACGACCCAGTCCAGTAACAATCTGACCGAATACCTTAAGCGCTGTTGCCACTCGTAGTATTTGGACTTCGAATCGATAGTTCTTCTTTGCTTGGCAAAGTCTCGCACTCAGATTAGACTCTGTCTAATTGATTGTTATCCTGGTATCGATTGATTTTCTAGATGAACACAATTCCGAAACTAACGATCCGCGAACTCGGCTACCTTGTGGCTTTGGCAGATCACGGTCACTTTGGCAAAGCAGCCGAAGCTTGCTTCGTTGGCCAGCCGACGCTGAGTACGCAACTCAGCAAACTGGAGAAAAAGCTGGGCGTTACGCTGTTTGAGCGCACCAATAAGTCCGTCGAGATTACCCCTGCCGGGCAGAAAATCCTGGCAAAGGCCCGTCAGATCCTCGCCGAGGCAGAGCACATCATCGAAATCGGCCATCGTCACGAAGCTCCACTCAGTGGCGAGTTGCGTCTCGGGATCATCCCTACTTTATCTGTCTACCTGCGATCGTGGCTGGTACCCGTTTTGCGGAAGGCCGCGCCGAATCTCAAGCTGATTCCCCACGAGGATCTGACCACCCACCTGGTAGAAGCGCTCCATCATCACGAGATTGACGCAGCGCTGCTCGCTCTACCCGTGCACGAGCATGACCTCGATTCAATCGCATTGTTCGACGAGCCTTTCTGGGCCGTATTGCCGAAAGATAATCCGCTCGCCAAACGATCTCGCCTCAGGTCGAAAGACCTCGTTCGCGAACACTTGCTTCTGCTTACGGAGGGCCATTGCCTGCGCGACCAGGCCCTCGACCTCTGCGGCCGGGCGAACAGGGTCGCAGAAACAGACGCTGTCGATTTTCGCGCGACCAGTCTGGAGACAATTTATGAAATGGTAGCGAACGGCATGGGCTGCACGCTGATGCCCGCAATGGCTGTCGCACATCGAAAGAGTAAGAGAGCGCCTGTCCTGGCCCGGCCATTGGGCGGGAGCGCTTATCGGCGCATCGGATTGGTTTACCGAACTTCGTATCCGCTCCAGGAGGACCTGAAGCTATTCGGCGATATTATCGCCAATAATCTTCCCGCCGATGTCAAACGCCTTACGTAACGTGAATACGCCCGTGTGTTTCGACGAACGAGCGGATTGTTGATTTGCAATGAAATTTTATCTCAAACCGGCTATTTCATGCATCGAATACCAAGCCGCCGACAAACGCCTGGTTCTTTGAAATAATTGTGATTCACTCTTCTAGAGATGGATCATTTTCAAGACACTTCGTTCGATGCGGCTACTCCACCGTCACGCTCTTCGCCAGGTTCCTCGGCTGATCGACATCCGTGCCTTTAAGCACTGCAACGTGATATGACAGTAATTGCAGTGGCACGGTGTAAACGATAGGCGCGATCAGTCGATCGGCATGCGGCATGGAAATCACTTTCATGCCTTCCTCACTCTTGATACCGGTTGCGTCATCGGCAAACACGTACAGCTGACCGCCACGTGCACGGACAACTTGCATATTGGATTTGAGTTTTTCGAGCAGTTCGTTATTGGGCGCAACCACGACCACCGGCATCTCGTCATCGATCAATGCCAGCGGGCCATGTTTCAACTCACCGGCCGCGTACGCCTCTGCATGAATGTAGGAAATTTCCTTAAGCTTCAGTGCGCCTTCCATTGCGATCGGCCACATCGGTCCGCGGCCGAGAAACAGCGTGTGGTTCTTGTCTGCAAAGTCCTGTGCCAGTTCCTTGAGCTGGTCGCTCATTTTCAAACAAAGGTCAGATGCTGCCGCCGCGTGCGTTAGGTTAGCGACGAACTCCTGTTCCTTCTCAAGCGAAAGACCGCGATGTTTTGCCATCATCAGCGTGACGAGCAGAATTGACAGTAACTGCGTCGTAAATGCTTTGGTACTGGCGACACCGATCTCCGGGCCGGCCTGCGTCATCATGACAAGATCGGACTCGCGCACCATCGAGCTGTGCGGACTGTTGCAGATCGTCAGCGTGCCGAGGTAACCAAGTTCGCTCGCCATGCGCAGTGCTTCGAGCGTGTCTGCGGTTTCACCGGACTGCGACAACGTCACAAACAAAGTGTTCGGCGGCACGACGACATGGCGATAACGATACTCGCTCGCAATCTCGACCTGGCACGGCACACCAGCTAATGCCTCGATCCAGTATTTGCCCACGCAGCCGGCGTGATAACTGGTACCGCAGGCAACGATATGAATGTTCTCGACCTTATCGAGCAACTCTGCCGCTTTCGGCCCGAGCGACTCGGGGATGACCTGCTGATTCGACACGCGCCCGTACAGCGTATCGGCCAGCGCACTCGGCTGATCGTGAATTTCCTTCATCATGAAGTGATCGAACGGCGCTTTTTCGGCCGATGCGCTGTCCCACTCGGTCTCATGCACTTCACGCGACACTTCATTGCCGTCGCTATCCACTACGCGCACGCCTTCACGACGTATCTCGGCGAGATCGCCCTGCTCAAGATAGATAAATCGTTTTGTAACCGGCAGTAGAGCCGGTATGCCACTGGCGACAAAGTTCTCACCGTCACCGAGTCCGATAACCAGTGGGCTGGCAACGCGGCTTACAACAATTCGGTCCGGATCATCGGCATCGATAACCAGTAGAGCAAAGGCACCTTCGAATCGCTTTACGGCCTTGCCCACGGCCTCGACGAGATCGAGACCCTGCTGCAGGTAGTCATATATAAGGTGCGCCGCGACCTCGGTATCCGTCTCGGATTCGAAGGTGTAACCCTCTGCCAGCATCTCGTCCTTGATCGGCTGGAAGTTCTCGATGATGCCGTTGTGGATGACCGCCACTCGTCCACCCGACAAATGCGGGTGCGCGTTGGCTTCGGTGACACCGCCATGCGTTGCCCAGCGCGTATGCGCAACGCCAATCAAACCTTCCAGCGGTGACTTTTCCAGCTTTTCGTCAAGCTCAGCAACCTTGCCGACCGTTCGGCACAGGCCAATCTTGTTGTCGCTATCGACTACGGCAACGCCGGCCGAGTCATAACCGCGGTATTCGAGACGCCGCAGTCCTTCGACAAGTGTCGATACAACATTTCTATCGGCGACAGCGCCAACAATTCCACACATTTATTGTTTTTCCTTTTTCTCTGGTCGCTTCCAGTCATCAATACTTTTTTGTCGTGAGCGTTCAAGTGTCAGGGTGTGATCGGGTGCTTTGCGGGTAATCGTAGAACCAGCACCGATAGTCGCACCAGGACCAATCTCGACAGGTGCGACCAACTCGACACCGGAACCGATGAACGCGCCATCGCCGATAACGGTCTTGTGCTTGTTGGCGCCATCGTAGTTGCAGGTAATAGTGCCCGCGCCAACGTTGACGCTCTTGCCAATCTCAGCATCACCAATATAGGTCAGGTGATTGACCTTGCTGCCGTCCGCCACGGTGCTTTTCTTGATCTCGACGAAATTGCCGACCTTCACGTTGTTGGCAAGGTCCGCGCCAGGGCGCAAACGGGCGAACGGGCCGATCTCGCAATCGTTACCTGTCGTGGCGCCTTCAATATGACAGTTGCTGTGCACCAGTGTCTTCGCGCCGAGCTTGCTGTCGCGAATCAGATTGTTGGATTCGATGACAGTACCATCGCCGAGCTCAACATCGCCTTCGAAAACGGCGTTGATATCGATGAACACATCCGTCCCACACTTGAGCGTGCCGCGAATGTCGACACGCGCAGGATCTGCAAATCCGACGCCTTCTTTCATCAATGCGTCGACGCGACGCATCTGCAATGCGCGCTCGGCTTCAGCAAGTTGTTTTTTGTCGTTGATACCCATGACCTCCGCACTGCTGCCGGCTTTAATACCGTGCACCGTGACCTTGTCCGCGACCGCCATTGCAATGACGTCAGTCAAATAATATTCGCCCTGCGAATTGTCGTTCTTCAGTTGTGCGAGCCAGTGCTTCAGCCTGTCTGCCGGACACAAGATAACGCCGGTATTGATCTCGCTGATTGCTTGCTGCTCTTCGCTGGCGTCTTTCTGTTCCACGATGCATTTCACGCTCCCGCCCTCACGAACGATGCGGCCGTAGCCCGTCGGGTCATCCATATCCACAGTAAGCACGGCCATGTCATCCGCCGGTGTCTCTTCCAGCAATGTCGCAAGCGTCTCCGCTGTGAGCAGCGGCACATCACCGGCCAGGATCAGCGCACGATTGTCGTCCGGGGTATTTGGCATCGCCTGCTGCACCGCATGCCCGGTGCCAAGCTGTTCCGCCTGCAGGGCCCAGCGCAGGCCCGGTTTCGAGATTGCTGCCTGCACCGCTTCGCCGCCATGCCCGTAAACCACGCAAACATCGTCGGCCGCGATCGCATCTGAGCAATCGAGGACATGTGACAGCAATGGCTTCCCTGCCAGTGGCTGCAGAACCTTGGGCAAGGCTGAGCGCATGCGCGTGCCCTGTCCTGCTGCCAAAATAATGATGCTGAGACCCAAAAAAACGCTCCAGATTGGAATGCAGCGCATGATACAGGATGTTCGCGACTGCGAACTTGATTCAGCTCTCGTTTAGGCACGTGAAGTATGCTGTGTTTATGCGTTTTTGGCCCCTGATTCTGTGCCTCATGCTCAGCGCCTGCGATCGCGGCATCTATACGCGCGACGGGGTCACTGACGGCGACACCTTTTATCTCGCACCGGCCGCATTTGCCAACGATGACCCCGCCTACCAGAGCTGGGTGACTTACAGCCTGATCAAAAGCACTTGCCAGTTGCAGCTCGGTGGCCCGATTCCGGCCCGGGCGTCGAGCTTTGACTGTGAATTTCGCTCCCGCCGGCACCTCGTCAATGCCTGGCAGGAAAAACTGTTTGTAAATCAAGATATTAGAGATCAGTACCTGGACGCCCTGGCAGAAGTGCAGGCCGCCGGCTTCCTCGGCGAATACACCGCCCATTACTTCGCGAGAGATGGCTGGCAGCTCCCCGAGGGGCTTCGCACGCGGCAATTCGAATCCTGGCGCCGCCAGCACCTGAAAGGGCACCGCCCGATTACCCGCATTACCGGGTCGTGGAATTTCCAGCACGACACCATAGAGTCGGCCGGATACAGCGACTAGCTGCCAATTCGCAGACCGATACCGCGCGCTTTCAGGCCGCCGTCTTCGTCGAGGCTCAGTTCAATCGCCATGATGCCCTGCACCGTATCGAATTCTATATCGATACGATCGTCAGGATACGGCCGTACGCCGAGCAACCGATACTCTCCCAGCTCGTTGCGGATGGCGGCGGCAACTTCAACGATACCGGCGGCACCGCGCTTTTCCAGCAATGCGGGGTGAATGGTCGTGTCAATCAGGGTGTTTCGCAATGTGCCGTCATCCGTGAATACAATTTCCAGCATTCGAGCGGCAACTTCGACCTGTGGTACGGCGGGCAGCTGCCATTTCGCCGCGTAAGTACCGGGCTTCGCTTTGGGTCCGGACGCTGCCCGCAATAGTTCGGGTGGCGGCGGTGGAATCGCGGGCGCCGCACCACCGTAGACAATGCTGGCCAGTGGACGGCCAATATCCTTCAGCCGGTTCTCGTGGCTTGTCGTCCACAGGTAGATCGCAATGTCATCGTCGGGAAAACGCAGAAAGTCTGCGAAATAATACGGGTTGCCACCATTGTGTGCGATCAAGGTTGCACCCCACGGCGTTTCCTCAATCGACCAGCCGTAGCCATAGAAGGTACCGCCGGGTTCGGGCGCATATTTGCCATACAGTTTGACCGTCGACGCTGCGTTGAGGATGCGTCCGCTTTGCAGGCCACGATGCCAGCGCAGCATGTCATCGAGTGTCGAGTGAATGCCGCCGTTCCCGACCAGGTGCCAGCCAGGCCCGCCATCCGCAATAAAGTTGTCGTAAACGCTGCCCCAGTCACTGCCATCCTCTTTCTCGCCGTGAGCGATGCGATGACGTACATTCGCCGCCAGCTCGTAGCCAGTGTCGTGCATGTCGAGCGGCAGGAAAAAATTCTCTTTCAGAAACGCCTCGTAGTCCTGCCCCGATGCGCGTTCGACAATTGCCGCCGCCACGCTGAAGCCCACGTTTGAATATTCGTAACCGCTGCCCGGTGGGAAAAGAAGTTCGGAAGAAAATGCCTGCCTGATGAAGGCCTGCCGGCCGATGCGCTCGCCGTCCGGTCCGATCGCCGGCGCAAATCCGGCCTGGTGGCTTAGCAATTGATGGATTGTAATGTCGGCTTTGTCGGCCGGCACGTCGTCAAACCAGTCGCTCAGGACATCGTCGACCGACAGTTTTCCCTGCTGCTCCAGCAGAACAACAGCAGCCGCAGTGAACTGTTTGGTGATCGAGCCGATTGTCGAAATCGTATCGAGTTGCACCGGGTCCTTCTTGCCCGGTACGCGCTCGCCGTAAACAGCCCGCAACAGGAGATCATCTCCCCTCGCAACAACAACGCCGCCGGTAAATCCTTCCTCGGCAGCTTGCTGCATAAATGCGGCAAGACGCTCCTCGACAGGCGGCAGATCTTCGTCATTCGCTATTGCGATACTCGCCAACAGCAACATACCAGCCCAAACCGGAGCTCGTCCCATAATGCGCATCGCTAAATTCCCCTGTGACTCGACTACCGTGTTCTAACACACGATTACTCTAGAGATGACGCAAGCCGGCAAATGGTCGCAGTGACAGCCGCTGACCCTGGCACGAATCTCAATAATTGGGTTTGCGGATACCCATCGCGCTGGTATCGTTGGCGACGTCCATAGTCACGAAGAATAACAATCGAAACCCGGACGATCATTTTTATTGGTGTCGGCATTTACATCGCGCTAATGCTGGCCATCGGCGTATACGCTTCGAGGCGCACGCGCACGTCGACGGAGTTCATCGTCGCCGGGCGGCGCCTGCCATTATTTATCTGTTCGGCAACGATTATCGCAACTTGGTTCGGTGGTGGCACGATCATGGGCGCGTCCGGCGCTGCTTATGACGAGGGTCTTCTCGGCGTTATCGCGGACCCGTTCGGTGCTGCCCTCGCATTGTTTATTGTCGGCTTGTTCTTTGCGCGCATTTTTCGACGCCTGAAACTTTTAACGGTCATCGATTTTGTCGATCAACGTTACGGCAAGTCGGCCGCGACTCTTACTGCGCTAACGCAGCTGGTATCGAACATTGGCTGGGTCGGTGCGATGCTGGTCGCATTCGGGCTGGTATTCGAATCCCTGACTGGTACGCCGCTTGAAGTCGGTATTATTGGCGGTGCGACTGTGGTCTTCATCTATACGATGGTCGGCGGCATGTGGGCGGTCGCGCTGACTGACTCGTATCAGATGGTCATCATCATGATTGGCCTGGTCGTGCTGTTCTTCGCCGTATTGACGGATGTCGGCGGGTGGTCAACGATCCAGCCGCAGTTGCCTGAAAACACGTTTCGCTTGCTTCCATTGCAGAACGACTGGGAGCACTGGCTTAACTATTTTCGCCTGTGGTTTATTTTTGGGCTCGCGGACGTCGCCAACCAGAATCTTCTCGGTCGTGCGATGGCCGCCAGATCGGAACGCGTTGCATTGAATTCGTTCTACTTTGCTTCAGCCGGCTACCTGTTGTTCGGCATGATCCCGGTATTGCTGGGCATCATTGCCAGCGTGACCATGCCTGGACTGGGTGACTCCGAGTCGGTCATTCCCGCGCTGGCAATTCAGCATTTGCATCCAGTTGCTGTTGCGGTATTTGTCGGCGCTGTGCTCGCCGCGATCATGAGTTCCTGCGACAGTGCGTTGCTTGCCTGTGCCAGCATCACCAGTCGCAATCTTCTGCCTTTGGTCCTCAAGTCGCCGTCGGACAAGCAGACCCTGCTCGTGGCCCGCATTGTCATTCCGGTCTGCGGCATTGTTGCGGTGATCGTTGCCTTGAAAGCACAGGTCGTTTTTGACGTGATGATTGATGCCAACCTGCTGACGCTGACGGCAATCGTCATGCCGTTTGTGCTGGCGGTATGGTGGAAGAAGGCCAATCGCACGGGCGCCCTGTCAGCAATGGTCGTTGGCTTTTCGTCCTGGCTGATCACGCGCGCAGTCGCACCCGAATTGCCGGGCGATATGATTGGGCTACTGGCTTCACTGCTGACGATGCTGGTGGTGAGCAGCCTGACCCAGGACTTCGACCCCCCACGGGCCGTCGTGGATATCGACGGCAATCCGGTTGCGCTCAACGATCGCCTCGGCTTGCCGGGTCGGGACGTAGCAACGTCCGCGTAGCCAGTACGATCGAATATTCCCTTAGCATCAAGCCCTGAACGCGGTACTCTGCGCGCTATGCAAGAGCCGGACAATAAACCGCATTGGCTGCCGCGGGGAAAGCAGGCGGCGGTTTGTTTCAGTATCGACGACGTCCATCCGGGTACGTCGAAGGACGCTTATGAAGCGGGCGGTGATCTAGGTGATGGCGCCCTCGGTCGCGTAGTTCAGTTACTGCAGGCCTGCCCGCAGCTCAATACAACCCTTTTTGTTACGCCGAACTGGCGCCCGCTCGGTCTCGTGCAGCGACGCACTTGGCTCACTCGCATTCCATGGGTTCGCGACCGTGTGTACTGGACGACCCTGCAGCCGCGTAACAAGATGCGGGTCGACCGGCACAGCGATTTTGTGACTTACCTGAATGCGATGCCGCGAACTGACGTCGCGATGCATGGCCTGACTCACCTGCATCGCGGTCCGAACTTTGCGGTCGAGTTTCAGCAACAATCCCGTGCTGCCTGCACAGCGAGCCTGCAACACGGGCTGCGCATCTTTGAGTCTGCGGGGCTGCGCTTCGTACCCGGGTTCCAGCCGCCGGCATGGAACCTGCCGGACAGCCTGGTCGACGCGCTGGCTGCTTCGTCATTTCGATTTGTCAGCTCGTCGCGAGACCTGAAAACCGCGATCACACCGGACGCGCGCTGCAACATGAGCGGCCTGCAAGGAACGTCGCTGATATTTCCGGAGTGGCTGCGCAAGGATGCACTGTTGCATATCCCAACGAACTTCCAGGCAAGTTCGGAAATGCAGCGCGCATTCGATATTGCCGACGCGGGCGGCCTGATTGCCATCAAGGCGCATATTTTCAAATCCGGTGGCGGGCATACAATGATTGACGGACTCGACGAACGTTATTGTGCGTACCTGGCGGAACTCGTAGCCGCCCTGACCGAGCGCTATGGCGATGCACTGTGGTGGACGACGATGCGTGAAATCACCGAGCGGGCCTTTGCACCATGCTGAGGTTCGAGTGGAACTCCGCCCGGCTTCGCGATGAAGACTACGTCCGCCTTCTCAATACCGCCTTTGACGGCAACTGGAGTCTCCCCGCGTTCCATTGGTACTTCACCCGCAAGTTCGCGGGACGGGTTCCGGATGTCGTGGTGGCATTCGATGGCGATGATCCGGTCTCCGGCGGCTGTTTGAACTACCGCCGACTTCGCGCTCCCGGCGGCGACATCGTCGAAGTTGCCGTTGTCACGGCAGCCTGGACATCGGCATCCGCGCGCGGCAAGGGCTACTACACGGCGGTTATGCGGGAAGTCGCACGTTTCGCGGCGGCCAACGACTGCCCGCTGTTGCTGGGGTTTGTTCTGGCAGACAATCCGAGTGCTGCCGGTATGAAAACCGCCGGCGCAATACTCGTGCCGACGGCCTACCTCGTGTCCCACACAGGTGCGAGCGCAGCCAGTTTCCCCCGGCACGACGTCGAGACCATCGCGCTTCCCGCTACTGAAATGTATCGCCTCGCTGAGCGGCAAGCGGACGCCACCATATTTGACTACCCGGGCGTGGCCGATTGGCAGTCACAATTCATGCAGCGCCTGGACCCGGTGGAAGTGCTGAAAGTCGGCGACGCCGGCTACGCACTGGTAGAGCGCTCGGAGCAGTCGGACCGCCTGCAACTTCTGATTGCGGGGGATGCCCAGCGTGCCGCGGTTGTTGCGAGTATTGCAGCGCGCTCGGCTCAACGGGGGCGTGAGTTTTTCATGTTCGGAACGGGCGACTGGACCCGCCGTTGTGGCGACGCTGCGAACCTCGAAATACGCCCTGGTTTTATTACCTGCCTGCCCACCAATGGCCTGACCGGGAATATTGAAGCATTGATCCGCTCGCCCTGGGACCTCCATTCCGGCGACAGGATGTAGTCCTGCGGCATCCCTAGCTGCCGGTAAGTTACCCGTTTCGTGATCCCTGTCGTGATGTAGCCAACACAGCCGTGTAGGCTGGGGAGCGCTAATTGGCAACGCAGAAAGTATCCAGTGCAATGACGACTGCTCATCGAAACCGACCGGTTTGGCTGATCGGCATAGTGATAATCGCCGCGATTTCTCTCGCGCTTTTAATCATTTCATCGGCAGGCGTATCGCTACCGCTGTACCTGCTCGCGAGCGCGATTGTTACCTTTGACGGCATCGACATTCTGGTTCGGCTATGGCGCCGCCGCAACGCGTCGCGGCGGGCGGCCCGCGAGCCAGAACAAGCCGGAAAACCGCGGCCGTATGCAATTGTCGTGTCTATCCACAACATGGAACGCGACATCGACCTGCTGCTTGAATCGCTGCAGCCATACCGGTCAAAAGTCTGGATTATTGATGACGCATCGACCGACTCAACACTCAATCGCGTCCGCGGTTTCGGCTGGCGTATTGTCGCTTCATCGCGCAACCGTAAAAAACCCGGTGCTATTAATGAGTTGCTGACGCACCTGCCCGATGAGATCGGCACAGTCCTTGTCATGGACCCCGACGTGCGGCTGCCCGCCGACCTTGATGAAAGAATTCATGCTTTTCAGCACAGCGGTGCCGCCGCAATGTCACCAAAAGTCACCGTCCGACCGGACGGTGCGCTCGCCGAAATGCAACAAATCGAGTACGCGCTGTCATTCGACCTTGGCCGTCACAGCCTCTCGCCACAGGCCGTGACGTCCGGCGCCGCCGTGTATGATCGGCGCGTCTTGCAGGACGTATTGCAGCATCACAGCCTGTCCGTTTACGGCGAAGATCTCGAGAACGCCGTAACGATTCTCGGTAACGGCATGGATATCGTCTACGACCCGAAGCTGGTGCTGGAAACCGAAGGCAAGCGCGAACTGCCCGGCCTGTTTTCACAACGCGTCGGGTGGGCATTCAGCCTGTTCAAGGTATTCTCGGAACACAAGCGCGACGTCTGGAATGCGATGCGCCGATCGTCGATGGGCTTTTATCAGTTCGGCGTGTATTTCGTGGTATTCGGCATGTTGCTCTGGCCACTGAAAATCATCAGCATCGTCCTGCTGACCCTGAGTGGCGTCAACGCACTGGACGAAGTGCTCGCACTCGGGCTTATCGACAACAACAGCCTGAACCATCCGAGTTACATCGCCGCAAGCTATATCAAGTATACGGCGATCATCTGCGGCTGCTTCCTCATAGTCTCGCCCGCAGCGTCTATCCGGCGCAGCCTGCCGCTGATACCCTTCTTTTTCTTCTACGCGCTGTTCCTGGTCGTACCGACGACGCTGGGCTATCTGAACTGGATATGCCTGCGCCTTTTCGGTGTTCGCCTGTACGCGGATCACTACGATGCCGACCCGGTTCTCGGTCGAGAACGTGCCAGCTGACTGGAGAATTTGCCCATTAAGTTAAGTTGGGATTCTGTGAGCCGATACCGGATAGGTTGCAACAGAAAGGATAAATTGAGGCCTTGCGCTATGTCTTGAGTCTCTGGAGTCCTGAATGAGTAGCAGCCCACCAGTCGCGCGTGTTGAGGCAGCTCCACCGCTGGATCGACCTGCCAACATTCTGCTGGTCGGTCCCTACGATCCTCATTGCGGCGAATACACGTTTCTCGCCCCGCCGCTGGGTGTCTGGCGTCTCTGCGGGTACCTCAACGATCACGGTCACATGGCCGAGGTCTTCGATCCCAATAATTGCGACGGTGATCCGGCGAGCGCTTTTCGCAGGCGGCTGCTGTCGCGGACATGGGATATTGTCGGCTCCTCGACCACCGGTATGACGCTGAAATACGACCTGAGCTTGTGCGACATTGCGCGCAAGCTGCGGCCAGATGCGCTCTTGATCGGTGGCGGCATGGAAGCCACATTTGCACCGGAGCAGGTCAGTCGACTCGCCGGCTTCGACCTCGTCGTCCTCGGTGAAGGCGAGAAACCCTTGCTCGAGATTGCGAATCGCCTGCAGCATGGCGATGCCCTGTTCGGCGTCAATTCGACCGCAATTCCCCTGCTCGACGGCGGTGTACACCGCATTCACGGGCATGCATTGAACTACGAAGAGTTTCGCGATGCGGCGTTGCGTACGCCGTACGAACAAATGCCGTTCGAAGACTATTGGCAACGCCTTGAGCAGGCATACTCAATCAATGCGCTGACTGAAAAAGCGGCCCGCGAGGCGCGCCTTGCCGAGATCCGCTCGATTCGCATCGCGACCCTGAACTACTGCCCGATGGCCTGCACATTTTGTTCGTCGACCAACTTCCTGCACGAAGTGCAGGGCAAGGTTGCCAAAGTAACGCGACTCGACGCCGAGGACTGCCTCGCGATGATCGACAAGGCGCTCGCCGCGCAACCTGGCGTTCGCACCATCATTTGGCAGGATGACATATTCGTCTTTACCAATGACAAACGCATCGAGCCGCTCTGCCGCGGCATCATCGATGGCAAGAAATCCGGCCGTTTCCCACAGCACCTGAATTTCATCAGCACCAATCGTATCGATGCAATGACGCCGGAACGTTTGCAGTTAATGAAGCAAGCCGGCTTTCGGGTACTCGGCTTCGGTGTCGAAAGTTTTTCGCGGAACGTTCTGACCGAGTTCAACAAGGCACAGATTTACAGCCACGTTGACCGTAACCTCAATGCTGCGCTCGACCTCGGCCTGACGCCGTTTCTTGATCTGATTCTCAGTTCGCCACGCAGCACGGTTGCCGATATTCACACAACCATCGTGCGCGCGTATCACTGGATCATGGCGGGATGCGAGGTTGGGCTCTACCCCTACATCATTCCTTTTTCCGGCTCTGCGATGAGCAATGATCCCGACCTCGAGGCGCACACAGTCTACGAAGACATTACCGTACCGGGAACCAAAATTTCGTGGCGGCAACCGAAAAGTATTCTGCCCGTCGACGACGACGCCAGGAATACAATCTGTGCGATCGAGCAGGCATTCAAGCGACGTCTTGAATCGGTCGCAGTCAATGCAGATCACATGCCATCGCGTACCCGCTCACTGATCTGGATCGAAGCAGCCCTGCCGCTGCTCGAAGCCCAGGGATTCGCGGTGCCCGAGCAACGAGAAATCACCGCAATGATCGAGCCGCACCGCACGCGACAACCCACGAAAAAACCAGCCCGCCAGCGCATTGCGGCCAAGTCCCGATTTCGACTGCAACCCGCTGCCGAAGCGACCTGAAGGAACGGAGCATCATGTTTGAAGCCGTGGAAACTCTTGCCTCTTACTGGGAACAACGCGCCGCAAAATTTGCGCGACACGAAGGCGGCCTGCGCGCCGTGTGTTCCTACGGCATGCCGCAATTCTACAATCGCTCCATCGAGTGGTGTCAACAAAGTGCATTGCGTCCATGGTTGCAGAACATTCACGACCAGGACGTACTCGAGATTGGCTGCGGTGTCGGTCGCTGGACCGAACGTCTTGCACAGAACGGTAATCGCGTCTGTGGCGTAGACATCAGCCCGACGATGATTGCAGAAACCGGTCACCGGCTGCAGCGCGAGGGACTGTGCGCCGAGCTGCATACTGCGGATGCGGCAGGTTTCGAGAGCAAGCGAAAATTCGATGCCGCACTGAGCGTTACCGTGGTGCAGCACATTATGGATGACGCCGATTTCACACGCGCCATCGGCAACATCGCGGCGCACCTGCGACCGGGTGGCCGCTTCGTGATGCTGGAGGCGGCACCGACTGACGGTTCAACGCGGTGCAACAGTCCGATTTTTCGGGCGCGGTCGCTCGGCGAGTACCAGCGCACACTTGAGAATTGCGGCTTCCGCGTCAGCGACGTTCGTGGTGTGGACCCGGTGCCACTGAAGACCTGGGTGCTGCCCTACCTGCGATCGCTGCCGCGGCCACTAGCATCCGCGACAATCAATGCTCTGACCGCAATTTCGCTGCCGCTTGACCTGATGCTCGCGCCACGCTTGTCACGACAATCGTGGCACAAGGTCATCGTCGCAGAACTGGATCAGTGATGTTGGGCGGCCGGCTGACAACCTGGTTGCCGCTCGCAATGCTGGTACTGCTCGGTCTGCTGGCCTCTTACGGGCACTTACTTGTCGAAAACAGGGGCCATGCGGCCGTCGACGGCATTCCGTCAGTGATCCCGGTCAGCAGTGCTCGTGACCGCGGCCCGGATTCGCTGCGCAGCGCACTGTTCCTGGCCATGAAAGCCAATCACCGGGTCACGATACAGCTTGACGTGCCACTCATCGAGCTCGAGGTTGCGCTGCCGCCGGTACTGTCGAGCAATGGCGTGACAATACGCGGCGGACTTGATGTGCCGACGGTCCTGAAGAATGTTGCTACCGACCCGGATCAATCGGCGATCCTCCGTTTGCTCGGCAACAATATCGATCTGCATGATTTCACACTCGACGCTGCTGGTGCGCCCGGTATCGCCGTCTTCGGCGAGCAGGCCACTGTCGCCGGCGTTGAGGTTCGCAATGCCGGCATTGGCTTGTCCGCCGTCAACCCTGTTCGGCTTACTGTGCGCGATAGCCGCTTCATCGACAACATCGATGGAATCCGCATCCAGGGATCAACGGGCAGCGCTACGATCGTAAACAGCGTGATCAGTGGCAACCGCGAAAACGGTATCTGGCTTGTTTTTAATGAGCCCGCGGCAGCCGACACCGCCTCGATCACCATCCATGGCAACCGAATCAACGCCGGCCGCAACGGCCTGGTGGGTGCCAATACGGTTGCCGATTTTCGCAACAATTACGTCAGCGGTTTCTCGCGGATTGGCTTGATGCTGATGGCGTCTCGAGCAGCCGTCGTTGACAACCGTATCGTCGACAGCAATGGCATCGGCATGCATTTGTCTAACATGCAGGAGTCCTTCGTCTACGAGAACGAGATCGGCAGTAATTCACTCGTTGGCATTCTGATTCTTGACGCCGATGGCCTGCAAGTTGCGAACAATAATATTTACAGCAACGGCTATGGCATCGTCACTGTCGGACGTGAACCGATCGCGGCTGCACTCAGGAGCAACGTACTGGCCGACCAGAAAATCGATGGCCTGATCGCCATTGGCGATACACCGATTATTGACGGCAATCATGCGTTACGTAACTCACAGGCGGGCATTCGCGTCCTCGATCTGCTGTTGCCTGACATCCCTGTGATTGCCGCGACACAACGTTACACCAACAATGTCCTGCGCGATAACGGTAGCAATACCGTGTTGCAGGGCGAGTTCGTGGTGCATCCATGACTGTCGGCAACACCAGCGCGCCCACCGTTGACATGACTGAAAGGCGCATGCTGCATGATGCCGGCTGGCCGGTCCTGCTGACTACGCTGACAGCCGCGTTCGTCATTGTCTGGTCGCTCGAATTGCTACCCATCAGTCTGCCGATGTTGCTCTGGACAACTTTTGGTGTCGCGCTGGGCCAGCAGACGCTGTCCCGCCTGCTTGACTACTGTACCGACGGCCGCCCGGTTCGTGTTCTGCACATGGGTATCAATATTCTCGCGATCAGCGGTCTCGCAATTCTCTGGGCTATGCTTGGCGGCTTGTCTGCACCGGCGTTCGCGCTGTTCTTTGCGCTTCCGGTAGTAACCCTCGGGTTGGTGTCGGGTGCAGTGATGCAGTGTGTCATGACCGTCTACGCAATATCGCTCGCGTGGCTGGTCGCAATCCGGCAAAGCCCGGACTTGCGGCTGCAACTCGAACAAGCCGGTGTACCACCAGTCTGGGATGCCTTCCCGACACTTCTTATAAACGAGATTTCCGGTTACGGCATGCTTGTTGGCGGCGCGGCACAACTGCAGTTCATGGTGGTGTTCTCGCTCGCAATGATTGGCGTTGCGGCAACCACCGCGATCGTTGTGGCGCTGATCAGGACACTAACCAGGCGGCTGCGTCTTGTTAGTGCCAGCGGTAAGCGCGCCGAGAACATGGCATTGAGCTTCTTGTCGCGGGAAGACGGTTTCGAGATGATTATCGACAGCCGTTCGCGGCAAATCATCGCAATCAGCCCGGCACTTGCCGCTGAAGTCGGAGAGACGCCGGACGCGCTCGTTGGCTGCCACTTCTCAACGGCGCTTGCATTCCCATCCGATCACCCCGTGGGTCGCCTGATCGAGTCGGGCACAGCAAATCAGCTCGAGAACCAGGTCGTACGTACCGGGTCCGGTGAAAAACTGTTAAATATCCGGACACAGCCAGGAACGGACGAAGACCTCGAATTTCAACGTGTCTCGCTTGTTGAGCTGCGAGGTTCCGATTACGCGCAAATTGTGATGGACAGTTTCGAAGAGACTGGCGGTGTCGTGGATGCCCACGGGCGGATTGTATTTCTGACGGATTCGGCGAAAAAATTATTGCCGACGTCGGGTGACACGTACCTGGCGAATCGTTTGCCCCTGCCAGCCGGTTGGTGGAATATCGGCACGCGCAAAAAGCACCTGCGGCGAGTTTCAATCGGGCGTCAACCGTACGAACTGCATCTGAGTCGTCGTGAGTTTTTTGCGCCCGAACGCGAGCTCGAGCTGACCGCATTCAAATTGATCCCTGCAAGGAAACAATAATGCGGCGGTATGTTCTGACATTCGCATTATTGATCCTGCCGCTGCAATTGTTGGCAGACAATGCCTGGATCGAACTCGCTGGCAGTCGCGATGCCAAACGTGCCAGTGTTACACGATCGCTGGACACGCTCGGGCTGGAAGGCGCTTCGCTCGGAGCATCACATTTTCGCACGGACGAGTCGCGCTGGACGCTGGCAAATTTCGGCTTCAATACGCAAGCCAATGACAGGTTATTTCTGCAGGCCGGTATGCACCTGGGCCCCGGCGAACTCGATGGCGATGCATTCGTTTATCGCAAACTGTTGCTCGGTGCTACCTGGCTGCTCTCCGAGCGCTGGTCTCTGGCGCTGACCGACACCTACATCAATGTCCACGATACAGTGGGTCATGTAGTCAGCACATCCGTTACGCGCACGACCGCTAACGGACTCGGCATCACACTGGTCGGCTCCGATTCTATCGGCTCAAGAATAGATAGCCAGCAAGTCGGACTGAGCTTCAATTTTGCACGACACTACACTTTGCTTGGCGGCATCTACGTCGGCGAGACCAGCAACACGGCGACGTTGAGCGAGGTTGGCGCCAGCACCGCTGGTGTCGCCGTCAAGCTGCGCGAAGCCTATCTCGGTGCCGGCATACCGATCGGCGATTACACGTTGACAACTGTGCTCGACTACCTGCGGCTTGACGACTTCGACCGCTATGAAGTTTCTCTGGTTTTGAAGATTCCGCTGGGCCGCGGCCAAGGGGCGTCACGATGAACCGTCGGCAACCCTTGGTCCTGCCTGTTTTGGGTGGCGTCATCGCATTCGCGCTTGGCATCGCCGCGCTTCAGTCCGGCGAGCGATCACGTGCATCGGAGTCGGAACGGCTGGCGCTCGTCGAGGCTCACCACCTTGCATCGGAAGTGCAGGCGAAGCTGAATACGCTTGCTGCATTTCTGGACGAATCTCCGGCCGAAGCCGCAACAGACAACATGATTTACTGGTTCTTTGACGGCAATACGCTCAGCGCCCGCCCGCAACGCTTCGCAAGCGACAAGAACCTGTTGCAACAATTGCGAAATGCCGACGCGCCTGCATTGCTGGCGCCGGTGACATCGGAGAATGGCCAGGATTTCGTTGTGCTGACGGTACCGCACGGTGATGCGTGGCGTGGTGTTGCAATGCCGGCTGACGCCCTGCTCGTACAACCCGGCTCGGACGCGCTCGCAGCCGCATCACTGCAGCTGTCCTGGGCCGGCGAGGAACGGGACACAGGCATTTTTCAGGCGGGAATGGGGTCCGCGTTGCGCGACAATGAAATCGACTTTGCGGTGCCGAACGGTACCTGGCGACTCGCCTATGACACCAACGTAATCGCAGCGCGCCAGGAACTGTACTGGGCTTTGCTGACTGTGGTCGCGTTGCTCAGTTACACGGTCGCCATTGTTCTACATCGCCTTTCGCTGCGGCCGCGGGGTTTGCAGGGGGACCTGTCGCGACTGAACGAGCGCTTCAACAACATCAACGCCGAGCTCGGAGAGCTGCTCGTCAAGCGCGAACATGCGAGGGACCGGCTGTTCCAGACGGCGATTACCGACTCGGACACCGGCCTGCCGAATCGGCAGGCGTTTGTGCAGCGACTGGAGGAAGCGCTTACGGCGATGCGCGGCGAACCGGGGTCAGCACCGTTGGTCGTTGCCGCCGTGGGTCTTCGTGAACTTGAGATCGCCGAGCACACGCTGGGGCGCCCGGTAATTGCCACTATCGTCGCCGAGGTTGCGGCCCGGCTTCGGGCGGCTCTCGGCGAGGACTGCCAGGTTGCCCGCGTCAACAGCTTCCAGCTCGGCGTGACCTTCGAGTGCGACGGAAGCGAAGCCGCGCTGCAACAGGTCACCGAGCGACTTGCCGACACACTGCCCGGCGTCTACCGGCACGCCCGCGGCAAACTGAACATGAGCCCGCACATTGGTATCGCAATTGCGAATGACGGCTACCGCTATGCCGGGCGACTCCTCGAAGACGCGATGTCGGCTCTCACCGATGCCGAATCCAGTCCGGCGATGTGGTCGATGTTCACCGCGGAAAGCCGCGACGAGCGGGCCACGATGATCCAGCTCGAATCCGATATTCGTGCCGCGATCGAGAACAATGAGTTCCGTCTTTTTTACCAGCCTATTGTGCACACGGCCAGTGGTGCTTTGCGGGGCTTCGAGTGCCTGGTTCGCTGGCAGCACCCGGTCGAAGGCTTGTTGGGGCCGGACAAATTCATTGGTTTATGTGAATCAACGGGCCTGATTACCGACCTGACGCGCTGGGCATTTCATGAAGCTGTCCGACAGGCAAGTGCGTGGAACGACCTGCGTTCAATCGACGGCTACCTGAGTGTCAACCTGTCAACGCTGGACCTGCGCCATGAAGGGCTGGCGGAGGAACTGACATCGTCGGTGCTTGACGCGGGTTTGTCGCCATCGGCGTTCCGACTTGAGATCACCGAATCGATGATTATCGATAACGTGTCGCAGTCGCGTAACGTGTTGAAGGAACTGCGCGCAGCCGGGTTTGGAATCATGATGGATGACTTTGGTACCGGTTTTTCATCACTGAGTTATCTGCGCCAGCTGCCGTTCAGCGCCGTAAAAATTGATCGGTCATTCACCCAGGCCATTGCCTCAGATTCCAAAGACTACGGCATGATGCGCAACATCCTGAACCTCGTTCATTTCCTCGAAATGGAAAGCATTATCGAAGGCATCGAAACCAGCGAGCAGTACGACTTGCTGGTGCCGCTCGAGCCGGTTTACCTGCAGGGCTACCTGTTCTCCAAACCGATGCCGGCGATAGATGCCGAAGAGTACCTGGCCGAAGCGACATTGAAGTTACCCGCCGCAGCGACCAGCAGGCGCTGACGGTACCGGCTCTTTTCCGTATCGGTGTGGCGGCCTGTTAACCCATCGCGATAACGACCGCCCCGATGCGCTGCTCCGTCTCGACGAGACGATGCGCGTCGGCGGCTTCTTCCATCGGGTAGACCTGATCGACGATTGACTGGATTTGTCCGTCGTCAATCATTGCCGTCAGAGTCGTTAGCTCTTCCTGGGTCTCTCGCGCAAATGCAAAGGTGGCCGTCTTGTCGCTGAAGCGGGTCGTGAATACCGAGCGCAGCATGACCGAAAGTCGCGGATTACCGGACAGGTAACGCCCGCCGGGATTAAGACATTGGATGCAGGCTGAGTACGAACTGCCGGGCACCATGTCGAAGATCACGTCGTAACGCCGGCCGCTGTCGGTGAAGTCTTGCTGCGTATAGTCGATTGCGTGGTCGGCGCCGATACGGGAAAGGAAATCCTGCTTGATGCTGCTGTCGACACCAGTCACCTCGGCACCCATGGACTTGGCGATTTGCACCGCATGTGCGCCAATGACGCCGCCGGCACCATTGATCAGCACCGATTCTCCAGCTTCAATTTGTGCACGGCGCATGAAATGAAGTGCGTTCAGCCCGCCCAAAGGAACAGCCGCTGCTTCGGCATAACTCATCGTATCGGGCTTGCGCACGACGCAGGCGCTTTCGGGCAACGCCAGGTACTCGGCGTAAGCACCCATACCCAGCCCGGTGCCACCGTATACTTCGTCGCCCACGGACAGGCGCGTAACGGCGGAGCCGACTGATACGACTTCGCCGCAAAAATAGCCGCCGAGGATGTGCCGTCGCGGCTTGAAAACGCCGACCGCAATTCGCAACGGCAGCCAGAACCATTTCACTGCAAAGTTGAAGCTGCGCATCTCGCAATCGGCCTTGGTCGCTTCGGCCGCGCGTACCCGGATCAGTACTTCGTTGTCTTTGGGTTCAGGCTGCGGAACGTCGCTCACCTGTAGCACATCGGGGGCGCCGTATTCTTTATAGGTAATCGCCTTCACGATGCATTAGTCGCGTTGTCGCAGCTCAAAGGTTCCATTTGTTCGAATATAAATGATGCTCTCCGCATCTGCTTCTGACGCTATGCGATGATCCGCGGGTCCCTTCGTCCCGAAGTAACTTCCGGGCGTGAGATCCATGAGTCCGTCGTGCCGGTATGTCACATTGCCCCGAATGACCACACCGTGAAAGACGTCGCCATTTGAGATAAGAACACCTTTGAAGCCCGGGGGCAATTTGACGAACGAACCGTTCAGTTCGTGACCACCAACAGTGCCCCACAGGTAGGCGACTTCGGCACCACCCGACTGTTCGTGTTGCTGCGACATTGGCAACCAGACCACATTCGACGCATCGAGATTGAGCGGCCGTTCGCCACTGTCAAAGGCCTGCTCCGTCGGGTGAACCCGATACGGCCCGTGGTCGATCTCTACCAGCGCGAGATTGTTGGCGCCACTGGCTGCGGTGATGTGTGTCTCACCCACCGGCTGCGTCCAGAATGAACCGTTGCCCATCCACAGACTGGCCGCATCCGGATCATCGTTGTGAATGTAGCCATCGATAACAACGGCACGATAGGTCACGTTGTGAATATGCGGCGGCGACGAGAAACCGTCGGCAAATTTCGCAAGAAAGCCAGTCGGCTGAACACCATTCCTGTCGCCCCACAGAGTTGCCGCTCTCGGACTCGCATCGCCGCGCGCCGGATTCAGTGCACCCCATTCCACATCGCTGGCATGCAGTACACGCAAATCTGGGTTCGCACGCGTATCAGTCGAACCTTTACCTGACAGCATGTCAAATGGCGCAGAGCAAGCGGCGAAAATAGCGGCGAAAGAGAAAACGATTAGTAATCTGGTCAAGACTTGAACCCTCATGACTGTTGTTTCGTGTCGATTTTGGCCAGCACCGATTCAATCGCCTCGACAACCTGGCGGGATTTTCGGCGCTCCAGCGCATCGGCATGTGGCGGTGAAAAGCTATGCGCATCGTTGTCGAAATACTTGCCGGACGCAGCTGCGGTCTCGAACACCTCTCAAACGAATCCGTCGAGAACCGTCTTGCCGATCGCTGCACCACTTTCCTGAAACTCGTGCGCCGATTTCAGGTTGGTCACATCAAGTGCTCCGGCGTACTTATTCACGGTCGATATCAGCGTTCCGTCATCCAGCAAATCGGCCACCCGGTTCAGCAGCTGATGCTGCACTTCGATGTCCGCCGTCTCGAACATCGGGCGCGTAAACATGAACTCCCAACTCAAGGATATTGCCTTTATCTTGAGCGGCTTGATGTCGAGCGCCTCCGGGTCGTCAATCAGCGCGATGTGTCCACGCGGCTTGATCAGTTCGGCGATCGCGCCGATATGCTGATCGGTGTTGGTCAGCGCAGCGACGTACCGAGGTGAAATGCCCAGTGCCTTGAGCTCTTCGTCGAGCGGCTTGCGATGATTAACAACATGATCGGCGCCCATTTTCTCGACCCACGCTTCCGTATCGGGCCGGGAGGCCGTAGCAATCACGTCAAGACCGGTGAGCTTCTTCGCCAGTTGAATCAGGATCGACCCGACACCGCCGGCGCCGCCGATAACGAGAATTGCATCGCCGGCACCTTCGCCCTGTTTGATACCGAAGCTGTCGAACAGCATTTCCCAGGCGGTAATCGCGGTCAGCGGTATTCCCGCAGCATCGGTAAAGCCAAGGGACTTGGGTTTGCGCCCGACGATGCGTTCGTCAACCAGCTGGAATTGAGCATTGGAGCCTGCTCGCATCAGGTCGCCCGCGTAGAACACCTCGTCGCCTGGTTTAAATTTCGACACCCTGGAGCCGACGGCCTTGACCACACCTGCCGCGTCGAAACCAAGAATACGAGGGCCGTCCTCCGGCTGCATCAAACTGCGAACCTTGACGTCAACCGGGTTGACCGACACGCCACGGATTTCGACCAGGAGGTCCAGTGGGCCGGGCTTCGGTACGTCGGTTTCAAATTCGAGCAGTGAATTCGCCGCGTTGATTGGACCAGCATCCGTATAGCCAATGGCTTTCATCGTTGTCATTGTGATTCCACTCTGAGGGAGATGCAGTGTAATCACGTCGATTAGCCAGATAAACAGGCCATTGACGAATTGATTATTCGTTTATTTTTGACATTGTGATCGAGGCATTCGATTGGTAAGCCAAAATTCATCCAACGCATGTGAGCATTTCGTAATAAGGCTGTAATCAGCGACGGGTTAACTATTGGTTTTTATTCTGGCGTGAAATCCTATGGTCTTCCTGTATCTGTTCATCTTCGTCGCGACAGTGACGGCAATAATCGTATTTCTGAACTGGTACAGCTACCAGCATCTCAAGCGGGCAATCGTCGGTCGCCGGCGGTGGGATCTCAACATCTGCTGCGGCAACACGGACGGCGGAGGCGTCAACGTCGATATTGTGCAGCACAAGGAACTCCCAAACTTCGTACTCGTCGACAGCATCTACCGGCTGCCTTTTGCAACGGCTCAGTTCGAGACGGCGCTATGTTCGCATACCATTGAGCACGTAGACTATCCCCGTCGATTCGACCGAGAGCTGCGTCGCGTCGCGAACGAAGTCGTCTACGTATTGCCACCTATCTGGGATCTCGCAGCGGCGCTGAACATCCGGGAACACCGGTGGCTGTTCCTGACCGTGCGTAAAGTGCACCGTACGTTGCCGCCGTGCATCCCGCTGCCATTCGCGCGCAAACTGCAGGCCAGGGTGGGACAAAAGATCACGGCGTGACCGGCAACGTGACAATCACCTCATAGCCTGCAGTCTGCGAGCTGTCGTTCGAAGTACGGCGTATAGCGCCAAATCAAACCGTAACTAAAATTACATCGTTCCTTCACCGGGGAGTCATACGGATTACATTTTGGGGTCTTATTGTTGTCGCCATCTATCACACACGTGACACTTGGAGGCATAAAAATGAAACCCGGTAAACTGGTTGTTGCAGCTGCATCAACCGCACTGCTCGCTGCGACTTTCACCCCGGCACTTGCTGCTGGTAATTTTGGCAAGGCCAAGAACGTCATCTTCTTTGTTGGCGATGGCATGGGCGTCTCGACTGTTTCAGCCACACGTATCTTCTCGGTCGGGGTTGACGGAGAACTTGTCGTTGACCAGATGCCCTTTGTTTCCCTGTCACGTACCTCAACGACCGATCACATCACCCCGGACAGTGCCGGGACAATGACGTCGATGATGACAGGCGAGAACACGAACTCCGGTATTATCGGCCTGGATAAGACCACGGAACGCCAGGACTTCAACGGTGACGGCGACGGCCGCGCGCTTGTCACGGTTCTGGAACAGGCGAAGAAACACGGCATGCGCGTCGGTGTTGTTTCCACTGCCCGCGTCACACATGCGACACCGGCCGCAACTTACGCGCACGTCAATGATCGAGACTTTGAGAACGACATCGCAGCCCAGGCATTGCCGGGTGATGCAGCGTTTAACAAGCGTCTGCGTGATGGCATCGATTTGCTAATGGGCGGTGGTCGCCGCTACTTTTGCCCGGCAGGAACGACCGACGAGGAAGGCGAGAGCTGCAGCCGGACTGACGGGCGCGATCTGCGGCAGGAGTTCCAGGATGCCGGCTATTCCTACGTCTACAACCGTGCTGAATTCAACTTGCTGCGCAAGCGCGACCTTCCGGTGCTCGGCCTCTTTGACCGAAGCCACATGGATTACGAGCACGACCGCCCGTACGATCTCGCTGGTGAACCAAGCATCTCGGAAATGACCGGCAAGGCAATTGATTTGTTGGAGGGAAATCGCCGCGATAAGCAGGGCTACTTCCTGATGATTGAAAGCGGCCGCATCGATCATGCCCACCACGCGTCCAATGCCTATCGCGCAATGGTCGAAACAGAGGAATTCGATAAGGCTATTGCAACGGCACTGCGCAAGGTCGATTTGCGTGACACACTGATTGTCGTCACGGCTGACCACATTCACGTATTCACGATGGCGGGCTACCCGCTCCGACCGTTGCACGACCTGCCGTACGCACCGGTAAGTGCGCCCGCAGGCTATCTCGACAATAATGTCGATCACTCGGGCATTCTCGACGTTGTCTATGGCATCAGCGCTTCATCCGGGGAAGTCTCCGCTGCCAGTGACAAAGACAATGTTCCGTACACAATTCTTGGTTACTGGAATGGTGGCAACCCATACGACACCGGCGCCGCAGGCGTTTACCGTGACAAGGCGCTCGGACGCGTTGATCCCAGGATGGATACGCATGCTGGCGTCGCCGGGTCCCAGGACCCCAACTATATCCAGGAAGTCGCGGTCCAGACTGACTCCGAAACGCACTCGGCCGAGGAAGTTGCGATCTACGCAGCGGGCCCACAGTCATGGCGTTTCCAGGGAACGGTGCGTAACTCAAAGATCGCAGAAGTCATGCGGCGCGCATTGCGAATGGGCAATCCCAATTAGTGTCTGAATCTTCCTTTTGAACCCAACCAGTACGCGCCCGGGCCCGAACGGCCCGGGCGCGCTTTAGGTTTTGAAATATACCGATGAATATTAAGCTGCTAGTACCCTTGATGCTTCTTGTACTGCCGTCGACGAGCCGAGCTCAAGACGACAATTTCGCCAGCGAGATGCTCGACAAGTCGATCTCGGTTCCGGAAGCCAGCGAGCGCCTGCCACGACCTGTTGCTGAGGTGATTCCGGCCCCTGAAGTACCACAACCGCTGGATTCCTGGAAACCCCTCACGCTCGAAATTCTGGTCAAGACGGGCGCTACGGAGTCGCTGCGTACGGTGACGCGCACCAACCGGGCGGTGCACGTTCAAATGCCGGATAAGAATCTCGAGTGGCGTTTCGCCAGAAACCCGGTAGATCCTCTGCGTGTCAGCGGCCAGCTGGTCAAACACGGCGAGGGGGTCGTACTCGACCATAACGACAACAACCTTCGTGACCGTAATATCGCCCGAGGCTGGGTCGACGTAATGACAATCGGCCTCACGCTGGCCGACCTGGACGGATTAGAGCCGACCGGCGAAACCCGCAAGGCGTTCGGCCTCGAGTTCGTGCACTTGGTGCGCCCCGAAGACGCGAGAAAACAGTCTGCTATCGATGAGGTGTGGTGGCATGAAGATTCCGGAATTCCTCTGCAAATAGTCGCAAGCGACCAGCGCGCATCCTGGGAACAAAGCTTGGTAAATATTCGGTATGAGATAGATGATACGCTGCTGCGGGATGCGGCATTTCGTTATCCAGAGTATCGGAACGTAGATCTGATCGACTTCGGTGAGGAGTTTCATGAGTTTCACTAAACTTTTCGCGACGATAGCGATGATCCTGATCGTGGCAACGGTGACGACAGTCATCATCGTACGGACGAACGTCGAGCAGATCCGGGCCACTGAAGTGCCAGCGCCGTTGTCGGTACTCGCGAATGAGCAGCAACCGACGAGCACAGACCGCGTCTCGCCGGCCGTTGTTGAAATACCAGATTCACCTATTGATGCAATACTGGTCGCAACCGACCCAAAGTCCGCGGCGCCAATGCCAGCTGATCAAGTGGAGTGGGAGGAAGTGCCGTACCCGGAAGAGACGAGACGCAACGTATTCACCGGTTTCGGTAGCGAGAATCTCGAGGCCCAGACAGAAGTGGAGAATATGTTCGACGAACTTCTTGAGGACTTCGTGTTGCAGGCGCAATCAATCGACCGATACGCAGCCGAAAATTAGCACAACAACGCCGAATGCAAATTGGTAGTCAGAAGAAATCTCGCCGACTTTGACGTTGGCAAATTACCTCCTGATTCACGGCAGCTGGCATGGCGATTAGTGCTGGTACAGGATCGCACCTTATGTTGAGGGCGGTGTAACTGGCATGCACATCTGGACTGTGGTTGAAGACAGTCTGTATACGTTTTTTCGGGTGTGATCGCTGCGGTTGCGATAGCTTGTTTGCTGTTCATCAGAATGTTGCTGGTGCTTATCTCGTCCTGAAACAAGAGAACTGAATTGTTTGATGATAGACAGACTGGCAATCGACTCGATCCTGCACGAATCGTAGCAACAATTGCGCAATTATCGAATCGAATCAAAGAGCGATTTCCCGATGCCAATTTGATCCAGGCATGTGACGAGCTCTTGCGTTTAAGCAGAGAAACAAAATTGCGTGCAGATTGGATCAGCCGGCCAATCATGAGTCTTCGTATTGGGGCAACTGCGCTGATCGCTTTGATTGCGGTGGGGTTGGCCGGCGTGTTCAGCCAGTTGAATCTCTCTTCTGGACGATTGGATGTAGTCGTATTCGTCAATTTCCTGAACGCTGGAATGAACAATATTGTAATTTTTGCGGCCGTCGTATTCTTCTTGATAACGATCGAAGCCAGAGTTAAACGCCGGCGTTCGCTGCTGGCTATCCACGAACTGCGATCTCTCGCTCACGTCATCGACATGCATCAACTTACGAAAGATCCCGATCGTTTGCTATTTAGAAGGAGCAATACGGTATCGTCGCCGACCACTGATATGGACATTTTTGAAATGAGTCGATACTTGGATTATTGCAGTGAAATGCTGTCCCTGACCGGGAAAATTGCCGTCATTTACGGCCTGCATTTGCAGGATGCCATCTCAATACGCGCGGCAAATGATGTAGAGCGTCTGACAACTGGCTTGTCGCAGAAAATTTTCCAAAAAATCATGATTCTTCATGGGACCGTCGGCGTCAGTGGTTTGGCCACTAAGATTACCGGGACAAACCAACCAATCATGAGCGGTTAGCACTGAATATTGTTGATCCCTGGATCGAGATTAGATCTGCCTTTACACGCCGATTTTTTCCGACTTGGCACTTTTTGATCAGGACGAATCCTGTGCCAGCATTTCAAAGTAGTCCTCCCACGATTGATGCGGCCGACCGGCTGCCGCCTCGAAGTCGCTGAGACTATCGTAGTGTCCACGCCGAATCCCCTCATAGATGCCGGCAATCACGGTGCCAATGAAGTCTCCTAGCTCGGCAACGCGTTCTTTGCGATAGTCCTCCACGGACATCGGGCGATAAACCAACTCAGTGCCAAACACACCATTGAAATACTTTGCCAGCTGTTGTTGCGTGATCGGCTCGCCGTGCAGGTTGTAGGTGCTCGAATTATGTTTTGGTTCGGTGAGCATCCGCGCGTAGGCATACGCGAGCTCGCTGCGAGTCGTGTAACCGCATTTGCCATCACCAGCGCAGTTTGCGATCTCGCCTTTAGCTTTATAGGTCTCTATGTATTCAACATCGGGCTCGATGTAGATCCCGTTGCGCCCGATGACCCACTCCAGTCCGCTGTCGCGTACATCCTGTTCGGTCTGCCGGTTGCTCTCCACAATAGGCGAGAACGCCGTGCCATCTTCAGGACCTTGTACGCTAGTGTAAACAATCTTACTTACGCCGCACGAGACCGCCGCCTCAATGACGTTCCGATGCTGAGGAATGCGCTTCTTGGGCGCATCCATGCCGGAGACCAGCAGCACCGTTTCCACGCCCTGCAAAGCCTTTTCAAACTGCGCCTTGTTCTGATAATCGCCCGCGCGGATTTCGACGCCAAGGCCTGCCGCTTTCTCGGGACTCCGGGCGATGCCAATAACGCCATCATTGCCAACCAGCGCACTGGTCGCCTTGACGATCTTGGCCCCCAGATGACCCGAGGCCGCTGTAACGGCAATGGTCATTCGTCAGTCACCCGCTCCCAGTTGACCACCGGCTCATCCTTGTTCGCCGTGCGCCGTTTCAACATTCGGTATAGTTTTCGCCATTGTTATTTCCTTGATAATGATTAGGTGATATCGATCGGTTGTGCCGCTTTACGTGGCTGAACCGAACTGTTGCTCGACCTCATTCAGCACGCGATAGCAATCGAGTACCTGCCGAACTGACGAGTTGGGTTCGCGCCCTTCGGCGATCGCTGCAAAAAATTCGCGGTCCTGCAACTCGATGCCGTTCATCGAAACATCCACATTGGAAACGTCAATTGGTTTTTCATATCCATCGCAATGCCGAGCTCTGGATGGTGCGGACCTTCAATACCGTTCACCTGCACGATTTTTTCGCCTGCCTGGTAGGCAAAGAGATCAACCGTGTGCGCTGCGTGGTACCACTACAAGTGATCCGTCCACGAACGGGCCTCACCGGCTGCGTTGATGTTCTTGCGGCGCAAAAAATACGTTTGCACGTCCACCTGTTGGACATTCAGCTCACCGGCTTTGATCTTGTTGTGAAACCCCTGCCTTTTGAGGGTGGTCGTCAGGACTGATACAGAGAAGTAATTCGCGCTTGTATAACACGCCTTACTGAATTGTCGAGAGACGTCAGCTTGAGACGGCGTCGCATCGTCGCTTTGTCGATCATGTCGTGCCGCACCAGCTCCTGCACAAATTCCAGATCCTTTGGCCTCATCGCGATTAATTTTGATATCGCAAGATCGTGAACTTCAAGGCAGTACCCCGTCACGCCATTGGTATTCTCGTTCTTCACTGCGACCAATCGGCTTTCCCAATCTGTTGGCAAGACAGCAGTGCTTTTTCCGACCCCTTGGGCATAGTAGCCATGTAATTCGTGAAACGATGAGCCCTCTCCAATGGCGCCATCGACTTTGTCCGCTTTTTCTGGATTATTTTTTGGATAGACGTCGGCCTCCATTGATGACAGAAGTCGCACGGGGGCATCCGGAAACCGGCCCAAAATGGACTGGCTGCCGATGATTATGATTTCATCATCGCCAGCAATTTCGCCACTGGCTCGAATAAGATACTCAAGCTCTGAACGCTGCATAAATTTGCTCACGCTCGTCGCGACTAAGAACACCCGCAAACGGAGATGATGAACGTAACCTGGTCGAATCTTCGCTCATTCTGGTAATTATCTCCGCTATTTCTGGCCAGGGACGCTTGAGTATTTTCTGCCATTCATGGAGATATTGTGGTGGACGGTCCCCTGACTTGGCGCTCCAGCGCTTAAGATTTACTCGTGCCTTGTCGAGCAAATCGGGATTGCGCGAAATCTTCTGTGCGATTTTGCAATGCATCGCCAGGCTTCGGGCATCCAGAATACGATGATCCGAATACTGTCGGACACCGTCCACTGGCTCCCAGCGGCGGACATTTTTCAACCCCGCATCACGCCTCCGTTTCCGATATGCCCGCATACGCTCGGCGGCCGTCATCGCATCGTTTTTTCGCGGGCGACCTCGCTTTCTTGCTGTCTTTTTCATTAGTTTAATGTAACGCGTTACATTAAATATTGCATACTCCAGAGCGCAAGGACCTATCAGGTCATAGGAACTCCAAGAGGCTGTTTATGTGTCCGGTATAAGGTGTAAACCGTGTGACCGGTTAACACCATTCGAACCTGTGATCCCTGCCTTCGGAGCCCACAACATTATTTATACGTAGTTGTTTTACTTACCACTATGTGGCCGGACGCCCGTCGCAACTGCAGCTTAGTGCGCATAAGTGCATGACTGAATCACGCATTTCTCACGCACCGTAAATCAACCCGCAGGAACGGCCGGGCTTGCCTTGCCGTCAAGTCGATCCTGAACCAGGCCGGCAAGGAATTGCGCGAAGGGAACAATATTCTGATCAACGCTGGCCGACTCCAGCGCCGACATGTATTCATCCCGGTGATCCACCGGTATGACAGTCCAGGGGTAGCCGCCCGAGGCCAACATGACGTTCATCAAGAATCGGCCGACGCGACCGTTACCGTCCATGTACGGATGAATGTAGACAAACACGAAGTGGCCGAGGACGGCGCGAACGCACGCTTCATCCTCGCTCCTTAGTAATTCGAACAGCGTCGGCATGCAGTCACGCACAGCGTCGCGCGGCAGCGGCACGTGCATCGAGCGACGAATGTACACCGGCCCGTTACGGTATCCCGCCAGATCCACCGCATCAACGATACCGGCGGCAACGCCGGGACCGAAAAGCTGCCGGTACCAATCGCCATGCGCCTCATCGACGACGTCGCCTGCGTTTTCGCCCGACAACACTCTATTGAGGCTGTCTTTTACGGTCTGGAAGGCGTCGAAGTAGCCGCGCGCAGCCAAGGCGTTGCGTTGTTCAAGATCGCCCTGATCATCGTCCGGGCTCCAGTTGCCCTGCCGCACTTTCTCGATGAGCGCCGCGCTGACGCGATAGCCTTCGATGGACAAGGAATGGTACGCGTCGCTCACATAGGCTTCGTCGACGGCCTTGAGGTAGGCTGCCCTGTCGGTCGGCAACCCGGGTGCGCCCGGAAACGCCTCGATTACGGCCGGCCGAAATCGTTCCCACACCAGACGGATTCTATTCACGTAGGGCGAGGCATCGCGCTGGATCACCGCCCTATCGGGTGCATCCTCGAATGGGTCGGTTTCCTTGATCGTATAACCCGCTGTCGTCATCGTTTTCAGGATGTCGTCCGCAATGCGCGTCCAGCCGGCATTTCGAAATGCACCGGCAAGACGACCCGCAATGGTGCTGTGACCGCCGGCGAGGAGTAGGGCGAGCACATCCGAGGCGTCCTTGATTGTCGCCATGGCGACACGCACATCGGTAGGCGCCTGCCGGAAGAAGGCGGCCGTGCAGGTGATCAGCGCGGCGGGCACCGAGTACAGGCGAAGACCGTCGAGTTCGACGATTTGTGCGTTGTCCGGCAACGGGTAGCGGGCATCCATCAACGACGTGCCGTAGGGCAGTTGCGTCAGTTTGTTGCCGCCTTTCGGTGCTCGCACGTGCAGCATTGTCGGCACCGTTCGATTGCCGGCATGTAAGGACAAGGATTGTTCTGGCGCCAGGCACCAGTCGGTGCCAAACCGTTCTTTTAAATAGGCGGAGCTGAAATCCCAGAAAGAGGCGTACCAGGGCGTGCTGTCCCCAGCCTCGCCACGGGAGTCGGCCGAAATGTACCAGCCTTTCATGACTTCCTGCAGAAAGCCGTTCTTGACCAAACGCTCGCGGTGCGTGCGACTCAGGTCCCGGGAGCGGATCGCAACCCTGCCCCGACCCTGCAGAGTTCGCAGGGTCTCCAGCGATTCGGCGAGTTTTTCCTGAGGGGTGGCCATGACGATCTATAGGGTTTTGTGTAGCGTCAAATGTAGGTTGTTGTGTTATATCAAATATAGGCGATCGCGTCGATACAAACCTAGGTTATTCTGCTGGAAGCCGTCGGACGCGCAACGTCGACGTGTTGATTTGCACCCAATATTGACCCGGAATTTGCACTGAATTTTCACCCTGAGTATCGATGGCAAGCTCTCCAACTAGAACGAGACTTTATCGCTTATCCGGGTCAGCTGGCCGTGCAAATTAGGGGCAAAATTGGCTCAATCTTCGGTGCAACTCAACACCGTCGCTTGTCAGGGACTGCTCTTCCCTCGTAACCAGCTATTCGCGTGGTAATC
>CAXBJV010000029.1:0-45075 GCA_963976215.1 uncultured Woeseiaceae bacterium | reverse complement strand
GGCAGTGTGCCCAGGAATTGTCGCACTTCGGCGACGTTATCGACCGGTTCGCCGCTGATCGTTCGTTTTTCTGCGTCGCTTATCGACATTTATCATTCGTCTCGTGTGTGCCTGTTCGCTCAATACCGGCTATCATACGCGCAGTTTCGATCTGGCAAGAATGATCGATTCCGACTTGGGCATAGCAACAGCAGGACATCATGGCAGGACACAGTAAATGGGCGAATATCCAGCACCGTAAGGGTGCCCAGGATAAAAAACGCGGCAAACTCTTCACGAAGCTGATTCGGGAGATCACAGTTGCAGCAAAAATGGGTGGCAGTGACCTGGATGCGAATCCGCGTTTGCGACTGGCGGTCGACAAAGCGAAAGCGCAAAGCATGCCGAAAGACAATATCGAGCGTGCCATCAAACGCGGCGCCGGTGAGACGGACGGCGCTGACTACCAGGAAATCCGCTACGAAGGTTACGGCCCCGGTGGCTCTGCAGTCATGGTCGATTGCCTGACAGACAACCGCAACCGAACCGTTGCGGAGGTTCGGCATGCGTTTACCAAGTTCGGCGGCAATCTCGGCGCTGACGGATCGGTAAGTTACCTGTTCGACCAGGTCGGGCAACTTGTGATTCCGTCGGACACCGACGAAGACGAGGTTATGGAGATTGCTATCGATGCAGGGGCCGAGGACGTTGTTACTGACGACGATGGTTCAGTCGAAGTCCTGACCGCGCCGGCGGATTTTGAACAGGTGCGGGACGCGATGGTTGCGGCTGGCATCAAGCCGGACGATGCACAAGTCACCATGCGTGCAACGACCAGCGCCGAGCTGAACGTCAAGGAGGCCTCATCCATGGTCAAGATGCTCGAATTGCTCGAGGATCTCGATGATGTGCAAGAGGTCTACAGCAATGCCGACATCAGCGAAGAAGTGTTGCAACAGATCGATGACTGATACTCCGACACGGCGGCGAATTCTGGGAATCGATCCGGGTTCCCGGATGACGGGCTTCGGTGTGGTTGACTTCGATGGTGACAAGGCCGTCTACGTGGCCAGCGGTACTATCAATAGCAGCGGCGGTGAATTCGCCGACAGACTGCGGCGCATTTTCGAGTCAATTGGGAGTATTGTCGACGAATATCAGCCCAATATCGTCTCAATCGAGAGCGTCTTCATGCACAAGAATGCCGGGAGCGCGCTAAAGCTCGGGCAAGCTCGTTCTGCTGCCATTTGTGCGACGTTCGAGTGCGGTGCCGAAGTATTCGAATATGCACCGCGTGAGATCAAGCAAGCGGTGGTGGGTAGTGGGGCGGCCAGCAAGGAACAGGTGCAGCACATGGTTGTCTCCATCCTTAAACTGTCCGGAGTACCGGCGCCCGATGCCGCAGACGCGCTGGCGGCGGCGTTGTGCCACGGACACCAACGCCTGTTAAATGCCCGGCTGGGTATTGGCAAAGCGATTGCGGGTGCCCAATGATCGGTTCGCTACGCGGGCAATTGACGTTCAAACAGGCGCCGCAAATCGTCGTTGAGTGCAGCGGTGTGGGCTACGAGGTGGAAACACCGATGTCGACCTTTTTGGAATTACCGGAGATGGGTACCGAGCTGTTTTTGTATACCCATCTTGTCGTTCGCGAAGATGCGCAGATTCTGTTCGGATTCTCGACGGAAGATGAACGGCTGATGTTCCGCACCTTGCTGCGCGTTAATCGTGTAGGCGCCAAGATGGCGCTGGGCATACTGTCGGCGATGTCGACGAACGATTTTCGTCGTTGTGTGGAATTTGAAGACACGACCTCGCTGTCAAAAATACCTGGCGTTGGCAAGAAGACAGCCGAACGCCTGATCATCGAAATGCGTGACCGAATTGACGCCGCGTCACCCGGTGGTGGCAAGGCGGCACCCTTCACTGTCGCGGCAAGTGCCAGGACCGAAGCCGTCGACGCGCTGATTGCGTTGGGCTACAAACCCAAAGAGGTCAATAGCCTGATCACCAAGCTCGATACCGACGACAAGTCGGCAGAAGATATTATTCGCCTCGCCCTGAGACAGGCAGCGCATTAAGTGGCCAGTGTGGAACACGATCGCTTGAGTACCGGCGTCTCCAGTGGCGACGACAAGGTATTTGACCGCGCCATCCGCCCGAAGACGCTGGCAGATTACCGTGGCCAGCCGGCGGTCAATCAGCAGATGGGCATTTTCATCGAGGCAGCGCGCAAGCGCGCCGAGGCTCTGGATCATGTGCTGATCTTCGGGCCTCCCGGCCTCGGTAAGACCACGTTGGCACATATCATCGCTAACGAGATGGGCGTGACGTTGCGACAAACGTCCGGACCGGTACTTGAGCGTCCTGGCGATCTTGCAGCAATCCTGACCAACCTCGAGCCCAATGACGTGTTGTTCGTTGACGAGATTCACCGTCTTAGCCCGGTGGTCGAAGAGGTGCTGTACCCGGCGATGGAGGATTTCCAGCTCGACATCATGATCGGTGAGGGGCCGGCGGCGCGCTCAATCAAGCTCGACTTGCCACCATTCACGCTGGTCGGTGCAACGACCCGGGCCGGGCTCCTGACGTCCCCGCTGCGTGATCGATTCGGTATTGTGCAGCGGCTGGAGTTTTACGCAGAGCCGGATCTGGAGCAAATCGCGCACCGCTCCGCGGGCATCCTGAATTTGCCGATTGAAGATGACGGCGCGAAGGCCATTGCGACGCGTTCGCGCGGCACGCCGCGAATCGCGAATCGCCTGCTGCGCCGGGTCCGTGATTTCGCAGAGGTAGAAGGGGATGGTGTCGTAACGGGCGAAGTGGCAAAAAATGCAATGGACGTTTTGCAGGTTGACCCGTTCGGTTTTGATGCGCTCGATCGTCGCTTGTTGCTGACCATCATCGAGAAATTTGATGGCGGTCCGGTCGGTATCGAGAGTTTGGCCGCAGCGATCGGCGAAGAACGCGGCACCATAGAAGATGTGCTCGAGCCGTACCTGATTCAACAGGGGTTCATGATGCGTACAGCGCGTGGCCGGGTTGCAACGAAGAACGCCTGGCTGCACTTTGGCCTGCAGGCACCGGCGAGCGAAGCCACTCAGGATCTGCCTTTCGATGATGGATAAACCCTTTGCATGGCCGGTGCGTGTTTATTACGAGGACACGGATGCACAGGCCGTCGTCTACTATGCGAACTATTTTCGTTTCATGGAGCGTGCGCGCACGGAGTGGCTGCGTGCACTGGGTGTTGACCAGGTGGCAATGATGCAGGATGAGCGTCGTATTTTTGTTGTCACCGAGACCAAAGCGCAATTTATTTCGCCGGCAAGGCTGAATGACGAGTTGATTGTCACCGCACAACTCGGACAACGAACGCGTGCAACATTCGCCATCGAACAAAATATCTACCGAAACGGCGTGGACGGCGAACTGCTGGTTCGCGGCGGTGTCACTGCAGCCTTCCTGGATGCGGACACGATGAAGCCGAAGCGGGTCCCGGCCAATCTATTTGAGGAAAAAACCTGATGAATGCAGATACGTCCGTCCTGAGTCTCCTGTGGGAAGCCAGTATCCCGGTGCAGCTTGTAATGGTGCTGTTGATCGGTGCGTCGCTAGTATCGTGGAGCATTATATTTACCAAGCGACGCCTGATTCGCCGCACCAAGGATGCGTCCGATGAATTCGAGGCCGCATTCTGGTCCGGCGGCGACCTGAATACCCTGTACCGGAGCGCGACGCGTGCGAAGGGCGGCAGTATCGGCATGGCGAGTATCTTCGAATCCGGCTTTCGGGAATTCAATCGCGCGCTGCAGTCTGACGGTGCGAGCAATGACAAGATCATTGAGGAGTGCAGGCGTGCCATGCGCGTGGCGCAAATGCGCGAAGTCGACCGCCTGGAACAGAGCCTCGCGACACTGGCAACGATTGGCTCGACCAGTCCGTATGTTGGCCTGTTTGGCACGGTCTGGGGAATCATGGGTGCCTTCATGGGGCTTGCGAACGTGCAATCGGCCACGCTCGCTGTCGTTGCGCCGCCAATTGCGGAGGCATTGATCGCGACGGCGATGGGCCTGTTTGCGGCGATTCCCGCGGTCATCGCCTACAACCGCTACGCGGACAAAGTTGTGCGCCTCGAATACCGTTACGACGGATTCTCGGAGGAGTTTTCGAGCATCCTGCAACGGCACGCGCGCGCCAAGAAGGGGGTCTGACATGGCCACGCCACTGCAAAAGCGCAAGCTGATGGGTGAAATCAATGTCGTCCCGTATATCGACGTCATGCTGGTACTGCTGGTGATTTTCATGGTGACGGCACCGCTGCTGACACAGGGAATCGAGGTCGATTTGCCCAAAGCGAGTTCCGAGCCCATTGAGGAAGTGCCGAACCACCGGCCGCTGGTTTTGAGTGTCGATGCAGACGGCAATCTGTATATCGACGTTGGCGACGATGAAAACGAACCAGCATCCGGAAAGGAAGTCGTGGCCAAGGTCGGTGCTGTACTGCGCAACCGTCCGGAGACGCCAATCCTGGTCAAGGCGGACAGAACCGTGCCGTATGGCAACGTGGTCGGCGCAATGGTACTGCTGCAACAGGGCGGTGCGCAGAATATCGGCTTCGTCACCGATCCACTGGACAGCTACCCGGTACCGGAGTAGCTCGAATCGTGGCACAGAAGGTCCGCTTGTTCGTCCCGATCAGCCTGTCCGTGCTGTTGCATGTCGCGCTTGTCGCGTCGATGCTGGTGGCGTTCGACTGGGCGCGCCCGGCGCCGATAACGCCAATGGCCATTCACGCGACGCTGGTCGTTGAGGACGACAGGATTCCGCCGCCACCGGTCGTGGAGAAACTGCCGGAGCCGGAGCCCGAGCCGATCGTTGTCGAACCCGAACCCGAACCAGAACCAGAACCAGACAATAGTGAAGAACTGCGTCGCGCTGCAGAAGAAGAGAAACGCATTCAGGATGCATTGATCGAAAAAGAACGCCTGGAGAAAATACGTCAGCAGGAAGAGGCTGAACGCAAACGAAAGGCGGAAGAAGAGGCGCAGCGCAAGAAAGATGAAGAAGCCCGCAAAGAGCGCGAGCGCGAGGAAGCGGAACGAAAACGCCTGGAAGATATCCAACGTCAGCGTGAGGAGAACGAGCGACTGCGGCGCGAACTGGAGGCTGAGGCGCGCCAGGAAGAAATCGATGCGGAAGCCGAAAGGCTCGCGGCGGTAAATTCCGGCGAACTCGCGGTCTACATCAACATGATTCGGCAAAAGGTGCAACGCAACTGGAACCAGCCGGCCAGCACACGCGATGACTTGCTGTGCGTGGTTCGGGTGCGGCAGACTCCGGGTGGCATTGTGTCCGGCGTAAATATATTGTCCTGCAATGGTGATGACGCAGTAAAGCGTTCGATCGAGGCGGCCATTCAAAAGTCATCGCCGTTGCCGGAGCCGTCCAATCCGAATTTGTTTGACAGAACGATTACATTCAACATGACGAAGCAATAGTCGGACCTTGTGGTCCGGCCCTGAGAGGCTAAAGTGCTGAGATTCTTGAACAGATTGCCCGTTTTCCTGCTGCTGCTCGCGTGCAATGCAAGTGCCGAGCTGGTCATCGACGTCCAGGGGGTCGCGCAACCGACCCCGGTGGGTATCGTGCCGTTCGGCTGGGAAGGCGACGGCCCGCGAATGCCGCTGGACGTGGCGGCCGTCATAAACAGTGACCTGACGCGCAGCGGGCGCTTTGCGCCGATCGCGGAAAACGACATGCTGCAAAAACCGACTGATGGTGCCGATGTCGATTTTGACGACTGGAGTATCCTCGGCGTCGAAGCGGTTGTGGTCGGCAGGGTCATCCAGACTGGCGAGAATGCGTATACGCTGCAATTCCAGTTGTTCGACACTTTTCGCCAACGACAGCTGGTTGGCTACCGCATGCCGGCCAGCCGGGGCACGATGCGTGCGGCAGCCCATCGCGCGGCCGATATGATTTACGAGAAGCTCACGGGCATCAAAGGTGTTTTCGGCACCCGGGTTGCCTACGTGACGGCCGAACAGCGCGGCAGGGACCGCTTGTATTCGCTCATTGTCTCGGATCAGGATGGTGAGAACGATCACAAGATCATGGAGAGCAAAGACCCAATCATGTCGCCGGCCTGGTCGCCGGACAGTCGGCAGCTTGCCTATGTCTCGTTTGAAGGCTCGCGGTCCTCGATATTCGTGCAGACACTACGCACCGGCAACCGCTTCCAGGTCTCCAACAAACCGGGCATCAACGGCGCACCCTCGTTTTCGCCCGACGGCCGCAAGCTCGTGGTTACGCTGGGCGGGGTTGACGGCAACCCGGACATTTACGTGCTCGACATCCGTACCCGCCAGACCACGCGCCTGACGACGCACCGGGCCATCGATACAGAGGGTTCGTGGTCACCCGACGGGCGCTATATCTATTTCACCTCCGATCGGGCGGGTGGCCCACAGGTGTACCGGATTGCAGCAAACGGCGGAACTCCGGAGCGGGTAACGTTCGAAGGGAGTTATAATGCGCGGCCGCGGCTGTCGCCCGACGGCACGCGTCTGGCGATGGTGCACAATGACCGCGGCAATTTCCGTATTGCAGTAATGGATCTCGAAACAAAGAATTTGTTGGTGTTGTCGGAGGGGCAGCAGGATGAATCACCGAGTTTTGCACCGAACAGCGATATTTTGATTTACGCTACGCGCCAGCGGGGTGACGGCGTATTGGAGACGGTTTCTGCCGATGGATTGATCCGGCAGAAGATGGCATCGGGGCAGGGTGATGTGCGTGAGCCGGTATGGTCACCGTTTCCCCGCTTCTGAACGAAAATTAACATTAAATATCAATAATTAGTTATTGAATTATATATCTTTAATTCGCTTACAGGCACAAGGACAACACTATGTCTTATTTGAAAATTATTGCAGTGATGATGTTGAGCGCGCTCCTGGCCGCTTGTCCGAAGACGCAAGTACCGGACCCGGAACCAACCGATGTCACCTATGGCGGCGACGCTGGCGCCGATACGAGCGGCGCCGACAGCAGTGGTATGGGCGACGGGGAATATTTCGGCGAAACGGTGGAAGAGTTGGGTACCGTTATCTATTTCGATTTCGATTCCTCGGAAGTTCGCGCACAAGACCAGGATATCGTTGCGGCGCACGCGATCGAGTTGAATGAGCGCACCTTCAAAAACGTTCGACTGGAAGGTCATGCCGACGAACGAGGCTCCCGTGAGTACAACATAGGCCTCGGAGAGCGCCGTGCACAGGCGGTCCGGCAGTTGCTGATGATTCAGGGTGTCGACGCATCGCAAATCCAGACCGTCAGTTTCGGCGAGGAACGACCGGATGCTATCGGCAGTTCCGAGAGTGACTATGCCCGAAATCGTCGGGTTGAGATCAAGTACACCAACTAGCTCGATGAACATGCCAATGAAAGGATCATTGCTGGTCGTGTTGCTGCTCGCCCTGAGCGGTTGCGAGCTGTTGCAGCCACAAGCCGAGGATCCGGTACTGATCAAGCTGGCGGACCTCGAACGGCGCCTGCAAAACATCGAACGGGTTATGCAGAACCAGAGCCTGGTCAACCTGACGCAGCAGGTCAATTCCGTAGAGCGGCGTGGCGATGAAATGCAGGGGCGAATCGAGGAGCTGGAGCATTCGGCAGAAAGCACCAGTGAGCGTCAGCGTCAGCTATACGTTGATCTCGATACCCGCATCCAGGAGCTGGAAGCATCCATGACCGCACGAAACTCGGTGAGTGTAATGGATGGCGGCACATTGCCGCCGGGCCAGCTTCCCTTGCCGGGCGGCTCGGATCGCGATAACTACCAGGCGGCGTTCGAGTTGCTGAAAGAACAGCGTTACGAGCCCGCGGCGTCGGCATTCGAGCAGTTCCTGGTCGCATTTCCGGAGAGTGAACTCGCGGACAATGCACAGTACTGGCTCGCCGAATCGCACTACGTCACGCAGAAGTTTGAACAGGCATTAAGGGACTTCGAGATCGTTATTGACAAATATCCGACGTCTCGCAAGGTTCCGGATGCGCTTCTCAAAATGGGCTACTGCAATTATGAGCTGAAACGCTGGGATACAGCGCGTGGTGCATTGCGGCGGGTTCAGGTTGATTACTCTGACACAACGGCGGCGCGACTGGCTGGACAACGCTTGCAGAGAATGGACGAAGAGGGCGTCTGAGCGGGCGCCGACGCCACAATGCGTAGGCGCTTGTTATTTGCTGTTTATCCGGTATCATGCCGCCGGCATTCCGGTGGCGATTCCGCCGCCTGGCACCGCGATGGGGCGTTAGCTCAGAGGTAGAGCATTCGGCTTTTAACCGACTGGTCGTAGGTTCGATCCCTACACGCCCCACCACTTTTCCCTGCGCTTAATTGGTTTCGCATAAAACAGGCGACGGCACTCGTTCATGCCGCTATCATTCACCGTTTTGTGTACGGAGCTAGAGCAGAATATCGTGGAAAATCGCTGGAAAATCCATAAGTTCGGCGGGTCGAGCCTGGCCGACACCAGTTGTTTCCGGCGCGTCGCCGGACTCGTTCTCGACTATGATGAGCCGCGCATCGGCGTTGTTGTATCGGCCATGGGGGGCATGACGGATGCACTCATCAATCTTGCCGTCATTGCAGAACAGGGCGGCGATCAATTCAGCGACGAACTGAATACGATCGGCGAACGTTATTCGAGCACTGCTCGTGAACTGCTGGAAGGCGACGGTCTGATTGCGGTCTTGGACGCCTGGAGCCGCGACGCGGACGATATCGTTGACGTGCTGAAGGCGATAGCGCTGGTCAAGTCGGCGCCACAGCGCAGCCGCGACGTCGTGGCGGGTTATGGCGAAGTCTGGTCGGCGCGCCTGCTGGCAGCGTTTCTTGCCCAGGTATCACCGCAACGGGGCGGCACATGGATTGACGCACGAGAAGTGGTCACCGTTCGCGAAACCGAATTGGGGCCGACCGTGCTATGGGAGGCATCGCAAGCGAAGCTGGACAAGGTGATCGCCGCTGACTTCAAAGGCATCGCCGTGGTCACCGGATTCATTGCGGCTGACGAAGAGGGATTGCAAACAACACTCGGCCGTAATGGCAGCGATCATTCGGCTTCAATCTTTGCAGCGCTGACCAGGGCCGCCGAGCTCAGCATCTGGACCGACGTTGATGGCGTGATGAGTGCCGATCCGAACCGTGTACCCGAAGCGCAGGTGATCAGCCAGCTGACGTACAACGAGGCGATGGAGCTGGCCTATTTCGGCGCGAAGGTCATTCACCCGCAAACGCTGGGACCTGCGGTCGACAATGACATCCCGGTCATCATTCGCAACAGTTACAATCCGGAGCATCCGGGCAGTCGCATTGAGGCGCGTTCCGCCCCGGCGGACAATATCAAGGGCATAACCGCAATCGGCGGGATGGCGCTGGTCAATCTCGAAGGCGCCGGCATGATCGGCGTACCCGGCACAGCGGATCGCCTGTTTGCGGCACTCAAGAATGCAGGCGTGTCGGTGACGCTGATTTCGCAGGCGAGCTCGGAGCATTCAATCTGTATAGCGGTACCGGAAATAGTGGCGCACCGGGCGCGCGAGGTCATCATCGATGCCTTTGGCGATGAGCTGGAAAGTGGTCAGATTCACAGTGTCGACGTAAATACCTCGCAAAGCATCGTCGCCGTAGTTGGCGACGGAATGGCTGGTGTTCCCGGCATTGCCGCGCGATTTTTCGGCACGCTGGGGCGTGCGGGCATCAACATTCGGGCGATCGCACAAGGTTCGTCGGAAAGAAATATTTCTGCGGTGGTCGATTCTTCGGATGCCACGCGTGCACTACGCGCTGCGCATTCCGGTTTCTACCTGTCAGCCAAGACGCTGTCGATCGGTCTGATTGGGCCTGGCACGGTCGGTAGCAGTTTGCTGCGACAATTGCAGAAGCAAGGTGACAATCTTGCGCGGCGCTTCAATCTTGATTTGCGTGTGCGTGCGATCGCGCGTTCGCAAAAAATGCTGCTCGGTGACCGACGCATTGACATCGATGGATGGGAAGACGAGTTTGAGTCCTCAGCCGTAGCTACCGACCTTGATCAGTTTGAGCAGCACCTGAACCCTGACCATTTGCCGCATGCCGTCATTATCGACTGCACCGCAAGCGATGCCATTTCGAGCCGCTACGCGGACTGGTTGTCCCGCGGTATCCACGTGATAACGCCAAACAAGAAAGCCTTCAGTGGTGACTACGATGCCTATTGCGCATTGCAACAGGCCGCCAATGAGGGCAGCTCGCACTATTTTTACGAGACCACGGTCGGTGCCGCGCTGCCTGTCATTACGACGTTGTGTGACCTTGTTCATACCGGAGACGAAGTGCGAACTGTGCGCGGAATTTTTTCGGGCACGCTGGCCTACCTCTTTAACGTCTATGATGGTACGCGACCGTTTTCGGAAATCGTTCGCGAAGCGAAGGAAAGTGGCTATACAGAACCTGATCCACGCGATGATCTGTCCGGCATGGATGTCGCACGAAAACTGATCATACTGGCGCGCGAACTTGGTTTGGGCCTTGAGATGGGTGATTTTCCGGTGCAAAACCTTGTGCCGGAGAATCTGCGTGACTGTTCCGTTTCCGAGTTCCTGGAGAAACTGCCGGAGCACGACGATGCGATGGACGAGATATTCCGCAAGGCCAAAGCGGAAGGCAGGCAACTGCGCTATACGGCCGCACTCGATGCCGACGGCAACGCAAACGTGGGCCTGGAGGCTGTCGATTCCAGTCATCCTTTTTGCAATATCAATCTGACCGATAATATTGTGCAGTTCGAATCCGAACGGTATTCGGCGAATCCGCTCGTGATTCAGGGACCGGGCGCCGGGCCCGAAGTGACGGCAGCAGGAATATTTTCCGACTTGCTAAGACTGGCGAATTTCCTGAGTACGGGTGAAGGCTATGTCTGACTGGGTGACTGCATTCGCACCAGCGTCTATAGGCAACGTCGGCGTTGGCTTCGACATGCTCGGGCTCGCGCTCACAGACGTGGGTGACCGGGTACTGGCGCGCAAGACTGCCGGTGGTCGGGTCAGCGTTGCGGAAGTCAGGGGAATCGACGGGGAACTGCACCCGTATTTGTCGAGCAAAGCGGACGAGAATACTGCGTCGATTGCGGCCCAGGCACTACTGGATGCCACCGGTGAGGCCGGATCCGTGGAATTAAAGGTACACAAAGGTGTGCCGCTGCAGTCGGGCATGGGAAGTTCTGCCGCATCAGCGGTTGCGGCAGTAGTCGCATGCAATGCGTTGCTGGCATCACCGCTTGAACCGGAGGCGCTGTTGCCATTTGCGCTCGAGGGCGAAAAATACGCGAGCGGCGGGCTGCATGCGGACAATGTTGCGCCAAGTCTGCTTGGCGGCCTGGTGCTTTGTCCGCAGGTGCTGCTGCCAGAGGTTTACCGCATGCCGATACCCGAGGGTGTCAGCGCGGTACTGTTGCATCCGGATTTACAGGTCAACACGGCGCACGCAAGAAAGGCATTGAAAAAGGGCGTATCAATGCAGCAGTGGCTTGAACAACAGGGCCTATTGGCAGGATTTATCGCGGCCTGTGCTGCAAACAACATCGAATTGATGGGCAAAACCTTGCGCGACGTGATCATTGAACCGCAGCGAGCGATGAATGTTGCCTGTTTCGAGCCGGTTGTCGAAGCGGCCACGCGTTCCGGTGCACTGGGATGCAGCCTGTCCGGCAGCGGCCCGAGTATTTTTGCGCTATGCAAAAACAGCGACGCTCGCAACACAGCAAGTGCAATGGAGCACGCCTGCCGTCAACAGGGAATCGCCTGCCAGTCCTGGGTCAGTCCAATGAATGCGCCGGGCGCGCATATTGTGAGTTAGCCGTGGAATACTTTAGTACCCGCGGGGATGGACCGGTCAGTATTGATGATGCCTTGCGACAAGGAATAGCCGCCGATGGCGGACTCTTTTTACCCGCGGAATTGCCGGCATTCGATGTGAGCGACTTTGATTCGGCCAACGACATCACATCAGTTGCGCGGGTCTTGTTGCGTCCTTTTTTTGCGGGCTCCAAACTGCTGCCGGACGTTGATGATATCGTCGCTGAGACCTACAGCTTTCCCGTACCACTCACGTCATTACCCGTTGCTGGCGAAAACGCCGCGATGCTCGAGCTGTATCACGGCCCCACCGCGGCGTTCAAGGATGTGGGTGCCGGCTTTCTCGCTGCCTGTCTGACTCGGCTGGAAGGCGATCCGAGCGCACCGCTTACGATTCTTGTTGCAACCTCCGGTGATACCGGTGGCGCCGTCGCGGCGGCTTTTGACCGCCGTCCCGGCATGCGCGTTGCGGTGCTGTTTCCGGAAGGGCGGGTTTCAGGACGACAAGAGCAGCAACTGTGTTGCTGGAGCGACAATGTCATTTCGCTCAAGGTGGCAGGTGCGTTCGATGATTGCCAGGCCCTGGTCAAATCGGCGATGGCCGATGCCGAGCTGGCGAAACTGCATCGTTTCAGTTCAGCGAACAGTATCAATATTGGACGTTTGTTGCCGCAGAGTACTTACTATGCCGATGCCAGCCTCAAGCACTTTCGACGCACTGGTAACAAACCCGGGTTCATCATACCGACCGGCAACCTCGGCAATGGATTCGCGTGCGTAATGGCACGCGCGATGGGCTTGCCAATTGGCCCGATAGTATTTGCGACCAATGCCAACAAGACCATCGTCGATTACTTTGAGACCGCAAAGTGGTCACCGCGGAGCAGTCTGCAAACCCTGGCGTCGGCGATGGATGTCGGTAACCCGAGCAACATGGAGAGGTTGCGCAAATTGCTGGGTGACGCCGAAGTTCTCCGCGATCAGTTGCATGTCACAAGCGTCGAAGATTCGGATATTGAGCGAGCGATCAAACAGGACTATGCGGAATTCGGATTTGCGACATGCCCGCATACCGCGACGGCAACCCACAGCTTCCGGCACTTGCCGCAAGACCTGGCGGCGGAAGACTGGATACTGGTTGCTACCGCGCATCCGGCCAAGTTTGAGACGATTGTCGAACCGTTAATCGGTGCAGAAGTGCCGCTGCCGCCCGAGCTTAAGGAGATTCTTTCGCGTCCGGCGAGCGCAGTGCCGATCCAGGCAGATCTCGCATCGCTTGCCGCTGCACTGAAGCGCAATTAGGATAAGCGCATCTATGGGGGATTTCTTGCAAATTGAAGCCAGTCGGTGGCTGTTGCCGCTTGCTGCTGTTGTCGTGCTGCTGCTGATATGGCTTGCCTACCGCATTGTCAGTCGCAAACGTGGCAGCTTCGATCACGTCGTTGCCGATATCAGCTTCGATCGCATTGAAGGGCTCGTTATTCCTAATGCCGATGAAGGCGAAATACTGATCGACTACCTGCTGTTGACGACACAGGGTCTGTTGATTCTTGAGGTTAAGGACGTGCAGGGCATCGTATTTGGCGGCGACAAAATGCAGGACTGGACCGTCATTAACGATGAGCGTCGCTATACCTTTTCGAATCCGCAACCGGCACTCTACGATCGCATAGCAGCCGTTCGGCAGATTGTAAGGCAGGTTCCGGTTGCGGGCCGCATACTGTTTCTTGACGGTGCAGAATTTACCAAGGGTGTACCGAATCTCGTTTGTACACTGAACGAACTGGTCGATGAGTTTGGTGAACCTGACAAGAATGCTGCCACGTTCAAAATAGAAGCATTCAAGCCGCACTGGGATCTGATTCGCAAGCAAGATGTGAACGCGACGGCATCCTAGCGGCATGCCGACCATCCAGGCGATACACGCAGATATTACAACGCTCAATGTTGATGCGATCGTCAACGCGGCGAATGAATCGCTGCTCGGCGGTGGCGGAGTTGATGGCGCTATTCATCGTGCGGCGGGGCCGCGATTGCTCGAAGCCTGCAGGAAACTCGGCGGCTGCCCGCCTGGCGAAGCCAGGATTACGCCGGGGTTCGACCTTCATGCACGTTTTGTCATTGCCACTGTCGGTCCGGTGTGGAAAGGCGGTGCGCATGGCGAAGCGGAAACGCTGGCCGCATGTTATCGGCAGTCCTTAGAACTTGCAGAAGCGCATGGCATTGGTTCAATCGCGTTCCCGGCTATTAGTACCGGTGTCTATGGTTTTCCCAAGAAACCGGCTGCTGAAATTGCCGTCGCCAGCGTTTCAGAGGCTGTCGAGGGAACCGCGGTTATTGGCGAAGTCGTGTTTTGTTGTTATTCACCAGCGGATCTCGAATTATACCGATCGGTTTTGATGCAGCCCGGCTAGGCATCCGGTAAAGCAAAAAATCGCATCGCGTTTTCGGTGCTTACCCTGGCAACATGATCTGTACTCTGGCCACGCGCCTCAGCAATGATGCGCACGACCTCCGGCAAGTACATTGGCTCATTGCGTCGCGTCTTTGGCTTCGGCCGCAATGTACGTGGCAGCAGGTACGGTGCGTCGGTTTCAACCAACAGGCGGTTGTCCGGAATAATCGAGACAATATCGTACAGGTGCTTGCCGCGTCGCTCGTCGCAGATCCAGCCGGTGATGCCTATGTAGAGGCCCATTTTCAGATATTCGCCGAGCGATTCCCCCGTGCCGGTGAAACAGTGCGCTACAGCACGGGATATGTCCGGTAGGTAGGGTTCCAGTACGTCTACGAAATCATCATGTGCGTCGCGCTGGTGCAGGAACAGCGGCTTTTGCACCGCCTTTGCAATCTCCAGCTGCCGGCGAAAAGCATCGAGCTGCGCGTCGCGTGGCGAAAAATTTCGAAAGTAGTCCAGGCCACATTCGCCGACAGCAACGACGTGCGGTTCTTTGACGAGCTTGCGTATGGTGGCATCGCTCGCATCACTGTAATCGGACGCATGGTGGGGATGTACGCCAGCTGTTGAATACAAGGTGCCCTGATAGTCAGTCGCCAGGCGTGCCGCCGCAATATTACTTTCATCACTGCTGCCAGTGACAATAATCCGGGTCACACCCGCCGCCTTCGCGCGCTGCAGTGTATCGTCGAAATCGTCGTCGAAACTGTCGTGCGCGATATTCGCACCGATATCGATAAGTTCGAACGCCATCTAGAATTGCCCCCAGCGAAACACTCTTGCCCCAATAGCAAGAAATACAGCACTCATTGCGGTAAGGGCGAGGAGGCTGGGACCCACATCGGTGAGTGTCGCGCCATCCAGCATCACGGCACGGGCAGAATTCAGTACGTGTGTGAGCGGAAAGATGTTCGCGATTTGCTGAACGACGTGCGGCGCACCCTCGAGGGAAAACCAGACGCCGGAAAGCATCATCATCGGCCAATTGATCAGGTTTAACAATCCACCTGCCAATTCTTCGCTGGTTACCCGCGCCGAAACGACCAGGCCCATGGAAACCAGCGAAATCGCACCGACGACGGCGACCAGGAACAGCGTGAAATAGTTGCCCTCCATCCGGGTATCCAGTATCAGATGAGTGCCGGTATAGATGAAACTGGTAATCAACAGGATTAACACCAATCGCGACACAACCTGTGCCGCAATGAATTCGAACGAGCTTAATGGCGTTGCACGCAATCGTTTCAAGAATCCGTTCTTGCGATATCGTACGACGACGTAGCCCACACCGAACAGGCAACTGAACATCATGTTCATGCCAAGAATTCCTGGAAGCAGCCAGTCGGCGTAACTGACTTCGTCACCGCTTATCTGTTGCTTCTCCATTTCCTCGCGCAATTCCGCGCCGGACTGCAGCAGGACAATTTCTGCGAAGTAACCCTTCGGTGATTGCGGGTTGATCCAGTATCGCGTGGTTTCGCTGAACTCGACCAACAGGTCGAGTTGGTGTCGTTCGACCTTGGGTAGCGCTGTCTGCAAGTCCGCATAGGGCACAAAACGCATAAGACGGGTTTGCAGGAATGGATGCTGGGTGTAGTCGATTTCCGCCGCGTCCTGCAGAATGCCGATGGTATAAGCATCGCGATCGTTGCCGAAAGCGAAAGACAGGCCGAACATCAAAGCAATTGGCAGTATCAGGTTCCACGATAGCGACGCCTTGTCACGCAGGAACTCCCGGTTGCGGGCCTGAAACACCGCGTAGATTCGTTTCCACATGTCCGTTAGGCCCGCAGCGTATGGCCGGTCAGATCGAGGAACAGATCTTCCAGATTGGGTTGCCGAATCCTGATCTGGTTGAGGTTACTGACGTGCGATGAGAGTTGCTGCAAGCTTGCATTGACATCCGAGGTCACAACTTCGATAACCCCCTGGTTCTGCATTACAGTATGTTCGATTCCGGACATATCGCCGGTCAGGTCGGCAAGCGGTAACTCGATAATCAATCCTTTGTATTGTTTCCTGAGAAGGCTGTCGGGAGAACCCTGCGTCACGATCTTGCCGGCGTCCATGATCGCAACTTCATCGCAGAGTACCTGGGCCTCGTCCATATAGTGCGTAGTCAGCAGTACTGTAGCACCGCCGGCGCGAATGCTCTTTACCAGGTCCCAGAAATTTCGCCGCGCCTGTGGATCGAGACCGGTTGTGGGTTCATCGAGAAAAATCAGTCTTGGCTGATTGACCAGCGCTACGGCAAGCAACAAGCGCTGCCGCTGACCGCCGGATAATTTTCGATTGTCACGGTCAAGCAGGGCGCCGAGTGAGCACTGTTCGATAATATCGGTAAGTTTCGCCGGACGCTCATACAATGCGCGAAACATCTCGATCGTTTCGCGGACCGTGATGAAGTCCTGCAGCGCAGTATTCTGGAACTGGATTCCAGCTTCCTGCCGAAACCGCTTGCCGGCGATCTCGCCGTAATAATAGACCGCTCCGGATGACGCCGGCGTCACGCCTTCGATGATTTCTACCGTCGTGGTCTTGCCGGCACCATTCGGCCCCAATAGCCCGAAGCAACAGCCTTCCTCGACGGCAAAGCTGACCCCATCGACGGCAATGACTCCGGGGTAGTGTTTGCGCAGATTGCGCGCTTCAAGTGCTATTGTCATTGGCCAAGAGTAACCAAATGATGCTCCGCCGACCACCGGGCCCGCGGCATGCAACCAAAGGGCGTTGAGCGGTATCTAAGGGGTACGGAAAGACACACAGGAACGACGACTATGGCCAGGTTAATGGTGAAATCGGTATTTACCGTCAGTTTGCTGGCGATGTTGCTGGCTGTGCCCGCATTTGGCGCTTCGGTCAACAAGAGCATCAAAATCGAACCGGGGGCGGATGCCAGCGGTGCGAGTTCAGTCAACGGCAGCATCACGGTCGGTGAAAACGCGACGGTCAGCGGCAGCGTCAAGACCGTCAACGGCTCGGTTCGCGTCGACGAGGGCGCAACGATCGAAAACGCATCGACGGTCAATGGCGGCGTACGCTTGTCCGACAAGGTCAGGTCCCGAGACCTGAGCACCGTTAACGGCACGATTCGCGTCGGTGAGGATGCGCGCGTGGATGGCGAAATCGAGGCAGTGAACGGCAAAATCAAAGTTGCCAGCGGCTCCACGGTGGCGGACGACGTTGCAAACGTCAATGGCGTCATCGAATTCAGCGGCGCCGAAATTGGCGGTAACGTTACAACGGTTTCCGGCGACATCCTTTTGGAGGACAGGAGCACTGTCAAAGGTGACCTGATCGTCGAAAAACCGAGCAACTGGAGCTGGAACAAGGGCAAAAAACGCAAACCACGTATTGTTGTCGGACCGGGGTCCGTTGTTGAAGGCGTGATTCGGCTGGAGCGTGAAGTGGAATTGTTCATCAGCGAGTCAGCAACAGTCGGTGGCGTCGAGGGTGAAATGTCTATGGACGATGCCGTTCGTTTTAGCGGCGAGAAGCCCCCGGGTTAGTTAGAATACGTAGCGTGCAACACGCTGCGACGCAATTACCGCTGTTTTCCGAGATGGACGAGCCCGACGCTACGTCGGGCTTTTCTGTGCGTGAAAGTGGCAGGGCAAAACGCCTTTCGATCAAGGTGTTTCCACGTGGGCGCGTCGAAGTGGTTGTGCCGCGCCGCACTCGGGCTGCTGAAGTCCGCGAGTTTGTGGAAGCGCACCGCGACTGGATTCAGAGATCCCGCGATCAGTTTGCCGCCGAGCACAAGCCCGAGCCGTTCGTTTTGCCCAGGGCGGTTGCGCTTGACGGCATCGGCAAGCAATTTACGGTCACCTACATGCCGGGCGCAGGTGCGAAGTCGGTCAGATACCGCACGCGCGGCTCAGAGCTCGTGCTGTCGGGCAGGACAAGCGATGAGCGCTTGTGTGTTGCGGCGTTGAAGCGCTGGTTATTGAGCATTGCAAAACGGGAATTCGAACCGTTGCTGCGCACGCTGGCGACTTACACGGGTAATTCCTTCACAAAGATGCAGGTGCGCGGGCAGCGAACCTGTTGGGGAAGTCATTCCAGCAGCGGCACCGTCAGCCTGAATTATTGCCTGATGTTCCTTGATCCGGCGCATCTTCGTTACGTGATGGTGCACGAGTTGTGTCATGCGCGACACATGAATCACTCACGACGATTCTGGAAGCTCGTCAGCCGTTTTGAACCGGATTACCAAAGACTCGACAATGACTTGAATACCTGCTGGAAACGAATTCCGACTTGGGTCGGTATTTATTAGTTAAATCAATATTTTACTATTGATTTATTAAGTAATTTCTCAGTAAGCACAGGGTGAAACTGTGTGTCAGCCCTGGTCGAGCAGCTCGCGCAGATTGATGACCGCTGCATTGGCACGCGCGAGATAATTCGCCATGACCAGCGAGTGATTTGCAAACAGCCCGTAACCACCGCCATTCAGAATCATAGGTGAACGCAGCGGCTCCAGGCTGGCTTCGAGTTCGCGAATGATCTGTCGCACACTGACTTCGGCATTCTTGTCTTCGAGGACGTGCGCGAAATCGAACTCTGCCGCGCGAAAAAAGTGCACCAGCGCCCACGCCGTGCCCCTGGCTTCGAAAAACACATTGTCAACCTGGAACCATCCGGTTCGCACTGCGACAGTATCCGGCTGACTGCCGGCAGCCTCAGCGACCGGATCGCCGGCGAGATCATCATTGATGCGATCGGCGGCAACACTGTTACCTAGTCGACGCGTCAGGCTGCCAAGTCGTTTTTCGACCTGCGACAGCCATTCGCGAAGGTTGTCAGCGCGTGCATAAAACTGGGTATCCGGGTCGCCGTCGAGCAATCTCTGCCGATAGCGCTGAAATGCCATGATGCCGTCGCGATACTCGGATTCCGTTGCGGGAAATATCCACGAATTGTTGTCGAAGAAAAATTGCGGGGCGCCTGCTGTGACGTCCTCGTCTTCTTTCGACTGCGACTGGCTGCGCGTGTAGTCATCTCGCATCACGCGTCCTAAGTCGCGTATTTGCGTTACAACGCCAAACTCCCAGCTTGGAATATTGTCGAGAAAAATATTGGGCGGGATTTTGTCGTTGGTCAGGTAGCCACCGGGTTTTTCCAGCAAGGTTTCCGCAACACGTATCAGTGAGTCAGTGGTCGAAAGGCCAACGACCGCTGACTCGGCGTCAGACGAGCGCGTAACCCAAAAGACATCCGGCTCACGAGAAAAATAAATTCCGGCGACAGTCATCAGGAACAGCACGGCGCCAAGCGTCCAGGCGAGCGTTTTCGTCCACTTGCGGGTCGCAAGTATGCTCTTTGCCGTGCGTTCCGTCATTGCTATGCGGCCAGTTGCCTCAGCACGTAATGCAAAATGCCGCCGTTTTCATAGTAGTCGCGTTCTTTCGGCGTATCGATGCGAACCTGGGCAGTAAACGTGATCGCGTCGCCATCTTCCGGCGTGGCCGTGACCGTAACCGTTTTTGCATCCGGGTCAGTATGGCCGTCGATAGCGAAAGTCTCGGTACCGGTGAGGCCGAGCGAAGTCGCATCCTGTCCGTCCTGGAATTGCAGCGGCAGTACACCCATACCGATCAGGTTGGAGCGGTGAATGCGTTCGAAACTCTTGGCAATGACCGCCTTTACCCCCAGCAGTACCGTTCCCTTGGCCGCCCAGTCGCGCGACGAGCCGGTTCCGTATTCACTGCCTGCGATGACAACCAGCGGGGTACCTTCTTCGCGGTAGCGCACGGATGCATCATAAATCGACATCTGTTCGCCACTTGGCTGGTGGCGTGTCCAGCCACCCTCAGTACCCGGCGCGAGGAGGTTGCGCAGTCGAATATTGGCAAACGTGCCGCGCATCATAACTTCGTGATTGCCACGTCGTGATCCGTAGGAATTAAAATCGACTGGCTTGACGCCCTGAGCTTCCAGGTACTCGGCCGCCGGACTGTCAGGAGCGATGCTGCCCGCTGGCGAGATGTGGTCGGTAGTGACCGAGTCACCCAATAGTGCAAGCGCGCGAGCGCCTTCGATGTTGGTCACGGGCGTTAACGCCTTGCTCATTCCGTCAAAGTACGGTGGGTTCTTCACATAGGTTGACTGAGCGTCCCAGGTGTAAATTTCACCGCTGGGTGAATCGATGCCTTTCCAGTTTTCGTCGCCTTCAAATACGCTGCTATAACTGGTCTGGAACATACTGGAGTCGATGTTGTTGCCGACCGCTTCCTGAACCTCCGCCTGGCTTGGCCAGATATCCTTCATGTAGACCGGGTTACCGTCCTTGTCATTGCCAAGCGAGTCGTTGTACAGGTCAACATCCATATTGCCGGCAAGGGCATACGCGACAACCAGCGGCGGCGATGCCAGGAAATTATGCTGCACCTGGGGATGGATACGGCCTTCGAAATTGCGGTTTCCGGACAGCACGCTGGTGCCAACGATCTTGCCTTGCTTGACGGCTTCCGAGATCTCCGGCAACAAGGGGCCTGAGTTGCCGATACAGGTTGTACAGCCGTAGCCGACATTGAAAAAGCCGATTGCGCCAAGGTCATCGAGCAATCCCGACTTTTCCAGATAATCAGTAACAACGCGTGAGCCGGGCGCGAGGCTGGTCTTGACCCAGGGTTTGGCTGTGAGTCCTTTCTCGGCGGCTTTTTTCGCCACCAGTCCCGCGGCAATCATGACCGTCGGGTTCGACGTATTGGTACAGCTCGTAATGGCGGCGATAAGAATGGCGCCATCGCGGATTTCCGTGTCCTTGCCCTTGATCGTGGCAGTAGCCTTGCCGCCTTCGGGTCGATTGGCAATCGCAGCGTCGAGGAATCCCTGGTACGCCTTGGCCGCCGCGCTCAACGCGATTCGGTCCTGCGGGCGCTTGGGTCCGGCGATACTGGGTTCGACCGTGCCCATGTCGAGTTCCAGTGTGTCGCTGTACAGGGCGTCGGGTTCGCCATCGTGACGCCACATGCCCTGTTCCTTGGCATAGGCCTCGATCAGCGCACACTGATCGGCATCGCGGCCGGATAATTCGAGGTAGCGAATCGTTTCGCCGTCGATCGGGAAGATGGCGCAAGTCGATCCGAACTCAGGCGACATGTTGCCGAGTGTCGCGCGGTCCGCGAGCGGCAAATGCCCAAGTCCGTCGCCGAAAAACTCGACGAACTTGCCGACAACGCCTTTGTCGCGGAGCATTTCCGTGACGGTCAGGACCAGGTCAGTTGCGGTGGAGCCTTCGCGCAGCTTGCCAGTCAGTTTAAAGCCGACGACATTCGGAATCAGCATCGTGATCGGCTGGCCCAGCATGGCAGCCTCGGCTTCAATACCGCCGACACCCCAGCCAAGAATTCCGAGCCCGTTAATCATCGTTGTATGCGAATCCGTACCGACGACGGTATCCGGGTAGGCTTGTCGCTTGCCGTCTTTTTTGGCATCAAATACCACGCGGCTCAGGTATTCGAGGTTAACCTGGTGCACGATACCGGTGTTGGGTGGCACGACGCGGAAGTTCTTCAGCGCGGACTGTCCCCAGCGCAGGAAGGAATAGCGTTCTTTATTGCGCTGGAATTCGATCTTGTTATTCAGGTCCAGCGCATTTGCAGCACCGTAATTGTCGACCTGGACCGAGTGGTCGATGACGAGTTCCGCCGGCGACAACGGGTTGATGCTTTCGGCCGAGCCGCCAAGCTTGACGACCGCGTCGCGCATCGCCGCCAGATCGACAACGGCCGGCACCCCGGTAAAGTCCTGCAGTATGACCCTGGCTGGTGTGAACGAAATTTCTGTGCTTGGTGCAGCGTTTGGATCCCAGTTGGCGAGCGCAAGAATGTCTTCGCGCGTAACATCGCGTCCGTCCTCGAGCCTGAGCAGGTTTTCCAGCAGGATCTTCAGGGAGTAGGGCAGCCGGTCTACGTGGCCTTCCTTCACAGCGTCCAGGCGGTAAATCTCAAACTGGTCGCCACCGACCGTAAGCGCTGAACGCGCGCCAAAGCTATCCGTCATCTTGTTTTCTCCGGGATCAGGGTTTGTCCGCAGCCCGTTGACCGCGGGTTGCGAATTATAGCGAATGGGCGCAGTTGGCGCTCAATCAATTTCGTCGATTTCGGCCCCGCCCAGGCACTGTTCGCCGTCGTAAAATACGACAAACTGACCCGGAGCAACGGCTTTTTGGCGCTCGTCGAAACGCACGTCGACGCGATTATCCGGCAGGGGGCGGATGACACATGGTTGGTCAGCCTGCCGATAACGCACCTTTGCGGTGCAACGATAGTTGCAGTCGATATCGACGGGTGCATTGCCAATCCAGGCCACGTTGCTGCCTGTCAGCGACTGGCTGAACAGCATTTCGTGCTCGCCCTGGGCGACGATCAGGGTGTTGTGTTCGAGATCTTTCGCGACCACGTACCACGGGGCCTCGGAGCGATTATTGCGGCCACCGATGCCCAGTCCCTGGCGCTGGCCCAGGGTGTAGTACATCAGTCCCTGGTGGGTACCGATTTCTTCACCGTCCGGGGTGCGCATTTGCCCGGGATTGGCCGGCAGGTAGGTACTCAGAAATTCGCGAAACGGCCGTTCGCCGATGAAGCAAATCCCGGTGCTGTCTTTTTTATCGTAAACGGCAAGGCCGGCGTCACGCGCAATCTTGCGGACCTCGGGTTTTTGCAGCTCGCCGAGCGGGAAGACGGTTTCAGCCAGCGCTTCGGCACTGACGGCGTGCAGGAAATAACTCTGGTCTTTACCGGGATCGGCGCCTTTAAACAGAGCACCGCGGCCATCAACGATGCACGAGCGTGCGTAGTGCCCGGTTGCCAGCATGTCGCCACCGAGGCGTTTCGCATAGTCGCGGAACACGCCGAACTTGATTTCCCGGTTGCACAGGACATCCGGGTTGGGCGTGCGCCCGGCGCGGTACTCATCGAGGAAATACTCGAAAACCTGGTCCCGGTATTGTCTGGAAAAGTTAACGTTGTGCAGTGGAATATCGAGCTGCTCGCAGATTGCCCGCGCATCCTGGAGATCTTCGGCGGCGGTGCAATAGCCGTCATCGTCCTCCCAGTTGGTCATGTGCAATGCGTGCACGTCGGCACCGGCCTGCTGCAGACGAATCGCAGCAACCGCCGAATCGACGCCACCCGAAAGCCCAAGCACAATGCGCTTGCCGGTGACTGCTGTGTTCATGGAGCCGGTCATAGGCGCGGCAGTGTATCATTCTGACCGGGAGGATAATCGATGGGCAAAACGTACGAACGCATAGACGCATCTCTGCAAGCCTGGATGGCGCGGCAGAGAATGTTTTTCGTTGCCACGGCGCCGCTGGCACAGTCCGGGCGAGTCAACGTATCGCCGAAAGGGCATGACGCGCTGCAAATTCTGGATGAGCGTACGCTGGCGTACCTGGACTACGGCGGCAGTGGTGTGGAGACGATTGCCCATGTACGGGAAAACGGCCGCATCGTGATCATGATGTGTGCGTTCGACGGGCCACCGAAAATTTACCGATTCCACGGCAGTGGTGAAGTGATTACACCGCTGGACAAGGGCTTCGATGAACTTGCAGGATCATTCGATATTGACGGTGTGGGTATACGAGCGATTATTCGCATTCACGTCAGCCGAATTTCCGACTCGTGTGGCTTCGGCGTCCCGCACTATGACTTTGTCGGTCAACGCCCATCGTCGCAGAACTGGATTGCAAAAAAAGGAACGGCGGCGATACGGGAATACCAGGTGGAGAAAAATCTGCGCAGCATTGACGGCATGAGTGCGATCACCGAAGGAGAAGCACGCGCCTTCGTTGGTGCCGAAGCCGCGAGAAAAGAAAAAAGGTAATAGCGGCCTAACGCTGCTCAACCAGAGACGCGGACGCTAACACGCGGTGTACGTTCTGCTGCAATGGCAGCATGCCGGTCAACAGCGCGTCTGATTCGCGTTTACCATCAACATAGTCCTGTACACAACGCAGAACCGATGGTGAGCGAAGGAGAGGTTTGCGTGCCTCCAGCTGCGCAAGCGTTGCGAAGCGCCGGCCTATGATGCCGTCATCAAGTGGCAGCGATTCGTCACACGATACATAGTCGGCCGCATAAATAATGCGCAGGAATTGCTGACGGGTTTGTGGATGAATCCACAGGTAGATGCCAATCAGGTCCTGGCAAATAACTTCGCAGCCGGTTTCTTCGAGCGTTTCGCGAATGACCGCTTCTTCAGGTGATTCGCCCGATTCAATATGGCCGCCAGGTTGACTCAGAACTTTGCGGCCCTGGGACATTTCTTCCACCATCAGGAAACGTCCATCGAGTTCAACGACGGCAGCCACCGTCAAATCGGTTGGATACATCGGAGTACCTTCTTGTTAACTAGATGCCGAGTTGGCGAAATTCCATTTCGACTTCACTGGCGAGCCAGATTTCGTCAAACATTTTCCCGTACAGCTTTGCGACTGCGGGTTCGTAGGTATCGGCAATACCTTCCCAACGATTTGCCTGCAGCCGGTAAACCAATGCTGTCTCATCGGCGATGCAAAATGCCTCTGCGTGAGTACGCAAGTCTTCGCGTACGTGCCGGAATTCAATATAGGTATTCAGGCGACGGCCGAGGTGCACAAAATTGTTGCCGTTTTTAACCGCGCGAGACGGGTCAGCAATCAGGACCCGGATACGAGCATAGGTCTGGGACAGCACCATGCGTTTAATGATTTCGAGGAACTCGGGATTGTCGTAGATGCCGGGTTCGAGGTCGTGCGTAAAGATTGACACTTTACGGGACGCCTCACCGACGACTTCAAGGGCCGCCTGGCGCATCTCGTCGCGGGTCGAGATAACCCAGCGTTTTCCCTTTTCGCGTGCTTGTTCCATAGACTGGTCATACTACGCGCACGCCAATTCCCCGAGTGCCAACTGCGTCACGTTTTGACACAGAGTTTCTTGATGAAAATCATTCGCATCCCGCGTCTTTCTTGGCTTTGCGTGAGGTTGAGAAAATAGTCCCAGCGGCATTTTATTTCACATATGGTCACGAATTCTCAGGTATCTCAAAGGCGCCGTGCGCGAGCAGGAAAGCGAGCAGGCCCGAGCGAGCGGAATCTCTGCGACCGCTTCGTCTGAGGCGGCGCTCGGCGCACAGTCGTGCAACCAGTTGCCGGTCGGCGTCCGACATTTCAAAGGTTTCGCCATTGACGAACAGGTGCTGGTCGTCGAATGCAATCTGCGCCATGCCGTGCAGCCGGATTGCTGCGCCCGCAATCAATCTGTCGAGCACGCTGCCTATTTCGTCCGGCGCCACACCCTCCGGTCTGAGCCAGTCCTTGTTCTGCGTGGCGAACTGCCCCAGGGCAAGCGCAACTTCCGGTGCCCGGTGCGGCGGCGCTTGCATTAGCGCCAAAGCACGCTGCACCGATGCCCGTGAAATGCGGCCCGGCGACGCTTCACGCAACTGCAGATCCGGGTCAGAATAAAAAGCAGGGACATCCGGAGTAGCAGACTGCAATGCGTGTGCAAAATCGGCGGCTTCCGGCGCCCGCATGCCAATGGAATACGTCAGGCAGGCACGCGTCGCGGTGCCCCAGTGGGCAACGCCTGGCGGGAGATACAATACATCGCCTTGGACCGCGTCATATTCATTGCCGGCAAACTCGTTCAGCAAGGCCAGGTCGTCGCTGGCCAGCGGGTCTGCCGCTATGTCAGTGTTGCTGATGTGCCAGTTGCGAACGCCGATTCCCTGGCACAGGAAGACGTCATAGTTGTCCCGATGTGGGCCGACGCCGCCACCGGGCGCGGCAAAGCTGACCATTAAATCGTCGATGCGCCAATCTGGCACAAACGGGATCGCGTCAAACAGCCCGCGCATCGCAGGGATGTGTTTCTCGACATCGTGTACCAGCAAAGTCCAGTCGCGCTTCGGCAATTGCTGCAGGAACGCCGCGTCAAAGGGTCCGTTTTCAGCGCAATAGCGGCGCGAGGTTCCGCTGCGCTCGACAAACACGATACGTGACTCGACATCGTCGTGTGTCGCGAGCCATGCCAGTTCATTGCGAGTGACAGCGGGGCGCAAGCGTGGCATAGCCTGCGGCATGAAGAGTGGCCGCTCTTGCCAATACTCTTCGAGAAAGGTTGTGGCTGTAATTTTGTCGGGCAGTTTCAACATGCCAGTAACAACAGCGCGCCTTGGCTAGATATCGCGGGCCTGTTGCGCCGCAAGTCCGATATATCGATCCGGTGTCAGCTCCAGTAATCGAGCAATTTCATCGTCGGGTATGTCGAGCGACTTGATGAAGGCCTGCAGCACATCGCGGGTAACCGTTTGTCCGCGCGTCAGTGCCTTAAGTTTTTCGTACGGTTCCGGAATGCCGTAGCGGCGCATTACAGTCTGCACGGCCTCACCGAGAACTTCCCATGCGTCACTTACGTCGGCATGAATGGCCTCTGCGTTAACTTCGAGCTTATCGACGCCTTTGAGCAGGGATTGCAGTGCAATAACAACATGCGCGGCAGCAGCGCCGAAGTTTCGCTGTACTGTCGAGTCGGTCAGGTCGCGTTGCCAGCGGGAGATCGGTAGCTTCGCCGCAAAATGAGCCAGCATCGCATTGGCCATGCCGAAGTTGCCTTCCGCATTCTCAAAATCGATTGGATTAACTTTGTGCGGCATGGTTGACGAGCCCACTTCGTTTTTTGCAACGCGCTGCTTGAAATAACCCAGTGAAATATACGCCCAGATGTCGCGACTGAAGTCGATAAGCACGGTGTTGTAACGCATCAATGCATGCGCATAGGCCGCCGTCCAGTCGTGCGGCTCGATCTGTGTTGTGTATGGATTGGACTGCAGTCCCAGGGAGTTGACAAAACCTGCACTGATCGCAGGCCAATCGGCATCCGGGTAGGCGATGGCGTGTGCATTGAAATTGCCCACAGCGCCGTTGAATTTACCAAGAATCTCAACAGCCGAAAATTGATCGAGTGCACGATCGAGCCGGGCGATGACATTCGCAACTTCCTTGCCCAGCGTTGTCGGACTCGCCGTCTGTCCATGGGTACGCGAAAGCATCGCCCGGTCAGCATGATCTCTTGCGAGCTTTTGCAACTTGCCGCGCAGGTCACGCATACGCGGTACAAGTACGTCGGACCGGGTGGCGCGAAACATCAGCGCATAAGCAAGATTATTAATATCTTCAGAGGTGCAGGCAAAATGCAGAAAATCTTTTAATGCGTCCGTTTCCGGGCCACTGCCCAGGCGTTCACGAATAAAATACTCGACGGCCTTGACGTCGTGATTCGTCGTTGCCTCGATTGCTTTCACGCGCTCTGCGTTGTCAACGGAGAAATTATCGACAATGTCATTCAGCACATCTTTCATCACCGACGTCAGCGGCTCAAGTTCGGTGACCGAAGCCTCATCGGCCAGCCACTGCAGCCATCGCACTTCCACCAGCACCCGGTAGCGGATCAGCCCGAATTCGCTGCAGGTATCGCGCAGATCATGCACTTTTTCGGCGTAGCGGCCGTCGGCCGGTGACAGGGCCTTGATGGTGGAAATTTTCATCGCTGAGAGACTTTCATAGGAAGCAAACCAGTGTAAACTTGCGCGCGCAAAGCGCGAATCATACACGACTTATACTTCGCCAGACGGCGGAAAATGCGGACCGGAGCGGCACAGGCAATGACAGACAAGGCATATCGTACAGAGAAGGACAGCATGGGTGAGTTGCAGGTTCCTGCAGACGCACTTTGGGGCGCGCAGACGCAGCGCGCCGTTGACAATTTTCATATTTCCGGTCTCGCGATGCCACGGCAGTTTGTTGCCGCGCTTGGTCTCGTTAAATGGGCGGCCGCGGGGGCCAATTCAGAACTGGGCTTGTTAAAAAGCGACGTCGCGGTAGCCATCCAGAAGGCGGCACTGACAGTGGCGGGTGGCGAACACGACCGACATTTTCCGATTGACGTATTCCAGACGGGTTCGGGGACCAGTTCCAATATGAATGCCAATGAGGTAATCGCGCACCTTGCGACTGAGGCGCTTGGTGCTGAAGTGCATCCGAACGATCACGTCAATATGTCGCAAAGCAGCAATGACGTGATTCCGACCTGCGTTCACGTCAGTGCGGCAATCGCAATTCGTGAACAATTGCTGCCAGCCTTGCAGCACCTGTCTGAAACGCTCGAAGCCAAAGCCGACGAAACGCGCAATACCGTCAAGACTGGGCGTACCCACCTGATGGATGCAATGCCGGTTACGATCGGCCAGGAACTGGACGGCTGGCGCTCACAGGTCGACCACGGCGTAGAGCGTATCAATGACACCATGAAACGCCTCGTGGCGCTGGCGCAGGGTGGCACCGCGGTGGGTACAGGGATCAATGCCCATCCTCGCTTCGGTGAAAAAGTCGCGGTACTGCTGGGTGAGCAGACCGGCATTCCGTTCACCTCCGCGGACTCCAAGTTCGAGAGCCTTAGCAGCCAGGATGCAGCGGTCGAGACGTCGGGCCAATTGCGCGTACTGGCTGTCAGTCTGACCAAGATTGCCAATGACCTTCGCTGGATGAACTCGGGGCCACTGGCAGGCATTGGTGAGATCGAGCTGCCGGCACTGCAGCCGGGCTCCAGCATCATGCCTGGCAAGGTAAACCCGGTGATTCCGGAAGCTGTTGCCATGGTCTGTGCCCAGGTCGTCGGTAACGACGCTACCATCGCCATGGCAGGGCAATCGGGCAATTTTCAGCTGAATGTAATGCTGCCGCTGGTCGGCTATAACCTGTTGCAGAGTATCGAAATTCTGGCTAATGCATCACGTCACCTGGCGGACAAGGCCATCGCCGGCTTTACCGTCAATGTCGAGAACATTAATGCGGCGCTGGATCGCAATCCGATACTGGTGACGGCGCTGAATCCTGTGATTGGTTACGAGAAGGGTGCCGCCGTTGCGAAGGCCGCCTATAAGCAGGGGCGTCCGGTCAAGGATGTGGCCCGTGAAATGACGGACCTGACCGACGAGGAACTTGATCGCCTGCTGGACCCGGCTGCACTCACCGAGGGTGGTATCAAACATTAGCAAGCCGGCAATACCCGGACTGACAGAGATTCGTCAGCGGCTGGCCTCGACTCGCCTGCCGGACGACCCTGTCAATATTGTCCTGCCCGACGATAGCTCACGTTGGTCGGCGATCATGCGTCAGACCGTCGCGGACACGATGAAGCCGGCCGGTGTATTGGTGCCGATCATGGAGCACGGAGCGGAATTGACAATCTTGCTGACGCAGCGCTCGGCGGCGCTGAGCATGCACGCCAGCCAGGTCAGTTTTCCCGGTGGGCGTATGGAAGAAAGCGATACCGATATTGAAGCGACAGCGCTGCGTGAAACGCGCGAAGAGGTCGGGATCGAGGAGCACTATGTTTCTGTATTGGGTTACCTGCCCACATTGCCAACCATTACGGGGTATGCAGTAACGCCAATTGTCGGGACCGTATCGACGCGGGCGGAGCTCGCCATCGATCCTGCGGAAGTCGAATACGCGTTCGAAGTGCCGTTGTCTTTCCTGCTGGATCCGGCCAACGATATAGTCAGGGAACGAGAGGTAAAAGGGCAGACCTTGCCGATGGTCGAGTTCTGCTGGGACGAGGTGCGAATTTGGGGTGCCACCGCCTATATGATTCTTGAGTTAAGGAAAAGATTGTTAAAACAATAGTATATGGGACATCTAGAGAAACTGCTTGAAGTGATGGCGCAACTCCGTGACAAGGACACGGGCTGTCCCTGGGATGTCGAGCAGGACTTCAAAAGCATTGCACCGTATACGCTCGAGGAAGCTTACGAAGTCGCGGATGCAATCGAGCGGCAGGATATGGCCGACCTGAAAGACGAGCTCGGCGATCTGTTGCTGCAGGTCGTTTTTCACGCGCGTATGGCCGAGGAACTCGACCTGTTTGACTTCGATGATGTTGCGGCCGGCATCCAGCAAAAAATGATTCGTCGGCACCCGCACGTGTTTGGTACCGAAGCAGAGCGTACAGCCGGTGCCGTCGACGGAAGTTGGGAGTCAATAAAGGCAACGGAACGGGCGGATACCGGGGACGAAAGCAGCCTTGCCGGCGTTGCGCACGCCCTGCCAGCGCTGAAACGGGCGCAAAAACTGGGTAAAAGAGCCAGCCGGGTCGGCTTTGACTGGCCTGACCGTGAGGGCGTGCGGGCGAAAATCCACGAGGAACTGGGCGAACTGGAGGCGGCTGTTGGCACCCGATCGGCCGACGACATCGAGGAGGAGTTTGGTGATGTGTTGTTCGCTGTCGTCAACCTCGCGCGGCACCTCGATGTGGACCCTGAAAAGGCACTGACCGGCGCAAATTACAAGTTCGAGCGGCGATTCCGGGATATGGAAGCGGACATCAAGGGATCGGGCAAGCAGCTTAAGGACTACAATCTCGAGACCCTTGACAAGTTCTGGCGCAAGGCCAAAACCCGGGTAGGCTAGCCATTCAGGCAGCGTTCAGAGGCTGTCGCCTAATCTTGTCCCCAGGCTGGCAACAGGCCGGCTACTGACACGAGGACAGGAACATGAAAACGAAACAGAAATTCGCAGCCCTGGCGTCCGCGGCGATGCTGTTTGGCACAAGTGGCCCGGCGATGGCGGACTACACGCGCGCGCAATACGACTATGCACCGGTGATTTCCAGCCGACCCATCGTCGACTACGTGACCGTTAAAACGCCGGTACGCGAGTGCTGGGAGGAAATGCAGTACTACACGGTTGACCGGCACGCCGGTAACCGGGCGGGCAGCACCGTCTTCGGTGCCATCCTGGGCGGTGTTATTGGCCATCAATTTGGCAGTGGCCGCGGCAATGACGCAGCGACAATCGCCGGTGGCCTCATTGGCGCCGCTATTGGCAACGACGCGGCGGCAAGAAAACACCCGCGTGGTGCGGAGCAACATGCGCGCCCGGTCGAACGGTGCAAGACGACCTATCGTTCACACCGCGAAGAGCGCGTGAATGGTTACCAGGTGACGTATCGCTATAACGGCCAGAAATACATGACCGAGATGCCCTACGATCCCGGTCAGCGGATTCGGGTTCGCGTAGACGTGCGTCCGGCAGACTGATCCAGGAGACTCGATGTGACGCGCTTCGTTGCAATCGACTTGCCGTCATACGACACTTGGCGGATGCGATTGACCCTGATACTGATGGTGTCTGTTGCCGCGACCTTCGCGGCGCCAGATGTCCGGGCCTTTGAACTGGAAGAAGCGCTTAAGGCGCAGCATGCCCAGTACCAGGCGCCGGCGGAATACAGTATCTCGCAGTCCAACGGCATGACGTTGTCGCAAGCGATTCAGTCTGTGCGAAATCGAACCGGTGGCAAAGTGATAAGTGCCGAAACGAAAGTGCAGGGTGGTCGCGAAGTGCATCACATCAAAGTCCTCAAAGACGGCAAGGTCAAGACCTACAAAGTCAACGGCCGCCGGCGCTAATCCTTACGGTCACTCAAGGGACGAGAAGATGCGACTACTGGTAATTGAAGACGATGTGACCCTGCGCGAATCGCTGGCGCAGAAACTGACTGCGGCCGGATTCGCCGTTGAGCAGGCGGCCGACGGCAAGGAAGGGCTGTACTACGCGCAGGAATACCCAATTGACCTCGCGATCGTCGATCTCGGATTGCCGGGAATATCCGGACTCGACATCATCAAGCAGGTCCGGGCGGAGGGCAAAACCTACCCGATCCTGATCCTGACCGCGCGCGACCGCTGGGAAGACAAGGTCGATGGATTGAGTTCCGGCGCCGATGACTACGTCGCCAAGCCGTTCCACTTTGAAGAAGTGAGCGCCCGAGTCAATGCACTGCTGCGCCGCAGTGGCGGCTGGGCGTCGTCACAGCTGGATGCGGGTCCGGTCTCGCTGGATATGTCCCGCCAGGAATTGACTGTCGATGACAACCCGGTTGATCTCACCAGTTTCGAATACAAGATCATCGAATACCTGATGGTGCGTGCCGGCCAGGTTATATCCAAAGCGGAATTGACGGACCGGCTGTACGATCAGGACTTCGAGCGTGACAGCAATGTCATCGAGGTATTTATCGGTCGATTGCGCAAGAAGATGGACCCTGACAATACACTCAAGCCCATTGAAACGCTTCGCGGCCGCGGTTATCGCTTCGCGCTGGAGCGAAATCAGTCCGGCTGAACGGATCGATGTATTCCTTAAGCAGCCGCCTCCTGATTTCTGTCAGTGTGCTGCTGTTAGTTTTCTTCGGCGCCACTATTGCAGTACTGGATACCGCGTTCACCGAAGCGGGTGAACAGGCACGTCGCGATGCGCTTGCGGGGCAGGTACTGACGTTGCTCGCAGCGGCAGAGCCCGACCGCGACGGCGAGCTGGCACTTCCGGACAGACTTCGCGAACCGCGTTTCGGTCAGATTGGTTCCGGCTTGTACGGTGAGCTGCGCGATGCCAGAGGCACGATCGTGTGGAAATCGACTTCGGCGCTTGGACTGAGTATTCCCTTGGGAAATATACCGGCCACAGGTGCACAGGAATTTGCGCGCGAATACCTCGGCGACAATACGCCACTTCTGACGCTGAGTCTGGCCGTCGACTGGGAATTTGACGATGGCAGCAGCAAATCATACGTTTTCAAAGTCGCAGAAAGTCTTGACTCTTTTAATGCCCAGGTCGCAGAGTTTCGCGGACAATTGTTCACCTGGTTTGCCGCGGTAGCGGCAACAATGTTGCTGGCATTTTCGTTCTTGTTACGCGGTCTGATGAAACCGCTGCGCAAGATCGAAACCGAAATTGCAGAAATTGAAAGTGGTGAACGAGCGTCTCTGTCGAATCGCTTTCCAACCGAACTAACCGGGGTCGCGCGCAACATGAACCTGTTGATCGATAGTGAACGGGCGCGCTCGGATCGATACCGGTTTACGCTCGACAACCTCGCGCACAGCCTGAAAACCCCGCTCGCCGGCATGCGTGCACTGCTGGACGAACGCAAGGACGATGAGTTTTCGCCGCGCTTCAATGAACAAATCGATCGCATGGATGAGATTGTGCGCTATCAGTTGCGTAAACCTGCGGCATCCGCGTCCGATCGACTCGTACTGCAATCGGTGGAAGTCGAAAAAGAAATTACGCGCCTGGTTGACGGGATGACCAAGGTTTACCGGGACAAGGCACCACAGATCAGTGTCAACGTCGCGAGCAGCATGCTGTTTCGCGGTGACAGTGGCGATTTCCTGGAACTGGCCGGCAACCTGCTCGACAACGCCTGCAAGTGGTGCGAGAGCCGGGTGAACGTGAGTGTGGTGCCGTCCAGCGGAGCCGCAGCAGGGATAGCGAGCGGCCTGGTCTTAAGCGTTGCCGACGATGGTCCGGGAATTCCGCAGGAAGCGGCGGAAGCACTACTGCAACGTGGCATGCGACTGGATGAATCCACCCCGGGTCACGGCATTGGTCTTGCCGTCGTCAAGGATATTGCACGCTCGTACGGTGGCTCGCTGACAATACAGGAGTCGAAAATGGGCGGCGCAAAGATTACAGTCTCAATTCCGCCGATGTCCTCGGCCAAGTTGGACTGAACCTGCATGCACATTCGCTTTATCACAACCGGCGGTACTATCGACAAGATCTATTTCGACGCGTTGAGCAAGTTCGAAGTCGGGGACTCGGTTGTACAACATATCCTGACCGATGCTTTAGTCGATTTCGAATACGATGTTGTCTCGATGTTTCAGAAAGACAGTCTTGAAATGACCGACGAAGACCGGCACAAGATTCGCGAATACATCGCCGCAGATGACGCTCGCCACTACATCATTACCCATGGCACCGATACGATGCCGGAAACTGCTGCAGCCTTGAAGGATCTTGAAGACCGGACGATTGTGCTGACAGGCGCGCTGACGCCCGCGCGTTTTCGTACAACGGACGCCGTTTTCAATGTGGGCATGGCGGTTGCCAGCGTGCAGGTGGCAAGTCCGGGAGTCTATATCGCGATGAGCGGACAGGTGTTTGAAGCCGGCGCGGTCCGCAAGAACCGCGCCGCAAACAAGTTCGAAGCTACAGGTCGAAGTTGATTCCCTGTGCCAATGGCAGATCCTTGCCCCAGTTGATTGTATTGGTCTGACGACGCATATACGCCTTCCAGGAATCACTGCCGGCTTCGCGTCCACCGCCGGTTTCTTTCTCGCCGCCGAATGCGCCACCAATTTCCGCACCGGACGTGCCAATATTAACGTTGGCAATGCCACAATCCGAGCCACCGGCAGACAGGAAGTATTCCGCATTCTGCAGGTTGTCGGTAAAGATCGCAGATGACAGGCCCTGGACCACGCCGTTTTGCATGGCAATCGCTTCGTCGAGCGTGTCGTATTGCATCAGGTACAGGATTGGACCAAACGTTTCAGTCTGAACGACGTCCCAGTCATTTTTAGCGACAGCAATTGCCGGCGTAATGAAGTTGCCAGGGCCATCAACGCGTTCACCACCGCACAGAACTTCGCCACCGGCTGCAACGACTGCCTTGCAGGCTGCTTCCACACGCTGCAGCGATGACTCATCGATTAGCGGGCCCATCAGGGTCTCCGGGTCCAGCGGATCGCCAATGCGAATCTGACCATAAGCTTTTACCAGCGCCGCTTTCAGTTCCTCAAAGCGCGAGCTGTGCGCGATGATGCGGCGCGTCGATGTGCATCGTTGACCCGCCGTGCCGACGGAGCCGAACACGATGGCCGGAACGACCAGGTCCATGTTGGCAAACTCGTCAACAATAATGGCGTTATTGCCACCGAGTTCGAGCAATACCTTGCCCATGCGGCCAGAAACGCGCTCGCCGACTTTTTTGCCGACTGCACACGAACCGGTAAACGAAATCATGTTGACGCGCTCGTCGTCCACAAATTTTGCAGCCAGTTCGTTGCTGCCATCATTAATCAGGAAAAAGACGTCCGGCAAGTCCATGTCCGCCAGCGCTTCATTGATGATCTTCTGCACTGCAACACCGCACAACGGTGTTTTTGGCGAGGGTTTCCAGATATTGACGTTGCCGCAAACCGCTGCAATGCACGCATTCCAGGAATACACCGCAACCGGGAAATTGAACGCCGAGATCGTGCCCACAATACCGAGCGGGTGCCACTGCTCGTACATGCGATGCTGTGGCCGCTCGGAATGCATTGTGCGGCCGTACATCATCCTCGACTGGCCAACAGCAAAATCGGCGATATCGATCATTTCCTGGACTTCGCCGTCGCCCTCGGCCTTGATCTTGCCCATTTCCATCGCCACGAGGCTGCCGAGCGGATCCTTGTATTTTCGCAAGCCATTGCCGATGCGGCGAACCGCTTCACCGCGCACCGGTGCCGGTACCTGCCGCCACGCCTTAAATGACTCTGCAGCTTGCGCGACAATTTGTTCGTATTCGGCAGCGGACGTTGAGCGAACACTGGCGATCAGCTCATTGGTTGCCGGGTTGATGGACTCGATGATCCCGGTGGATTCGTCCCGGCTTGATGCCGCGCCAAACCACGTGCCGTCGTTGATTTCACTCAGTCCAAGTTGGTCCAGTACTTTTTGCATTGTGTTTCTCCTCGTGGGCGCGCATTGTGCCTAGGTCGCCCGCCGCTTTCCAGACCTGCCGGCGCCCGGCGCTGCGCAGGAAATCGGACGCAAAACAACGGCTTCCGGCAGGCGCATCGGGGCGTCACCGGGGTGTCTGAAGAGGCACGCATAAACCTTTGATTACATGAGAAACTTTTGAGGCAGGGCTGCGCTCGTGGCATAGTCCGCCCCTAATGCGTCTGACAGGGCGCGCGAACAGCAAGGCAGTAGATTCAATATCGTGAGCAGATCTATCCCGAAAACCGATTGGCATCCCGCAAGCTGGCAGGGAAAAGAAGCCTCCCAGCAGGCGGTCTACACGGACAAGGCCGCGCTGGAGCGCGCCGTCAGCGATCTCAGTCGCCTGCCGCCCATTACGACATCCTGGGAAGTTGACGACCTCAAGAATCATTTCGCCAAGGCACAACGCGGCGAAGCATTCGTGCTGCAGGGCGGCGACTGCGCCGAAACCTTCGATGAGTGCACCTCGGAAAACATCGTTGCAAAGCTTAAGATCCTGCTACAGATGAGCCTGGTCATGATCTACGGGCTGAAGAAACCTGTTGTACGCGTGGGTCGCATGGCCGGCCAGTATGCGAAACCGCGTTCGGCCGACACCGAAACGCGCGATGGTGTCTCGCTGCCGAGTTTCCGTGGTGATCTGGTCAATCGCAGTGGTTTCACCAGCGATGAGCGGGAGCCGGACCCGCAGATGATCCTGCGCGGCTACGAGCGCGCGGCACTGACGCTCAATTTCGTGCGTTCGCTGGTCGACGGCGGCTTCGCTGACCTGCACCATCCGGAATACTGGGATCTCGATTGGGTTGGACACTCGTCTGCGGCCAGTGACTATCACGCCATTGTGTCGTCGATTTCGGATTCGCTGGATTTCCTCGAGACGGTGTCGGGCCGGCAATTTCATCGTACACAGCGTGCCGATATCTATGCGGCACACGAAGGGCTGCATCTGCATTACGAGCAGGCGCAGACGCGCTACCTCGACCGTCGCGGTCGCTGGTACAACCTGACCACCCATTTCCCCTGGATCGGCATGCGTACCGCGCAGCTCGACGGCGCGCACATCGAATATTTCCGCGGCATTGCCAACCCGGTCGGCGTCAAGATCGGGCCCGGTATGACGCGCGAGTGGTTGCAGGGACTGGTGTCGGTATTGAATCCGAACAATGAGCCGGGTCGCCTGACGCTGATCCATCGCTTCGGTGCAAAATCGATTAACGATCACTTGCCGGACATGATCCGTACCGTTAAGGAAATGGGTTCGCCGGTCCTGTGGGTGTGCGATCCGATGCACGGCAATACGGAAAGCACGGCCGATGGCACCAAGACACGCCGCTTTGACAATGTTGTGTCGGAGCTCGAGTCGGCATTCAAGGTGCATGAATCGATGGGTAGCTACCTGGGCGGAGTGCACCTCGAACTTACCGGCGAGAATGTCACCGAATGTACCGGCGGTGCCCGTGGGCTGACCGACCGTGACCTGGCGCGCGCCTACAAGTCGACTGTCGATCCGCGGCTTAACTACGAGCAGGCAATGGAAGTTGCCATGCGTATTGCCGGGATCGAGCGACCCAAGTAGCGATTACTGCGCCCGTAGCTGTCGCCAGGCTTCCTTATTCTCGATTTGGCGGTAGTCGCCAGGCTGCAGGCCATCAAGTGTCCACGGACCGATCGCGTTGCGAATCAGGCGCAAGGTGGGCAGGCCGACGGCCGCTGTCATGCGCCGCACCTGACGATTGCGGCCTTCGCTGATAGCGATTTCGATCCAGCTGTCGCTGACGTTCTTGCGATAACGGATCGGCGGTTCTCTTGACCACAATGACGCTGGCGGATCGATGCGTTTCGCTTTGAGGGCTCGTGCCGGGCCGTCTTTGAGTGAGATCCCCGACAGCAGTTGCTGCAGTTGCGTGTCGTCAGGTTCCCCTTCGACCTGCGCGTAGTAGGTTTTCGGAATTTTCGATCTCGGCTGGCTAATGCGCGCCTGCAGCGTGCCATCATCGGTCAGGAGCATCAGGCCCTCGCTGTCAAAGTCCAGTCGTCCGGCAGGGTATACGCCGGGCACGTCGATGCAGTCGGCGAGGGTGCGGCGCCCGTCCGCATCGGTAAACTGGCTCAGCACCCGGTAGGGCTTGTTCAAAAGAATCAGCACTTTTTGTCGTCCCCTGCGATCTGTACAATGCACGCCTTTCCCGGCCCACTGGACCCTGCATGCGCTACGATCATATCAACGTGCCCGCCGATGGCGCGGCAATCACTGCGAACCCGGACCATAGTCTGAATGTTCCGGATTTTCCCATTATTCCATTCATTGAAGGTGACGGGATCGGCATCGACGTGACGCCGGTTATGCTCGACGTGGTCAATGCTGCGGTCGAAAAAGCCTATGGCGAGACACGCGCGATCAAGTGGATGCAGGTTTACGCAGGCGCAAAAGCGGCTGAAATCTACGGCGACAACAATTTTCTGCCGGACGAGACACTCGATGCGTTTCAGCGCTACCGGGTGTCAATTAAAGGTCCGCTGGCGACGCCGACGGGCGGCGGTATCCGGTCGTTGAATGTTGCCATTCGCCAGACGCTCGACCTGTATGCCTGCGTACGGCCTATTCAGTACTTTCCGGGCGTACAGACCCCAATGCTGGAGTCGGACCTGGTCAACATGACGGTATTTCGAGAGAACACCGAAGACATCTATGCCGGAATTGAATTTCCGACCGGCTCCGAGGAAGTGCAAAAGCTGATTAACTTTCTGCAGACCGAGCTTGGCGTTACGCAGATTCGCTTTCCGCTAAGTTCAGGTATCGGCGTAAAGCCGGTGTCTCGCGAAGGCTCCGAACGCCTGATCCGCAAGGCGATTCAGCATTGTATCGATCGTGACATGCATTCCGTCACGCTGGTGCACAAAGGCAATATCATGAAGTTCACCGAGGGCGCCTTTTGTCACTGGGGTTATGAACTGGCGCAAACCGAGTTTGGTGCGAAAAAAATCGGTGATGGCCCGTGGTTGTCCTTCAAGAATCCCAAGACCGGCAACGAGATCGTTATCAAGGACGTGATAGCAGACAACTTTCTGCAACAGATTCTGCTCAAGCCGGAGGACTACGATGTCATTGCTACGCTGAACCTCAATGGTGATTATATTTCCGATGCGCTGGCGGCACAGGTGGGAGGCATCGGCATAGCGCCCGGTGCCAATCTCGCCGATTCCGTCGGGGTATTCGAAGCAACTCACGGTACGGCGCCGGGCTTTGCCGGCAAAGATCGTGTCAATCCCGGTTCACTGATTTTGTCGGCGGCAATGATGTTGCGCTATATCGGTTGGGACGAAGCCACTGAACTGGTTCTCAAGGGTGTCGCAAATACCATTGCCAATAGTGAGTTGACCTTCGACCTGGCGCGCTTGCGCAAGGCGATTCAACAGCCGCGGCGCAAAGACAGACCGCACGGCAAGAAAGATGTTGAGCAGGAACTCGACCAGATGGTTCCTGGTGCAACTCTGGTTGGGACCAGCGGATTCGGGGCAGCCGTCATTCGCCACATGGATGACTGACACCGCAATTTTTGACAGGGACTGCCGCGACTGCCCGCGGCTGTCTGATTTCCTCGATGGAGTGAAGCGGCGCTATCCGGACTATTATTGCCGACCGGTACCGCCGTTTGGCGACCCGTCAGCGCGCTTCCTGATCGTCGGCCTTGCGCCCGGTATGCACGGCGCAAATCGTTCCGGTCGACCATTTACAGGAGATCATGCCGGTATTCTTTTGTACCAGAAGCTGTTCAAGTACGGCTTTGCAAATCGCGATCACTCCGAAGCCGTGGATGATGGACTTGAGCTGCTCGACAGTCGCATCACCAACGCAGTGAAATGCCTGCCTCCGGATAACAAGCCGGTCGGTGCCGAGATCAATACCTGCAATGCTTTTCTTGCCAACGAGCTGGACACATTGCCAACCGGGTCGGTCGTACTGGCGTTGGGCGGGATCGCCCATCGTGCAATCATCAAGGCACTGGGCAGGCGCCAGGCTGAATTCAAGTTCGCCCATGCGGCGACACATGATCTGGAACACTTTACGCTGCTCGATTCCTACCACTGCAGTCGATACAACACCAACACAAGGCGCCTGACCGAGCCGATGTTCGACGAGATATTTGCGCTGGCACGGGAGATGTTGGATAAATCCAGCGGTGAGTGACGAAGCCCCATTCGAAACAGCAACATTTCTGCGAACACTGACGCATCGCCCGGGCGTCTATCGCATGCTGGATGACAAGCACAAGGTCATCTACGTCGGCAAAGCGCGCGATCTGAAGAAACGCGTTTCAAGTTATTTCAATCGAACTCACGATGCCGTCAAAACCGAGGCGATGATGGCACGGGTGGCACGTGTTGAGGTCACTGTCGCCAATACCGAGGCAGAAGCGCTGTTGCTGGAATACAGCCTCATCAAGCAACACAAACCGCCATTCAATATTCTGCTTCGTGATGACAAAAGCTACCCCTATATTTTCGCATCGACGCGTCATGAATACCCGCGACTGAAATTTCATCGCGGACCGCGTCGCAAAAAGGGTCGTTATTTTGGCCCGTATCCGAGCACTACGGCTGTCCGACAGACGCTTAGTGAGCTCGAAAAGCTGTTTATGATTCGCAATTGCTCAGACAGCTTTTTTCGTAACCGTACGCGGCCATGCCTGCAATACCAGATCAAGCGTTGCACTGCACCGTGTGTCGACCTGATCTCGCAGGAGCAGTACGCAAAGGACTTCGACGCGGCATTGCTGTTTCTGCAGGGCAAGAATCGCAGCGTCGTCAATACCTTTGTCAAACGCATGGAGGAAGCGTCTGAGCGGCAGGATTACGAGCAAGCAGCGCGCTACCGTGACCAGATATCGAAGCTGAAAGAAATCGAAGCGCGGCAGCTGGTCAAGCGCAGCAGCAATGTCGATCTCGACATACTCGGCTTTGCGTCGAATAGTGCGATTCATTGCGTGAGCATCGTCTTTATTCGCAATGGTTCTGTCATTGGCAGTCGCGATCACTTTCCACGCTTGCCGGGCGAGACTGACAAGCAAAAGATTCTGAATGCCTTTGTTGCACAGTACTACCTGGGCCGCGACGCACCCCGTGAGATTATTCTGGAAACAGAAATTGAGGACGGGGCCTTGCTGCAGCAGGAGCTGACGCAACGCATGGGCCATAAGGTGCAAATTCGATCTCGCGTGCGTGGCGATCGCTTGCGCTGGCTGCAAATGGCGCGCACGAATGCGGAGCAGGGGTTAAATCTGCGCGTCGCGAGCAATGCCACTATAAAGCGGCAGTTTGCAGCACTCGGCGAAGCGTTGGGGCTCGATGAGCCACCGCAACGCCTGGAATGTTTTGATGTCAGTCATACATCGGGGGAAGCGACGGTGGCGTCCTGCGTCGTGTTCAATTCCGCAGGACCGTTAAAGAGTGATTATCGTCGATTTAATCTCAAACCCGATGCCGCCGGTGATGACTACGCTGCCATGTCGGAAGCATTGCGCAGACGCTACACGCGCGTAAAAAAGGGCGAGGTACCCATGCCCGATGTGCTGTTTGTTGACGGCGGCAAGGGCCAGTTGTCGGAAGCGATGAAAGTGTTGAATGAACTGGAGCTCGACTGGTTGAACGTTGTCGCCGTTGCCAAGGGCCCGTCTCGTCGGCCTGGTGCAGAGCAACTGTTTCGTCCGGGTGAGTCACGGCCAGTGAACCTCGCATCCGACTCGTCTGCACTATTGCTGATTCAGCAAATTCGCGATGAGGCACATCGTTTTGCAATTACGGGCCACCGCCAGCGGCGTGCGAAAGCGCGCCGCACGTCAAAGCTGGAGTCGATACCCGGACTCGGACCGAAAAAACGCCGTGAGTTGCTGCGACAGTTTGGTGGGTTACAGGGTGTGGCGGCCGCTGGCGTGGACGACCTCGTCGAAGTTCATGGTATTAGTCGAAAATTAGCCGAAACCATATACAATGCGTTGCATCTTCAGAACTGACAAACGTCGGAACCTACCTTGAGACTCAACCTGGCAAACATGCTCACGTTGTTCCGGATCGCCTCGATACCGCTCGTGGTTGTCTGCTTTTACAGCGATCTCCAATATGCTCGACCACTCGCGGCAATTCTTTTCGGCATCGCAGCGGTTACCGACCTGATTGATGGCTGGGTTGCGCGTCGCTTTAATCAGACCTCGCGTTTCGGCGAGTTTCTCGATCCGGTAGCAGACAAGTTAATGGTCTCGATCGTGCTTGTGATGCTGGTCCAGGCCGAATCCGGATGGTTTGAAGACATCATCGCAATGATCATCATTGGTCGGGAAATTACCGTGTCGGCGCTGCGCGAGTGGATGGCGACGATTGGCGAGCGCGCCAACGTGAAGGTTTCGACGGCTGGCAAGGTAAAAACCACGCTGCAGATGTTCGGCATCGCTTTCATGGTTTACAAAAATCCACTGCTCGGCATCGAGATATACACCGTCGGCTTCGTTCTGCTGGTGCTGGCGGCCGTTATGACTCTCTGGTCCATGGTGATCTACCTGAAGGCCGCGTGGCCGTTCATTGTTCACGATCAGGCGTGATCAGAGCCGATCGACAGGTAATTTGACCTTGACTTGAGCCGGTTTGTCGATAGAATCTCGGCCCACCGCGGGAATAGCTCAGTTGGTAGAGCGCAACCTTGCCAAGGTTGAGGTCGCCAGTTCGAACCTGGTTTCCCGCTCCAAACGCCCAAGGGCCACCCAGAAACGGGTGGCCCTTTGTCGTTTAGAAGCGCGCCAGGTTAACTCCCTGGCGGCAGTTTCTTCAGAGTAGCGGTTCATCGCGCAACCGATCCGGTACGTGCTGTATTGCTGCGCCGAGCGCGCTGGGTTTCCCGCTCCAAACGCCCAAGGGCCACCCAGAAACGGGTGGCCCTTTGTCGTTTAGAGGCGAAAGCCACTCATTGAGTGGCCTTTTTCGTTTCGGGGCTTGATTGCATGTCTGCCCGGATCGTACGCCAGAGCCCGTGCCAGGTTGCCCAGTTGTGGCTGCCGGCCTCTTCATAGACGGTGAGTTCCGGCAACGGTACTCGCAACGGCGCGTAGGAGTCTGCGAATTTGTCGTCGCGCCCGAATCCCAATATGACGGGCACCGGGTCTTTCGCGGCCCGGGACTCTTTTAACCACGCCCAAACCGCCACTTCATGGTCTTTGAACCCGGACTCATCCGGATTCCAGGATGAGAGACCACCGGCTGCCTGAACTTCGGCTGCCAGCTTAGCATCGCCAAGATACGGTGCGAGCAATATGACACCCTGAATTTTGTCCGGGTGTTCCGACGCATATAGCAGGGAACCAAGCCCACCCATAGATACGCCGAGCAACCAGACTGATTGGTAGCCGGCATCGATTGCAGGTTGAATGATATCGTCGTGCAACCGCGGCAACAGGCTGCGTTTCATGTAGTAGCCAAAGTGCGCGTCGACAGCAACGATGTCAAAGAGCGGGTTGTCGTCTCTGTCCAGGAACCCGGCATCGACAAAAGTGCTTGCCCGGTCGCCGCGGCCCGGCAGCATGACCAACAGCGCCTCCGCTGTGCCGCGGTTCCACTCCTCGGGAATGCTTGCGATCGGAGTTTCCGTCGGCGGCGCAATGCTGCACGCACTGGAGATCAAAGCGAACAAAGAAAGCAGGGCTTTCGGTCGGACTTTCATAGACAGATTTCGGCTTGCTCCCAAGGTTCGCGGAATATCTAGTCGTAAAACCCGGCGATCGGTACTTTGACGGAAACGACTTTGCGGACTCCGGTAATTTCATCTGTCCAGGCAAGTATCAGCTTGTCACCGGCTCGTCGCATCTGCGGGACGATATGGGGCAATGCCGTTCGCCCAACTGTGCTGACCGGCCCCACTTGACCATCGCTCGTCAGGCCGCGAATCTTCAGCGCATAGGTGTCCTTTTGGTCTGCTTCGAGCCAGCTGACGGCATAGCTGTGCTGGTCAATAATGGCGACCCCGACATGGCCGAGCGGTGCCTTGCCGGAAAGCTCGATCGGCGTGGAAAACGTTGTGCCAGCATTGCTCGAATACGCCGTCTTCACTATCGCCTTTTCGTTCGCTGCGGTAAACCAGGCAACGGCAACGAAGTCGTCCGTTGCAGCAACGGCCGGGCCATTGACAGGACATCCGGCTATTTCCCAGCCATCTGAGCCAATGGCTACGCCCGGCTGCCATTGACCGTCGATCAGGCGCTTGGCATAGATATCGCGTATTTCGTCCTCGCTGCGGTCTCGAAAGACCACGAGCGGCCCGTCCGCCGTAATTGCGACATCGGTCTGACAGCAGTCGCATACGTGATCATCGAGTAGTGCCCCGGACTCGATTTCACCATTGTCACTGACTACCGCTGCGCGAAGTGTCATGCCGGCATCCGGGGTCTCGCGACCGTCCAGCCACACCAGCCCGGTGCCGGCGGCAGCAGGGTAGGTCGAAACGAAGCCGTGCTCGGTCGGAGTGCCGTCATTGTGTGGGCTCAGTGGCTCTGACCAGGTTGCTCCGCCGTCACCGCTCTGTGCATACAGGATCTGGTAAGCGTAGGGCGCGTCGGCAATGCGGCTGAGCCAGAACGCGAGGCGCCGGTCCTCGCCGGTCGCTAACACCCCCGGCAAATCGGCCCAATTGATAAACATTTCGGGATCGGTGACCGCATGGGTCGCAGGCCCCCATTTGCCGTCCGCATATTCAGAATAGCGAAGGCTCGCCGTCTCATCGCCGCGCTCCATCCAGCTAACAATGACCGTGCCATCGGCACCCTGGGACAGGCGCGGTCCCTCAGCGGGTTGGCCCGCAGGAATCGACATCGGTGTCGATTCGAAAAAGACCGGCAGTGATCGCTCGGTGCACGCACTTGTCAGCACGGCAAGCACTGAGACAATGAAATAGGCCGGTTTTCGCATGGCCTGATTATGCGCCTATTTCGGGTGGACTGCAGGTGCAGTCGCTGTATACTTCGACGCCTGCTCGGCGCAGCGGTATGACACCGTTTCGCTCGACCGCCGGGGCTAGGTGGCAGAGTGGTTATGCAGCGGACTGCAACTCCGTGTACGCCGGTTCGATTCCGACCCTAGCCTCCAT
>CAXBJV010000028.1:0-46020 GCA_963976215.1 uncultured Woeseiaceae bacterium | reverse complement strand
GAACGTCTCACGAAATTCCTGGCGGCTCATGTCCAGGCCGATACTCATCGGCTCCTGAGCGGCTTCGTCGGCGCGTGCCTGCAGCGGCAAATGCAACAACACTTCCTTGCCGCTGGCGTGTGCCTGCATGGCCAGCGTCCGGGTGCGCGGTGCGCCCGGCAATACCGCAAACGAAACCGGGCCAGGCAAGTCTATCGCGCGCCGGCCCGCATCCAGGCGATAGCCAAGGTCATCGATGATGATCGCAATTCGGGGTTGATTGCTTGCGCCGCTGCTGGCTGCCAGCAACAACAGCAGCGCACAGGCGCTGAATAAACCGGGCTTCATTGGGCGTTGCTGTGCATTACCTTGCGAGGCTGTAACTGCTGCAGGGCCTCGTGCAATTGCGCGTCCATTTCGCGGTCAATGGTCCCCGACAGGCTGAGGTCGGGATAACCGGGCGTTTCCTCGACCATGACGTCCGGGGTAACGCCCACTTCGTGAATCGAATCGCCGGACGGTGTGTAATAGCGCGATGTCGTTAACTTGATCGCACGCCCTTTCGACAACGGCATAACGGTCTGCACCAGGCCCTTGCCAAACGTTGCGGTACCCACGACCGTGGCACGGTTATGATCCTGCAACGCCCCGGCAACGATCTCCGAAGCTGAAGCCGAACCGCTGTTCACCAGTACAACCATCGGCGCACCGTCGAGAATGTCGCCGCGATGTGCCGAGCGCGTAAAGCGTGAATCCAGCGTGCGGCCGTCGGCCGTCACAATCACGCCCGAGTCCAGGAACAGGTCGGAAACGTCAACGGCTGCATCGAGCACGCCGCCGGGATTGTTGCGCAGGTCCAGGATGACACCGTCGAGCATTTTGCCGCGCGCATCCTGCATCTCGTCGATCGCCCGGCTGAGTTCCTGCGCCGTGCTGTCGCTGAACTGGTTGACGCGCACATAGCCGTACGACGGGCTCAAAAGTTCCTTGTGAACGCTCGCAACCTTGATCACCTGACGGCGCATTTCATGATCGATAACGACGTCGTCGCGCAGGACGGAAAGCGTGACACGGGTACCCGGGCTGCCGCGTAATTCGTGCATCGCATCGTTCATGCGACTCGCATCGATGGCCTGGCCGTTAACCGCGATTAGCTCGTCGCCGCTGCGAATTCCCGCGCGCGCCGCCGGTGACCCGGCAATCGGGGTGATGATGCGAATCGCGTTGTCAATTTCTGCCACCTCGATACCCACACCGGTATAACTGCCGGATGTTGAGCTGCGGATATCGCGATATTCGGAGGCGTCGAGGTATTCAGAGTGCGGGTCCAGGTCGCTCACCATGCCGCGTATGGCGCTTTCGAGCAATTCGGCATCGTCAATCGGCTCGACGTAGTCGCGTTTGACGCGCTCTAAGACCTCGGCGAAAAGCTGTGCCTGCTCCCACGACAGTTCTTCCTTGGACTTGGGCCGTTCGCCGCCCAGGAGCCCGCCGCCAATCGACAGGCTGGTGCCCATCACGACGCCGATCACGACGACTAGAATTGCTCTGATTTTCAACGACATAGATTGATCCTGGCGCCCCGGCCTTTAGCTCTTGTGGCCCGACATTCGACCTTATCACAGAATTCAGCCGCCGGGCCGGCGCGTCACCCACTGGCGCGGATTGATCGGTTTGGTGCCCTGCCGCAGCTCAAAATACACACTGGCCTGTGGCTGTCCGCCGCTGTCGCCGACCGTCGCGATGACATCACCCGGCGCCACCCAGTCGCCGGCATTCTTCAGGATAGTCTCGTTGTATCCGTACAGGGTCATGTAACCCTCGCCATGATCAACGATGACCAGCAGACCCATGCCCGCAAGCCAGTCTGCGAAGGCAATGCGGCCGTGATAAATCGCTCGCACTTCCTGGCCGCGCGGCGCGGCGAGTACGACGCCGTTCCAGTTGATCTTGCCGCTAACCCGGGGTTGTCCAAACTCGTGCAGCAGCGTGCCCGCGACCGGCCAGGTGAGCCGCCCCTTGAGTTTGCTGAACGGCTCCTCCGAGCTGATCGGGTAATCCGACAGGATCGTCGCCAGCTCGGCAATCAGGCGGGTCAGGTCCTGCTCCTGGGCCGCCAGCCGCTCAACCTCCTGGCCCTCGGCTGCGATCTTGTCGCGCAGGCTGGCGAGCACCGCCTGCCGCTCTTCGAGATGGGAATTCAGTTTGCCAAGCTCGGCGTAACGCCGTTTTGCCAGGTCTTCAAGGCGGGCGCCTTCGGCCGCAATCTGGCTCTGCAGCTCATCGAGCTTGCGAATTTCCTCCATCACCGCGGTGATGTTGCCGGCCCGATAGTCGTTCAGGTAGCGATAGTAGGCCATCAGGCGGCCCAGAGTGGCCGGATCGCGTTGATTCAGCAGCAGTTTTATCTTTTCCTGGCTGCCGCTCATGTACGCGGCACGCACCTGGGCCGCCAGCTCGTCAGACTCGCTGTCGAGGTGCGCCTCGCGCTCGGCCAGGTCGGCATCGAGCGCCTGCTTCTTTTTTTCCGTAAATTGCTGCTCTCGCTGTATCTCCTTGATTCGCAGCCGCTGTTCGGCAATCGCAACCTCTGTTTCCTGCAGCTCGGCGGTCAGCCGGTCGCGATCAGCAACAGCCCGATCCATGCTTTTCTTGAGCTCGCTGATGCGTTCACGCACCTCTTCGAGCTCGCGCTCCTTCACTTTGGCCAATTCACCGTGTTCATCCTGGGCAAACGCGGCCCCGCCGACGATCAGCAACAACGCAGATATATACGAAACACGTCTCATGGGCGCAGAGTGTAGAGCCTTCTCCGGGGTATTTCCTGAGGCTTTTACAGGTATAATGCCGCGATCAATAACCGCATCGATTAGCGCCGTTCCCGCGCCCGAGTACCCCATGGACAAACTAGTGCAATTCACGAGCGATCATACGTTGCTCGTGCTGGCTTTGATGATCAGCTTCTTCACCGTCATCGTTACCGAGCTGCGGCGAAAAGCGAGCGGACTGGTGAACATTGAGGCCGTGGCCGCGGTCCAACTCATCAACAATGATGCGCTTGTTATTGACCTGCGCAGCTCGGATGCGTTTTCGCGCGGCCATATTGTCAATGCGAAAAACATTCCGTCTGACGAGCTGGAAGCAAAAATGCAGAGCCTCGAACCGATGAAGTCAAAACCAATCGTCGCCGTTTGCGATGCCGGCATCAACTCAGGCAAGGCGGTTACGGCACTGCGTGGGGCGGGCTTTGAAAGCGTTTATGGACTCAAGGGTGGCATCAATGGCTGGAGCCAGGCCGGCCTGCCGCTCGTGACCGGCAAGAAAACCAAGGCAAAGAAATCGAAGAACAAGCAAAAGTAGTCGTCTACGGCAACGCGTCCTGCCCGTATTGCGGTGCCGCACGCATGCTGCTGACAAAACGGTCGATTCCCTTCAGGGACATCACCATCACCGACGACCCGGCGCTGGCGGCAGAGATGCACGAACGCAGTGGCAGTCACTTGGTTCCACAGGTGTTCATCGGCGAGCAACTGGTTGGTGGATTTGACGAACTCTGCGCGCTGGACAAGAGCGGAGAGCTGGAAAAGATGCTCGGCGGATAATCCGACGGGCGGTAACGAAAAGATAGGATAAAAAATGGCTGAAGAGCAAACTGAAAAACGCCTCATCATCGGCAAGATATACCTGAAAGATTTTTCATTCGAGTCACCGGAATCACCGCAGGTATTTCGCCAGGGCGAATGGAAACCGACCACCGATCTCAACCTGCGCAGCAGTCATACGCCGGTCGAGGGTGACCACCATGAAATCGTCTTGACCGTCACCATACAGGCCAAAGCCGACGACAAGACGCTGTTTCTTGTCGAGCTGCAACAAGCCGGTCTGTTCGAAATCGCCGGTTACGAGGGCGAAGAACTCGGTGCGATCGTGGGTAGTTTTTGCCCGAACATTCTGTTTCCTTATGCTCGTGAAACCATCGCGTCGTTCATTCAGAAGGGTGGCTTTCCGGAATTCGTGCTGCAACCGATTAACTTTGATGCGCTGTACCTGCAGTCGCAACAGCAAAAAGCGGCACAGGCAGCGGCGGCCACCTCGGAGACACACTGATAAACGACAACGCCCCAAAGTCGATCGCGGTCATTGGCGCGGGTTCCTGGGGAACCGCGCTGGCGTTGCAGTTTGCGCGCTGCGGCTGCGACGTGCGGCTTGGTGGCGTTCGCGAGCTCGACCTGCTGCAGGAAATGGCGGAGAAAGGCGAAAACACCCGCTATCTCCCGGGCATCGCGTTCCCGGAAAACCTTAAGGCCTCGCCCGACCTCGGCGTGTGCCTGGATGGCGTTCGCGACATCCTGATGGCGGTACCCAGCCATGGATTGCGCGAAACGCTGACAGCCATCAAGCCGCACCTGCAGGCCGACTCGCGCATCTGCTGGGCGACCAAGGGCTTCGAGCTGAACTCCGGCAAACTGCCGCACCAGGTCGTCGCTGAAGAGCTCGGCGAAGACCGGCCGGTGGCCGTTCTCAGCGGCCCCACCTTTGCAAAAGAAGTTGCCGAAGGGCTGCCAACTGCAATGACGATTGCTGCAAGCGATGACGACTTTGCACAAGCCTTGGCTGCCGCGCTGTCGGACGATAATTTTCGCGCCTATACATCCGACGACATAGCCGGTGTCGAGATTGGTGGCGCGATCAAAAACGTACTCGCCATTGGTGCAGGTATGTCAGACGGTCTTGGCTTCGGTGCCAACGCCCGGGTAGCGCTGATTACCCGCGGTCTCGTTGAGCTGACACGGCTCGGCGTCGCACTGGGCGCACAACAAAAAACCATGATGGGCCTCGCCGGTATGGGTGACCTGGTCCTGACTTGTACCGACAACCTGTCGCGCAATCGCCGCATGGGCCTGGCGCTGGCCAGTGGCAAAACCATCGAAGAGGCGCAGGAAGAGATTCAGCAGGTCGTCGAAGGTGTACTCGCGGCCGAAGCCGTCAAACAGGTCGCCGATAAGCTGGGAATTGAAATGCCCATCTGCCACCAGGTCTACCGTATTTTGTATGAAGGTGCCTCGCCGCGGGAAGCCGTCGGCGAACTGATGCGACGCAAGCTGCGCTCCGAGCACGAACAGGCATAGCGGCTCACGGCCGGCGGCGCCTACAGCAACATCAAGCCAGCCTAGTCTCCGTTGGGGAAACCGAGCTGGCGCCACGCCTCGTAAACCGCTACCGCGGCAGAATTTGACAGGTTCAGGCTGCGGCTGGTCGCCTTCATCGGCAGTCTCAATCGCTGCTCCGGTGGCAATGCGTCCAGCACGGCCTGTGGCAGGCCGCGCGTTTCCGGGCCAAACAGCAATGCATCGCTTTCCCGATAGCGCGGTTGGTCGTGGCGCGTTTGCCCACGTGTACTGAACGCAAACACCCGCGGTTCGCCAAGGGCCTGCAGACAGGCATCGAGTGAAGGGTGAGTGCTGACGGCGGCAAATTCCCGGTAGTCGAGTCCTGCTCTTTTCAGTCGTGGTTCGTCGAGCTCGAAACCCAGCGGTTCAACCAGGTGCAGGCCCACACCGGTGTTCGCACACAGGCGAATTATGTTGCCCGTGTTGGGCGGAATTTCAGGCTCGTAAAGAATAAGGCTAAACATTTAAAACTCTGTAAAATGCCGCACCCATGGCGACCGATCCACTCCATACCACCCTGTGCGGCATTTCAATGGCATCGCCAATTGTGCTGCTATCCGGTTGCGTCGGTTTCGGCGAAGAATACACGCGTGTCGAGGGATACTCGAATAGCGATGTCGGTGCTGTCGTTCTGAAGGGCACCACCGGTGACGCACGCCTGGGCAATCCTCCGCACCGCGTATACGAAACGCCGGACGGCATGTTGAATGCAATCGGTTTGCAGAACCCGGGTGTCGATCATGTCGTCGACAAGATTCTGCCGGGGCTGGATTTTTCCGAAACGCGCTTTTTCGCGAACGTCTCAGGCTCAACGATCGAAGAGTACGAGCGCGTCACCGAACGCTTTGACGACTCGGACATCGATGCCATCGAGATCAACATTTCCTGCCCCAACGTCAAGGAAGGCGGGGTACAGTTCGGCAACGACCCCGAGATGTCCGCGCGCGTGGTTGCCGCCTGTCGCGCGAAGACTGGCAAGCCGATCATTACCAAGCTGTCGCCGAATCAAACCGACATCCAGGAGAACGCTCGCCTGTGTATCGAGGCTGGCTCCGATGGCTTTGCGGTGATCAACACTTTGATGGGTATGGCGATCGACACCGCAACACGACGACCGATTATCGGTAATGTTCGTGGCGGACTGTCCGGCCCGGCGATCAAGCCAATTGCGCTACTGAAAGTGCAACAGGTCTACGAAGTTGCGCACAAACACAATGCGCCGATTATCGGCCAGGGTGGCATTACTACCGCGAACGACGCGCTCGAATTCCTCATTGCCGGTGCGTCGGCCATCGGCATCGGTACGGCACTGTTCTACGACCCGTTGGTCTGTAAGAAAATCAACAATGGCATTACGGAATACCTGCAGCAGCATCGGCTCGACACGGTTGCTGACCTGGTCGGGACCCTCAAGCTGTAGCCGAACCGCTAGTTGAGGTGTAGCGCCTTCATCTTGCGCGTCAGCGTATTGCGGCCCCAGCCGAGCAGCTTTGCGGCTTCCTGGCGATGGCCGTTGGTCTTCGCCATGGCCGCTTCGATCAGCGTTCGCTCGAATTCCGGCATCGCCTGGTCGATGAGCGGTTCTTCGCTGTTGTGAATCTGCCGTTCGGCCCAGGATGCGAGCAAGCGTGTCCACTCTTTGCTTGCCCGGCGCGGCGCATTACCGCCACCGAGGTCTGGCGGGATATCCTGAGCCGTAATGACATTGCCCGGCGCTGTAACTGTGAGTCGGCGGCTCGCATTGACCAACTGCCGCACGTTGCCCGGCCAGTTGTAATCTTGCAAAGTCTCGAGGGCTTCGGCATCAATTGATTTGGCCGGTGCGCCGAGTTCTTCGGCAGCATCGTTCAGGTAATGCCCAAGCAACAGGGGAATGTCTTCGCGCCGCTGGCGTAACGGTGGCGTATTGATGCGAATAACGTTCAGGCGATGAAACAGGTCTTCGCGAAAACGTGCCTCCTTGACTGCGCGCGCGAGATCCTGGTTCGTTGCCGCGATAACGCGAACGTCGACCTTGATCGGCGTTTGTCCGCCTACCCGGTAGAATTCGCTTTCGGCCAACACTCGGAGAAGCCGTGTCTGCAGTGCCGGTGACATGTCGCCGATTTCGTCGAGGAACAACGTACCGCCATCTGCCTGTTCAAAGCGGCCGATGCGGCGCGAGTCTGCGCCGGTGAAAGCACCTTTTTCATGACCAAACAATTCCGATTCCAGCAACTCCGCCGCAATTGCCGATGTGTTCAGCGCGACAAATGTCTTGTCGGCCCTCGGACTGTGATCGTGCAGCGCTTTCGCAACCAGTTCCTTGCCGGTTCCCGATTCGCCGGTAATCAATACGGTCATGCTGGAGCCGGCGAGGCGGCCGATGGAACGGAAGACCTCCTGCATCGCCGGCGCCTGGCCGATCATCGAGGCGATCGAGCCCGGCGCTTCGGCCGCAATGTTTTTGCCGCCGGTTGAGCGTGCCGCCTTGTGAACCAGTTCCACGGCTTCGTCGATATCGAACGGCTTGGGAAGATACTCGAACGCGCCGCCCTTGTACGCGGCAACCGCATTCTCGAGGTCGGAGTGTGCCGTAATGACAATGATTGGCAGGTCGGGTCGGCGAGTGCGCAGGCGCTCGAGTAGCGCAAGACCACTCATGCCGGGCATGCGGACATCCGTAATCAGGACATCGGGCGCGTGGTCATCGCCAGCTTCAAGATCGATGGCCTCCAGCAAGTGCTCGGCACGCTCGAAACTGCGCGTCTCCATATCCGCCTGCTTTAGCGCTTTCTCAAGCACCCAGCGCACGGACTGGTCGTCATCAACTATCCACACTTTAAGCGGCTGCGCCGTCACGTGTTGTCACCTTTGTGTTGCAGTGGAATTCTGACGAAAAACACCGTACGTCCCGGGCGGCTTTCGAATTCGATCAGGCCGCCGTGCCGACTGATCAGTTCCTGGGCGGCCGGCAAGCCAAGGCCGGTGCCAGTAGGGCGGCTGGTGACCAGCGGATAAAACACCGAGGCCTGCAGGTCGGGCGGAATACCGGGTCCGTCGTCTTCAATTTCGATCGACGCAATAACGCGGTGGCGGCAGTCGCCTATCGTATAGTTGTTGACGGCCCGGCTGCGAATAGTCAGCGTACCCTGGCCGTCAAGCGCGGCAACGGCGTTGCGCACAAGATTCAGAAAAGCCTGCACCATCTGGTCGCGGTCGAGATCAATCTCCGGCAAACCGGGGTCGTAGTCGCGACGTATACGAATGCTGTGCTGGTCCTCAACGGCGATAAGACGCAGGACATACTCAAGCAATTCGTGGACGTTGACCGGTTGTTTGTTCGGCGGGCCGCCCGGGCCAAGCAGCGTATCGACCAGGGCTGCAAGCCGGTCTGTTTCACTAATAACGACGTCGGTGTATTCATGCAGTTCCGCGTCGACTAACTGTCGCTCCAGCAACTGTGCCGCCCCGCGTATACCGCCGAGCGGGTTTTTTATTTCATGCGCGAGCTGACGCACCATTTGACGTCCCGCGCCATGCTGGATCAGCAGCGCGTTTTCGCGGGTGATCTGCGAGCGTCGCGTAACGTCTGTAATTTCTACGAGCAGTCGCGCATTGTCGGCCTCGATGGGTGAGACACGACAATCGATGAGACGCTCTTCGCTGTGGACTTCAGTTGGGGACAAGCGGATTTCGTTGGCGTAGTGATCGCCGCTGATTGCGACTCTTGTCAGCACATCGCGCATTTCCGGTTCATCGTCGACCAGTTGCAGCAATGGCTTTCCGTGAGCTCGTTGCTGGCTGATACCGAGAATGTTTTCTGCCGCCGGATTGAGCGCGACGATCAACAGGTGCTCATCGAGCAGAATGACGCCTGTGCTAAGAGAGTCGAGAATCGCTGCTGCGTGAGTTTGCAGCGTGCCGTCGTTACCGGAACCGCGGAAGCGGGGCGCTGACGGTCTGTTTACAGAATCGAGTTCTGTTGCACGTAGAAGCGACTCGGTCGGCTGCGAATCATCAGCTGACCCGTCTCGTCGATCACTTCCGCCTGCAGATTGTGCACGCCCCGGTGTACTTCCGGCAGCGTAAAGCTCGTGCCGGACACCGTTTGCGGCGTGCCGTCGAAATATACCCGTACCTGGTGGCCGGGCCTGAGCGCCGGTGTCAGGTTCAGGGTGACGTTGAGGGTGCCGCCTATGTTCCACAGGGTCTCTTCCGCAGCCGGGGTGCCAATTTCGAGGCTCTCGTAGCTGAATTCTTGCTGCGGCTCAGGATCCTCATTACCTGTGCTCGGAGTGCCGGCCCGGACAGTTGGTTGTGGCCGGCTGTTGCTGCTGGACTCAAGCTCCACCACTTCGGCGCCGGGTTGGGGCCGGTCGGAATAGTGGACGACGCCGTTTTCATCGGTCCATTTATAGGCCTCGGCCAGCGCGCCGGCGGCGGCCAGGATACCCAGCAGGACGAAAATCGGTCGTGTTTCCATACGGTTAGCATAGCAGCGTAATCGGTGTTTTGGGTAAAAACCGGGCAGCAAAATGCCGCCCGGTTCACACTTTTGGCCCTTACAGGCTGTAATACATGTCAAATTCGACCGGATGCGTCGCCATGCGCAGTCGCGAGACATCGGCCGCCTTCAGGTCGATATAAGCGTCGATGAGGTCGTCACTGAACACACCGCCTGCCTTCAGGAAGTCTCGATCCGCGTCCAGCGCGTCGAGCGCCTCATCGAGCGAGAACGCGACCAGCTTCAGCTGCTTTTCTTCTTCCGGTGGCAGATCGTAGAGGTCCTTGTCCATGGCGTCGCCCGGGTGGATCTTGTTCTGGATGCCATCCAGGCCAGCCATCATCAATGCCGCAAAGGCGAGATAAGGGTTCGCGGTCGAGTCCGGGAAGCGCACTTCCACGCGACGGCCTTTCGGGTTGGCGATGTACGGAATACGAATGGATGCCGAGCGGTTTCTGGCCGAGTACGCAAGTATGGTCGGGGCTTCGAATCCTGGTACCAGTCGCTTGTAGCTGTTCGTTGACGGATTCGTGAAGGCATTGATCGCCTTGGCATGCTTGATGACGCCGCCAATGTAATACAGTGCCGTCTCGGAAAGACCGCCATAGCCGTCACCGGAGAACAGGTTTTCGCCGTCTTTGAACAACGACTGATGCACGTGCATGCCGTTGCCGTTGTCACCGACCAGCGGCTTCGGCATAAACGTTGCCGTTTTGCCGTAGGCGTGTGCCACATTGTGCACGGCGTACTTCATCACCTGGACTTCGTCCGCCTTGCGGATCAGCGTGTTGAACTTGGTGCCGATCTCGCACTGGCCGGCGGTACCGACTTCGTGGTGATGAACTTCTGTCGTGACACCGAGCTCTTCGATCGCCAGACACATCGACGAGCGCAGGTCGTGCAGCGAGTCTACCGGCGGTACCGGGAAGTAGCCGCCCTTGACGCCGGGACGGTGGCCGGTATTGCCGTCTTCGTAGTGATTCTCCGAACTCCAGGCGGCCTCCTCGGAATCGATCGTATATGACGCGCCACCCATGTCGTTGTTCCACTTCACGCTGTCGAAGACAAAGAATTCGTTTTCCGGGCCAAAATACGCGGCATCCGCGATACCGGTTGATTCGAGGTAGGCCTGGGCCCGGGTCGCGAGCGAGCGCGGGCAACGATCGTAGCCTTGCATCGTTGCCGGTTCGACAACATCACAGCGAATGTTCAGTGTTTTCTCGTCGGTGAATATATCGACGACGGCGGAGGCCGGGTCGGGCATCAGGATCATGTCCGATTCGTTAATTCCCTTCCAACCGGCGATAGACGAGCCATCGAACATTTTGCCATCCTCAAACACGTCGTCATCGATCGTGTGGGCGGGCACGGTTACGTGTTGTTCTTTGCCGATTGTGTCAGTGAAGCGAAAATCGACGAATTTGACCTCTGCATCTTTGATGAGAGCGAGTACCTCTGCGGGCTTCATGAATCTTATCCTTTAGTTTGTGCATCGTTGAATGGAGCGACCGACAATACGGCCCGTTACTGTGCTTAATTGCAGAAAACGTGCCAAAACGGTGCAAAGGGTAACCTGCTGTTTTTAATAATGTTTCTGTTGAACCCATTGCTCGATGCGCACCACAATAGTGCATATCGCCCTATTCGCGCACCATAATAGTGCATTGTAGCTGCGAATTCACCCGGTCGTCTCGCGGCCGGACGAATGCAACTGTGGCAATCCCCGCTGAGGGCGCGCACAGCGACCGAAGCCGTTATACTTCGCGCCTTTGAGCAGCCGCGACACAGCAATGACCAGCCCCGCCAATGACACGCCCGAGACCTTCCAGGACCTGATCCTGCGCCTGCAGCAATACTGGGCATCGCGCGGCTGCGTCATCGTGCAACCCTACGATATGGAAATGGGCGCCGGCACATTTCACCCCGCCACCTTCCTGCGCGCGGTCGGGCCCGAGCCCTGGAGCGCCGCCTACGTACAGCCCTGCCGTCGCCCGACCGATGGCCGCTACGGCGATAACCCGTTCCGCCTGCAGCATTACTACCAATACCAGGTGGTTTTGAAGCCGTCGCCGGACGACATCCAGGCGATGTATCTCGAGTCACTGCGGGCCATCGGCATTGACCCGCTGGTACACGACGTCCGCTTTGTCGAAGATAACTGGGAATCCCCGACACTCGGCGCCTGGGGTTTGGGCTGGGAGGTTTGGTTGAACGGCATGGAAGTCACGCAGTTCACTTACTTTCAGCAAGTCGGCGGCCTCGAATGCAAGCCGGTCAGCGGTGAAATTACCTATGGGCTCGAACGGCTGGCAATGTACCTGCAGGATGTCGAAAGTATTTTTGACCTTGTCTGGGCGGACGGCCCACTCGGGCGCATTACGTATCGCGATGTCTACCACCAGAATGAAGTGGAACAGTCAAAGTACAATTTCGAACAGGCCGATATCGACACACTATTTAACGACTTCGATCATGCCGAGCACGAATCCGGCCGCCTTATCGAGGCCGGCCTCGTGTTGCCGGCATACGAACAAATGCTGACCGCCTCGCATACCTTCAATCTGCTTGACGCGCGCCAGGCCATTTCGGTGACTGAGCGGCAGCGATATATTCTGCGGGTACGCACCATGTCACGGGCGATTTGCGAGGCTTACTTCGCCAGCCGCGAAGCGCTCGGGTTTCCAATGCTCGAAACAAAAGTCGGCCGTGAGGCACAGCGATGAGTGCGGCGGAAAGCTTCCTGGTTGAAATCGGCACGGAAGAGCTGCCGCCGAAAGCGTTGCGTTCGCTGATGGCGGCGTTCGCCGATAAGCTCGGCGAAAAACTCGTCGACGCCCGCCTGGAGCATGGCTCGATTGAGGCCTATGCCAGCCCGCGACGCCTTGCCGTCCGTGTGCATGAGCTCGCGCTGCAACAGCAGGATCGTGAGGTAGAACAGAAAGGTCCGCCGGTACGAATTGCTTTCGATGATGACGGCAATGCTACGGCCGCAGCGGAAGCGTTCGCAAAAAAATGCGGCGTCGGCATTGCGGATCTCGAGCGTCAGCAAACCGCCAAAGGCGAGTGGCTTTGTTACCGCAGCAGTGTCGCCGGCAAGACTGCGGCTGAATTATTGCCTGGCTGTATCGAAGCGGCGCTCGCCGCGCTGCCCATTCCACGTCGGATGCGCTGGGGCGCACACGAGGTCGAATTTGTGCGGCCCGTGCACTGGGTTCTGCTGTTACACGGCAAGCAGCCTGTTGATGCGAAGATAATGGGCATTGACTCAGGCAACACCACGCGAGGACATCGCTTTCACGCTGATGCACCAATCACGATCGCGTCGCCGGACGAATACCTGGAGAAGCTTGAGAAAGAAGGCTACGTGATCGCCGACTTTGCACGCCGGCGCGACATGGTACGCGAGGGCGTGGAGGCTGCGGCAGCAGCAATAGGTGGTGCGGTCGCCGATGGTGAATCGCTGTACGACGAAGTCGCCGCACTGGTCGAGTGGCCGGTGCCGGTAGTCGGTAATTTCGACCCGGAATTTCTGACTTTGCCGCGCGAGGCGATTGTCTCGACCCTGACCGGACACCAGCGTTACTTCCCGGTTGTCGATGCGTCCGGCGCATTGTTGCCAAAATTTATCACCGTGGCGAATCTTGAGAGCCGCGACCCTGATCAGGTTCGCGAAGGCAACGAACGGGTTGTTAAGCCGCGACTTGCCGATGCCGCATTTTTCTGGAACTCGGATCGGCGCGCGACATTGGCAGAGCGCCGTGATGCCTTGCGGGACGTCGTGTACCAGCAAGGCCTGGGCTCTATTTTCGACAAGAGTGAACGCGTTGCCGGCCTGGCAAAATGGATTGCGAAAGCCGCCAACACAGACCCCGATGCGGCGATACGTGCGGCTGAGATTGCAAAATGCGACCTGCTCACCGGTATGGTGGGCGAATTTCCGGAGCTGCAGGGCACGATGGGGCGCTACTATGCGGCCTCGGATGGTGAGCCCGAAGACGTGGCCACGGCTATCGGCGAACACTACCGGCCGCGCTTCGCTGGCGATGAGCTGCCGGTAACGGCTGCGGGCCAGACGCTGGCGGTCGCGGACAAGATCGATACGCTGGCCGGCATTTTTTCCATCGGCAAGAAGCCCAGCGGCAATCGTGATCCGTTCGGTTTGCGGCGCGCTGCACTGGGTATTGTGCGTATCCTCGTCGAGTGCGCCCTCGACATCGACCTGACAAAGCTCATCGACAGGGCCATCAAGGCGCAGCCACAGGGGCGCCTCGATAATAATGACGAGCTTGCCGCAGATCTGCATGCGTTTATCAGTGACCGGCTGCGCCGCTACTTTCTCGATCGCGACAACGGCCTTGCACCTGAAACGCTGGACGCCGTGATGGTTCGGCAGCCGGCATCGCTGCTCGATTTCGATCGTCGGCTCGCTGCTGTGCAGACGTTCATCCGTCTCGATCAGGCCGAGAGCCTGGCGGCAGCAAACAAGCGTATCGCGAATATCCTGCGCAAGGCCGGTAACCCGGCTGGCCTCAAGATCAAGAAAAAGCTTCTCGAGGAAGACGCCGAGAAGTCATTGTTCGGTGCGCTTGGCAGCGCGCAGGAAAAAGTACAGCCGCTGCTCGCAGCCGGTAACTACGCGGCGGTACTCAATGAGCTCGCCTCGTTACGCGATCCCGTCGACCGGTTTTTCGATGATGTCATGGTGATGGCCGATGACGAGTCGATACGCAATAATCGGCTCGCACTGCTGGGTGAGCTGCGCGGCTTGTTTCTGGACGTTGCCGATATTTCGCGACTGTCGATTGCTTAGGCATGCCAGGCGCCGCGCAAAAAGTTCGGCTCGTTATTCTCGACCGCGACGGCGTTATAAACAAGGAGTCGCGTGAGTTCGTAAAGTCGGCCGACGAATGGTTGCCACTCGACGGCAGCATTGACGCGATCGCCGCGTTGTCGAAAGGCGGGTTTCGTGTTGCTGTTGCGAGCAACCAGTCCGGGCTGGCGCGGGGCCTGTTCGACTACAGTGCGCTGTACGCCATGCACGAGAAGATGCGAGACCTCGTTGCAGCCGCGGGCGGTCGCATTGACCACATTGTCATTTGCCCGCATGGCCCCGACGATCAGTGCGACTGCCGCAAACCAAAGCCGGGCCTTTTATTACAGGTAGCCGAACACTTTAATGCCAGGCTTGAGGGCGTGGCCTTTATTGGTGACAGCGTGCGCGATCTGCAAGCCGCGGTCGCTGCAGGCGCGCGACCGATTCTGGTGCGCAGCGGCAATGGCGCGCAGGCAGCCGCCGAGCTGCCGGATGAGCTTGCCGACACGCCGGTCTACGATGACCTCGCGGCCGCCGCGGCCGCGCTGCTGGCCGAGTCGCCGCAGTGATCAGGACACTGCGTTCGGTCGCGTTTATTGTTTTCGGTTTCACGACGGGGGTTTTGTATGCGGCGGCATCCTTGCTGTTTTTCTGGGCGCCCGAAACATTTCTCTGGCGCTTCGTGGATAACTACTGCCGGCTGACGTTATGGGCTGGCGAATTTTTCTGTGGCATGAAGGTCGAGGTCGAAGGGCGGGAACACCTGCCCGACACGCCGTGTGTCATCATGATCAAGCACACAACGGCACTGGAAACTTACGGGCACGTGCCGTTCTTTCCGCGCACATCCTGGGTGCTGAAGCGCGACATACTCTTCATTCCAGTGTTCGGTTGGGCGCTTGCACTGGTGTTTCGACCGATCGCAATCAATCGCAAGGCCGGCGCCCGGGCGGTGCGACAGGTGATAGAGCAAGGCAAGGCAAAGCTTGCCGCCGGAACCTGGGTAACGATTTTTCCTGAGGGTACGCGTGTTGCGCCCGGGGAAACGCGCAAGTACGGCATCAGTGGCGCGGCGCTTGCGAAGGCGGCCGGTGTGCCAATCATTCCGATGGCGCACAATGCAGGCGATCTTTGGCGGCGGCGTGAGGTCAGCAAGCGGCCCGGCACCGTGCGCTTTTGTATCGGGCCACCGATTGATGCATGCGCGCAAGAACCGAAAGAAACGAACCGGATCGTGCAACGCTGGATCGAGGTCAAGATGGGCGAGATCAGCTTTGCCTACCAGCGCCGCAGCGGCGCCAAGGGAGCAACACAATGACCGGGTACGTTCGCATCGCCAGTATTGTCACTTTCGCGCTGTCCACAATGGCCTGCTCACCGGCATCGATACATTCGACAGAGCAGGAACAGGTTGATGCACTGGACGCGATCAGCGTTGCCGGGCTGCAGGCGCATGTCCGCTATCTCGCCGATGATGCGAATGAAGGCCGCGAAGCCGGGACGCCCGGCTACGATCGTGCGGCAGCCTATGTGGCGGAGCAATTAGAGACAATGGGCGCGCAGCCCGGTGGTTCGGATGGCTGGTTGCAACCCGTCACATTGCAGAGCTTTACGCTTGCAGAGGGCGGTGCAGCTTTTACCGTGTATCGTGGCAATGAGGGCGAGACCTTCACTTACCGCGATGATTTTTCAATGAGTGCCGATGCGATCCGTGTGGCCGCCGCTGTGCGTGCTGACGTCGTTTATGTCGGCTACGGCGTGCACGCGCCGGAGTTTGGCTATTCCGATTACGAGGGTGTCGATGTCGACGGCAAGATCGTCGCCGTGTTTCCCGGTGCGCCCGATTCGATCGAGGGTGCTGAAGGCGCATACTATGCATCGTCAACGACCAAGTCGTTGGAAGCGGTTGCTCGCGGTGCCGTTGGCTCGATTACGTTGCGTTCGCACAAGGCTGAAGAGCGCAAAAAGTGGGAGGATATAAAGCCGCGATTTGGCTCCCGTCCGCGATTGACCTGGACCAGTCGCGATGGTCGGGCGGCGCGCTACTATCCGGAGCTTCGCGGTAATGCTTACCTGAGTATCGATGCCGCGACGCGGCTGTTCCAGGGGGCGCCGCTGAGCTTCGAAGAGGCGCATGCGGCGATGCTGGCAAACGAAGTCCGTTCCGTACCGCTTGGCGTATCGGTTTCGCTGTCGACCCGGTCCGAGCACTCGACGGTTGTTAGTGCCAATGTTATCGGTGTGGTTCGGGGCACGGACCCGACGCTCGCCGACGAGTTTGTTGTGTACAGCGCGCATCTTGACCATCTTGGTATTCGCGACACCGGCGACGACGCTGGGGCGGACAAGGACCGTACGCACAACGGCTTGTATGACAATGCGATGGGGGTGGCACTGATGCTGGAAACTGCCCGCGCCATGGCGGCAGCACCGCCGAAGCGCTCTGTGTTGTTCGTCGCGCTGACCGCCGAAGAGTCGGGCTTGCTCGGCTCGGACTATTTCGTCAACAACCCGACCGTGCCGCTCGAATCGCTGGTTGCGAACATAAATCTGGACATGCCGCTATTCCTGTACCCGCTTGCCGACCTTGTCGCTTTTGGCGCCGAACATTCATCGCTGCGCAGAATAGCGGAAGCGGGAGCGGCTGCAGAGGGGTTTGTCCTTGCGCCGGACCCGATACCGAAGGAGCGACTGTTTGTGCGCAGCGATCAGTACTCGTTTGTCAAAAAAGGCATACCCGCGATTTATCTCGTGACCGGGTTTAACTCGACGGACGCGGAAATTGATGGCGAAGCGCTGTTCCGGGATCACGTCGAGAATCATTATCACGAGCCGAGCGATGACATGACGCGGCCGGTCGACTGGGATTCCGCGCTGCGGTTCGCCCGCGCAAATGCGCGCATGGGGCAGGCTATTGCCAATGAGGCCGAACGGCCGACGTGGAACGAGGGTGACTTTTTCGGTCAGCGATTTGCCGGACAATAAATAAGGGGTCAGATTTATTTATGAATAAAATAAATCTGACCCCATTGATTTCTTGATTACCAGATCTTCACGCGCTCTTCTGGCGGCAGGTACAGGTCATCGTCTTCGCTGACATCAAATGCCTCGTAAAACTCGGGCACATTGCGGACAGCACCGTTCGTTCGATACATGCTTGGCGAGTGCGGGTCGGTACCGATCAGAAGGCGCAGGGATTCGTCCCGGTATATGTTGCGCCACACCTGCGCATAACCGAGAAATACGCGTTGAATCCCGGTAAAACCGTCGATCACCGGCGGCTCTTCGCCGTTTAACGACATCTTGTAGGCAAGCAGGCCGATACTGATGCCGCCGAGATCGCCGATGTTTTCTCCAAGCGTGAACTCACCGTTAACGCTCAGGTCATCAAACGGCTTGAAGCTGTTGTATTGCTCGATCAGTTTCGCAGTCCGGTTTTCAAATTCCGCGCGGTCTTCGTCTGTCCACCAGTTGCGCATGACGCCGTTGCCATCGAAAGTACTGCCGGTGTCATCGAAGCCGTGGCCAATCTCATGCCCGATGACGGCGCCGATTGCACCGTAATTCACCGCATCATCGGCTTCTAGATCGAAAAACGGTGGCTGCAGTATGGCCGCCGGAAACACGATTTCGTTCAGCGGCGGCATGTAATAGGCGTTGACGGTTTGCGGGGTGATGCCCCACTCGCTGCGATCGACCGGTCCGCCCTGGCGATCCAGCACTCGCTGGTATTCGGCCAGCGCGGCCCGTTCCGAGTTGCCGTAAAAATCGTCGGCCTCGATGGTCAGGGCGGAGTAGTCTCGCCACTCATCCGGGTAACCAATCTTGGGCGTGAATTTCGACAGCTTGTCGAGTGCCTCGCGCTTGGTTTCCTCTGACATCCAATCAAGCTCTTTGATGCTCTTTTCGTAGGCATTGATCAGGTTACCAACCAGCGTCAGCATGCGCGCTTTAGCCTCGGGCGGAAAATGATTCTTGACGTAGACTTTGCCGACCACTTCTCCCAGGCCGGCGTTTACGACATTGACACCGCGGCGCCACATGGCGCGCTGTTCTTCGACGCCGGATAGTGTGCGACTGTAGAACTCAAAATTCTGCTGATCGAGCGCAGCGGTCAGCCGGCTGGCGGTATTGTTCAGCGCGGTCCAGTCGAGGTAGGTCTTCCAGGTATCCAGATCCGTATCGACGATAATATCGTCGAGCGCGCGCAGGTAATCAGTCATGAACAGGACCACCGAGCCAACGTCTTCCAGGTTGGCTTCTGCGAGATAGCCATCCCAGTTGAAGTTCGGCATCACGCTCGGCAGCTCATCGGTTGATACCTTGTTGTAGTTAACCGACCAATTGCGTGAATCTTCCTTGCTCATGTTCTGTTCGGCCAGTCGCGTTTCCAGGGCCATGATGGTCTGCGCGGCTTCGGCACCATTGTCGAATCCGGCGAGGTCGTACATTTTTTCGATGTGGGCAACGTATTGCTCACGCAGCATCTGCGATTTTTCGTCGTCTTTGAGGTAGTACTCGCGATCCGGCAGGCCAAGCCCGCTTTGTGCAAAATAGATCATGTACTCGTTGGGGTTCTTGAAGTCGGCAACCTGGCCAAACCCGAACGGCGCATCGAGGTTGCGGCGCACGGTTTCTGCAAAATACACCGCAAGATCGTCATAACCCGAGATTGCCGCTATACGGTCGAGCTCCGGTTGCAGCGGCGTGATGCCGAGCGCGTCGCGCGTTTCCATATCCATAAACGAGCGGTACAAGTCACCGACTTTTTGTTCGTCGGTGCCCTTCGCGAAGTCCCCATTTGCGGATTCTTCGACGATGGCTTTCACTTTCTCCTGGGACTCGTCTCGCAGAATGTCAAACGTGCCGTAGCGAGATCGGTCGGCCGGCATTTCGGTCTCTGCGGTCCACTTGCCATTAACGTAGGCAAAAAAGTCGTCGCCCGGTCGGACCGTTGTGTTCATGCCCTCAATATCGATACCGGAGCGCAGCTCCGCGGGTGCTTCCGCGACCTGTTCGGTCGTGTCCTCGTCGGCTTGCTGGCCGCACGCGGCGAGCAACAACAGCGCGCTGGCGCCGATGATGATTTTATTCACTGCATATCCCCTTAAGCGTCGTGATTTTGTCCGGCGCGGCGGCGCCTGCACCGGTATCTCTCTTCGATGCGCTGCGACCCCATTTGGTTGCAAAAACTTGCACACGGCCGCGCACCCGGAAACTCATAACATCGGGAAATGTGTCTATAAAATTGCCAAAATGTTTCGAAAAGCGCTAAACGTCGAGGTTTTCGACCGTAAGTGCATTTTTTTCGATAAATTCGCGGCGCGGCTCTACCTGGTCGCCCATCAGCGTTGTAAAGATTTCGTCAGCCTTGACGGCATCTTCGATCTTCACCTGCATCAGCCGGCGGGTTTCCGGATTGACGGTCGTGTCCCAGAGCTGGTCCGGGTTCATCTCACCCAGGCCTTTGTAGCGCTGAATCGACTGGCCGCGACGCGCCTCACTCATGAGCCATTCCACGGCTGCCGCGAAACTGGGTGCCGGCGCCTCTCGCTCGCCGCGCCGCACCAGCGAATCTTCGGACAACAGGTCATTGATTTTTTCCGACACCGCCATGATGTGCCGGTATTCGTTGGTACCAAAAAACTCCCGCGGTATGTGTCGCGTTGCGCCAATACCATGTTGCACGCGCGTGATCGCGATTCGCACGCCTTCACCGTCTTCGTTGCCGCGATCAAAGCTCGCCGTGTAACTGCCGGTGTTGTTGTCATCGGCGCGATCCCCGGTGGCTTTTGGCAGTACGGCCGAAAGACTTTGTGTCCATGCGTCGAGTGCATCGAGGTTTTCGATATCGTCTTCGCTCAATGTTGGCAACCGGCTGATTGCGCGCAATACGATTTCGTCGTAGCGCTGTGACAGCCGCGCGATAATGCTTTCAACTGCGAAGAACTCTTTCGCGAGCGACTCCAGTGCCATACCGGAGAGCGGCGGCGCCTCGCGGTTGACATGCAGAGCGGCGTTATCCATCGCTGCGTTTAACAGGTAGCTGTTGAGCTCGGCGTCATCCTTGACGTACACCTCCTGTTTGCCGCGCTTGATTTTGTACAGTGGCGGTTGTGCGATGTAGATGTGGCCGCGCTCGATAAGCTCATGCATTTGCCGATAGAAAAAGGTCAGCAACAAGGTTCGTATGTGCGAGCCGTCCACGTCGGCGTCGGTCATGATGATGATGCGGTGATAGCGCAGCTTGTCCGGATCGAAATCATCGCGGCCGATACCACAGCCCAGCGCCGTAATCAGCGTGCCAACTTCGGCAGACTGTAACATTTTGTCGAAGCGCGCTTTTTCCACATTGAGAATTTTTCCCTTCAGCGGGAGTATCGCTTGCGTGCGCCGGTCCCGGCCCTGCTTGGCTGAGCCACCGGCGGAGTCACCCTCGACGAGGAACAACTCGGACAGCGCCGGGTCTTTTTCCTGGCAATCGGCGAGCTTGCCGGGTAAACCGGCGATGTCCAGCGCGCCCTTGCGACGCGTCATTTCACGCGCTTTGCGGGCCGCCTCCCTGGCGCGCGTTGCATCGATGATTTTTGTTGCTATGGCCTTTGCTTCTGTCGGGTGCTCGAGCAGAAACTCCTCTACGCGGCCGGCCATTGCCTGCTCGACAATGCCCTTGATCTCGGAGGAAACCAGCTTGTCTTTGGTCTGCGATGAAAACTTCGGGTCCGGAACCTTGACCGACAACACGGCTGTCAAGCCTTCGCGCGCATCGTCTCCGCTTGGTGTGAACTTGTCTTTCTTGGTCGTCAGCTCTTTTTCGATGTAGCCATTCAGCGTACGTGTCAATGCGGTGCGAAAACCGGCGAGGTGGGTACCACCGTCGCGCTGTGGAATATTGTTCGTGTAACAGAACATGTTTTCCTGGTAGCCATCATTCCACTGCAGCGCCGCCTCGACGACGACATCGTCCCGCGTCGCGGAAAAATGAATCACCGACGGATGTATCGTGCTTTTGTTTTTATTCAGGTGATCGACAAACGCCTTGATGCCGCCCTCGTACTGAAATACATCTTCGTTCTCGTCGCGCTCATCGATCAGGTGGATTCGAACACCGGAATTAAGAAACGACAATTCGCGTAAGCGGCGTGCGAGCACATCGTAATGAAACTCAATATTCGAGAACGTGCCCGCGCTGGGTTTGAAGCGCAGTGTCGTTCCGGTGCGCTCGGTATCGCCGACGACCGCCAGCGGCGCCGTGGGCTCACCGTGAACATACTCCTGCTGATGGACCTTGCCGTCGCGTCGCACCGTCAGGACCAACTGCTCCGACAACGCATTAACCACCGAGACACCGACACCGTGCAGGCCGCCACTGACCTTGTAGGAATTGTCATCGAACTTACCGCCGGCGTGCAGCACCGTCATAATGACTTCCGCCGCCGAACGGCCCTCTTCCGGGTGCATGTCGACCGGGATGCCGCGGCCATCGTCGCTGACGGTCACGGACTCATCCGCATGAATGGTCACAGTGATGGTGTCGCAATGGCCCGCCAGGGCCTCATCAATGGAATTGTCGACGACCTCGAAAACCATGTGGTGCAGGCCGGTGCCATCGTCCGTGTCGCCGATATACATTCCGGGCCGTTTTCGAACAGCCTCAAGGCCCTTTAACACCTTGATATTACTGGAAGTATACTCTGTTGGGTCGGTCATTCAGAATCCTCAAAAACCAAGCGAACCATTGTATCAAAATGGCGCATGAAAGGGCGTTTTAAAGATCTGTTTCTGCTGCTGTTTTCTGCTTTGCCACGACGGTTTTTGACCGGGCCGGAAAGTTAGCCGTCTGCCGCGGAAACAGCGCCCTGTTCCACGTGGAACACCGTCGGCGTCTCCGAAAACACCAGGCTGGCCGGATCCAGCGCGGTTGCCACTACCTGGCAGCCCAGTGACGACACGGCCGCCATCAGGCGTGCTATGGAATCCCGGTCCAGCTCTGCCGCCGGATCATCCAGCAACAGTAGCAGCGGCCGCTCCAATGCCGCCTGGGCGGTTTCCGTGGCCGCCAGGATCATCGCACTAGCGAGGAGCTTTTGTTGTCCCCGCGACACCAGCTTTCTCGCTTGCCGCTCGTCGTAGCTCACTTTGATGTCCGCGCGGTGCGGACCGGCCTGTGTCGAACCCAGCTGCCGATCCCGCTCAAGACCCGCCTCCAGGGCTTCGGCCAGGTCCCGGTCGGCACTCCAACCTGGTCGGTATTCAAAATTCAGTTCGGTTTCCAGCAGGCCGGCACCGAACTCAACCAGGCTCTCCATCGTCAGGTCAAGCACCACACGCCTCGAGCGATCGAGCTGAGCCGCGAGATCCAGGAATTCCGCATTCCAGCTTTTGATATTCGCTGGCGACGCGCCCGCCTTCAATGCTGCATTGCGCTGTTTCAGGGCGCGGCGAAAGCGTCGCCAAATCCCCAGATGTTCGTGTTCCACGTGGAACGCTATCCAGTCCAGAAAGCGTCGGCGTAACTCCGGGCCACCACCAATCAGGTTATGTACCTCCGGATCGATGACCTGCAACGGCAACGCTTCCGCCAGCGCGGCCGCACCACTCGCCGCCTCACCGCCAACCCGAACCTCGAGCCCGTCACGACTGTTACGAACCCCGACTGTGGTCGCGCCAATCGACTGGTCAAGCTCCCCAAACAGCACGAACTCCTTTTGCCCGTGCCGCACCAGGTTTGCCGTCGATGCGCCCCGGAACGACTTTCCACGCCCCAGATACGCCAACGCCTCCAGAAGACTCGTCTTCCCGGAGGCGTTAGCACCGTGAATCAAATTAAACCGCGGCCCGAACTTCAGCTCCGCATTCTCCAGGCAACGAAAATCGGTGGCCCGAAAAAGGCGAATCATCAATCGCCGCTCTGGCTTACAGGCGCATAGGCATGACGACGAAGGTGCAATCCTCATTGCCCGGCTGGCGAATCAGACAGCTCGAATTGCTATCCTGAACAGACAGCGTTACCTCGTCACTCTCTACCGCGCCCAGCGCATCCAGCAGGTAGTTCACGTTGAAGCCGATCTCGATGTCCTCACCCGTGTATTCCACGCTGAGTTCTTCTTCCGCTTCTTCCTGCTCCGGATTGTGCGCCTGCAGTACTACACCACTGTCACGAATCACCAGGCGTATGCCGCGATACTTCTCATTCGACAGGATCGCGGTGCGCTGCAGTGCATTTCTGAATTCTGTTCTGTCCGCCTTCAGTTCATTTGACGACTCTTTCGGAATCACTCGATCGTATTCCGGGAATCGACCGTCGATCAGTTTCGACGTAAAGCGTATCCCGTCCAGCTGAATCCGGACGTGATTTGCGCCCAGCTCTATATTCAGCTCACCTTCCCCGTCCATCAGCCGCTGCAATTCGAGCACCCCTTTTCTCGGCACAATGACCTGCTGCTCGCTCATATCCTTCGCCCCGAGCTCCGCCTGGCACAAGGCCAGCCGGTGACCGTCCGTCGCAACCGCCCGCAAATGCGTCGCTGTCGTTTCGAGCAACATCCCATTCAGGTAATACCGCACGTCCTGCTGCGCCATTGAAAAATGCGTCTTCTCAATTAGCCGCCCCAGGGACTCCTGGCTCACCGTTATTGTCTGGCCAGCCTTGATATCCTCGACCACCGGGAATTCCGCCGCTGGCAACGTCACCAGGTTGAACTTGCTTCGACCCGCACGCACGCTCAGCTTCTCACCACTCAAGCTGACATTGATCTCCGACCCTTCTGGTAACGCCCTGCAGATATCGAGCAATTTGCGGCCGGACACCGTGATCTCTCCGTCAGACTCTGCCTCCACTTCCGTCTGCGCGACCAGCTCGACCTCCAGATCGGTCGCGGTTACCGCAAGCTGACCATCCTTCGTAATCAACAATACGTTCGACAATATCGGCATCGTCTGGCGTCTCTCGACAACACCGATAACGGCCTGTAGGGGCTTTAACAGCGCTTCCCGGGCTGCGGTAAACTTCATAGCTTCCACCTGTTAATAAATATTGGATATAGATAATTTATTGTTATTATTAAGCAAGCGAATGCCTGTGGATAAAATTACTAACTACAGTCAAATCAATCACTTAACTAACATATTTCACGCTAACAAAGCTGCGATGACACGATCATCCCCTGTGCACGAGCTGTGGATAAAAATACGCTGAGAACTTATCCACGTGTTATCCACACTATCCTGTCAAAGTTCTCAACAAATTCAAATAATCGTCATCGACGCGCTTCTCGGTCTCCCGAAGCGCCTCGATCCGCCGGCAGCCGTGCAACACCGTCGTATGGTCTCGCCCACCAAACGCGTCGCCAATCTCCGGCAGACTGTGGTTGGTCAATTCCTTGGCCAATGCCATGCCGAATTGTCTCGGTCTGGCAATCGAGCGACTGCGCTTTTTCGACAACAGGTCACCGACGCGAATCTTAAAGTACTCCGCGACCGTTTTCTGGATGTTTTCGATTGATACCAACCGATCCTGGAGCGCCAGCAGGTCCCGCAACGCCTCTTTGGCGAAATCCAGATCGATCGGCCGTCCGGTAAAGCGATACGTCGCTATCACCCGCCGCAACGCACCTTCCAGTTCACGAACATTGGAACGAATGCGTTTTGCAATGAAAAAGGCAACTTCCTCCGGCAGCTCTACCCCGTCGGCCGCCGCCTTGCTCATCAGGATCGCCACCGAGGTTTCGAGTTCCGGGGGCTCTATCGCCACTGTGAGGCCCCAGCCGAAACGCGATTTCAGTCGCTCCTCCAGCCCGGAGACTTCCTTCGGATACCGGTCGCAAGTCAGAATGATTTGCCGTTGCCCCTCGAGCAATGCGTTAAACGTGTGAAAAAACTCTTCCTGTGAGCGCTCCTTGCCCGCGAAAAACTGAATGTCATCGATTAACAACGCATCCAGTGAACGATACGAGCGCTTGAACTCGGCGATCGTATTGTGTTGCAGCCCCTTGACCATGTCGCCGACAAAGCGCTCCGAGTGGATATAGGTCACCCGGGCGTCCGGCTTTGCCTTGATAATGGCGTTTCCCACGGCGTGCATCAGGTGTGTCTTGCCCAGTCCGACGCCGCCATAAATAAACAATGGGTTGTAGGAAAGGCCCGGGTTTTCGCCCACCTGTGACGCGGCCGCGCGGGCAAGCTGGTTGCTCTTGCCCTCAACAAAGCTTTCAAACGTAAATGCAGGGTTCAACCGCGATGCGATCGGTGACTGGCTCGGGGCTTTGATCTCAGTGGCCCGGGGGCGCTCAGCCCGGGCAGTAACGGCGCCGGCGACCGGTTTGCGCGAACCGACCTCAATCTGTAGCTCCGTGCCGCTGCCGTGTTCGGCGACCAGATCAAGGATTCGCTCCAGGTGATGTTCCCGCAACCAGTCCACGACGAATCGATTTGGCGCCAGCAGCTGCAGCGAGCTGCCATCATCGACGGCCTGTAGCGGCCGGATCCACGTATTGAACTGTTGCTCGGGAAGCTCCGCCTGTAAAACGCGGAGGCATTGATTCCAAAGCGTTGATTCAGCGGCCAAGCCATTCCCCAAAAAAAGACTCGAACGGCCCGGGCCGGACCGTCCAAATAGACAATAGAACGACCGCGCAGTCTATACTGAAATTCCAAGGTTTACATCCGTCTATTGACAGTGTCTGGGCATCTGAGTACCCTTGCCGGCCTTCTGAAAAACCGGCCAATTTCCGCCGGTGAATGGTCCAGGTAAAAGTAATGAAACGCACTTATCAGCCCAGCAAAATCAAGCGCGCGCGCACCCACGGTTTCCGTGCCCGCATGGCGACTAAAGCCGGGCGCCTCGTCCTGAAACGCCGCCGCGCAAAAGGCCGCGCGCAGCTGACGCCGTAGTATCAACGCGGCCGTCACGACGACGAACCCGACAACAGGATTGACGAGCAGCAGAGGTTTCCGGTTTCAAAAAGCAAACCGTTTACTCGATGCCGCCGCTTTCGGGCGCGTGTTCAAAAAAGCGACACGCAGCAGGGATAAGCTATTTACCGTGCTGGCCCGGGAGAACAACAGCGAAACGGCGCGGCTCGGCCTCGCCATTTCAAAAAAACACTGTCGTAAGGCAACGGCCAGAAATCGCATAAAAAGAGTCATTCGCGAGTCGTTTCGACAGCAACAGCAGGCGCTTGTCGGTTTCGACGTTGTTGTCATTAACCAGCCGGCGGCGGCGATGGCGAAAAACGACACGATGACGGAAAGCCTGCAACGACATTGGCGCCGTTGTATCGAGCAAGGCAAGAAGGACAACTCAGGGTTTTAGGGAATGGACAATCAAAGACTAATGATCTGGGGCCTGTTTGCGTTCCTGGCGTGGATTACTTACCAGACCTGGGTCAATGATTTTGCGCCGCAGCCGGTAGCCGCGACTAACACGCAGACCGAACAAAGCCTGGCACCGGCCGAGAACGCTGAGTTGCCGACGCTGGGTGCGCCGAGCAGCGACGAGCTCGATGCGCCGGCGCCGATAGAAGACGTTGACGACAGTGCGCCCGCTCTTGCCGAAGCGCAGTCATCGGCAGAAACAATTCGTGTCAGTACCGATGTTTTCACGCTTGAAATCAGCACTCAGGGCGGAACCATCCAGTCGGCCACGCTGAAGAAATACCCGGTAGCGAAAGACCGACCGGAAGACCTGGTGCAATTGCTTGGCATCGAGCCGTCCAACTTTGGCCGCATACAGATCGGTTTGCGAATCGTCGGAGAGGGCGCCGAGCCCAATCACCTGGCCACGTTTTCCAGCGCCAGTAACAGCTACGCGTTAAACACTGCTGACGAACTCGTTGTGCCGTTGACCTGGACTGGCCCGGACGGCACCACAGTAGAAAAACGCTATACGTTCAGGCGCGGCAGTTATGTCATTGGTGTTGAGCAAATTGTGCGTAACGGCAGTGAGGGCCTGTGGCGCGGCGTCGACTACGCACAGATTCAACGCATTTCGAGAGAGCAGGAACGATCGATGTTTGATGTCGACTCCTACTCTTTTGCCGGACCGATTGTGTACGACGGCGAAAAGTCGAAAAAGCTGCCGCACGACGACCTTCTTGAAGACGGCAATTATTCCTTCAAGTCACAAAACGGCTGGCTTGGCGCAATCGAGCACCACTTTGTCAGCGCTATTGTTCCGCAGCAGGGCGACGAGCGCTCGTATAACGTTTCACTGCGCGGTGACAGATCAACCACCAGCGTCATCGGCAAAGCCGAAAGTATCGCGCCGGGTTCCGAGAAAACATTCACCACCACGCTGTTTGTGGGCCCGAAACTGCAAGCGCAGCTCGAAGAAATCCATGAAGAGTTAACGCTGACCGTCGACTACGGCTGGTTAACCATCATTTCTCATCCGCTGTTCCTGCTCCTGAGCTTCGTTTACAAGTTCGTGCACAACTGGGGCGTCGCGATCATTGTTGTGACCTTCCTGATCAAGCTCGTGTTCTACAAGCTGACAGAGTCCAGCGGCCGTTCGATGGCGAAAATGCGCAACCTGCAACCACGCATGAAAGCGCTGCAGGACAGATACAAGGACGACAAGCAGGCGCTGAGCCAGGCGATGATGGATTTGTACAAGCGCGAAAAGGTCAATCCTGCCGCCGGTTGCCTGCCCATCCTGATCCAGATGCCGTTCTTCCTGGCGTTTTACTGGGTGCTGCTCGAGAGCGTTGAGATGCGTCAGGCACCGTTCGCACTGTGGATTACCGACCTGTCCACCAAGGACCCGTACTTTATCCTGCCGCTCATCATGGGCGCGGCGATGTTCATGCAGCAAAAGCTGAATCCGGCGCCCACCGATCCGGTGCAGGCGAAAGTGATGCAGATCATGCCGATCATGTTCACGGCCTTCTTTGCCTTTTTCCCGTCAGGACTCGTGCTCTACTGGGTAACCAACACACTGCTGTCGATCGCGCAACAATGGAAGATCAACAAGGTCGTTGAGCAGGAAGCCAAAGCGCAAAAGCAACGCTAGGCAGGCGTCCGCGTAAGGCGCTGGCGCGCGACCGCCCACCTGTGGTCTGATGAGTCATGGCGAACCTGGCCGACACCATCGTTGCTGCAGCCACGCCACCGGGCACCGGCGGCGTTGGCATCGTGCGCGTATCCGGCGAACGGGTCGAGACCATTGCGCGCCGTGTGCTGGGCAGTCTCCCCGAGCCTCGCGACGCAAGCTACAAAACCTTCCGTAACAGCAACGGCGAGAAACTCGATACGGGCCTGGCGTTGTACTTTCCGGCACCCGCATCCTTCACCGGCGAGTCCGTCCTCGAATTACACGGGCACGGCGGGCCGCTCGTCATATCGCAGCTTTTAGAGGCTATCGTCGCGATGGGCGCACGGCGGGCCGACCCTGGCGAGTTTTCGCAGCGCGCCTTCCTGAATAACAAGCTCGACCTTGTGCAGGCGGAAGCCATTGTCGATTTGATCAACGCAGGGACATCGCAAGCTGCACGTGCGGCGCTGCGATCCCTGAGCGGCGTGTTTTCAACTTCGATCAGCGCGCTGTCCGAACAACTCATTCAATTGCGCCTGCATGTCGAGGCGGCCATCGATTTTCCCGAGGAAGAAATCGACTTCCTGTCCGATGATTTGTTGCAACGACGGCTGGTCGAATGCGGCGACGCGTTCGCGCGCCTGCAAGCGGAGGTCCGGCAAGGGCGCGTCCTTCGCGATGGTTTCCAGGTCGTTATCGTTGGCAAGCCCAATGCCGGCAAATCGAGCCTGCTGAATCGTCTCAGTGGCCAGGACGCCGCCATCGTCACCGAAGTTGCCGGAACCACCCGGGATATCCTGCGCGAACAAATCGATATCGACGGGCTGGCCGTTGAGCTCGTGGACACGGCCGGCCTCAGGGAGAACCCGGACCGGGTCGAAAAAGAAGGCATACGCCGGGCGCGCGAGGCACTGCGCATGGCGGATGCGGTGTTGTGGATACAGGATGCAACCGAAAGCGAGCACGGCGCGATCGACGAGCCGCTGAGAGACGGCGTCGCGATTACCGTCGTTCGCAACAAAATCGACCTTGATGGCGCCATAATCGACGACGATGCCGTCAACATATCGGCAAAGACCGGCGCCGGGCTCGACGCACTGCGGCAGCGTATCCGCGACCTGGCCGGTTACGAAAACCTGGGCGAAGGCGCGTTTACCGCGAGAAAGCGGCACTTGCATGCGCTGGAGCGTGCCGCGATGCACTTTGCCACCGGCACAACAGCGCTGGAGGAGGCGCGCGCCGGCGAATTGCTGGCCGAAGAGCTGCGGCTTGCCCAGCATGCGCTTGGCGAAATCACCGGGGAATTCACGTCAGACGACCTGCTCGGGCGGATCTTTTCCGAGTTTTGTATTGGCAAATAGGCCGGTCGCTCGGCCGTTACAAGCCAAATTCTTGATCCAGCTCACATTTCCTTATGTAAAGACGCAATACACTGCGGGCATTGGAGCACGGGATACCACGAGCGAATGAACACTGAACTGAACATCGAATCCGGCGATACCGTACGGATCTTAAGGCCCCCACCGCGGGTTTACACCAATCCGCTGGGACGCAATATCTGGATGGGCGAAGTCGAGCCACTGGAACTGGCGCTGGATAATCCGCCGAACACCGATCCGTATAACACGATCGAAGTCGGCGACCATCCATCGTTCCCGACGCAGGGCAGACGACAGCACTAGTCAGCGTCCAGGCGCGTCAGGGATGAAACCGTGGCTCTGAAATCGACAGCTCGGTCACCGGGCCGTACTGAGCCACGTCATCACGAATGCGTTCCGCGTCGCCAAGAATAACGAACACCAGCGAGTCGGCTGACGGATACACCGCGTCGATCACTGCAGCGACCGATTCGGGCGTGGCCGCCGACAGCGCCGCGCCGTAATCATTGATATACGACTCGTCGAGTCCCCAGGACTCGAGCAATGCAAATGTCGTCGCCAGTTGCGATGCCGTTTCGAGGCGCGGCGGAAACTGTCCCATCACATAATTGCGCGCCGACTCAAGCATTGCAGCATCGAGGCCGTTGTCGCGTAACTGGCCAAGCACACTGACAGCCAGATCGAGTGCCGCCACGGTTGTGCTGGTTTCAGTGAACGACGAAATAAACACGGCGCCGGGCTGCGTGTATCGCGTTAGCCGGGATCGAGCGCCGTAACTCAAGCCGGACTTGGTGCGCAACTCGGTCATCAGCATCGAAGTAAAACGTCCACCGAACACGGTATTGGCCAGGTCCAGTTCAGCACGCCCGGAATAGTCCCGGTTGACCGCCACATTGCCGATATAAAAATACGTTTGCGTCGCGCCGGGTTTATCCACGAGCAGCACGCGTCGCTGCTGTGCCGGTTGCGGCGCGGCGACTTGCGGCAACTCGCCACTTGCCGCCGGCCATTCGCCAAATGCTGCAATCAGCGACTCGCGCATGGTCGCCGTATCGAAATCGCCGGAAACCGCAACGATCAGCCGGTCGCCACCCATCATGTCCGCATAGTAGGCGCGCAGGTCACCGTACGTCAGGTTGGCGAGCGAGGATTCGCTGCCCTCAACGGGATTGCCGTACGGGTGTTCACCGAACAGGAATGCGTTTGCATAGGCCGGCATTAATTCGCCGGGGTCCGATCCTTTTGCGGCCTTGAGCAAATTGATCCAGCGATCGCGGAGCTTATCGAACTCGTTTCTCAGAAGCGCCGGCCGTTGCAACATGTCGCTGACCAGTTCAATCATCAGGTCCGCATCTTTCGACATGAATTCGGCGGACACTGTTATCGCCTCGAGGTCCGCCGCTGCAGATAATTCCCCGCCAACTGACGCAATTGCTTCGGCGAACTCGGCTGAGCTGCGCTCGCCCGCGCCCTTTTCCAGCAGGCCGGCAAGCAACGCAGTGAGACCGGACTTGTCGGCTGGATCCGCCGCCGCGCCGCCACGCACAATCGCCTGCAAGCCGATCAATGGGACATCGTGTTTTTCATTGAGAATCAGCACCGTGCCGTTCTCGAGGACAAGGCGCCGCGCATCCGGCAGCGTGACGCCGTCGGCGTCAGCGGCGATCGCAGCGAACAGTAACAGCAGCGCCAGCAGAAGCTTCATTCTGCATCCTCCGCGGCAGGCGAGCGCAACACACCGACGGTCATGCGCCTGCGATCAAAAATATCGGCCGCGACCGACTGAATCTGCTCCTTCGTAACGGTCGCAAGCTGGTCCGGCAGCGAAAACGCCAGCTGGTAATCACCAAAAAACACTTCGGCCCGACCGAGGGTCTCCGCTTTGCCATCAATCGTCGACAGGCTGCGCCAGTAATCTGCGATCATGATGTTGCGGGCTTTGTCGAGCTCGGCATCGCTTATACCTTCGGCAATCACGCGCTCAAGCTCTTCGTGCAGTCGCGCCTCGACAGCGTCGATGTCCGCACCGGGCGGCAGCGTGAGATAAAAATACGCAAGCCCCGGGTCCAGCCCCTCCATCTGGAACGCCCCGACCGAGAGGGCGATTTGTTCCTGTTCGACGAATTGCTGGTGCAGGCGGGACGAACCGCCGCCGGTCAGTATATTCAGAAGGATACTCAGTGGCAGAGTCCGCGGGTCAGTGGCATCGCCTGCCTGAAAGCTGACGTGCAGCAATGGCGTCTGTGCATCAATCTCAATCAGCAGGCGTCGTTCGCCAAGTTGCTCGGGCTCCACTGTGCGAACTTCCTGCGGCGGCTCCTGCATGGCAATCGGGCCAAAGTACTTTTTCGCGAGTTGGAAAACTTCCTCTGCTGCAACGTCGCCAGTGAATACCATGGTCAGGTTGTTCGGCGCATAGTAGGTTCTGAAATACGTCTCGAGGTCTTCCTGCGTCCAGTTTTCGATATCGGACGACCAGCCGATGACCGGAAACTGGTAGGGATGCGCAATAAACGCCGTCGCATTCATTTCGAGATACAGCCTGCCAAAGTTATCGTTGTCGTATCTCGAGCGTCGTTCGGAATAAACAACGCCGCGTTCGGACTCTACGACTGCCGGATCAATCGCAAGGTTTTTCAGGCGGTCGCCTTCCAGTTCGAAAATGGTTTCAAGCGCCGAGCGCGGAAACCAGTCCTGGTAAACGGTCAGGTCCTTGGAGGTATAGGCATTGTTGGCGCCGCCGGCGGCCTCCATGGTTTCGTCGAATTCGCCCTGCGCGCGCTTCTCCGTACCGTTGAACATCATGTGCTCAAAGAAGTGCGACAGGCCGGTGATGCCCGGGTACTCGTTGCGGCCACCGGCCCGCACGTAGTTGTACATTACGACGTTAGGAATATCGTGATCGGGCCAGACGACAATGCGCAATCCATTCTTAAGCGTGTGCGCACGAATTTCTTCCGGCACGCCGTCCATGTCCGGTTGTTCGTAAACCGGTGCCGGCAGAATGGGTTCAATGATTTTTGGAAACTCGAATGTCGGCATCAATTGCTGGCCAACCAGCGCAAGGACGCCGAGTACCGCGAGTACTGAAACAGCCGCGTTGAGTTTTTGTCCGGTTTTGTAAACGATGGACTGCGTCTGGTCGACATCGAGCGATTTCTTCAACCCGCTCGGAGTGATCTCATACGCCCAGGCGAAGATCAGTGCGACCGGAAAGCCGATGGCGAGCACCAGTAACAGGAACTCATTCGCCCAGCTCGGCGCACCGGCCCAGATCAGCGCGCCACCGACCAGCCAGAAGATGAGAAAACTGGCGAGCACATAAGCCAGCGCAACCTTTAAGACATTGCGCCGCCGTAATTCACTAAACAAGGCCATAAGCTGGTTTCATCTTGTCGGGGGCTACATGGTGGAGAAACCCCCGGAATTGTCAACCGCAATGCCGGGCGCCCGGCACGGCGGACGCCCAGACCAGCCTAGCCGAGCAGGCCCTCGCGCCGGTACAGTCGCGCGCAAACCCAGGTCAGTAACGCACCGACTACGAGTGTGCTGCACACCGATATCGCTACATGCAAACCGTTCAGCGGCTCGTTTTTCACCATGTCGACCAGAATCAGATGCTGACTCAGTGACGGTATAAACATGAAATGCAGCTGCGGGCGCAACGTCAGAATGCTGACAATCAGGATTGGCAGTGTTGGCGCGATCAGGACGGCGCTCAACCAGGTTTGCGCTTCCTTGTAGCTCTTGGTGAATGATGCCACCAGCGTCATCAGCGATGCCCCAAGCAGTACGAACGGCAACAGCAGGAAAAACGCCGCGGCCACAACGGACAAGCCGAAGTTGGGCGTCATGCCCAGTTGTTCCAGCGGCATGAACTTGATGACGACAAAGAATGACAACAGGCTTAGCAATAAAGACGCCGCCATGAATACGCAGGTCGCCAGAATCTTGCCGAGTATCAGTTGCCCGCGCGTCACCGGTAGCGCCAACAGCGGTTCGAGCGAGCCGCGCTCACGCTCGCCCGCCGTGGTGTCGATCGCGAGGTACATGCCGCCCATCAGCAGTGCGAAAATAAAGAAATAACTCATCATGCCGAGCAACATCGCGGAGCGGCCGCTTGGCGTGGACACATCAATTTCATCGATATTTATCGGCCGCAATACGAGCGGGCTCACGCCGCGCGCAGACAGGCGCATGCTCGCGAGTTGGTTGTTATACGCGTGCAATGCGCTGCGCGCGCGCCGCGCCTCTTTCTCGCCCTGTGAGTTTGCTTCATCGGAATACAGCTCGACTCGTGCCGGGATCGTCCCGCCAAGCTGCTCGCCGAAACCTTCCGGGATCACCAGAACGACGTCGTGAACGCCGTTCTTGACCGCGTCACTCGCGCCCGCTATGTCCTCGGGGCCATCGACAATGTCGATATTGCGGCTTTCGAGGAAGCGCATCAGGTTGGGCGCATGCTGTTTGCCAATGACCGGCAGATCCATGCTGCTTTCGGCGTCGTCGAGAGCGCGATCGATCGACATGTTAATGATAAATGCGAACAGGACCGGGCCGAAGATTGGCCCCATGATTAATGCAGAAGTCAGCGTGCGTCGATCGCGGATGTTGTCCAGGATCTCCTTAAAGAACACGGTCAGCAAAGTGCGCACTACTCGTCTCCCACCATCTGAATCGCCGCGACGAAGGCTTCTTCCAGGTCGTCCTGTCCGGTGCGCTCGCGAATGCCGTCGATCGAGTCGTCGATCGCGACCTGCCCGTTTGCGATGATGCAAATGTCATCGCACAAGGCCGCGACTTCCTGCATGACGTGCGACGAAAACAGCACGCATCGTCCGGCATCTTTCAACTTCAGGATCAGGTGACGCAACGAACGCGTCGCCATAACATCAAGCCCGTTGGTCGGCTCGTCGAGTATGACGTTCTGCGGGTCATGCACGAGCGCCCGTGCCAGCGATACCTTGGTTCGCTGTCCCTGTGAAAATCCCTTGGTACGACGGTCAGCGAAGTCTTCGATCTCAAGCAGCTTGATGATCGATGCAACGCGATCGTCGATTTCACTTTTTTGAAGTCCGCACAGATTGGCGTAGTAGGCAATATTCTCGCGCGCTGACAGGTGCGGATAGAGGCCCGCACCGTGCGGCAGCGCCCCGATTTTTTTGCGCGCTGCGAGGCTGTCGCTGACGACGTCTGCAGCGTCGATGATGGCCGTGCCCTGGTCCGGTTTCAGGACGGTGTATAGCACGCGCAGCGTGGTCGACTTGCCGGCGCCGTTCGGCCCGAGCAGACCGGTGATCTTGCCGTCGGGCGCTTCGAAGCTAACGCCGCGCACCGCGCGCACCTTGCCAAAGGACTTGTATATGTCTTTAACCTGGATCATGGCCGGGGCCCGGCAAAGTCTACAAAGAACGGCATGACAAAACTGCGCTCCATACAGCCGCTGTCAATCGCGTCGATATCGGCACTGTCGATGAAGTCAGCCACCAGTCGCGGCATGCAACCGACGCTGATTTGCCCGTGGCCCTGGTCTTTGCCGATCAGGTGGCGCGCGTTGCCAAGGTCAACCGCGGCGAGGTCGGCGTAGCGCGGTGGTGTGATCGGGTCGGCATCGCCAGACAACAACAACACCGGAATGTCCGTGTCGAGCGGCAACTTGAAGCCGTCATCGATAGGCCCTGTCGGCCACACGGAACAAATTGCCTGTAATGCATCCAGTTGCAGTGTGCCCATGTAACTGGATTGCAGGCCGCTGTAGTCGATCGAGTCGGGGTCATAAAACGGCACGTCTTCGGTGCACATTACGGCGTTGTGCATGCCCAGCGAGATCTGCTCACCCATCGCAATCATCGTCATCATGAACTGCGAGCCCAACGGCACGAAGTTGCCGTTGCCGGCTTCATGAATGAGCAATGGCATTAGCGCGATCGAATTCGGGTGGTAGGCCAGCAGCCGGATGGCAGTGGCCAGCTCACCGGGGCCGAATTCTACGGGTTCCGGCCGGCCGCTACTGGGGTCGGGCACGTCGATATTGACCGGTGCTTCTTTAAGTTGCGCGACGATCCGCTCGAACACAGCGGTGATATCCGGAAACGCTTCATTGCAGGCCGGGTCCTCTTCACAACGAGCCAGTATGGTGTCGACGGCTTTCTGGCTCTCCGTTGCGATCTCCGGCCCGAGTGAGAGTTGCGGCGGCACGACGCCATCGATAACGACGGTGCGCGTTTTGTCCGGGTAACGCCGCGCGAAATGTTGTGCAACACGGGTGCCATATGAAACGCCATACAGGTTCAGCGCCGGGTAACCCAGGGCTTCGCGCACCGCCTCGAGATCGCTGACAGCAACGCTGGTGGTAAAAAAGCGCGGGTCATGCGGCAGCTCATCGAGACATTGCTGCGTGTAGCGGATCGTAAGCTCAGTGGAATAATCGCCCTCGATCAGGTCGTCGTCGAACTCGCAATTCATCGTCGCCGATTCGCCGGTACCGCGCTGATCGATCAACAGGATGTCACGATTGCGGCGAACGTCTTCAAACGCCCACGAGTACGCGGTGTAAAACTGCACGCTGCCCTGGCCGGGGCCGCCCGCAATCGGCACCAGTGGATCGGTTTCCGGCGTCAGGTTAAGCGCGGGTACAACCGCAATGCGCAACGCGATACTGCCCGGAACGCCGCCGCTCGGGTCCAGCGGCCGGGCGAGCGTGCCGCAGCGCGCTTTCATACTCGAGCTGCCGGGGCCGGCACTGATACGGCAATCCTCAAGCTCCAGTGTCTGGGCGGGTGCCGGGCCGGCAATGCAGACGGCGGCGATTAGTAACGGGGCTAACCTGGGCATGCGTGTCCATGGTCCTGAATCAGCGCGCTATCTTGGACAAGGGCCCGGAAAGAGTAAAGCAGCAGCAGCATTTAGTGGCCCCACTAAATACTTTTCGATCAGGCTGCTAGAATGCCCGCCCTCGGATTGATCATTTTTTGACCACTATGACCCAGGTAATCGATGTCATTGTTATTGGCGGCGGGCACGCCGGCACGGAGGCTGCACTGGCCGCCGCACGGGCGGGTGCGCGTACGCTGCTGGTGACACAGAACATCGAGACCGTCGGCCAGATGAGCTGTAACCCGGCGATCGGCGGGATAGGCAAAGGCCACCTGACGCGCGAAATCGATGCGCTGGGTGGTGCGATGGCGCGCGCGATCGATCGCGCCGGTATCCAGTTCCGGACGCTGAATGCGAGCAAGGGACCGGCCGTCCGGGCAACCCGCGCGCAGGCCGATCGGCAGCTCTATCGCCAGGCAATCCGTGCTCTCATAGAGCAACAGCAGAATCTCGAGGTCTTGCAAGCCTCGGTCGATGACCTGCTGCTCGACGGTGACCGGGTGTGCGGCGTCGTTACCGACGGCGAACAGCGCATACGCGCCGCGACGGTGATACTCACCGCGGGCACCTTCCTCGCCGGGCGGATTCTGATTGGTCAGTCCGAGAAAGCGGGCGGGCGGGTGGGCGATGCGCCATCGAACAAGCTTGCCTCGCGACTGCGCGAAATGCCGTTTCAGGTCGCGCGCCTGAAGACCGGTACGCCGCCGCGCCTTGACGGCAACACGCTGGATTACAGTGTCATGCACGAACAGCCCGGCGATGAGCCGGTGCCGGTGTTCTCGTTCCTCGGCCGTCGCCAGGATCATCCGCTGCAGATCTCCTGCTACATCACTAACACCAGCGAAGAAACCCACGACATTATTCGCGGTGCGCTGCATGAGTCGCCCATGTATTCGGGGATGATCGAGGGTGTTGGACCGCGGTATTGCCCGTCGGTGGAAGACAAGATCGTGCGTTTCGCAGATAAGGCGTCACACCAGATCTTCGTTGAGCCCGAAGGACTGACGACCAGCGTCGTTTATCCGAACGGCATCTCGACCAGCCTGCCGCTGGAAACACAGATTCGTTTCGTGCGCTCGATTAAAGGCTTCGAAAACGCAGAAATCACACAGCCAGGCTATGCGATCGAGTATGACTATTTCGACCCGCGTGACCTGAAGCCGACGCTTGAAACCAGGCATGTGTCCGGGCTCTATTTCGCCGGGCAGATCAATGGCACGACCGGCTACGAAGAAGCCGGTGCGCAGGGCCTGCTGGCGGGCGTCAATGCAGCGCGCAAGGCGACAGAGCAGGACGAGTGGTTCCCGCAACGGCATGAGGCTTACATCGGTGTGCTGATCGATGATCTGATCACACGCGGCGTCAGTGAGCCTTATCGTATGTTCACCAGTCGGGCCGAGTATCGCCTGACGCTGCGCGAAGACAATGCGGATAAGAGGCTGACGCCCGTTGGCAGGGACATGGGCCTGGTCGATGATGAGCGCTGGTCTGTCTTTAATGCAAAATGCGATGCGGTGGGCAGGGAACAGGCACGCTTGCAGTCCATCATGGTGCGACCCGCGACGATGAGCGAAAACGACCGCATTATCATCGGCAAGGAACTGAGCCGGGAAACCACGGCGGCAGACCTGTTGCGCAGGCCCGAACTCAACTACGTCGCATTGGCCGGGTTGGGCAGCGTCGGCCATTTCGACGCCAGCGAGCTCGCCAGCGAAGAACAGCGTGAACAAGTCGAGTTGCAGCTCGAGGTGCAGGCAAAGTACAGCGGTTATATCGAGCGTCAGCAGCGCGAGATCGCGAAACAGGCCGGCCAGGAGTCGCTCAGGCTTCCGGACGATATCGATTACGATGCCGTCGATGGGCTGTCGAATGAAGCACGACAAAAACTAAATGCCGCGCGGCCGCAGACGCTGGGGCAGGCGTCGCGACTGGAAGGCATGACGCCGTCCGCCGTATCGTTGCTGTTAATTCACCTGAAGAAGCGCCAGCTCCGGAAAAGTGCGTAACAAGTCCGCGCGACATCGCGGCTCGCTGCTGTAGGCTGGAGCCTATGAAGCTTTACAAGTTCCTGTTGCTGGGCATCGTTGCTGCCGTGCTGGCTGCCTGCGGCGGCACGGACGAGGCGCGTCAATCGACGTCAGTTCTGAACCGCGCGATCAGCACAGACCCCGAGTCGCTGGATGTTCACAAGGCGCGCAGCCAGCAGGCGCTGGAGGTGCTGCGAGATCTTGGTGAAGGCCTGGTCACGCACACACCCGGCGGTGACCTCACGCCCGGCGTCGCAGAGTCCTGGGACATGTCCGACGATGGCCTGACGTACACATTCCATTTACGCAGCGACGCCAAATGGTCCAACGGCGACCCGGTCACGGCGGAGGACTTTGTGTTTTCCGTCAACCGGCTGCGCAATCCGGATATCGGCGCGTTCTACGCCAGCTTCATGGAAGACGTGTCCGGCATCGAGGCCAGTGACGAACGTACGCTGGTGCTCACGTTGCGTCAGCCAACGCCGTATTTATTGAGCCTGTTGACACACCCATCGACGTACCCGGTGCACGCAGCATCGCTGCGGGAGCACGGAGAGCGGCACGCGCGGCCGGGAAACCTGGTCACAAACGGTGCCTACAGGCTGCATGCCTGGGTACCCGGATCGACGATCGCGCTGCGACGCAATGAGCACTACTGGAATAGCGCGAACACCGCAATCGAAGAAGTCCGTTACCTGGTACTGACGCAGGAGTCCACGCAACTGGCACGCTATCGCGCCGGCGAGATCGACATTACCAGCACCGTGCCGAGCGAAAATTTTGCGCAGACCAAACGCGACTTCGGCGAGCAATTGCGTATTGCGCCGTACCAGAACGTTTATTACTACGGCTACAACCTCAGCAAGCCGCCGTTCAAGGACAACCTCGCTTTGCGGCAGGCTCTGTCTATGGCCATCGATCGCGAAACACTGGTCGAAAAAGTCGTCGGCCGCGGTGAGACGCCGGCGTACAGCTGGGTGCCGAACGGGGTGCGTAACTATGAACCGACGGTATTCAGCTATGCGGGCCTGACGCAGGAGGAGCGCAACCAGATTGCGCAGCGCCTGTACAAGGAGGCCGGCTACAGCGAAGAAAATCCGTTGCAGATCGAGGTGCGTTACAACACCAGTGACACGCATCGCGCCATTGCCGTCGCTGTGCAATCAATGTGGCGTGATGTGCTGGGCTTCGAGGCGACGCTCGTCAACGAGGAGTTCCAGGTGCTGCTGGCGAACGTCCGGGCCAGAGAAATTACCCAGGTGTTCCGCTATAGCTGGTCTGGCGACTACGATGACCCGCATACTTTCCTGAGCGTATTCCTGTCGGACAGCCCGTCGAACGAGGTGGCGTATTCCAGTGCAGAGTTTGACGAGCTGATGCACGATGCAGCGTCCCAGGTCGACCCGCAATTACGGCGGGTCTACCTCGAGGAGGCGGAGCGCGAATTGCTCGCGGACCACCCGGTAATCCCGATCTATTTCTACGTCAGCAAACACCTCGTCAGCCCGCGTGTCGACGGCTGGGGCGACAACTTCCTCGATTATCATTACTCTTCGCACCTGAGTCTTAAAGCGGCCGACTAGCCGCGCGGGGACAAATTTGCTGCGATACGCGTTGCTCCGTTTGCTGGGGGCAATACCGACACTTTTGTTGGTCATCGTCCTGGCATTCATGATGGTGCATGCCGCACCCGGCGGGCCGTTCGATGACGAACGCGTCCTGTCTGCCGATGTGAAGTCGAATATCGAGTCGCGCTACCACCTTGATGAGCCGCTGCCGCTGCAGTTTGGTCGCTATCTCGGTGGCCTGCTGCGCGGTGACCTCGGGCCGTCCTATCGCTACCCGGACCGGGCCGTTTCCGAGCTCATCGGGCTGGGTTTGCCGGTATCGTTGCAACTTGGCGTGCTGGCGATTGTACTGGCGCTGCTTGTCGGCATCCTGAGCGGTACCTATGCCGCCTTGCGCCAGGGCTCGCTTGCCGACCGGGTGGTGATGGCTTTTGCGATGACCGGCATTTCCATTCCGGTGTTTGTGGTTGCGCCGGTGCTGGTCTTGCTACTGGCCGTTAAGCTGCACTGGCTGCCTGCTGGCTGGTCCGGCAGCGTCGGTGCCGCGAAGTTCGTGCTGCCGGTCGTGACACTGGCGCTACCGCAGATTGCCTACATTGCGCGGCTGACTCGCGCCAGCATGATCGACGTGCTGGGTCGGGACTACATTCGTACCGCGCGAGCGCAAGGACTCGGCACGGCAACCATTGTTCGCTTGCATGCCCTCAAGCCGGCGATGCTGCCGATTCTGTCCTACATGGGGCCCGCCATCGCGGCCATTCTTACCGGTTCAGTGGTGGTAGAGCAGGTGTTCGGCATTCCCGGGCTGGGTGCACGTTTTGTTGATGGTGCGCTGAACCGCGATTACACGCTGGTGCTGGGCATCGTTATTTTCTACGCGACACTGATCATCTTTTTGAATCTGCTCGTCGACATTCTGTACGGCGTGATCGACCCGCGGGTGCGGCAACGATGAAGTGGAGCGCCGGCATACTGCTTTCGATTCTGGTGCTTGCCATCGTCGCGCCGTGGTTAAGTCCGTACGCCTACCAGGACACCAACTTCAATGCGATTTTGCAGTCGCCGGCAATCGACGGCTGGCGATTGTTCGGCAGTGACGAATTCGGCCGCGATCAGTTCGTGCGCACCATGCTTGGCGTACGCATTACATTGCTGGTGGCCATTGTCGCGAGCCTCGTGAGTTTGATTATCGGTGTCAGCTACGGAGCGATTGCCGGTTACGTCGGCGGCCGAGTCGATGCGGTCATGATGCGCTTTGTCGATACGCTGTATGCGTTGCCGTTCATTTTCTTCGTCATCCTGCTGATGGTTGCGTTCGAGAGAAACTTCCTGCTGATTTTTATCGCGATCGGTGCGATCAACTGGCTCGACATGGCGCGCATCGTGCGCGGCCAGACGCTGAGCCTGCGGGAGCGGGAGTTCGTCGACGCAGCGCGACTCACGGGTGTCAGCACAGCAAAGATAATCACCCGGCATATCGCGCCCAATCTGCTCGGTATTGTCGTTGTCTACGTCACGCTGACCATTCCGCAGGCAATCCTGGTCGAGTCATTCCTGAGCTTTCTCGGGCTTGGCGTCCAGGAACCGAAGACGTCGCTGGGATCGCTGGTCAATGCCGGTGTCAAACACATGGAGGCGGCACCGTGGATGTTGTTGATTCCGGCAGCGCTGCTTGCGTTGATGCTGATGTGTTTTAATTTTCTCGGTGACGCCTTGCGCGACCACTTCGATGCAAGGCACACGACGTGAGTCTGCTGCAGGTCAAGAATCTGAAGATCAGCTACGGCGACCTGGCGGTTGTCGATGACATTGGTTTCACGATTAATCGTGGCGAGTGCGTGGGGCTCGTGGGGGAGTCGGGTTCCGGCAAGACGCAAACGGCGCTCGCGCTGCTTGGCCTGTTACCCGCTGACGCAAATCTATCGGGCAATATCCGATTTGCAGGCACAGAGATCAGCGCGTTTTCGCAACGCCAGCTGGACGCGATTCGCGCGACCCGAATAGGCATGGTGTTCCAGGATCCGATGCAGGCGTTGAACCCGTACCTGCGGGTTGGCAAACAACTTCGCCAGATCGTGTTGAGTCACAAGCTGGCCACTGGCACCACCGCGGACGAGAAAGTCATCGCGATGCTGCGACGCGTCGGGCTGCCCGATCCGGAACGACAGTCGGCTGCTTTTCCACACCAGCTTTCCGGTGGTATGCGGCAACGCGTCATGATTGCATCGGCGCTGATTGCTGAACCGGAACTGTTGATCGCCGATGAACCGACCACTGCGCTGGACGTGACAGTGCAGGCACAGATTCTCGACCTGCTCGAAGACTTGCGTGATGACACGGCTCTGCTGCTTATTACGCATGACCTCGGCATCGTTGCCGGGCGCTGTGAGCGGCTCCTCGTGCTGGAGGCAGGCAAGGTGGTTGAGTCGGGTGCAACCGCAGCGGTGTTTGCGGCACCGCAAACCCCACATACAGAGCAGCTCCTGTCACGCGCCCCGCGCGTCGATCGGGGCGAGTTCCTGCCGCCCGTCGATACCAGGACCATACTCGCGGTTGATAGCGCATCGGTACGTTATGTCGATGCCGGTCAGCGCCAGCTGCACGCAGTGCAAGATGTCAGCCTGTCATTAAATGTGTCGGAAACACTGGCGATTGTTGGCGAGTCGGGCTCCGGAAAGTCGAGCCTGGTGCGCTCTTTGCTCGGCCTGATTCCGTTGCACGCCGGTAAGGTTGTGTTTGCGGGCAAGCCATTACAGGGCGAGGTTGAAGCGAGAGCGGCAACCGTACGCCGCGATCTGCAACTGGTGTTTCAGGACCCGGTGAGTGCCTTGAATCCGCAAATGCGCGTGCAGGCAATTGTGGCTGAACCGTTGCTGGTGCACGAGCCAAACGAGACCGCACAAGCGCGCCTCGGGCGAGTCGTTGCGATGCTGAAAAGGGTCGGGCTGGATGATAGCCATCTACACCGGTATCCACATCAACTGTCAGGCGGGCAGGCGCAGCGTGTTGCGATAGCCAGGGCGCTGATTCTCGAGCCAAAAGTCCTGATTTGCGATGAAGCGGTTGCCGCGCTTGATGGCGCCGCGCGCCAGCAGGTGCTCGACGTGTTGCGGGCAGCGCAGCAGGCGTCGGGCCTGGCGATTATCTTTATCTCGCACGATCTCGCTGTGGTTCGCTCGATCAGCCATCGCGTTGCCGTCATGTACCTCGGCCGTCTCGTTGAGGTTGCGGCAACAGCACAGCTGTTCGACGCACCGAGCCATCCCTACACGCGAGCGTTACTCAATGCATCGCCGATTCCGGACCCGTTGGTCGCAATGAACGCAGCACCACTGAAGGGCGAAGCGCCGTCCATATTGTCGCCGCCGGGCGGTTGCGATTTTCATCCGCGCTGTGATTTTGCCGACACGAGCTGCAGCGATCGGCGGCCGGAACTTCGTGATCTGGATGGCGCGCGGGTGGCCTGCCATCACGCGGGCACAATCACGATTTAGAGTGGGCTATTGAAGCATACCCAGCGGCAGCGGCACCGGAGCGCCGTTAATTGTTAGCAGGCCTTTCTTCAGATCCGCGTCCATCTGGTAGACGTCGCCATTCTTGGTCAGGTAGCCCATGCCGATGACAGCGCCCATTTGTGGGTCCATTGACGTTGCCATCTGCACCAGCGCTTCGGGGATCGTGACATTGAATGTTGCCTCAGCTGCAAGCAGCAAAGACGTCCACTCGAAGCTGGCGGCGTCGCTTTCCGGAACCAGGACGGTCATGCGTGTTTCTATCGTGCCCATCGGCAATGCAAAATCAAGGCGCTCGACACCAATGTCGAAACCGCCGGCGACGAGATTCTTAAGTTCCGCGTCGGCATTCAGGATTGCATTCTGCGGGTCTGCCGAATCATTCAGCCGTCGGTCCAGCGCGCCGACCGCGGCAGCGTTGATACTGCCAAGCGTAATGTCACTGATGATTGACAGGTCGCCGACACCAGGAATCTGTTGGCCACTCATTTCAAAGTGCATGTCGCCGCTGAGTGTGTCGTCTGCAACGTCGGAATTAGCAACAACCCTGATGCCCGAGTTGCCGCCGATGGCCGTATCGCCGGCAGTAATGGTCATCGGCCCCATGGCAAACTCAATATCGCCAACACTGAATCCGTACGAGGTCGTGCGCTGATTGCCACTGAAATTCACGCTTTCGATGGCAACGACCTGTTGTTGGTTGCCAAACGTCAGCGCGCCCAGATCACCGTCGAACTCGACTTCGCCGGAATCACTGTTTGCCGCAACATTTATCGTCGCGGCTTGCCACGTGACTTCGCCGTCGTCGACAATTTTTGAGCCAGCGTCGACGACATAGCGAGACACAAGGTCACCCGTCAGGCTGACCTTGCTGTAAATCTTGCCGGGGACATCCAGGGTGTTTCCGTCGCCGTACTCAACCGCCAGCGTCGATACGGCGCTGCCGAGGCCGGGCGCGAGCGAGCCTTCATCACGCGACATCGAGGCCACAGGTATCAGCCCATGATCCAGGTGGGTGTTGATCAACAACACCGGCATTGTGCCATTGCCATCCGGACCCGCCGCCGACATAAGTGCTGTACGCAACTGTCCCTCGGCGATTTCGATGCGATGCTGGCCTTCCGACGAAAACCAGCCGCGGTCGAAAGACGACGAGGTAACGACAAGGTCGCCGCTTTCCGCGGCCGCCCAGTTGAGATTGTCATCGACACTTTGTTCAGCCAGTTTGCCGATGATTCCGGGCGAGACAATAATCACCAGGACGGCGACCAGGAGCAGCGCAATGACACTTTTTTTCACGGCTTTTCTACCTGCAGACATGAGAATCGCGACGATGCTAGCACGGGTGCGTGGCGAAACAGCGTGCGTAGCGCTAGAATTCCGCGTCGAGTGTCACTACCATAGCGGCCTCGAATGACGCTTCGGGCATCACCCGGCGAATTAAAAAGCTGACATATCAAATGATTACGAACTTCAAGACCATGGGCGGACGAATCGCCCTGCTCGCTTTGTCCATTCTTTTCGCGCAGGCAGCGGTTGCCGACGGCGATGCAGCGGCCGGCGAAGAGCTTGGCTACACCTGCCTCGGATGCCACGGAATCGAGGGTTATCGCAACGCGTACCCGTCGTATCGTGTGCCGAAACTGGGCGGGCAAAAGGCGGCTTACCTGGCGATTGCCTTGCGAGGTTACCGGGACGGCAGCCGCAGTCATCCGACGATGATTGCCCAGGCGAGCAGCCTGACGGACAAGGAAATTGACGATGTTGCGGCTTACCTCGCCAGCATCGGCGGCGATACGGTCGCCGATGGCGGCAGCGATTCGCAGGCCGCAGAGAAAGGGCGTCCTGAGTCCGCACAAGCCTGTGTCGCCTGCCATGGCCCCAACGGCGTCAGCGTGAATGCAATCTGGCCGACCATTGCCGGGCAGCATGAAGATTACCTGTTGCGCTCAATACAGGCCTATCGCGACGGCACTCGCAATGATCCGCTGATGACCGCGCAAGCCGGATTACTGGACGAAGACCAGCTCGAAGTCCTGGCGCGCTATTTCGCCGGCCTCGAAGGGCTCGAGACAACCGAGGCCGACTGATCACGGCCGTGCCTGAAGCGCGCGCGCAAACGATTCAGTTTGAGGATGGCATCCAGGCCATCGATACCGAGTACGCCCGGCCGATGC
>CAXBJV010000027.1:0-48129 GCA_963976215.1 uncultured Woeseiaceae bacterium | reverse complement strand
CCTTCGTAGTCGTCACTTGCAGGCTTGAAACTAACGCCGGGTGCTTTGCTCGCCAGATCGAGCGGCTCTGCATCCACGGTTTTTTCGGGTTCGTCGCTACTGCATGCAACAACGCCGGTAAGTGCGAGGAGCGCTAACGCCCTCGTGCAATATTTGCGTACTGAAATCATGGTTTCCACCTGTCGTCTGGCCGTTGTTACGCGCATCGGGTCATGGGCTCATTGTAACGTCAAAGCACACCCGCTCCGGAAAATCGCTGGATGCATCCTCATCGGAGTAACGCCATTCCTGCAAATCCATCACGTAATTGTCGGCGGGTAACAGTTGCGTTGTAAATGTCTCCGCATCATCGTCAGCACTGTTACCGATCGCAACCAGCTCCCCGCGGCGGTAAACATAAACATCCGGATCACTGCGATCGCGGATCACATCCGGTGGCGTAGGATCCGGATCTGATGTGGCCGGCGGCACCGGATTCGCCGTCACCGAGACATTGTAAGCCGCCGTACCCGTTGTCGTAAATTTCAGGAAGCGATGCTCGGAGAGCTTGTTGCCGTAGCGATCATTGTCGAAATCATTGTTCGTACATACATTGATCAAGGTACCGTCGGTCGGCAGCACAGTATAGACCGGCAGCACATCTCGTGACCCCGCCGGTACGGTTGTCTGCCCGTCACCGTAGTCATTCAGTGCCGCCAGGTCGACATTCTCGCGCGCCAACTGCGAGTCGACGAACGCCAGATCGGCAGGCGCCACCGTGTTTCTGAGCGCATTTGCAAACGAAAACAAAGAGGTAAATGCCTCGGTTGATGCCTGCGGTCCGGTCATGACCGCGTAGATTTCGTCGAAGCCGATCGAACCCGCATCCGTGCCATCGACCGCGGTGTCCCACAGATCATTGAATAATGTCGCCACCGACATTTCATTATAAAAGCCCTGGTTGCCACGATTTTCGTTTTCGGTGTCGAGCTCGAATCCGCCTGACTCCATTGGAAAACGGGTATCGCAGTACTGCGGGTTTTCCAGAGCTATCGCGGCCAGGCCCGTCGCAAAACCTTCGCCGAACGCGAGGCGCGGATCGAGCGTCTCACCGATCGTGTGTGCTCCGCCCGTTGAATCCGAGCGTGAGAAATTGTCCTCGAAGTAATGCCCCCACTCGTGTACGACGACATGATCATCAAACTCCTCGGTGTCCGTGCCTGAATCGCCCAACAAGAACAGGGAATCGTTACCACTCGAATAGAACGATGAGCTGAGTTCGCCCGCATCGATGTCGGTAGTATCAGTAAGCGTATTGTTGACGCTCCAGAAGGCATCCAGCGGCGCGAAATTCGCGGTCGGGTCGACGTCGGTTACCATTTCCATGCCATCGAGGATGGCATCGAGTATTGCGAACGGAGCCGCCTGGCGGGCGCCCGTATAGGAACTGCCATTCCACCCCGTGGTCGCCGTAAAGTCAGCATCCGTGATATTCGCACCGCCTGTATTGAATGGTGGAAAGTCCACGACATACAGGGGGCGCGCCGACAATGCGGGCGGACTGCCTGACGTATCGACATTGTCGCGAACTTCGACATCCCAGCTTGCGGGGGCGCTGCTCTTCAACTCTGCACGCGCCCGTACGTAGACGTCCAGGTTGGCATCGATGCCGGCAAACGAATAGCTGCCGTCGCTGCCGGAAACAGTCGTTCCAAGCAATGTATCGCCGGCATCGAACAGCTGCACCGTGACACCGCGTATCGGCCTGACATCCGGATTATCGAGATTCAAGCCGCGACAATTAGCATTGGGTAAAGCGAACTCAAACGTCAGGGTGCCGGCAACCGTGACCTGGCTGAGAGTCTCCTGCACCGTAATGTCGACGGTGTCCGCCGCGGCGTCAGTACCATCGTTTACTGTGAGCTGGAACGACAGAACCGTCGGTACCGTGACATCCGGCGCGGCGAAATTCGGTTGCGAAGCCGTTGCGTCAGACAGCACTACGTTCGGTCCCGCAGTTTGCTGCCACGCATAAGTTAACGCATCGCCATCCGGGTCCGACGACGCGCTGCCGTCCAGGTTGACCGTCGACAGTTCGACAGCGACCTGATCGGCGCCGGCATCGGCGACCGGAGCGCTATTCACACCGATGCCAATGTCATTAACCGTGATTGTTACCGTGGCCGAATTGCCCTGCGAACCGTCGGATACCTGTAACCGGAATGTCAGTGTATCCGGCGTATTGACTGCTGTTACGTCTGGCGCCACAAAACTCGCTTGCGCTGTGCTGCTATTACTCAGGGTAACCGTGCTGCCAGCCGTTTGTGTCCAGGCGTAACTGATCGTGTCACCGTCCGGATCGGACGAAGCACTACCATCGAGGGTCACTGATGCAAGTTCGTCAACGGATACATTTGCTCCGGCGTCTGCGACAGGCGCATTATTTGACGGCGCCGACGGCTCGTCCGAGCCACCACCACAGGCGGTGAGCAAAACACTCATTGCGACCAGCAATCCACTGTGTGAATACCTGACTAAATCCATTTAATCCACCCTAACCAAGCTGTAACCAATACTACCGAATCGAAAATCCACAAGAAGCTGTTTTGCTGTCCCTGTTTGGCGACAAAGCGCGCCGTATCTCAACTTAGAGTGCGATACAGGTCCGTGCGTTCCGACAAAGTATTGTTAAACTCGACTCGCCCCACCAGCGCGGGGTTCACAGTTCCCGGTAATAAATCTTTTTTGAGAGAAAATACGATGAAAAACAATAAGATACTCGTCACTGGCGGTGCCGGATATATCGGCAGCCACGTCGTACGACAATTGGGCGCGGCCAGCGAAGACGTCCTGATACTGGATAACCTCTCCACCGGATTCGAGGCTGCCGTCACCCACGGGGAACTTGTTGTCGGCAATACCGGCGATGCTGCGCTGCTGGAACGGATTTTCAGTGACCACAATATCGATACCGTGTTGCACTTTGCCGCGCATACGGTCGTTCCCGAGTCTGTCGCAGATCCTTTAAAGTATTACCGCAACAACACGGCATCCAGCCGCACGCTGCTTGAAGCCGCGGCAACACACGGTGTTCGAAATTTCGTATTTTCATCCACGGCGGCTGTCTACGGCATTCCTGAAGGCGGTAAGGCGTCGGAAGATTCGCCGACGCAACCGATCAATCCCTACGGGACATCGAAACTGATGACAGAGTGGATGCTGCGCGACCTGGCCGCCGCCGGTGGACCGAACTATGTTGCATTGCGCTATTTCAATGTTGCCGGCTGCGACCCGAGCGGCACAATCGGACAATCGACACCGAAGGCTACTCTGCTGGTCAAGGTTGCCTGCGAGGCTGCGACAGGCAGACGGCCTGGCGTGTCCATCTTCGGCACCGACTACCCGACTCCGGACGGCACCGGATTACGGGACTATATTCACGTGGAAGACCTGGCCACAGCGCACCTCGATGCATTGCGATACTTGCGAGGCGGCGGTGAATCGACTGTTCTCAATTGCGGCTACGGACATGGCTATAGTGTCCGGGAGGTGCTGCAGGCTGTCGAACGGGCGAATGACAAACCGCTCGAGATTTCCGAACAACCACGACGCGCCGGCGACCCGCCAGAACTCATCGCGGTCGCAAACCGGGTCCGCGACGTTCTCGGTTGGTCTCCGGCCCATGATGATCTGGACACTATCGTGAGCACCAGTCTGGCCTGGGAACGCAAGATCGCGGCACAGGACCCGAGTGCTTATTGGGCAAAGTAATGTGCCGTGACCGCACTCCAAGCGATCGCCGGTGCTAAACTTTCGCCATGAGATTTCCTCGCCCAAGATCGCTGAACGGACTGATACTGGTCGGATTCGGCATCGTTGCGCTACCGCTGCTGATGGCAGTGATCTGGGCGCTCGTTAATCTGGATCGAGTCGCCGAACAAAGTGAATTGCTGGTGTCGACAGGCGTCCAGGCTGCCGAAAATAATCGCCGTATCAATGAGCGCCTGATTTCTATGGAACGCAGCTCACGCCTCTACCAGGTGTTGAGAACCGAAGACAGCTTGCAACTGGTCGCACAAAACCTGCAGCGCTTTGAGGCATCGCTGGCGGTGATGGCGCCGCTGGTCGACGAAGCACACGCGACTCGCCTTGCGGCGTCGGTTGGCAGTGAAGCCCGCGACATTATTGCCCAGGTATCCAGACCCGACGCGACAGACGCAGAACTCATTGCGGCAATTCAGCGATTTGAACCGCTAAGCCAGAGCGTCACAACCCTGACCAATATCCTGACGGCAAATATCGACAACAAATTGTCGGAACTGCAAGCGACGGCTCGCAGTGCGCAGCGCGTCTCAGCCTGGCAAGTTGCCGCGCTGGTGCCGGGAACCCTGATTCTGATACTGATTTTTACTTTGCTGGTCGCCCGGCCAATTCGCCAGATAGATCGCGCGATCGGACAACTGGGTGAAAGCGGATTCTCCAAACCGATTGAGATTAAGGGCCCTACCGATCTGCAACGCCTTGGCCGTCAGCTCGAATGGCTGCGCCTGCGTTTGCTGGAACTGGCACAGGAGAAGAACAAATTCCTGCGCCACATGTCACATGAACTGAAGACGCCGCTGGCCAATATTCGTGAAGGTACTGAATTGCTGCTCGACGGATCCGTTGGTGAACTCGACAGTCCGCAGCGCGAAGTGACCGGTATCTTGCGCATTAATGGACTGAAACTGCAGCAATTAATCGAAAATTTACTGAGTTTCAGTGCCTGGCAAGCCAAGAGTGAAGTCTTGACACTGACCGAATTTGAACTGCGAAAACAGGTTATTTTCGTGGCCAAAGCACAGCGACTGGCTTTGCAGGCAGCCAATATTCAATTGAAACTGGAAGTTGACGACATAATTGTGAACGCGGATCAGGAAAAAATCCGTACAGTGATTGATAATCTGCTCTCCAATGCAATCAAGTTTACACCGCGGGGAGGCGTTATAACGATTAAGGCGAGCCGCACGCCAGGCAGCTTCGTGCTGGAGTTCGGTGACACCGGGCCCGGAATACCCGATGAAGAAAGCCCACGCATATTTGACGCATTCTTCCAGGGGCGCCGCGAACAGGGTGGCCAGGTCGGTGGCACCGGAATTGGCTTGTCGGTGGTTTTGGAGTGTATCCAGGCGCACGACGGATCAGTGGAATTGGTTAATTCAGATGAGTACCCCGGTGCGCACTTCCGGGTTCACATACCGCAACCTCGCGAAATAGGACAGCAAAAACTGGCAGCAAATGGGTAACTTGCGACTGCAAAAACAAAGCCTCCGCCTCGCCGTGGTCCTGATGGCCCCGGTGTTGCTGTCTGCGTGTGGACAAACAAGTAACTGGCTCAAGGACAGAATATCGAGCAGCACTAGCGAGCCGGACATCCTCGGCGCACCTGAAATCGATGTCTATGTGCAGGAGCTGGGCCAGATAGCGAGCGGCGATCCGGCGGCGCAGGCAGAAATCTACGCTGACGCGAAAGCCGCCGCCGAACTGACGCCGGGCCCTTCAAGCAACTTGCGACTGGGCCTGGTACTGGCCATTCCCGGCCATCCGGAATCAGATCCGGCCGCAGCGCAGCAATTGCTTCGCGAAGTGCTGACGCAAACCGTCCTGCTGACACCCGCCGAGATATCATTGGCAACGATTCACCTCAATAACGTAGAACGCCAAATAGTCGCTGATGCGGAATTGCGCCGCATTCGGGCGTCGTCATCGCGGGCAGCACAAACGCAGGAGCAGGCGGTCAGCCAGCGGCTATCCACGGTTGAGGCTGAAAATCGCCGCTTGCGGCGCGAGCTGCAAGAGGCCGAGCAAAAGCTCGAGGCCATTTCATCGATCGAACGCGAAATCCGCGAGCAGGAATAAGCCAGCGGCGATTATCCCGGGCGTCGCATGGCGGCGACATCTTGCCGGATGAAGCAATACCCCTTAATCTGTGCCGATACCCCAAATTCGCGTGACATAATCCACTATGGCAAATACCAAGCCCCAGGCAGAAGGCAGAATCCTGCTCGTTGATGACGATCCGGGATTGCTACGCCTGTTGAGTATTCGACTCCGTGCCGAGGGCTACGAAGTTGAAGCCGTTGAGTCTGCACACAAGGCGCTCGCCGTGCTGCATCGATTCAGTCCGGACCTTGTCATTACCGATTTGCGCATGGACAAGATGGACGGCATCGGGTTGCTGAAAGAATTGCAGACGCGTTCACCCGGCCTCCGCGTCGTCATCGTAACGGCGCACGGCACGATTCCGGATGCAGTAACCGCCACCCAGCATGGTGCATTCGGCTTCCTGACAAAACCGATCGACAAGGAAGAATTGATGTCCCTCGTTGACCGCGCCTTGAAGGTCTCGGGCACACCGACCGTCGATGAGAGTTGGGCAGCGGAAATTATTACGCGCAACCAGGCAATGAAGGAAGTCATGCAGCAGGCCAAGATGGTTGCTGCGACTGACGCGCGTGTATTGATTACTGGCGAAAGCGGTACCGGGAAGGAGTTGCTGGCGCAAGCGATTCACAAAGCCAGCGATCGACACAATAAACCCTTTGTTGCCATCAATTGCAGTGCAATGGCCGAAAACCTGCTCGAGTCGGAATTGTTCGGACACGAGAAAGGTGCGTTTACCGGTGCAACGCGCAGCCACGAAGGACTATTCCAGGCGGCCGAATGCGGTACGCTGATGCTGGATGAAATCGGCGATATGCCGATGCGCCTGCAGGTCAAATTGCTGCGTGTGTTGCAGGAAAACCAGGTGCGGCCAGTTGGCAGCACCGGGGCGAAGCAAATCGATGTCCGCGTGATTTCAGCGACCCACCGGGACCTGCAAGAGCTCATGGGACAGGGGCGGTTTCGCGAAGACCTTTATTACCGCCTCAATGTCGTGAACATCAAATTGCCGACCCTCGACGAACGGCGCGAGGATATCCCGTTACTGGTTGCGCATTTCCTGCAACAGATTTCCGCTGATGCCGACAATGAGCGCAAAGTCTATGCGCCGGAAGCGGTGGAAATGCTGGTGACAGCGGAATGGCCGGGTAATATTCGCCAGCTTTACAACATTGTCCGGCAAAATGTCGCGTTGTCGCGTTCGCCGGTTATCAGCGGTGAACTTGTACAACAGTCTTTGGGTGAACATGCAGGGAAGCTGGCGTCGTTTTCGGATGCGCGCGACGAATTCACTCGCAACTACCTGTCGCAGATTTTGCAAATCACGACAGGAAATGTCAGCCAGGCCGCACGGCTTGCGAAACGCAATCGTACGGACTTCTACAAATTACTGGCACGCCACGATCTGAACCCGGACGAGTTCAAAACCCGGTAGGAGCGGGCCATGCCCACGACCCGGTGCCAATCCTCTCGTAGGAGCGGGCCATGCCCGCGACCGAACCCCGATGCACCTGTAGGAGCGGGCCATGCCCGCGACCCGGTACCGACCCTCTCGCAGGAGCGGGCCATGCCCGCGACCACCCGCAACCAAATCCCGCTGTTTTGCCCATTTATTGTCACAACAAATATTTCAATTTACTTCGATAATCAATTGGATGAGAGGCCACTCCCGTCTTCGCAAAGGGCGCCGCAGCATCCAGAACCAGATATACCACGTCTCGACTGCGACAAATCAAAGGCGCCCGCTCTTTATCAATATCCAGATGGGAAGGTTCGTCGTCGACTGCATGCGCCATGAGCATGATAAGGGTCACGTCGAGTCATTGGCATTTGTCGTGATGCCGGATCACTTTCACTGGTTGTTTTCACTGAGCGGTACACGGACTTTGTCTGGCTGTATTCGAAACGTGAAGGCCTATTCGGCGAAACGAATCAGTTTCGCATTAGAATCGCAACAACAAGTGTGGCAAAGAAACTTCCACGACCGGGCTATTCGGCGCAATGAGGACTTGGCAGGCGTGGCGCGTTACATCATCGCAAACCCGCTGCGCGCGGGGCTGGTACGCTCAATCCGGGAGTACTCGCTTTGGGACTGCAAGTGGATTTGAGGGTCGCGGGCATGGCCCGCTCCTACGGGGCAGCCTTTTTGGAATAGGAGTCGGAGCTCAGGCCATACTTGTTCAGCAAGTCATACAATGTCGGCCGCGTAATCCCCAGCATCTCTGCTGCCCTGGAGATATTGCCATAGCTCTTGGTCAGCGCAACGCGAATCGCTTTCGATTCCGCATGTTGCCGGACTTCGCGTAAATTCAGCGATTCGCCGTCACCATCCTGCAAGCCAAGATCCATCGCAGTGACCATTTTGCCGTCGGCCATGATTACAGCGCCCTTGATCTTGTTTTCGAGCTCGCGAACATTGCCCGGCCAGCTATACGATTCAATCGCCTGAATCGCATCATCGGCAAATCCGTTAATAGCGCGTTTTTGTGCCTTGCAATACTTCTGCAGCAATGTCCGGGCGAGTATCAGGCGACCCTCTTCCCGATCACGATACGGTGGAATGTTGATGGTGATTTCGCTCACCCTGTAATACAGGTCTTCGCGAAACAGACATTCTTTAATCAGATCCGCCAGATTTTGATTGGTCGCACAGACGACGCGCACATCGACAGGTATCTCTTCTCGCCCTCCGACGCGTTCAATGACTCTTTCCTGCAAAAACCGCAATAACTTGGCCTGCAAGGCCATCGGCATATCGCCAATTTCGTCGAGAAACAGCGTGCCACCACTCGCCAGTTCGACCTTGCCAATTGATTGCTTGTGGGCACCGGTAAACGAACCTTTTTCATGCCCAAAGAGCTCCGACTCAAGTAGATTTTCCGGAATCGCCGCACAGTTAATTGCCACGAAGTTTTTTTCCGCGCGCGGACTCAATTTGTGCAATGCACGCGACAGCAACTCTTTGCCGGTACCGCTTTCACCGAGCAACAAAGTCGTGACATCAGTCGGTGCGACCTTCTCGATCATGCGGCACACAGCAAGCATGGCTTCGCTCGCGGCCACAATACCGTCCAGCGGTGAATCGTTGACCCGATAGTGCAAGCGTCGGTTTTCCGCTTCAAGTTCCGAGATTGCAAAAGCCCGGTTCACTATCAAACGCAAGGTATCCGATTCGACCGGCTTCTTGTAAAAGTTGTAAGCGCCCTGCGCCACGGCTGACATGGCGATCGCCTGGTCCACATTGTCTATCAGGACAATTACCTTGGTATGCGGCGCTAACCGCAGCGTTTCGGCCAGCGTTGCCAGTCCCTCGTCCATGGTTTCCGGCTTGGGCGGCAACCTGAGGTCCTGCAACACGACTGCCGGCTCGCGACGACGCAATTCCGCGATTGCCGCATCGCGGTTTTCCGCTGTGTGAACTTCGTAGTCCTCGAAACAAACTTTCAGCTGCTCAAGCAGGCCGGGGTCATCTTCCACGATGAGCAATTTTCTGGCCAGATCGTTCATAGACTCCTGAAAAGTGGCGGTACCGGCGGCCTAGGATAATGCCACGAAGCTAGGCGCGATGGCATTAACTTACATTATAGCGTCGTCGCACAGGCAATTATGCCACCGTCGACCGGCAACACGACGCCGCTGACATAGGATGCGGCCCGGGACGCGAGGAAGATGGCTGCGCCAGCCATATCAGCAGGCTCACCAACCCGTTTTAGCGGCACACCCTGTCGTATACGTTCGCCCATCGTATTCAGCGTATGCTCCATCATCTTGCTGGGAAACGGCCCCGGCGCAATTGCATTGGCGGTAATATGCCGTGCCGCCAGATGCGACGCGAACGTTCGTGTCAGGTGATGCACAGCCGCCTTCGACGGGCCGTACGCGAACGTCGGCATCTGATTGACGTTCAGCCCGTCTACCGATCCGATATTGATGATGCGCGCCGGATCCTCCGCCGTTGCCGACGCTTCGAGCAGGGGCAGCAAAGACTGCGTCAGGAAGAAAGGCCCTTTGACGTTGATGTCCATGACCTTGTCCCAGGCAGATTCCGGAAACTCTTCAATCGGCGCTCCCCAGGTCGCACCGGCATTGTTGACCAGTATATCGAGCCTGTCCTCGCGACGACGCAGTTCCGTTGCGAGCAATTCAATGCCCTGCTGCGTCGACAGATCGGCGGGTATCGAAATGCATTCTCCTTGTGCCGACAACCGCTCTGCTGTCGCATCGCAGACATCCGCTTTGCGCGACGAAATGTACGTTTTGACGCCATTCTCAACATAGCCCGCCGCAATCATTTCACCGATGCCACGGGAACCGCCGGTCACCAGCGCGACTTTGCCGCTGATATCAAAAAGATTTTTCATGACGGAATTATACTTGTAGGAGCGGCCCTATGTCCTTCGGATACTTTGGCCTGTAGGAGCGGCCCTTGGCCGCGAAACAAAAATTCGCGGCCAAGGGCCGCTCCTACAGGTAGAATGGCGCAACTAAAAAAATTGGGGGTCAAAATGAATCGCCTGAATCTTTGCGCCGTACTCTTCGCACTGGCCGTTACACCGGTTTTTGCTGCCGACGATGAAAATACTGAGCCCGGATTCAACGAGGCAACGTTCGCCGGCCTCGAGTTCCGCAGCATCGGACCCGCATTTATGTCGGGGCGTATCGCTGACATCGCGATCGACCCGAATCGCCAAAGCACCTGGTACGTCGGTGTTGGCAGTGGCGGAGTCTGGAAAACCGAAAACCGCGGCACAACCTGGACGCCGCTCTTTGACGATGAGGACGCCTATTCCATCGGCTGTATAACGATCGACCCGAACAACAGCAATACGATCTGGGTCGGGACCGGTGAAAACGTATCAGGACGGCATGTTGGTTACGGTTCCGGCGTTTTTCGCAGCCGCGACGGTGGCGCGAGCTGGGAAAAAATGGGCCTCGAAAATTCCGAGCACATCGGCATGATCCGGGTCGACCCGCGCGATTCAAATACGGTGTACGTGGCGGCTCAGGGTCCGCTCTGGTCTGGCGGCGGCGACCGCGGCCTCTACAAGTCGACCGACGGCGGCCAGAACTGGCGCAAGATTCTGGGCGACGGTCTGGGCAATACAGACGTCGATGACCAATACACCGGCGTCTCCGAAGTCCACATGGACCCGCGCAATCCGGATGTGCTCTATGCTGTCAGTTGGCAGCGCTTGCGCAATGTCGCCGTACTGATGGACGGTGGGCCAGGCAGTGGTATTCACAAATCCGAAGACGGCGGTGAAACCTGGCGCGAGCTCACTTCGGGACTGCCTGAGGAGACCCGCGGCAAGACCGGCCTGGCAATATCGCCGCAGGACCCCGAAGTCATCTACGCGACCATAGAACTGGCGAATCGCAACGGCGGCTTCTGGCGCTCCGCCGACGGCGGTGAGACCTGGGAAAAGAAAAACGAATACCTTTCCGGCGGCACCGGTCCGCACTATTACCAGGAGATATTTGCCAGTCCGCATGCGTTTGATCGTGTTTACCAGATGGACGTCTGGCTGCATGTAACGCATGACGGCGGTGACAATTTCATTAACCTGCATACCGATACCAAGCATTCCGATCACCATGCGATGGCATTTGATCCAAACGATGAGGACTACCTGCTGGTTGGGGTCGATGGCGGCATCTACGAATCCTATGACCTCGGTGAGTCCTGGCGTTTCATCGATAATCTGCCAATTACGCAGTACTACAAGGTTGCCGTCGATTACGACGAGCCTTTTTATAATGTCTATGGCGGTACGCAGGACAACAACAGCCAGGGTGGCCCGTCGCGGACGATGGACATCTCCGGCATCCGCAATTCGGACTGGTTCGTGACGATGTTTGGCGACGGGCATCAATCGGCCGTTGATCCGAACAACCCGGATATCATTTATGCGCAATGGCAACAGGGCAACCTGACGCGTGTCGACCGCAAGACGGGCGAAGCGGTATACATCCGACCGCAACCGGCCGCTGGCGATCCGGCCGAACGTTACAATTGGGACTCCCCCATCCTGATCAGTCCGCACGACTCAAAGACCCTGTTCTTCGGCACCCAGCGCATCTGGCGCAGTGACAACTACGGCGATAGCTGGACAGCGATCAGCGGCGACATAACACGCAATGAGAATCGCACCGACCAGCCGATAATGGGCAGAACATGGAGCTATGACGCACCCTGGGACCTGTACGCGATGTCGATGTTCAATACTACGACGTCGCTTTCTGAATCCCCGTTGGTCCCCGGGCTGATTTACGCCGGTACCGATGACGGCATCATCCAGGTGACCGAAAATAACGGCGAAACCTGGCGCAGGATCGACAAGCTGCCTGGCATCCCGAATCGATTCTTCGTTAACGACATCAAGGCCGACCTGTTCGACCCGGACACCGTCTACGTTGTCGTCGATGACCACAAGCATGGCGATTTTTCACCCTACATCCTGAAAAGTGAAAACCGCGGCCGTTCCTGGAAGAGTATTGCCGGCGACCTCCCAGACCGCCACATTTTGTGGCGTGTCGTGCAGGACCATGTCAAACCCGGGCTGATGTTCCTGGGCAGCGAATTCGGTGTGTTTTTTACCGTCAACGGCGGCAACAACTGGGTCAAGCTGAAAGGCGGCAGCCCTACTATTCCGTATCGCGACCTGGTCATTCAGAAGCGCGAAAACGACCTTGTGGGTGCGACGTTCGGCCGCAGCTTCTATATCCTCGACGACTACACGCCATTGCGCGATGTCAGCGAAGACATGCTGAAAAACCGGGTCAACCTGTTTCCGGTCCGGCCCGCACGCTGGTACGTGCCAAAACATCTGCTCGGCTGCTTCGAACCCTTGTGCAAAGGCAGCCAGGGCGACAGCTATTACGTGGCCCCCAATCCGGACTTCGGTGCGACCTTTACTTACTACCTTCCGGACGGCCTCACCAACAGCAAAGACGCACGTCGCGAAAAGGAAAAGGAACTCGAATCCGATAATCAGAATGTTCAGTTCGGCGACCTTGCTGCGATCATCGATGAACAGCGTGAAGATGAGCCAGCGATTATTTTCACCGTGCGCAACAGCAACGGTGAGATCATTCGCCATCTCGAAGGACCCGCCGAAGCCGGGTTTAACCGGGTTGCATGGGATCTTCGTTATCCGGCGCTCGACGCGTGGGCTCCGGCAAACGAGGATGGCGAGCAGGAAGTCGGTGCAGGTGTGCTGGTGGTTCCCGGCGCCTTCAGTGTGTCGATGCAACAACGCGTAGACGGTGTATTGGAAGACCTGAACCAGTCTCAGGATTTCGACGTGGTGTCGATACGCGAATCGACTTTGCCAGGTAGTACGCAGGAACAACGGCTGGTATTCGAGAGCCAGGTGGATGAACTGATCCGGGCAAGTGACGGCACCGTGAATGCGATTGACCGTATAAGTGCCGAAATCGATGCGATAAAGCAGGCACTGGCTCGATCCATGGCCGATCCCTCGCTGTATGAAATTGCTGACGCTATCCAGGAGCGCATGCTCGGCGCGCGAGACCGTCTCAGTCAGAACAGCACGCGTAGCGTCATGCAGGACCGCGAGACGACCGCTTTGGACGAGCGACTCTGGCATGCGCGATTCGAGCCCACCATGAACGCCTACGGGCCAACGACGTCGCAACGTGAATCGTACGCGATCGGCAAACGACTCTACGACGATGTGGTATCAGAACTGACTACCCTGGTCGATGAAGAATATGCGGGCCTGAAACGGGCGCTGGATCAGGCTGGCGTACCCTGGACGCCCGGGCGCGGCATCCAGCGGTAGGAGCGGCCCCTGGCCGCGACCTGCCCTGGCCGCGACCTGCCCCTGGCCGCGAATCCCGAAAAAACCCGCCCCTGGCGGGTTTTTTTTGTGTCACTTGCGTGGCCGTCGTCACACTTCGATCTTAATCGTATTGACAATCATTCTCATTTGCGTTTAAATCGTAGCCTGATTCATAAGCCGTTGATTCCATGTACGTCTGTATCTGCAACGCCATTACCGATAAGCAAATCCGTCAGGCCGCTGAGGCCGGCGTCGAGGATTTGTGGGGCCTGCAGCGTGAGTTGGGCGTCGCCGCCGGGTGCGGATCCTGCAAGGAAACGGCATCCGGCATCCTGCGCGAATACCGGGTGGCTGAACCGGTACGTTACTACCCCGCCCAATCCGCATAAGTGACCGAACAGATCTAAAAAGCCCCGCCGAAGCGGGGCTTTTTTTGCTGCGCGCTTAATCCGCCAATGGCAAGCCACTGGGCACCGACGTCGGGACATCGCGGCGCAAATCGAGCATTGCCGGATCGGTCAACGCATCGAGAAAATCCAGCAGCTGTTTCAGCTCCCTTTTCTTCAATCGCGTTGCCGGCAATTCGCTCGCTGCTGCAATTGCGGCTACGACACTCGGGTCCGACATGGCAAGCAGGTCACGCGCGTCCAGGTCCGGACGACGCGGCATTCGCAATTGCTGCGGGTCGTAGCTGTACAGTGCTTTCACGGGATCCAGGTGATGCTGTACGACAGCTTCCAGCGTGTCGTAGGCGCCCGCATGACCGTACGGTGCGGTTTGCCTGACATTGCGTAGCGCCGGTACCCGGAACTTGTAGCGGTCTGAAGCCTTGCCAGTTACCCGCTCACGGCCAAAGTCTTCGTAGCCATATGCACCGTCGCCCTTGCCGCCGCCGACCTGCGGCATCGCGATCGCCCGGAACGACTGGTCTGTTTGAAAAACCCCGCTGTGGCAACTGCCGCAATTGCCCTTTTTCGGTGAGTAGAAGATGCGCATACCAGCGATTGCTGACCAACTCATGGCCGAGCGTTCGCCACGCAAATAACGGTCGAACGGGCTATTGTCGGCACGCCAGTTGACCGCTTCGAACGCTGCAATCGCGTTTGCTGCGTGCGTAAACTGAATATCGTCCGCGGTGCTGACATCGTCGAAAACATCGATGAATTGTTCAACGTAGCCGTCAAGGCCGCGCAATCGCACCGCTAACTGCGCCCAGACTCCATCGGGGCCCGCAAGATCACCGGCCGCGGCCGCATCGGCGACCGGGTTCTCTCCCGCTTGTCCGGCCATTTCGGCAGCGGAAGTGACCGGGAACATCGCCTGGACGGCCAGCGGATTGTCCAGCCCGCCGGGCAAGTCAAAGCTCGCAGGTGACTCAACGCCGTTTGGCAAATTGCTGTTGGGTTGTACGCGACCGTCGTGAAACATATGTGTGAACTGTTTCGCGCCCAGATTGAAGATAGCGGGCGCGTTGCGCGGCACGCGTTCATGCACAGCATCCAGGCCGACACCCGTATCGCGTGTAACTCCGAGTCCACGACCGCCCTCCCCGACCGGCAACGACAGGCCATCACCGGTTGCGGCGAGCGAATGGTGGCAGCTCGCACAGGAAATATTCATATTGCCGCTGAGAATCTTGTCGAAGAAAAGCTGGGCACCAAGCCTTACCTTCGCGTCTTCCGGGGCACCACTATCGTAATAGTCTTCGGCCCGTACAGGACTGGACGGAAATCCACCCAAAGAGTGTTGCACTTGGCCGGCATTGGCCGCTGCTACGATGAGCAACGCCACTACGCCAGACAGCATCCGAAGTTTGCATCGACTTTTCACGATCACACCTCACTGTTCGCTTGCTTAAAAAAACAAGCGAACAGTCTAGGTGCGGATATTCGTAAGCCAGAGTGATCTATTTGACGTATTCAATCAGATTCGCATGACTCACCGATATTACGGTACCGTCTTGGTTGCGGTTCCTGAGTAAATACTCTCAACACCGGATGAATTGAACGATGTCGCAACAAATTCGTAAGTTCCGGGAGACAGGTTATCGACAATGTATGTCGTTACACTTGGATTGTTGATCGTGATTGAGTTCGGGTAGTTGCCAGACACGGTACCCCAATAGAGTTTGTACCCGGCAAGATCGGTCAATGCTGATCCATCATCGTTCTCTGTGGGCGCGGTCCAGTTCAGCGTAACTGAGCCGAGACTGCTTGCTTGCACAGTAATTGTGAATGGCCCCAGTGAATCACTCAATGTCCCGTCAGACACGCTTATCGAAATGCCACTGTAAGTTCCAACGTCAGCGGATGACGGTGTACCGGAAATTTGTCCGGTAGACGAATTAAATGACGCCCAGCCGGGTAGTCCGGATACCGAGAATGTCAGTGTGTCGCCGTCCGAATCGCTCGCGGTTGGTGTGAAACTGTAGCTCTCATTCTCATTAACACTGGACGACGGCGTCCCGGATATTTGCGGCGCTGCATTAGCTTCCTCATTGACCACAATTGAGAAGGCAGGCAGGGACGCACTTGCACTGCCATCCGAAACCGAAATCAAAATGCCTGAGTAAGTGCCTGCATCGCCGGTACCTGGTGTTCCCGACAAGCGTCCACTTGATGAGTTAAACGTCGCCCAACCGGGACGTCCTGAAATTGAGAACGTCAACGTATCACCATCGGCATCACTCGCCGATGGCGTGAAGCTGTAGAACTCGTTCTCAGTGACGCTGGACGACGGCGTCCCTGATATCTGCGGCGGTGAGTTGCTGACAACGGCCATCACTGTCAGTGTAAATGCGCTCAGGCTCGCAGAATCCGTTCCGTCGGATACAGTGATCACTATGCCGCTATAGCTTCCAGCCGCACCCTGTGGGGGCACGCCGCTGAGTTCACCGGTCGCCGAATCAAAACTTGCCCAAGCTGGCCGGTTAACAATCGAGAATGCCAGTGTATCGCCATCTGCATCGCTGGCTGTCGGCGTGAAGGAATAATTCTGACCTTCATTAACCGAGGTGCCCGGTGAACCGGAGATCTGTGGCGCCGAATTCTGTGCACCGACAGTAATGCTGAATGCCGGCAAGCTGTCGCTAAACTCACCGTCGCTGACACTAATTACAATTCCGGAATGTGTTCCGATATCACCGCTTTCCGGCGTACCCGAAAGCTGCCCGGTGGCGGTATCAAAAGTCGCCCATGACGGTGTATTCGTAGCGGAGAAGACCAGGGTATCGCCGTCCGAATCCGATGCTGTTGGTGTAAACGAGTATGCGTTTGCTACCGTAGCCGATGTCGGTGGCGTGCCGGAAATCACTGGTGCAAGATTTGGCAGATCCAGGTCGCCATTCGTACGCGCAATGGCATTGACCCTGTCGATCGTCGCGATATCGGCGCCGGCTATACTCTGTACAGCAGTCTGCAACACGGTGCGATAGTTCGAAGGCAATACGACACGTACCGTTGCGGCTGTTTGCCCTTCCTGCAAGCCCGACACGGTAGTGTGCAGTTGCCCGATGCTGGCACTTTCATCTATTGAATAGGCGGCAGCCAACGCGACGCGCGCCTTGCGAATGACCTCATCGGTTAGCGGTAGTTGTTCCAGGGAAATCGTTGGTGTTGCAGGACTGACCTGCCCGATCGCGCTATCCATTGCGCTGGTCGCATCAATGCCATTTACGCGAAGCTGATTCGACATTGACTCGAGCAATACCTGCGCGCTGACAATCGTCGAAACGGCTGCAGTGCGTCTATCGGTAGCGCTACCGCCCTGGCCATCGACAATACTATCGGTCAAATCCGATGCGAGCCTGGAAACAACCGCACCCGCGTCTATCGAGAACCCAGCACCGTTCATCAGGTCACGAACTCGGCGGATGGTTTCAGCAAGCGTCTCGGACGCCTTAACGATCTCCGCAATATTTGTCTCATCAATAGGCGTGCTGATCGGGCTGCTATTGCGCATTCCGCTAAGACCACTGTTAAGTGCGTCGACGACTATCTGCTGTGCCGCTTGCAAATTCGACGAATTCAGACCGCCATTCATTTGCTGCGCCAGTTCAACTGTGAATGTAGAAAACGGATTTACATTTGCTACTGTGGAATCGCTTTGGTTCACCACAGCGCTTAACATCATAAAATCAGGTGCGGCGTTTGTTACCAGGTCTGTACCGCCGAAAGCTTCAACAGTCAGTGGATACTGCTGATCGGTTGCCACAACGGTTACATCGTATGCCGCGCTCGAATCACTTTCGAACTCGGCAATCGTTTCGCCCGTCGTTGCGAGTACCGCCATGCTTGCATTCACAATGGGACCGTCACCCACACTGCCAGACATACTGAGCTCGCGGCCATCAGCAACTTCAGCTGTAGGAATTTCTTCAGAAAGACAGCCGCTAAGTACGGCCGAAGCGACCAGCGCTGTCGCTATTTTGATTGAATCGCGATTTATCGCGCGGAATGTCATTGCGTTGCTCCTGCCTGATTTACAGGCGGACAACCCAATCGATCGCATAGGTTATGCAAGGTTGCTGACTGGTAGCCCCGCTGTCGTAGACTAAAGGTCCGTAGATCGGTGGCTTTGCGTCACAATCTTTCGATTGGTTTGCCCTTTTACAGTAGTTAAAAGTGAGGTCGTAGCGTACCGTCCGTGTCGCCGAATTATGTTTCCTGAAGCGACTCTAGCACCTCATTAAATAAAAAAAACCTGTCGAAAAATTGCGACAGTCTATTATGTAAATCGACACTGCCTCTCGTAACTTGAGTGATAAACAAAATTCGAATTTTTAAAAAGCCGGGCATATCGCGGCATACAAGGCTTTGCACTACGCAGAGCATTCGAAATTGCAATTGATAAACTGCAAAAAAAAGCCCCCGCATGTCATTGCTTTTAATTACAATAGTGAGCACTGAATCACACTTTTAACGGAGCGAGACATGAAGGGCGACCCGACAGTCATTGAGCACCTCAACAAGGTCCTCAAGAACGAATTGACAGCCATTAATCAATATTTCCTGCATTCCCGCATGCTGAAGGACTGGGGGCTGAACAAACTCGGGGACTATGAGTACGGCGAGTCGATCGACGAAATGAAGCATGCCGACCAATTGATCGAGCGCATCCTGTTCCTGGAAGGGCTGCCCAACCTGCAGGATCTTGGCAGGTTGCGAATCGGGGAGAATGTTCCGGAAATCCTGAAATGCGACCTCGATATGGAACTGGACGCTATTCCCGATCTTCGAGCCGCGATCGCCTATTGCGAGACTCACAAGGACTTCGTCAGCCGCGAGCTGTTTGATTCAATTCTCGTATCAGAGGAAGAGCACGTTGACTGGCTGGAAACGCAGCTTGGTCTTATTGAGAAGACAGGTCTGGAGAATTATCAGCAAAGTCAGATCTGATTAGATTACGATCGGGCTTGGAAACGTTGCTGCAAGTCATTTACTTTTCGACTTCAATCGAAAGCCCCATGCGCAGAACATCGTGGCGTTCATTGTCAATCAATACTTCGTTGCGCAACAAACCTTCAACCTGAAAGCCAATGCTTTCGTTGAGCCTGATGTTCGCGATTTGCGTTTGCAGAGTACTGACATAAATTTTCCGTAAACCCAGCCCGTGGATGCCGTAATTTACCCACAGCCTGGTCGCTTCTTCTGCAATCCCCCTGCCCCGGAATTCTGGGTTGCCAACGAGCTTGCGAAGTTCGGCTCTCTTTTGTGAGCGGCTGTGATCGAGGTACGCCATTGCGCCTACGGCGGTACCATCTTCGTATTCGATAATACCGAGGTGATTTGCCGGTGATTCAGACAGCGCTTTAACAGTCACTTCCTGTGCAGTTGAACAGGACAACACGAAATAGCGGCCATACTTATCAGGCAGCCACGACTCCAACAGCGCCCGATCAGTGGTCGCATCGTATTGTCGAATACGCAAACTGGACGCAGTAAGCGGCAGGCTGTCGAAGTCGTGCGGATTGCAATCGGCATTCGTATCATTGCGGTCAGAAATGCATAACTCACTGGCCACCCCATTGGCACAATGGTCCATCAAGTGATTAATCAACTTGATGATTTCGACCTGCCCGAAGCCATAATCACTGGCCTCTTTGTAAATCGTTCGAGAAAGCGCCTCAATCGTCGCCTGTGGAATCGCGTTGGCTTTCGATTTGTTTCCAGGCGGCGGCATCAGCTAGTCCTTACAGGCAAAAGATTGTTGCTCCGGGATCGGAGACTCAAAGCTTTTCAAACAGCAATACAAAGCGGTCGGTCTGGTGGTAGACCTCGTCTTCCCAGATGTCCAGCGCATAGTTGTCGGTATCTGTCCGCAGCACATCAAGTGATCCAATCAGCTTGAATCCTGCGGACGTAATGTCATCGATCGCATAGCTCTCTTCGATGCGATGAAGTTTCGGCGCTGACGAACGCCCGCTGCCTTCGGCCGCGGCATGATCGATGACGAGCAGCTTGCCGCCCGTCTTGAGGGAGGCAAGAATTTGCGGGAAGAATTCTTCTCTGCTGGTCATGATGACCGGATCTTCTCGCGGAACGTAGATATCGTGATAACTCAGGCCCATGAAAATCAGGTCCGCATTCTCGGGCAATGCAAGGTCTGCAAATTCAGAATCCAGACGCTCGACATTCTGCAGGCGGCCATCGGCCAGACGCGATTCGAGCCCTTCTGTCGAGAATCTCAGGAATAAAGAATTGTTCTGCAGGTAAACCTTGCCGTCAGGACCAACGAGCGGGTTGAACAGCTCCGAGTAATAGCCACTGCCGCCCAACAGATCGACCACGACCATCCCGGGCCGTACGCCGCTAAGGCGGAGAATATCGTAAGGGCGGCGACGCTCGTCGGACTCCCTGTCCTCCTGACTTCTCGTCGGCTGATTTACTGCCATTGCATAGATATCACCCGGCGGTTCAGCGCCGTTGTCTGCACCGCAGGCGAACAGAATGATAAGGGTGGAAAAAGAGACAATACGTTGCAACGCAATCCGTTTGTTGCTGGTCTTCATAAAATGACTCATCGAAAGAATTCCCGAGGCATTCTACCGCAGCTCCGGTGGATTGAGAATTTGATGTGCCGCTGCGCAAGACGATGAACTTGCGCTAAAGCTGCCGCTACGGCTGAACCTCAGCGGCAGAATATACAATCTTGCCATCGAAAACGGTTGTCAGGACTTCGGTGCGCAAGAGTTCAACTGGTGCGATTTTCCGAATGTCATTTGATAAAACCACCATATCGGCGAGTTTACCAACGCTGATCGAGCCTTTGCTGTCTTCTTCCCAGGACGAATAGGCCGGATTGATTGTGTACGCCTCGATTGCCTGATCAATCGTCAGCGATTCGGCTGGATTAAACGAGTCGCTCGGCTCATCCCCGACTCGGCGCCGGGTAATCGCGTAGTAAATATTTTCCAGCGGGTTTAGCGGTGCGGCATGGCTACCGTCATAGCTACCAGGCCAGTCCGATACAATATTAATGCGCCACCCTTCACGGATCATTGTCTTCCAGGCAAATGCCGTGGAAATCTGGTCCGGATGCAGCTTCTTTGTCATTGCGCTCATTTCACGAATCAAATGATAGGGCGTTATGTCGCCGATCAGTCCGAGTTTTCCGCCGCGTTGGATCTCAGCCATTCGCGGATACCAGGCATGTACCGCCCGGTCGCGTCGTGCGCGCGATTTATTGCTCTGTCTGGCCGCCTCGAAATAATCCAGTACCATCGCATGGCCTTTGTCTCCCGTTACATGTGCCGCGATGTCCCAGCCTGCAGCATCGGCAGCAACCACCTCTCGCCTGAGTTGTGTTCCATCAATATTGCGAAAGCTGAGAGAGCCAGAATATTGCGGGTTGTTCGCGTAGGGGCGGAACATGAGAAACCCGTCCAGGAACATTTTCAATGCACCGTAGCGGATCGTATCGTCGCCGCTGCGCGGAGTAATTGCGGCGTCGTTGAGCGAGCTCCATGTTCGCAGTGTCAGCACCGGATACACTCGAACAGACAGGTGATTTTCATCTCGAAGCCGAGTAAATATGGAGACGTCACTCGCACTCCGCTCAACGTTGGTCTGGAATACCTGCTGATCGGATATTTCCGGCACACGTGCGATATCATGAATACCGACGATGCCATGGCGATTCAGCTTTCTTACCATCGCTTGTGCACCAAACATGATTTTTGCGCGTGAATCAGGAGGCAACGCATTGACGAGCCTTGGCCCTGCCGTTCCGTACATCATTCCAGTCAGCTCGCCAGTCACAGGGTCGTGCTCGTAGTGCCCACCGGAGGGATCCGGTGTGTCTTTCGTAATGTGCATCCGCTCGAATCCAGCGGAATTCATAAAATAGGCACCGTCGTAGCGGGACAGCAGTACGGGGCGATCGGGCGTCAGTTTGTCTACCAAATCCAGTGATGGCGAAAAAGTTGCAGTGTCGGCGCCTGATTCTTCACGGCCGCGTCCAGAAGCAGCTGACCAGTCGCCCCCTGTAATCCAGAATATTTCTGGAACATCGGCGACGCGCTTTTGAAGTATTTCGAGCAATGACTTTTCATCATTGACGTCATTCAGTCGCATATGAAAATAGTCCAGTACAGCGTTTTCAAAATGCGTATGAGCGTCAATGAATCCGGGCATCAGAAACTGCCCGTTTAGATCGATTAATTCAGTCGTCGTAGCCTTCAATGCCAGGACTTCGGTGTTCGAGCCAACCCTGACTATACGGTTTCCTTTAACGGCGACCGCCTGTGCCGTTGGCTGGGTGCTATCGACGGTCCAGATATTTGCATTGTGAAATATGAGATCGGCCGACTGGTCACTGGCAACGCAGTCGGCGGTTGAGAGGCCAACTACCGCGTAGATCAGTGGTATGCCGACCGAGCGGGCGATTTTTGCAATCATGTTTGCTCCTCAGGTAAGGCTAAAATGAGTAGCGTTGCGGCCAAAAGCGGTGCCGGCACATGATTTCACCGCTATTCGCAATGATGCTATCCGTCGTAAGCATCAATCGGCCAGCTGTACATATGTCATTCGACTGAATCTGGAATATCGATTTCCCATTCCAATTTGCCCGGTTGGCAGAGATTGGCGGAAAATCTCGCATGTGAAGACAATCTGACCGTCGACCCCACAATAAGGGGATGGGCCTTAAGGGGATGGGCCTGCGGCCTCCTCGGGTCGAACCGGGTATACCTCGGCTCGCCTTGCGGTGAACAAAAAAAAGACCCGCACAAGGCGGGTCTTTTCATATTGAATGGCGTCCCCAAGGGGATTCGAACCCCTGTTGCCGCCGTGAAAGGGCAGTGTCCTAGGCCTCTAGACGATGGGGACGTCGTCTGGCACGTGCACCAGAAGGCGCGCACTCTACGGAGACTCCGCTGCCCTGTCAAGGCAACTTACCCCCGTCGAACGGCCCCCGGCCAGTGCGGTCTGAGGGCCTCATCTTCCAGGTCCAGGCGAAACACGCCCTCACCCCGATCCACGGCCGCCGAGAACCCGGATTCCGGGTAAAAATCACCCACCACGGCATTCCTGTCAGTCGCGATGTACTCGCCGACAACACTTGTACAACCCCGCTTCAATGCACACTCGACCGCGTCACTCAGCATCGCGTTTTCCACTTCCCGGTTCATGGCCCGGCAGCTCATGAGGAAGGTATCTAAAATGGCCGTCGCCCCGTCGTACCGGATTGCGACCACTCCCACGATGCCCGAGTCACCGAACTTGTCATTAAGCCGATACCAGCGAACGTCGGCCGCCTCGTCATCCGCCATGCGTTGAATGTCACTTTGGGTGTGCCGCCGTGTCGTGAGATTAAACTGATTCGTTTTGCCTGTAAGTTGCACGACCCGGGCAAGCGTCTCAGGACCCACGGACCCTGCTGTCACTTCCATCTCAAGGCTTTCCAGGAACTCTTCCATTGTCCCTGCGTCCTGCCGTGCTGCCTGACGCTGTGACTCGTTGCGATAGTAAGATGCTCGTGCTGCATCTTCCTGCGACAGTTGCGGCGCATCGAAAAGGCCGCCTGCGAACAGTGCGTCGACGTAGCCAAGCGGCGACTTCGGCACCTCAATTACGCTCACGCTGGGTGCATTTTGCCGGACTTCTGCACGCTCGACCGGGTTGTCGTCGAAAAACGCCATTGCATCGACACCGATATTCAGCTCAGCGGCGATCAAATCGATGCCGTCACTCTTGGCATTCCAATTCACCTGTGTACTCGAGAAATCGTCCCACCGCAGTACCAGGTCCGGGTGTTTTTCGAATATGTCTTTGACCAGGTCCTCGTCATTCTTGCTCGAAATCGCCAGCAGCACACCGCGATCCTTCAAGCTGAGTACCGCGTGCTGGAATGCCTTGAAGACGTTGCCCGGGTAATCATCGCCGATTTGTATACCGCTTATGCCGTCTTCACCGGCTACCCCGCCCCACAGCGTGTTGTCGAGATCCAGCACCAGGCATTTGATGCGCGGAAATACGGTACCGGCCAGGGTTCGCGCCAGGTGCGCTGCCGCATACGGCAGATTCTGACCGGCGATGGGCTGCCTTGCGAGGTGCCACAGCCGGCTGTCCGTCCAGTCCGATGCCCCGCGGGACCGTACCAGGCCGGCGTAATCCCAAACGAAGACGTCCGGCATGCCAGCCAGCCGCTTGGACAGGTCTGCGTTGGCCGTGCTGACAAGGTTTGCGATGCCATCATTGCGGCCGCCATCGTATACATCGGCATGGCTGGCAATGCCGGGCACGGCAAAGTTGGCTACCAGCACCGTCGCTGAGATTGAGTCCTGAAGGAGCCTGACGCATTGCTCCAGTCTGTCGACGCAAATATTCGCGCGTTGGCCAAGCTCTTCGCCGTCCGGTCGCAGGTAGGCATCCGCAAATACATCCTCGATTCGCAATGCGACGACAACAACATTGGGCGAATCCGACGAAAATACTTGCGGCGCGCCGAGGACAAACTGTTCGATTTGCCCGAACGGCGCGACCTGAGGCTGAACCGCGATATTACGGCGCGCGCATTCGACCAGCAGGTAAGGTTGCAGAAAAGAAAATGAATTGCTGCTCAGCAACACGAGATTGACGGCACGCCCGTCAACGCCGGATTCTCCAAGTTCACGGGCCAGCGACAGGTAATTGCCGGGCGTCAGCGACTCCAGGGGCTCAATAAGCACGTGCGGATATTTTACTGTTCGGGAAGTCGTTTGAGAATTGCAGCCACACTGTCCAGTGACTCCATTTCCTCAATATCGAACTGCACCGCAAACTCGGCTTCGATCGCCATAATGAGGTTGAGGTGGGCTGCTGAATCCCAGCCCTTCACGGTATCTGGCGTCTCGTCACCCTTAAATGCGGTGATATCACTGCCAAGGACCGACTGGAATACGCCCAGTAATCGAGATTCCGTTCCCATTGTGCTCAATTTCTCCGTTGCTATTGAGACCTGTTACCTGTTGACACGGGTCTTGTGGCGTTAAACTCGCGCTGCTTGACGCGAACGACGATCTAACCATAATGGCGTCGGCAAAATACACTGGCGGATAGCGGGTTTCAACATAAGGGTTCACGTATTGGATCAGCAGTGTCAAAAATCAGGGCCGATAGCGTTCGGGAGCGGCAACGACCTGTTCGGCTGGCTCCATGCTCCTGCATCACCACAGCCCCTGCCCGCTATCGTCCTCTGCAGCCCCGTCGGCTATGAGCTCATTCGTACCCACCGTACAATCCGGCAACTGGCCGAAAATCTCGCTGCTCGCGGATACTGCGTACTGCGTTTCGATTACCGTTCCACCGGCGACTCGGCTGGCGACGAACTCGACTCGGGACGGCTCGATGCCATGCTCTACAGCATTCGCGAGTCCATCAGGACCATCACTGAAATCGCCGACACTGACCGGGTCTCATTGATCGGGCTGCGGCTGGGCGCGACGCTGGCCGCAAAAATAGCCGAAGAAACACCGCTGGAACAATTGGTATTGTGGGCGCCGTGTGCGTCGGGTGCTATCTATATACGCGAGCAGCAAATCATGGCGATGGCACAGGGCAAGCGGCTGCAGAGTTCGTCGGCGAATACTGCTCGTCTCGACGGCATCGACGCGGGTGGCTTTTTTCTTAGCAAGGAGACCCAGACTGAACTGCAAACGCTCGATATGGGTTCGCAACCGTTTGCTAACACGCCGTCTGTATTGCTGCTGAATCGGGACGATATACCGGTTCCGGCAAGCCTTGCGAATGCTTTGCGCAACCAGACCGATAGCGTCGATGAGATACTGTCCGCGCACTACAAGGAAATGATGCAAACGCCGCAAGTATCAGTCGTTCCGACGGATACCATCGAACAGGTTTGCAGCTGGCTCGATGACAAAAATGCTGCGCAGGATGATGCAGCGAAGTCAGCACCCAAACCAACCTCAAAACCTGCCGAATTTCCACGGATCCAACTCGACAACGGAGCGAGCGAACACGCTGTGCGATTCGGGCCTGGCAAACGGCTGTTCGGCATCATCACCAGAGATGCGCGTAACAATAACAATGACAGTCCGGCGGTTATTCTGCTTTGCGGAGGTGCAACGCACAGGATTAGTGCGAACAGAATGTATGTCACGCTCGCGCGGCGCCTGGCGCTTGGCGGCATAGACGTCATGCGCATGGATCTCGCTGGACTGGGCGACAGCCTGCCTCACGAGGGTTACCCATCAAACAAACCCTACAACGACAAGCTTGTTGACGACGTCGAAGCGGCCATGAATACGATGGAAGAGCTCACCGGCAAGAAACAGTTCCTGCTTTTCGGTTTGTGCTCCGGCGCCTACGCTGCAATGCAAACCGCAATGTCATCGACCCGCGTAACCGATCTTGTTCTCGCCAACCAGTTGGTCTATTTCGTATCAGAGGACTATCACAAGCGGCTGGCGAGCGGCGCCGCGACATCAGCTCACGAACTGGATTATCCGCGATCCGATTCGCTGCTGTATCGACTGGTCCGAAAAACCCTGCGACGTATAACACCGTACTGGAGCTGGCCCGGTGAGCTCCTGTCCCCCTATCTGCTGGGTGGCAATGTGCGCCGTGACCTGGAATTGCTGGCGACAAAAGGGACCCGGTTTGCATTTATCCAGTCGAGCCGGAGTGACGCTGCCGACGCACTGTCATTTTCTTCCGGAAAATGGCTAAGACAACTCGCGGAGCGTGGGCAGGCCAGTATTACGCTGTTTGACGATACGGACCACACGTTCAGTCCGACCAGGTCGCAACAGGCGCTGGTTGACTGGTTCGAAGCGCATATGGCGACGCGGGCGAGACAGTAGAATTGGTGGAGCTAGGCGGGATCGAACCGCCGACCTCTTGCATGCCATGCAAGCGCTCTCCCAGCTGAGCTATAGCCCCAAGGTGGCGGGACTTTACGGCGCACAGCGGCGCGTGTCAAGGCGAGGTCGCCGCGCTATTTACAGCCGATCACCGCTGCAATTACGCCCGGGATTCAGGCGCTTGCACCCCGATCAGTAGCCGATAAGCGGCCGGCTGCGATCCCCGAACACCCGCTTGGTCAGGTAACAGAACAGCATGCTGCAACCGGCGGCAAAGCCTATGACTGCAACCAGCCCGAAAATAGTACCGACCCCTGGCGCCTCGCCACCCGGGAACACCGGGCGCAGAATTCTGGGCGCAATCTCGAGAAAATAGGCATGTACAAAAAACACGCCAAAGCTCGAGTCCGCTATGAATTTGGTTGGCGAATACAGCAGGCCCTGTAAGCGGTCGGAGATGCCCAGGAGCAGGAAGCACAACACCATCTTTTGCAGAAATGACCAGTCGAAGGCACCGTTTTCTGTACCGAACCATTCCACTGTTCCATGCACGCCGTGTCGCTGGGCGAAAAGAGCCTGCAGCACCAATATGATCAGGTACGAAGCGGCCAGCCAATGCAGGTTTCGTGCAATGAAAGCCGAGACAGTGTCCCTGTATTGTGCGGCACACATGCCGGCAAGGTAGGCCGCGAGAAAGTAAACGAAGTTTTGCAGGGTATCCAGGTTTGGAAAAGCATCGCGATGCAGAAACAGTGAAATCAGGAAAAATGGTGCGATCAACCAATACAGTCGGGGGCGACGAACAAACTGCATGAATACGGGTGCACACAGGTAGTAGAGCGTAATCATCGGAATAAACCACAGCGGGTAATTCAGATGTGCCCCACCTTTGATATAAAACCAGAGGATACGAAACGCATCCGACGTCTCAGCCAGCTGTGGAAATCGTAGTACCGGGTCTTTGTACAGCGCGGAATAAATAACCGCGGGAATCGAGATAAGCAGATACGGCAGGATGACGTTGCGGAGCTTACTGCGCAAGTACCGTTTGTGGGCATAGCGCGCAGACAACGCCTGGAAAAGATAACCTGCGATAAAAACGAAAAGGGTCGTGCCATTCGCCAGGAAATCAGCCAGCAAATTATTGGCAAACGAGTCTTCCGCCCAGTTCAGCATCAGGCGCGAGTGCCCGGCGACGATAAAGAGAATCGCCAATGCCCGAAATACGTGAATATCCCTGTAAAACATGATTGGCTTCGCTGATCCCGGTTTCGCCTTGCACGATCGCGCAGGCTGTCATTTCAACCCCGATTGTGCGGGCTTGCGCGGCTAATCCGCCGCGACACGCTTCTCAATTAGCGCTATTGCCTGCTCAACCCGACTGATAGACCGGTCGCGCCCGATCAATACCAGCGTCGTATCGATCGGTGGCGAAACAGAACCGCCGGTAACGGCGACGCGCAACGGCTGTCCCAACTTGCCCATCTTGATTTCGTGCGCTTCAGCACAGGACTCGATTGCGGCTGCAATGTCTTGCTGATTCCAGTCAGGCAACGACTGAAGCCGCTGTAGCAGATCCTGCATCGGGCCGAGGATGACCGGCCGCAGGTTTTTTTTCGCGGCTTTCGCATCGATTTCAGCAAAATCTTCAAAACAATAGCGGCATTGCTCTGCAAGGTCTGCCAGCGTCGTTGCACGCTTGGAGTACGCCTCGGCAACCAGGCCGATATCCGGACCCGCGTCAAGATCGTAACCTGCGGCGATCAGGAACGGCTTTGTTAAGTCCGCCAGCGTGTCGAGCGGCAACCCGATCAGATGCTGCTGATTGAGCCACAACAGTTTCTCGGGGTTGAACGCCGACGCGGAGCTGTTGACGTCCTTTACGTCGAACAGGCTGATGAGTTCCTGGACTGAAAATATCTCCTGGTCCTTGTGCGACCACCCCAGGCGCGCAAGGTAATTGAGCATTGCGGCCGGCAGATATCCCTGATCGCGGTAATCCCGGATATCAACCGCACCATGCCGTTTCGACAACTTTGCGCCATCCGGTCCCAGAATCATCGGCAGATGTGCATACTGCGGCAACGCTACCCCGAGTGCCGCCAGCATGTTCATTTGCCGGGGCGTATTGTTCAAGTGATCGTCACCGCGGATAACGTGCGTTATCCCCATATCCGAGTCGTCAACCGTCACGGTAAAGTTATACGTCGGGTCACCGCTGGAGCGCCTGATTATCAGGTCATCGAGTTCTGCGTTTTGAAACACGACCCGTCCTCTCACCAGGTCATCGACCACGACCTCACCATCCAGGGGATTCCTGAATCTAACGACATAGGGCTCATCCCGGTGTTTGTGGGCAAGATCCCGGCACTTGCCGTTGTAGCGAGTCTTGTCTCCAACGCGCATTTGCTGTTCGCGAACAGCATCCAGCTCCTCGCGCGTGCAGTAGCATCGATATGCTTTGCCGCTCTCGAGCCAGTCATCGATGACCTCGTTGTATCGCTCATATCGTTCCGTCTGGAAATACGGGCCTTCATCATGCTCAAGGCCGAGCCAGGCCATTCCCTCGAGGATCGCCGCGACATTTTCCTCCGTCGAACGCTCGCGGTCGGTATCTTCAATCCGCAGCACGAATTTCGCACCGTAATGGCGCGCATGCAGCCAGCAAAACAGTGCCGTACGAATGCTGCCGAGGTGCAGTACCCCGGTCGGACTGGGAGCGAATCGGGTTTTCACAGTATTGAAATCTGGCAAGACGAAAAGTGGCGGGATTCTATCAGTTGGCAGCCGCATTTCGAAGATTTTTCGCAGACGGTACCCGCGCATGCGTCACATCTCAAAATGAGCACCGATACCTGTAATTTGCTGGTTTTGAGGTTAAAATTCGCCAGCATTACGCATGGGACCGGATCTTTTTCAGCCCGGTGACAGTTCATCGAATTCAGGACACGGAAAACGCTTGTATGACCACATTAGTCCAACAGTACTTTTCAAATTCCGCGAGACGCTTCCCGGACAAGGCCGGCCTGAATTGTGCCGACGATTCATCCACATTCCGCGATTCGGACCTGCTGACGAACGCGATTGCGAACCACATTTGCGCGAACGGCATGGAACGCGGCTCCTTCATTCCGTTCTTTATGAGCAAAAGCATCAATTCCATTCATTCAATCCTGTCGATTCTGAAATCCGACTGTGCCTATGTTCCCATCGACGTCGCCTCGCCCCCCGGCCGGATCAATTCGATACTTGAGGTCAGCAATGCATCGCTGGTCATCGTCGACAAGGCGAGCAAGGAGCTGTTTCTTTCGCATCTGCCGGATGGCAGCAAGATCGACATCCTTGTCATCGACGAGTTCAGTGGTGGCGATACGTCGGAGCGCGATTACCAGAACCTGTCCATTGACATCGCCTATGTCCTGTTTACATCCGGGTCGACCGGCGTTCCCAAAGGAGTGATGATTCCGCACAAGGCGATCATCGACTACATCGACTGGTGTGTCAGTGAGTATGAGCTTTCGTCGTCCGATGTCATCGCGAACCACGCACCACTGTACTTCGATAACTCCACGTTTGACTTGTATACAGCGTTCAGTACCGGGGCCGAATTGCACCTTGTGCATGATGCGGTAAATGCAGTCTTGCCAAGTCTTATCAAGTGGATTCGCAATCGGAAAATATCAACATTTTTCTGTGTGCCCTCGGTAATGTCCATGCTGCTTCGCTCGCGTCGCCTGAAAAGCGATAGCTTCCCGGACTTGCGGCACATGATCGCGGCTGGCGAGGTTTTGCCACCGGATGTCGTCAGGGGATGGATGGAATTGTATCCGCACGTTCAATTCACCAACATGTACGGCCCGACAGAAATCACGGTTGACTGCAGCTTCCATGTGATCCGCGAAATCCCGACGCCGGATCAGCAAACTATACCAATCGGTAAAGCGCGCCCGAATATGGAGTTATTCGTGCGCACAGAAAATGGTGAGTTGCAGCAGGCGGTTGGCGCCCGCGGTGAGCTCCTGGTGCGTGGCACGTCGGTTGCCTACGGTTATCTCGGTGATAGCGAAAAAACCAACAAGGCGTTCATTCAGAACCCGAATAACGATGTTTTTGCCGACATGCTGTACTGCACCGGCGATCTGGTCGAAATTGACGCACAAGGGGACTATTTGTTCCTTGGCCGCGCAGACGAGCAGATCAAGTATCTCGGCTACAGGATCGAGCTTGGCGAAATCGAAGCCGCCCTGACCTCAATCGACGGTGTCGATGAAGGAGTCGTCGTATTTAACGATTCGGACAAACCGGAGGAAACCGGAATCGGTGCATTGGTGAGCAGCGAAACGCTCGACGAAAAGGCGCTTTTGGCCGAATTGAGAGACAAAGTGCCGCCGTACATGGTTCCCAGCCGGGTTCTCCTCAAAACAGACGATTTTCCGCGGACCGCGAACGGAAAATATGACAGAAAATCAATAAAAAGGCTGGTTTTTCGGTGAAATTAGATTAACAATTAGCACTGACGCCGCCAAGAGCAAATTACATAATATTCTGGCGAACTGTGTCACAAAAGAAAACGTGAACCAGGCGTACGCGCGAAGCTTACAACGCCGCTATTCTGTGGCATCTCGAGGCGAATATCGCCACGGCGCTTGCGGGCGCCCGACCAATGAATAAAAACGGACAAGAAACAAAATGCTGAAACAGGATGTAAGAAGTATTCTCACTGATCACTGCCGACTGTCTGTCGACTTGAATTCGCTTGATGATGACAGCGACTTGTATGACGCCGGGCTGACTTCCCTGACAACAGTGAATGTCATGCTGGCCATAGAGGACCATTTCGACATCGAGTTTGACGACCAAATGCTCTCTCGAGAAACATTCCAGAGTATTAACTCGTTAGCCGACGCCATCGACTCATTAAAGTCATAGAGTCTGTGCATTCCGCAGCGGGATAATCACCGCCAATAAATCTGCAAACCTGGAAAATTTAATGAGCACAAAAACAGCTGCGCCAACATTTAGCGACCTGGTCGAAAAGATTCATCAAATAAGCAAGGATGTTATCGAGGTTCACGCGAACGACGTCGATAAAGATGCGCGCTTCCCTCATGAGTCTTTCGAGGCACTCCGTGAGGCCGGCTTTCTGAGCGCATACATACCGCAAGAATACGGTGGCTTCGGACTCTCGGTAACTCAGATCTGTGAGCTTTGCGAAATCATGGGGCATTACTGCGCATCCACTGCCATGGTATTCGCAATGCACCAGATTCAGGTCGCGTGTTTCGTCAATCACATGCAGGGTGATGAGTATGGCGATGCTTACATGCGTGAAATTGTTGAAAAACAATTGCTGCTTGCTTCGGCAACAACCGAGCTCGGTGTTGGCGGTGACGTACGATCCAGTATTTGTGCCGTCAATGTCACGGGTGACAGTTTTACGCTGACCAAAAAGGCACCGGTAATTTCCTATGCCGAGCATGCCGATGCAATCCTGGTTACCTGCCGCTCGTCGGAAGACGCAGCGGCGAATGATCAGTCCATCGTACTGGTCAAAATTGAGGATTGTGAGCTGGAGAAAATTGCCGGTTGGGATACCCTCGGTTTCCGGGGGACATGCAGCTCCGGTTTCATTCTTAGCTCCAAAGGCAATGCGCAACAGGTTCTTAAAGAACCGTATGCAGATATTTTGGCAAAAACCATGCACCCGGTCTCGCATCTTGTTTGGGGATCGTTGTGGACTGGGCTTGCGGCGAGCGCGGTCGAAAAAGCCCGCCAGTCAGTTCGCGCGGCTGCGCGGAAGAACCCGCAAGTCCCTCCGGTTTCGGCTTTACGGCTCTCGGAAGTGAACGAAATTCTGTTCAGCATGCGCGCCGGCCTGCATCGGTCGATCGATGAGTACCAGCAGCTTCTTGATGCCGGAAATGACGCGGCATTCAGCAATTTCGGCTTTTCGATTCGTACCAACAACGTGAAAATTCGTTGTTCTGAACTTGTGGTCGAAATTGTTGGCAAGGCGTTGCAGATTGTCGGCATCAGCGGCTACAAGAACGACAGCAGTAGCAGCTTGTGTCGCCATGTGCGCGACGCGTACGGTGCCTCACTGATGGTCAACAACGATCGAATTCGTGGCCACAATGCAACCATGCAAATTGCACATAAAGGCTAGCAACAGGATTCTCTCTCACGCCAATACTTTACAAGAAATAGCAAGCGCTGCGTTTGAAAATGCGATCACTGATACCACTTGACCCAAAACAATACCAACGGCACGCAATCCATGGCGAAGGTCGCTGCTGGGCAGAAACAAATTGCTATGTAGACGTCCTCATCGAGTTCATTCACTCGCTCGGATTTGAACCGAATGCCGCACTCGCGTTCACATTGTCGGTCGACTTTGAGGTCGACCAGTGGACGTTTTTCAAGTTCCGGCATATAGACATGCTCAATATGTTCGGCATGGACGTCCAGGAGCTCAATCCCTGGCGCTCGCTCGCAGAGCATGTTGAAGAACAAGTGAATGCCGGTCGCGGCGTGCTTGTTGAAATGGACTCGTTCTTCTTGCCGGACACTGCCGGCACCGCGTACAAGCTTGCGCACGTCAAATCGACAATTGCCGTCAACGAAATTGATATAGGCAAGCGACACATGGGCTATTTCCATGGGCAAGGCTACTATAATCTGGATGGGCAGGATTTCGAAGATATTTTTCAAATCGGGGGGCTCGTCCATGAGCGCATGCTGCCGCCGTATATTGAGCTTGTCCGCATGGACGCGGAACGCGCAGAGAATGGGACGCGCAACCTGGTAAGCCTGTCGCTGGACACTCTCCGGCACCATTTGACCCTGTTGCCCAAATCCAATCCGTTTCTTTCCTTTCGTGAGCGGTTTGAAAAAGACCTCGAATGGCTGCGAAGTGAGCCGATTGACACGTTTCATGACTACTCATTTGCAACGCTGCGCCAATATGGCGCCTGCTTCGAGCTTGCGGAAACCTATCTTCGCTGGTTGAGCAATAATGGCGAGAGCGGACTTGATACCGCTATCGATGCTTATGCGGGTATTTCGACGGCAGCCAAAACCTTTCAATTCAAGCTGGCGCGGTCACTTGCCCGCAACAAGGAACTTGATCTGGCGGTTCTGGATCAGATGGCGGAAAGCTGGCAGAAAGCGACCGATCACCTTCGCCAGCACTATCTTTGATTCGGCATGAATTCGCCCCGGAACAGTCAGAGCATAATTCTTGATACCGGATGGACACGATATCAAACGCAAGCCGGTGAGATTCAGCGCCCGTCCGAACTAAGCGCGGCCATTTGCGGTGCAACGGTACGGGTGCCGGAAAACGTCATCGCGACGCCTAATCCGGATGACGATGATTGGTGGTACAAGCTGCCACTGCCCCCGGAACTGAAGAACCGCGACGGTATCCGCCTGTGCTTCGAGGGCCTTGCTACAATTTGCGAAGTCTGGCTGGACGATGACAAGCTCCTGACAACGCGCAACATGTTCCGGCGCCACCAGCTTGCATTGCCGACTATCACGAGTGACGACGTAAACCTGGTGTTGTGCTTTCGCTCGGTGTCTTCAGACCTGGCGATAAAACGGAAACGCCCATCCTGGAAAACGAATCTCGTCAATCACCAGCAACTGCGATGGCTGCGGACATCGTTGCTCGGCCGCATGCCTGGCTGGACCCCGCCGCAGCCGATTGTCGGCCCGTTTCGACCGATCCATGCGGAGTTCGCGGCAGACTCGTTTATCGAAAAGCTGTCGATTTCCGGTACCGTGGAAGATGCCCGGTGTGTCGCCACTATCGATGCGACGGTTAACGGGTGCAAAGCAATTGCGGCTGGCAAGGCTTTATTGCGTATCGCTGGTACGGATTACGAAATCACCACAGCAGTAAAAGATAACAGCCTGATCGTTCGCGGCTCGGTCGACATCGATGATGTCGACCCCTGGTTTCCTCATACTCACGGCACCGCCGCTACCTACGATTGTGCGCTGATAATCGAATACGAACAGGAGTCGTTTGAACTCTGGCATGGTTCGGTTGGTTTCCGGTCTGTCGCGTTGCAACACGATAGCAATCGATTCACCTTGTCCGTCAATAACACCGCGGTATTCTGCCGGGGGGCCTGCTGGACTACCAATGATGTGTCCCGCTACCAGGACGACGAAGAAAGCCTCCGCCGCACGCTTACACTGATGCAGCAAGCCGGCGCAAACATGATTCGCATTGGCGGCACCATGCTGTATGAATCCGAACTGTTTCATTCGCTGTGCGACGAATTGGGCATTATGGTCTGGCAGGACTTCATGTTTGCGAACATGGACTACCCGATTGCCGACGACGAGTTTCGCCAGGACGCAGTTGATGAAATTGCGGAACAAGCCCGCAGGCTGCTTCAACATCCGTCAACAGTCGTGTTTTGCGGCAATAGTGAAGTGGAACAACAGGCTGCAATGTTTGGCAAGGAACGTGACGAACAGCGTAGCGCCTTGTTCTACGAGATCATTCCCGAGCAACTGCAAATCGCGGGCTCATCATTGCCCTATGTTCCGTCGTCGCCCTGTTTTGGCGACCTGCCCTTTCACAATCGTACTGGAGTTAGCCACTATTTTGGCGTCGGCGCCTATAAGCGACCGGTCGATGATGTGCAGAATGCGGGCGTCCTGTTCACCAGCGAATGCCTGGGTTTCTCCAACTTCCCGGACGATCCCGCGCTCGTACGCCACTTCGGCGGGACAGCTCCGGCAACGCACTCTCCTGCGTGGAAATCCGGTGTGCCACGGGATGCCGGTGCCGGTTGGGATTTCGAAGACATCCGCGACCATTACCTGCAGGCGCTGTTTGGTATCGATGGCCCTGAATTGCGCTATTTCGATAAAGCGCGCTATGCCGCACTCTCCCGCATCGTTAGTGGCGAAGTCATGCAACGTGCGTACGCGTTCTGGCGCAGCACCGTTAGCGATTGCAGCGGCGCGATCGTCTGGTTTCTGAAAGACCTGGTACCGGGTGCTGGCTGGGGCATTATCGACGCCGATAACGACCCCAAACCGGCTTACTATTTCCTCAAGCGCGCTTGGCAGGGCCTTTCGATGCGCCTCACTGACCGCGGACTGGATGGCATCGAACTCGGCGTCGTCAATGAGGGAGAACAACGCCTTACAGCGCAACTCGATGTCAGCCTGATTCGTTGCCCTGCAACCGTAATCGCAGCAGGTTCGACAGACGCCGCTCTCGAGCAAAGTGAGGAATTCTCGGTGTCTATCGACAAGCTGCTGGGGCGATTCTTCGATCCTGCATACTCGTATCGATTCGGCCCGCCCAAACACGATGTCGTTGCAGCAGTATTGCGTGATGCCGATGGGCAGTTATTGGCCACACAATGCCATTTTCCAGGTGGCTATCAACTTGAGCAGCAGGCGAATGCGAATGTTGAATGCGAAATCCTGGAAGGTGACACAGGCTGTACGGTGCGACTAACGTCCGACACGTTCCTCCAGTTTGCACAACTGAAGGCTCGAGACTGGACGTTTGACGACAACTTTCTTAACCTTGTTCCTGGCGTAACTCACAGCATAGTGGCGCGTCGCAACAACGAAGAAGGCAGACAGCTGAAAATCATGCTGTCTGCATTAAACCTGTCACGTACACTGACATTGTCATGATGCGATCGACGAAATCCCGCGATGTAGCGATCGATAAGCAGCTGTTTTGGCTGCCGAACGGCAACCAGTCGATCTTTACCAGTCTGCACCAGCCAGCCGATGGCACCACTAGCGATGTTGGTGTCGTCATCTGCAACCCGATCGGCTATGAGTATGTTCATTCTTTCCGCTCGCTACGATTTATGGCCGACCGCCTCGCCTCGCACCGCATTCCTACCGTTCGCTTCGACTATACGGGCACCGGCAATTCATCCGGGAGTGCGAGAACAACAGGCCTGGTATCTCGCTGGGTATCGGACATCGCTATGCAAGCCAACATGTTGCGCAGCGAATTTGGCATCGAAGAAATCTGCCTGATCGGAGTACGATTTGGCTCGGCGCTTGCATCGATGGCTGCAAAACAATCGGCCGCATCCAGCATCGTGGCTTGGGAACCCTGCCACAATGGCCGGCATTTCTATCGCCAGCTTCGAGCGGCAAGTCTTGTCTCAAGAAAACCAGCCGCCGCGGATACCGGCATACTCGAAAGTGGCGGTTTTGTCTTTTCCGATGAAACCCTCGCCGACATGAAAGAGGTACGCGTCGGCAATAGCGAAATCGACGCCGTGAGCGACGCCTTGGTCATCACACGCGAGCGCGAAGCGCGTGCGTCTCTCGAAAGCACTTACGAAAATGCTGACACTGAATTCTATGTAGGACCGGACTTCGACGGCATGATCCGGGAACCGCACTTCGCCGAAATTCCATACCAGACATCGCACTACATCGTTGAGTGGGTGCATTCACGCACTGCGGATGAAACCGCGGCAAGACGTTTCGAACTCGACAAACTGCCGTCAGGTGCGGAAACAGAACATGAACGTGACGGCTACTGCGAAAAGATTATCCGTACACGACAAACAGGTCTGGTCGGTATTTATACCCAGGCTGAAAACGCAGACGCTTCCGGTGACCCACTGCTGGTACTTTCAAATGGTGGATCGGTGCATAATATCGGGCCAAATTCTGTCTATGTCAGCCTGTCGAGGACCATGGCACAGCGCGGCATTCGCAGTATCCGCTTCGACCTGCAAAACCTTGGCGAAAGTGTGGTACTCGAAGCGGCCGACGAGAATCACCCCTATCCGGAATTCGGAACTGCCAATCTCGCAGAACTGCTGTTTCATGCAAAGTCCTACCTGGGAGCCGAGAAGTTTATTCTCGCAGGACTGTGTAGCGGCTCGCATACTTCGTTTCATTCCAGTTTGACATTGCGCGACTACGATATAGCCGAAACGATTATGATCAATCCGCTGACTTTCTACTGGCGCTCTGGCATGTCACTGGAAATACCCGCAGGGAAATCTATCGAAGGTGCCGGCAAGCACTACGAGTATGCGTTACGCGACAGCTCGCGCTGGAAAAAACTGTTTTCCGGGAAAATAAACTACACACAGCTGATTTCATTTATTTTTCGCTACACGGCCAAAGTTATCGGCGAATTTTTCTCGCTAATCCTGAAAAAGCTCAAGCTGAGAAACCTTTCTCAATTGGCAAAGGACCTGAATCATCTGCAGAATATCGGTACGCACGTCTCGTTCTTTTTCTCTTCACGAGACCCGGGATTCTGGTTGCTCCGTAGCGAAGCGGCGCTGGTGATCTCGAAGCAAACTCGCGAAGGAAATATGGACGTACACATTATCGATGATGCTGACCACACGTTTTCTAAAGAAGGCGAACGTGACGAGTTTATACAGAAATTTTGCGAGCACCTGGAACAGCGCTACCTCAGACGGGAGCCCACAGCCTAACGAAATCGTTTCGGAAACAGCATTTTCAGGAACGAATGTGGCATTGCTTTCTTAAGGCCTTTTCTTGCACCTTCCGGCATCATGAATGCCAGTGATTCCAGCTTGTCCGTCACGCGTCCACGCAAGGTACTGCTATTGAACTTGGCTTCGAATCCCAAATCTTCGGCGGCGATTGACAGGCCAAAATACTGCGATAACTTTTCCGCAGTTTGCTCCGGCGCAGACTTGTAGTCGCTGTAGTCAATCTCGAGGTAAGGAATGTTGAATCGTTTCAGATCACGTTCCATCGCGAGCATATGCTGATCAATTCGCTCGTATACTTCACGCCTGTTTTCGTCAGAATCCTCGCGCCAGTCCAGCCGCACAAAGCTTCGGTAGATCTCGTCCTTGTCACGCCGGATAACAAGGACACCGGTGTTAGCCTGATCAACCAGTTGCCACCAGTATCCTAACGTGTAGCAAAGTCGTGGGTCTTTCCATATCCACGGCGAGTGCTCGTTGTACCGCGCGACAAGTCGCCGGTGTGTATCGAGCGGCTGCAGCCGGCCAATTTGCTCGCCCTGTTGTTCCCCGATCGCAGCAAATCGCCAGGTATTGTGCTCGTTGTAATCGACACTCCGGAACAACTCGACGTTGGCCTCGATCAGGTCGTCGGCCTCCCAATACCCCATTGGATTGTTCTCGTCCTCGCCGCGCAGCTGCCCGTCGGCCTCTTCCGCCGCAAAGTAACCACATTTCACGAATACAGACGCGGTCAGGCTGGTGCCTGAACGGGGCATCCCAACGACAAGAGCATTTTTTGGCATTTGATACACGACGGGTAGCGAAAGATCCGGTATTGTACTTAGCGCGTTTAATGTCCGCCATGACCGTTGGCGAGCAATGTGAATTTGCGCACGAATTAGCAGCCAGGCACAACCGCCGGCCCAAACGCGGGTTGCAAACCCTTATTTTTGCTGCAAAAGATTCGTGCTTATGTCACATAACTTTGTATCGACTGCATGACGAAACGATAATAGAGACTATGAAACGGATTGTCAGAAATTGCGTCAGCGCCTTGCTGATAGGGTCGCTTTATGCCTGCGGTGGCTCCTCCGGCGGTACCGCTGCCGGCCCGCCGGTTAACCAGCCACCATCAACGGGTGCGGCCACGCTGCAATGGACGCCGCCAACAGCGAATAGCGACGGCAGTACACTGGTCGACCTTTCCGGCTACAAGGTCTATCAAAGCCAGACCAACAGCGCAGCCAACCTGCAATTGGTCGCGACATTGACGACGCCCGGACTGGCATCTTACATGGTCGAAGGCTTAAGTGCCGGTACCTACTATTTCGCGATAACTGCGTACAATTCCAGCAACCTGGAAAGCGATTACTCCAACCTCGTGTCGGTGACAGTAAACTAGGCCTATGCTGGCTGCTCGAAAACAACCCGCGCACAGCATTCGTCAACTGACTAATTCGGTTGCCCCGTGAACCAGTTTTTTTTCGGCGACTCGGATCGACAATTATATGGCGTACACCATGCGCCAACATCCGCCAACTTTCAAAATACAGCAGTCTTGATTTGCTACCCCATTGGCCGCGAGTACATGCGCTGCCACCGCGCGCTCGTACGCCTTTGCGACCGCCTGGCCCGTTCCGGGTTTCACTCGTTGCGCTTTGATTATTATGGTACCGGGGATTCGGCCGGCCCGTCCGGTTCTGGTGACATCGATGAATGGGTCGCCAATACGCGGACTGCGGCCAATGAACTGCGGGATATTTCCGGGGCTGAAAATATCTCGATGCTCGGCGTTCGCCTGGGCGGTGCTATCGCCACGCAGGCCTGCTCTTCAGAAACCAATATCGACAAGCTGGTCCTGTGGGACCCTATTGCGGACGGAGAGAGTTATATGCGCCAACTAACGCACCTGCACAAGGCGTTTACTGACGATCTCGACAGATTTCCGAAACCCGCATCCCGAAGCCGCAACTTGTTCAGCGATGAATTGGTTGGAATGACAATCCCCCCTGCACTTCGCGACTCCATACGTCGTATCGACCTGGCGTCGCTCGAGAGCATGAATGCCGAACATGTATCGGTCGTGTCAACGATCGATCGCGACGAATGCCGGGAAATGGCTGACGCACTTGGCCGACTGACGGATAGCCATGACTACGAGATCGTAAACGAACCCGCGGGCTGGGATACACTGACAGACCTCGGAGTCGTCATGATGCCGCATCAAATGCTACAGACCATGCTCGATAAGCTGTCGACCAACGCGTAACGATGAAAGAACGGATCTGCAAATTCGGCAACAATCATTCCCTGCTCGGGATTACGACAGATCCCGAGCCCGACGACTACGATGAAACGCTGCCAGCCGTCATCCTGGTCAATGCTGGCCTGCTGCATCATGTCGGACAGAATCGACTTAATGTGACTCTGGCGCGGCGCCTTGCCAAGAAAGGTTTTTTGGCATTTCGATTTGATTTTTCGGGACAGGGCGACAGCGAAATTCAGGACTCGTCAGCGCCGGTTCGTGAACGCTCGATCGATGAGATCAAACAGGTTCTCGACTATCTCCAGGCATCCAGGAACATTTCGGATTTCGTTGTAATTGGCCTGTGTACTGGTGCTGACAACGCACACCGGGGAGCAGTCGCCGACAAGCGGATCCGTGGCGCAGTCATGCTGGATGGATATTCTTACATTACCTACCGCTATCTGATTAATCGATTTCGGCACAAGCTGTTCAGCCCGACACACTGGAAAAACTTTATCAAGAACCGGATCAGCGGCACGTTCACTCGAAAGAAGCTTACGCGGGAAGAAACGGCAGAGGCTCGTGCAAATTTCTGGATATTGCCGAAACGCTCGAAAGCGGCTCGTGATTATGCGGTCCTGGTTGATCGCGAAGTACGTTTGCTACAGGTCTATTCGGGTAGCAATCTTGCTTACAACTACGAAAAGCAATTTGCCGATGCCTTCAAGGAGATCAATTTCTCCAACCTGTTGAAAGTGTGTTACATCGAGCAGGCCGATCACACGTATTCGATTCTTGAAGACCGAAACCACCTGATTTCAATAATAGTTGATTGGCTCGAAGCCGGATTCAAGTCTCGACTAACGGTTATTCCGCGGCGCTCGAAAGAAAGGGAAGCTTCCTGACAAGTCCGTAGATCTTTGCGGCGACTCCACCTTTTCGGCTATTGCTGACCAACGACTCTTCATGAGCCGATGCAATTTGCGACAGCGTATCCGACGTCAACGCCTGCAGTGAAATCGCTACCCCAAACTCCTCTTCAAGCAGCGCAATCAACTGCACCGCCAGCAACGAGTGCCCGCCCGCATCGAAGAAATTGTCGTGACAGCTGACTTTCTCAAGCGACAATATTTCGCACCAGATATTCGCGAGTATGATTTCCGCCTCGGTTTCCGGATCGACTGCATGTTTCGTACCGTCTACCTGGCCGACCAGGGCCGGCAGGGCCTTGCGATCAAGCTTGGCATTCGGCGTAAGGGGTAACTGGTCCAGCTCCAGGAAGTGTTGTGGCAACATATACGCGGGTAATCGCGACCTCAGAAATGTGCGTAGCTCTGTTGCGGTAGCACTACTCGCCTGCTCAGCGACGAAAAATGCGATCAGGCGCTGGTCACCGGGTCGATTTTCAACCACGGTGATTGCGCACTCCGACACCGTCGGATGCTCGGAAAGTCGTGCCTCGATTTCACCCAGCTCAATTCGGTAACCACGAACCTTGACCTGGTTGTCGATGCGCCCCAGGTGCAACAACCGACCGTCCGCTGTCCAGCGTGCCAGGTCACCCGTACGATACAAGCGTCGATCGCTATCGATAAATCTGTCGCGCGTTAACTCTTCGCGATTCAAGTATCCCTGCGCCAAACCATCGCCACCAATCAACAGTTCGCCGGCAATGCCAGGCGGAAGATCGCGACTCTGTGCATCGCGAATGCGGATTTCCGTATTGGCTATTGGGCGTCCAATATCGATTACGCCGGCGGACTCCACCCGTGTACAGGTCGACCAGATTGTCGTTTCGGTCGGCCCGTACATATTCCAGACCTCTCCAACCGCTCCTGTCAGCCTTGTTCGCAAGTCATCGGGCAGTGGTTCTCCACCAGTCAGTGCCAATCGAACGCTGTCCCCGGACCAATCCCGATCGAATATCGTCCGCCACATTGACGGCGTCGCTTGCATCGCGGTAATTTTTGCTTCATCAATTACGCGCAACAATTTCCTGGAATCGGCAATCGTCGCCTTCGACGCAACGACAACCTCGGCGCCAACAATGAGCGGCAGGAATAGTTCCAGCATCGAAATGTCGAATGACAGGGTTGTCACCGCAAGTAATTTATCCTCCGACCGTAGTCCGGGCGACGCTGACATAGCGACCAGGAAGTTTGTGAATGCGCGATTTTCTATGACAACGCCTTTCGGCTTGCCGGTGGAGCCGGACGTATAAATTACATACACAACATCATCGCTACGCTCCCCTGCTGCCGCCAATTTGGACGCAGCCTCCACAGCGGCCATGTGCTCTGTATCGAATGGCAATATCTCGGCTTTGCAATCGCCAAATATTGCTGTATCGATTTCCGGGCTCGTTACGATGCAGGAAATATCTGCATCGCTCAGCATGTACTGAATTCTTTCCGCCGGAAAATCCGGGTCGAGCGGCAGATAGGCCGCACGTATTTTCAAGACTCCTAGCAGCGCGATTAACAATTCACTGCGCCGCTCCATGCAAACCCCGATTAAGTCGCCTTGTGAGCAACCCCGGGACAACAATTGCTGTGCGAATCTGTTCGCCAGTTCGTCGAGTTCGAGATAGCTGAGAGACCCCGACTCATCGCTGACAGCCGTCTCACTTCCATAAGCAGCGACACTGTTCTCGAACAGGGAGATCACATTCTCCGTGCGCGCTATCTCCTGCGCGGAATTATTGAAAGCCGTCATGAAGTCGGACAGCTTGTCATCCGGCATTAGTCGCGCTTCACCAATCGCAGTATGCGGTTTCCCGACCAGGTCGTTGGCGAGTTGTTCGAAACTAACGGCGAGCGACTCGATACTGCTCTTGTCATACAAGTCGCTTGCGTATTCGAAAACAGCGTGAATCTGGTCTTCGGATTCCCACATGGCCAGCGACAAATCGACTTGTGCGGCATCCCTGTTTAACGGCACTGCTGCGACACTGAGATCGTGCAGTTCAAGTTTTGGCAATTCCATGTTCTGCAGCGTGAACATGATCTGGAAAACCGGGTTTCGGCTCAGGTCGCGCGGCGGATTGAGTTCTTCGACAAGGCGCTCGAACGGCAGATCCTGGTTCTCAAGCGCGCCCAGCGTTACGTCGCGGACACGACTTAGACAGGTATGGAAGTCATCCTGTGTACTGACCGGGGTGCGCATTACCAATGTATTGACGAACAAGCCAATCAGGGCCTCAGCTTCCGCGTGGCGTCGTCCCGCGATCGGGGAGCCGACGACGATGTCTTCTTCCCCGGTATAGCGCGCCAGCAGTACCTTAAAAATTGCCAGCAGCGTCATGTAGAGCGTTACACCGTTTGAGCGCGAGAACGCATTGAGTTGATTGCACAGATTCGGCGGCAAAGTAAACGCATGACTGGCGCCCCGGAAGCTGAATTCCCGGGGTCGTGGCCGGTCAAGGGGCACCTCCAGGTACGCGGGACGCCCTGCCAGTTGCCGTTTCCAATACTCAATTTGCGAGGCGATGTTGTCGCTGGCAAGAAATCCACGCTGCCAGACTGCGAACTGCGAATACTGGACCACTTGATCGGCACTCGACTGTGCAGGTGCCGCAGCAGGGTTGTTATAGGCTTGTTCCAGCTCTTTCGCGAAAATACCCAGTGACCATGCATCCGCGACTATGTGGTGAATGACGATCAACAGGACATGCTGATTCGGCCCTAAACGATACAACTGCAATCGCGTGAGCGCGTCATTTTCAATGTCGAACGGTTCAACAACAGCGGCAGACAGAATATCTCTCAGCTCGTCCTCGCTGCCAACCGGATGAGCGTCCAGTTCCAGACCCTGGTATTTTTGCACCACCTGGAACGGGACACCGCGTTTGCTCTGGATCCTCGACCGGAGTGACTCGTGTCGCTGCAGGATGCGATTTAAGGCGCTGCGAAGCGCATCCCGGTCCAGGTCGCCTTCGAATCGCAGCGCCCCGGCAATATTGTAAGCGGCACTGTCTGGCTGCATTTTCTGCAGGAACCAGATGCGCTCCTGGGCATAGGCCAGCGGCACCGATTTACCCACTGATATTGAGCGCAGCGACGTGAACTGCTGCGGCAGCCGCACACGTGACTCGGCATCAATTGCCTCCGCAAGCTCGCCACAGCGTGTGTGCTGAAACAGGACCCGCACCGACAGGTCGATGCCCAGCGACGCATTTATACGGGCAATAACACCGGCGCCCAATAATGAATGACCGCCAAGTTCGAAGAAATCCGCGCCCAGATCCGTCACCTTCGTACCCAGCACGTCGGAGAATGCTTCGGTAACGACCAGTTCTGTTTTCGTCTGCGGCGCACGGCCTGTTTCGCGCGCTGAACTGAATTCCGGCGATGGTAGCGCCTTGCGATCAAGCTTGGCATTCGGCGTCAATGGGAGTCGTTCCAGTTCGCTGAAATGTTGCGGCAGCATATATGCCGGAATGCGTGCTTTGAGGAAGGAGTGCAATTCGCTGAACGAGGGACTGGCCGCCCCTTCGAGAACATAGAATGCGACCAGGCGTTGGTCACCAGGTCGGTGTTCAACCACGGTCACGGCGCATTCCGAGATAGCTGGATGCTCGGCCAGCCGTGCCTCGATTTCACCGAGTTCAATTCGATACCCGCGCACCTTGACCTGGTTGTCAATGCGGCCCATGTGGATCAGCAGTCCGGATGCCGTCCAGCGCGCCAGGTCTCCGGTCCTATACAAGCGCCTTGTGTCGCCAGTGAATTTTTCGCGCGTCAGCTCGTCCTGGTTTAAATAGCCCCGCGCCAGTCCATCCCCGCCGATCAGCAGCTCACCGGGAACACCCGGCGGAAGATCTCGATTCCGCGCATCGCGAATACGGATCTGCGTGTTGGCTATAGGCCGGCCAATGTGTATGACGCCATGTGACTCCACCTGGGTACACGTTGACCAGATCGTCGTTTCAGTCGGGCCGTACATATTCCAGACTTCGCCAACCGCAGCAGTAAGCTGTGCTCGCAAGTCGTCCGGGAATGGCTCACCACCACAAAGTGCAAGGCGCAATCCGCTTCCAGACCAGTCCTGATCGAGCAAAGTTCGCCACATTGACGGCGTCGCCTGCATTACCGTGATGTTCGCGTCCTCGATGACGTGCATCAACTGTGCAGGATCGGCAACCGTCGCTTTCGCAGCGACAACGGCTTCGGCGCCGCCAACCAGCGGCAGGAATAACTCCAGCATCGAAATGTCAAATGACAGAGTTGTAACAGCCAGTAGTTTGTCGCTGATTTGCAGGCCGGGCGTTGACGACATCGACACGAGAAAATTGGTAAACGCGCGGTTCTCTATCGCCACCCCTTTCGGCATGCCCGTCGACCCGGATGTGTAAATGACATAGACCAGATCGTCGGCGCTCGCCATGCCAATAGCCGGTATTGCACCCGCATCCAACAACGGCAGTTGCTCTGTATCGAGTGACAGAAGTTCGACATCGGACGTCCCGAAAATCGACGCGTCGATGCCGCGATTTATCACGACGCAGCGGGGATCTGCATCGCTCAGCATGTACCGAATTCGTTCGGCGGGAAAATCCGGGTCCAGCGGCAGGTAAGCGGCGCGGATCTTGAGGATTCCAAGCAGCGCGACCAGCAATTCATTGCCCCGTTCCATGCAGACCGCAATCAGGTCGCCCTGCGCACATCCTCGCGACAGCAGCATCTGTGCGAACCTGCTCGACAATTCGTCAAGCTCGACATAGGTAAGCGAACCGCTGGCATCACTGACTGCAGTCGCATTTGCACGTGCTGCAACGCTACGCTCGAACAGTGAGACAACATCCTGGCCGTGTGCGTCTTCGGTCGCCGTAGCATTGAACGCCGCGATAAATTTTGAAATCTGCGCGTCTGGCATCAGGCGCGCTTCGCCAATCGCCGCATGCGGTTGCACGCTGAGCTCGCTGGCGAGCTCCACAAAACTTGCGGAGATACCTTCGATACTCTTCTGGTCGTACAGGTCGCTCGCATATTCGAACATTGCGTGGATCTGGCCGTCCGATTCCCACATGGACAGCGACAGGTCAACCTGGGCTGCGCCTCTGTTCAAGACAACCGGTGACGCGCCGAGACCGTTCAGTTCGAGGTGCGGAAGCTCCATGTTCTGCAACGTAAACATGACCTGAAATACCGGGTTGCGGCTCAGGTCGCGCGGTGGATTAAGTTCTTCAACCAGGCGCTCGAACGGCACATCCTGGTTTTCCAACGCATCCAGCGTTACATCACGTACGCGACTCAAACAGGCAAAGAAATCATCCCGTTCATCTAATTGGGTCCGCATGACCAGTGTATTCACGAACAGGCCAATCAGTGACTCGGATTCCTGATGACGTCGCCCTGCGATTGGAGAACCGACAACGATGTCCTGTTCCCCGCTGTAACGCATGAGTAAAACCTTGAATACGGCCAGCAACGTCATATACAGCGTCGCTCCGCTGGCACGCGAGAACTCGTTCAAACGCCTGCTTAGATCCGCGCTCAGCGAAAACGAGTGACTGTCGCCGCGGAAGCTGAACTCACTCGGGCGCGGCCGATCAGGTGGCACCTCAAGGTGCGGCGGTCTCCCCGCGAGCGTGCGTTTCCAGTAGTCGACTTGCGCGGCGATGTGATCACTCGCCAGGAAATCCCGCTGCCAAACAGCGAATTGCGAGTACTGAATCGAAGACTCGGCGCTCAGACCGCTATCGGCGATAGTGGGCTCGTTGTACGCGTGTTCGAGTTCTCGGGCGAAAATACCCAGTGACCACGCATCTGCAACGATGTGGTGAATGACGATCAGCAGGACGTGCTGTTGCGGTTCTGTCTCGAATAAATGCAGCCGAATGAGAGCGTCATTTTCAATATCGAAGGGTGTGGAGATAATCGTAGTCAGGTGCTGTTGCAGCTCGTTTTCGTCGCGGACAGACTGCGCATCCAGCACCCGGTCATGATGCTCGTGTACAACCTGGCACGGGATGCCATCCTTACTCTGTATACGCGAACGCAGCACTTCGTGTCGCCGCACTATGCCGTTCAGTGCCTTGCGAAGCCTGTCCTGATCGAGCTCGCCTTCGAGCCGCAATGCGCCGGCAAGATTGTAGGCAGCGCTATCCGGCCGCATCTTTTGCAGGAACCAGATTCGTTCCTGAGCGTAAGCCAACGGTGCGGAATCGCCCACCGATATAGAGCGCAGCGACGCAAATTGTTGCGGCAGCTGATCGCGCGAACTGTCTTCTATTGCCCGGGCGAGATCACCGCATCGCGTGTGCTGAAACAAGGTTTTTAATGACAGGTCGATGCCAAGAGACGCATTGATACGGGCGATTACACCGGCACCCAGTAGCGAATGACCGCCAAGCTCGAAAAAGTCCGCCTCGACATCGGCGACCGTGGTACCCAATACATCGGAGAA
>CAXBJV010000026.1:0-48645 GCA_963976215.1 uncultured Woeseiaceae bacterium | reverse complement strand
ACACTACCCTGCTGCACCACGGCATGGTCATCGTAGGTATGCCGTACGCCATCCCCGAGATGTTCAATACTGCCGAGGTGTCTGGCGGCACACCGTATGGCGCAACGACGATTGCCGGCGGCGACGGCTCCCGTCAGCCGAGCGAGGCGGAATTGACAATCGCACGATTCCAAGGCAAACACGTTGCCGATATCACCGCCAAGCTGGCGGACTGATCGCATCGTCTTGAAGAACATCACGGTGGGATTCATTGAGTCCATCGCCTACCCAGGCTGGCCGGCCTATCTCATAATCCCGGGGTAGGTCTCGGCGTTGGCGACAGTGCCTGCACACTACGGTGCAGTCCAAGCCGGCACCGGGAGCGCTGTTTGATTACCTTGTGTTTCCGTCAGGGATTCCGCTTCGCATGGGTTTTATAGTAAGTCGGTTAGCAAAAAACCGATTCCAAACCGCTCAGTCCTGGCGTTGTAATCGATGAGACTTTCACCGTAACCGTTGAAATACTGCGCGTACCCTCGCACGTCGCGCCACATTGGAAAGGTCCAGTCGAGTTGAACCGCTCCTTTGTTGTTTGTGCGAAGGTTATTGCGCAACATGAGGCCGACTTCGTGTCTACCGCTACGATAGAGTGTTGTGAACTCAAAATGGCCCATAAATTTTTCGATATCCGGATTATCGTCGCCCGTTGGGTCCAAGGGGTCGGTCTTTTCATCCTCAGGGATTCGCCACCACGGTTTCAGACTGAACACGAAATCCTCTTTCTCGATGACGAAATTTGCGTAGAGGCGGTTCCAGCTCCTTGACAGGCTGCCACCGCGCCCGTTTGACTGATGGCTGAACCCCAGTGCGAGCAAACTTGCATCCGAGCCAAACGGTTGCCAATGAAGTGGCGCCACCCAAAACACTTCCGGTTCATAGTTGGTTTCCCGAAATGGCGAGGATATATCATTATTGTAGACCTGCCAGAAGGACTTGGCTGTAAATCCGAAGAATAGCTCGTCCTGTTCCAGAAACAGATTGTCAGCCAGCGAGAACTTCAGGCTTACCTGAAACGTGGACTCAGAATGATCGAGTTCATCTTCCCGTGACAAGACGCTCAATGTATCCACGAATGGCTGGTTGTTAGGACTGCGGTTGTACGAAATGGGGATCAGGTAGTTGCGGCGATGAGGGATAAGCACAGATCGAGTAGATTCGGCAGATCGCTCCCGTTGCAAGCGTTGCATGATGAGTGAATCCGCAGCGTCGCTTTGCGCGATTTCAGAAGCGTAGATCTCACAGACGGAGTTTAGCTCAGCGACGGTCGTCTCCGGCGGAGCGTTCTTTAGCGCTCTTAGCAGACACTCGTCCGAATTACCCTCAGCCAGCACAGAGCCCGTGCTTACACTAAGTAGGCCAATAGCGACACCGACATGCCGCAAGATGGTCGCTGCTCGAATCAGCCGCACAAGGTTGAGTCGCTTATCCATCAAGGTCTTCTGAATTCTTGCTCACTGCGTTCGCGCGGCGAGTAACTAACATCAGCGTGCCGGTTCTCCGCAGCGTCCTACCGCGGGCACCCGCCCAGCGAGCAGGATATTTTACGAAATAATGGCTCACTCACTGGCCTTCTGCAGAGCCTGACTCTACTATTGGTATTAAGATTCTTAGGATATTGTATGTATGGCATCTAAAACGCAAGGAATCGATCCCAAAGATCTCGGCCGCAGCCTGGGGTTACTGGTGCACGATGTCGCTCGCCTCATGCGGCGTGCGTTCGACCGGCGAGTGAAGCACCTTGGTCTTACCCGTTCGCAATGGTTTGTGCTTGCGCACCTGTACCGGAGCGATGGCCAGACGCAACGGCATCTGGCCGACGAGCTGGACATGGAACGAGCTCCGTTGAGCAAGTTGCTGGATCGTCTGGAGTCCGGAGGATGGCTCGAGCGGCGCGCGGACCCGGGTGACCGGCGGGCGAATCGCGTCTACATAACAAAGAAGATCGATCCGCTGATGAGCGAGGGCATCAGCGTTGGAGAAGACCTCACCGACGATATTTTTTCAGGCATCGATGAAAATACTCGCGAGGAATTTCTGAGCGTGCTGGTTCAGGCAAAGTCGAATCTGATCGCCCTGGAGCAGGAAGAAGAATAGGGCTGCGCACAGTGGATGAGTCGATTTACCAAATGGGTTCCCAACCTGGCAAACATTGGGCCATGCGCGACGCGACAGCCGATCAACTCCGGCGCGTTAAGGCACTCGGTATTGACAGGAATTGGATCGATTTTCACTGTCAACCAGCGCAAGAGTTCACACACATTGTTGCTCCCGAGAAAAGCGACTTTATAGGGACTGATTCGCCCCGGGTTTTTCGGAGACTCATTATTTTGAGCCATGCTGCGTCAACCGTTCAATCCGTGGATCCGTGGATCCGTGACCAGAATAGCATTCTCGTTCACTGGTACTCTATTTGTAATAGCATATACGCGTTCCTACGATTCTTGATTTTTGTCGATGGCGCCTCGCAACTTGACTTTGTTGAGTCGGCGACTTCTACCAAACGTATAAAGGCACGGCTTTGATTCGCTTACGGATATATTGACGATTTTCTGAATCATGGGCTCAATGATATCGGCGACTTCGTCGGCTGTTCCTTGTCCGACAATTAAGCAGAATGCAGCCACGCCATGAGCTTGAATCGCGTTTAGCTCCAAACGACGATGGCGAATGCGCTGATCTCGGGTCAACACAATCCACCCTCTTTTTCCGCATTCCGACAGCCAGTCCTCATCTTCCGAACCCGCAGGTATCGCCCCGCGAGCGTGCTCGACATTGGCGCCCGCTTCTCTCATTCGCTTTAGCAGGCTTCGCGAGTAAATACTCTCATCGAGATAAAAGATGGCCTTTTTAAGCCGCTTTTCGGCAATCGAGTTCGCAGCGAATTGCTTCTTCAATCGCATCTTTTGAGATTTCATAATCTTTCGACAAGTCGACCAATGTATCGCCAGCTTTGAATCTGTCGGCGAGAATGGCTGTTGGCACGGCGCTACCTACAATTACCGGACGGCCGAATGCTACACGCGGGTTTATTTCGACTGGTGCAGGAGCATCTTCCGTCACGCTCATTCGAGTGAACGGATATAGTTTGACGGGTAACCCCGATGAATCGCGCTTAATACGCTTCAAATAGGCACGAAGAAGCGTGGCCATTTCAATTTGCCCGGATTGGGATACGTTGATCAATTTGCCAAGTTTTTCGACGAGCAGGTCGACGCCATCAGTTTGAAAACTGGCGTGGGCAAGCGGCCGCTCTATACCCAGGCGCTCACTTGTATACGCTAAAGCCTGGCGTACTTTTGGCAGCGGGATTCGATGATGCCGGCGAATCGCTGTGAGAACGTGAGCTTCGACCAAGTTCAGGAACGACAGACCGTCCTTCGGCTCGCCGTCCAGATCGATGACATTTGGAAACCGGTGTTTGTCGCCTTTCGATCCGTAGGTCGTACCAACGCACCAGGATCGGAGCGTAGCGTAGGGCACATTCAGGTAATGCGCCGCCTCGGCGAACGGATAGGCCGGTGTGCGCCGCAATACATCAAAGTCTATTGCACTCAATTCTATTGCCTCCCTTTAGGTACCGATCCTAAAGAAAACTGGCGAGACCATCTCAACATCCAATGATTCTGGCACACATTCTAGACAATTCCCGAAGCAGTTTGACGTTATTTGTTCCGATTCGAGACGTAGGGGTCGAAAATTGTGCTTCCCGTAATATTGGCTCGGCTGCAATCGTTTGGCGTTCTGACGGCCCAATCAATCGCGTCGATATTATTGTCGTTGGCAACGTAGTCCGTCACACGGTCATACCGGAACCTGATCAGGCCAGCGGATCCGTGACCCCCTGAAAATAGCCGGTCGTGCTCTCCGGAATGCGCAAGGCCTTAATTGGAGCTATAACTCGGAACCGTACTCTGAAGCCCTCGGAAGCGTCAAACTTCCGAGCATGCCTGGGCGGAAGCCGGCTCGCTGTGGCGCGGCCAATTGAAAGGTTCTTTGTCGGCCGATTGAAACCCTGCAAGCTGGCCAGGCGTCACTACGAAAGATGATCTTCACTTCCGGCCACAGCACCGCCCGACTCTGTTTCTTGGGAAATTCCGTAGAAACGGGGGCCGAAATCGTGCCCCCGTTTCCGCTAGTTTGTCCTTTGGACACGCGATAGAGTCCTCGCATCAACACCGTCGTCGTTGCGGTATACCAACGACACCCAAACTCTGACAGTGAGTCGGAGTACCCAAGCGCCTCACAGGGTCGTGCGACAGGCGCAGCGGTGAAAGCCGCCGATCCCTCTTAATGACAGACAGCTGTTCGTGTCGCTATTCGACCGGCAGTCTGACCCAGTCGGCGGCGCTCCTGCGTCAGCCTTTCAACTCTATTGCGCCAGTTCCTGGTGCAACTCTTTAGAAAGCCGCAACAACGCGACGCTGTCTTTGCTGCCGTCATGCCGGATGCGTGACCCAGTAATTTCTTGTGTTGATCCCCTGTTGCAATTCAGCCCGTCTTTGTGAGCGCGCCCCGCGCCGCACAGAGACGGGCCTCTTGAAACTGGCGCAAGCCTGCGTCGCTACAGGCTTTGCTCGTGTTTCACACGATTGCAAAAGCTTGCACCCGCTGCCCGGCGGCCGGTCGATGGACTGACTGGCGCAGCCCGCACCTGATTCCGCGGCCCTTTGGGTCGTTCTGGGGTGTGAACCAGGGGGGATTGAACCAACAGCGCCTCGCGCTGCTTAGGCCTTGCAATGGGGCCCTCACGCTGTGACCGCCAGCCAATCCGCGGTTTATCACTCACCAGAGTTCAGGAATCGCTGTGAGAAACCGAACGGAAGAGCTGAGACAGGTACCCCGAATTGGATGAGGAAAGCACTATGAGCAAAACAAGCGGTCGCCGTAACTTTGGTTACGGCAAACAGATGGCATGGGCTGGCAAACAGGCTCTGCGTGATCAGTACGGCAACGGACACTATGGGACCGTCACCGGCCATGCCGAGCGTTGGCGACAGTTCGTTAGCTGGTGTGGTGACGAGCGCGACATACGCGATGCACGATTGATCGATAAAGAGGTCGTGCAGGACTACGGAAAATCACTCAGGGACAAGGTCGATACCGGCATGTCCCCGGCCTACGCACAGAACCTGCTGTCATCGGTTAACGTCGTGATGCAGGCGATGCAGAGCGATCGGCAGATTCGTGTTGCGCCAGCGGCCTTGATTGGTCAGCGATCACGGGTGCGAACCGACCCACCGACAGGTCTTAATCAAAGAGTCGTGCGCCAGTGTGCCGACCGCCTGCGCCAGGACGGGCATGAACGGGTCGCAGCCACCGTGGAAGTCGCCCGGGCGCTGGGACTGCGTCTAAGAGAAGCCTCCCTGCTCAATGCACGGGTCGCGCTGGGTCAGGTGAAGAAACATGGTGCAGTGAATATCACGGCCGGCACCAAAGGTGGGCGAGGTCATAGGGTGGATCGCTGGGTCCCGGTGTCGGGCGCAGCGACCGGTTGTCTGGTGCGAGCGGCCAACGCTCAAGGTCGGGGTAGGAACCTGATACCGGCAAACCTCACCTGGAAACAGTGGAACTCCCACGTCCATCATGTCTGGGCCGCTGTCCGAGACGACCACGGTCTGAAGAAGATCCATGATCTACGTGCGGCTTATGCCTGTGAACGCTACCGGCAGTTGACTGGGTCAGCCGCGCCGGTCATTGCCGGTCGATTGTGTGCTGATCGAAGCACTGATCGTGCAGCGCGGCAGACCATTGCTCAAGAACTGGGCCATGCCCGCATTGAGGTGGTCGCCGCCTACATCGGCGGTACCCGATGAGCCGGCCGGCGAATCATCGGGCTGCAGCACGGATTGCCAGGTCGCTGCTGGCAAAACGGTTGCCAGGATCGAGGCGCGGCAGCGTGCGCCAACATCTTGCCCGAAGCGGGCACATCGCTGAAACCGTCTGGCGACGCTGGCAGGTCGGCCCCTATCAATGGCGATTGAAGCACCTGCGCTGGTACTTGGTGGAACGCACCGACGACTACACCGGCAGCACGCGTTATCGGCATTGGCTGACAGTGCGGTTATTGATCCTCGCCCTCAATCGCGACGGCTGGATCGAGCGGCTAAACGGACCGTGGGTTCGGCCGAGCGGCGAACGTGGTGCACTCAAGGTCGGACGGCCCGTGCTCGAACCAACCCCACCCGCCAAACAGGAAGGCGCGCCGTGACCGGCAGGCCCACTCAACCAACAAGCTCGCGAGCATTACTGCCGCGGTTCATCCGCCTGCGCGACGCACCGTTCTACCTCGGTATGGACCGCAATCGCTTCAATACCGAGGTACGCCATTACCTCACCAACATTCCGATCGGTCAGCAGGGCATCGCCTTCGACCGGCTTGAACTGGATGCCTGGGTGGAGGACTATGTCTCACGCAACGGGCGTCCCGCCAAAAGGAGCAAGATATGGGACGCAAAAAGTCACCGGGGCTCTATAAACGAGGCCCCATCTGGTGGATCGACAAGAGCATCAAAGGATACGGAAGAGTGGCAGAAAGCTGTGGCACGACTAACCTCGCGGAGGCGGAGCAGTACTTAGCGTTTCGCCTGAACGAGATTCGTAACGCCATGGTCTATGGCATTCGACCGACACGGACGTTTCAGCAGGCAGCAATCAAATATCTCGACGACAATCAGCACAAGAGGAGCCTGAAGCGATATCTCTACGCGTTCAATCGCGCCATCCCACACATTGGCCATCTACGCCTGGATCGCATTCACAATGACACCCTCGCCCAGTATCGCCGGGCCCGTCGCACGGACGGAGTTTCAGCCGGGACGATCAACAAGGAATTGAGCTGCATTCGGCGCATCTTGAATCTCGCAGCACGAGTATGGCGGCACGACAACGGCATGTCGTGGCTGGATGCACCGCCATTGATCGAAATGGAACAGGGGCCGGTAAGGAATCCCTATCCATTGAGTTGGGAAGAGCAAGACCGATTGTTCAGGGAATTGCCCGCACACCTCCAGCGTATCGCCCTATACAAGGTGAATACCGGCTGCAGGAAACAGGAAGTCTGTCAGCTCAGATGGAACTGGGAAGTGCAGGTACCGGAGCTTGGCACGAGTGTGTTTATTCTGCCTAGCAACGATCAGTTCCAGACCAAGAACAGTCAGGAACGTGTCGTTGTGCTCAACTCCATCGCACGTCGCGTTATTGATGAGCAGCGAGGAAAACATCCGGAGTTTGTGTTCACGTACAAAGGGAGGCCAACAAAGAGCATCCTCAACTCCGGATGGAAGCTGGCAAGAAACCGTGCCGGATTGCCGAATGTCCGGGTACATGATCTTCGTCACACGTTCGGTCACCGGCTGCGCGCCGCCGGTGTGAGTTTTGAAGATCGTCAGGATTTGCTCGGACACAAGTCCGATCGAATCACGACGCATTACTCTGCGCCGGACATTGTTCGACTTATCGAAGCTGCCGAAAAAGTGTGCGAACGGCGAGCGAATACCGTGTTACGCATCGCCGCTCCCACAAATCTCCCACAATTTGAGAACCAAACGAAAGCGGTACAGGAGGGCCGTTCGTAACACTCCGAAGAAAAAGGGGAAAATGGCGCGCCCGACAGGATTCGAACCTGTGACCCCTGCCTTCGGAGGGCAGTACTCACTGCCCGGGCAATCACTTGCCATTGCTGAAATTTATACCGCAATATTATTGGATTGCGGTATAAAATGTGCAATAGTAGGCGTCGATTCGATGCACTATTTGGATAGATTTTGATATTTAATCTTACAAAACATAATTTTATTTTATACCGCAGTTTAATTTAGATGCGGTATAAGTATGTAGTATTGAGATGATCAGAGCGCTACCTAACAGCTTGTCGGTGCAGTACAGCGAATTGCTGCAGAACTGTGTACAGCCCATCTCGGATGGCTCAAATCTGTCTTTCAAGTCCAAGAAGATCAACGGCAAGCGGTACTGGTACCTGTACAAAAGCATCGGCAAGACGCGACGCGAGCATTATCTCGGCGAGGAAACGACAGCGTTGCTGGACCGAATCGACGACGAGAAAGCGCTGTGGCAATCCAACGTCGACGATCGCGGGCTACGCACAAGTCTGGTCAACATGCTTATCGGCGGCGGCATGTCAGCTCTGAGCAGGGACGAAGGTAAAGTCCTGACATTGCTCGAACGAAACGGCGTTTTCCTCGCAGGAGCCGCACTGGTCGGGACGCTCGCATTTCGGGCCTACTCGAACATGCTCGGGGTTTCCTGGCCAAGCGATGCAGGAACACAGGATGTCGATATCGCTGCAGACAATCAGTATCTGCTTGCGGTACCAAGGCCCAAGGCGCCGGTAAACCTCGGGCAACTCATCCTCGACAGCGGACTGGGGTTCATCGAAGTTCCGACGCTTAACCCGAAACAGCCATCAACATCATTTCGAATTCGCAATCGGGATTTTCGCGTGGACGTGCTGGCGCCCATGCGCGGTAGGGAGACCGCTCGACCGATAAAGCTGGAACCGTTTGGAACGTATGCCACTCCATTGCGACACCTGGACTACCTGCTGGAGGACATTCAGCCTGCCGTACTGTTATACGGGCACGGCATAATGATCAATGTGCCAGCGCCGGGGCGCTTTGCGGTCCACAAGTGCGTAATCAGCCAAAAACGAGGTAGCACTGCTGCAGCCAGGATTCGCAAGGATCTTAGCCAGGCCGAACAGATGTTTCAGGCACTCCTTGAATTGCGCCCCAGTGACATTGCGCTCGCACTTCGCGCCGCTCAGGAAAGGGATGCGGCGTTTCAGGACAAGATTCAGGCTGGGCTCGACCTTCTGAATGACGAAGTCAAAACTGAAGTGCGAAAACTGATGTAAGTGTGACCGGTTGAAAAGATGGCGCGTCCGACAGGATGAGCTACGCATTGCCCGGCTTGTCCTCGATCCGCGGCCGCGTCGGATCGAACTTGAGGCGAGCCAAATGTCTCTTTTATGGTCACTACCGACTACCGCTCACCGTCACCAAGTGCCTCCCAGGCAGGATTGAAGTCCGCTGCAATAAAGCCCATCAGCGATGCATCGGAAGTAACGCCGTAAAGTACCGTCTCGCAGGGTTCATTGGTCGCCTGGCTCACATGCGAGTTACAGGTGAAGACTTCGTGACGAGCAAGATCGCTGAGGGCGGCAAGACTGATCGCATAAGGTCGCCGGGAAAGATCCTGTCCACAGTAGCTGGCATCTATCGATGTCGGAAACACATTGGAGCTGATCTGCCGGCCGCTTTGATCTATCGCGTAGATCAGCTCGCAGCCCTCTAACGAATTGATGTATTGCGCCAGCAGCTTGTCGAGCCTGTCCCGGTCAAACCAGTACTTCACCGACTGTTTCGCAATTACTCGTAGTCGCCCGGCGAAACGACGCGACAGCTCAACGTGCGGCTGCTCATCGACATCGCCAGACGGCGGATCCTGGTTGCTGTCACCGGGTTGCATGTTTGCGGAATACGTTCCGAGCGAGGCTAAAATTCACCTTGAATCCTGCAGGATCTGTGCCACAACGATACCGTCACCCGCAAACATCAAGTCTATGAAATTCCTCACCTTTCGTCGATGCTCAATACCTATGCATGCGCCATTTTTGTGCAATACGATTTCGGCGCGCACAAAAGTTGTGCGGCTAAAAACTGGCGCTTTGAATGGCGCCACCTATGCGGCATGATGATTTTCGAGCTCGTCCCGGACAAACAATATTTCATCACGTACTGACAAGCAGTTGATCGTATTCAGCGATCTCGATGGCTCGCTGCTGGACCACGATTCTTATGACTGGACCCCGGCGCGCCCCGCACTCGAGATGCTCAGGCGATACGATATTCCGCTGGTACTGGTCAGCAGTAAAACGCTCGCAGAACTCGCCGATTATCGTGAGCAGCTGCAGCTCGATCACCCGATCGTGGCGGAGAACGGTGCCGCGATGTACGTACCGGACCAATACTTCACCGACTCGGCCACGCTGCGCACTGTTTCCGTACCGCGCGCCAGACTGCAATCGGCTTATAAGTCAGTAAAGTCCGCGAACACATTCGATTGTGAAGCGTTTTACGAACTCGACATCAGCGGCATCATTCGCGAAACCGGATTGACCGAGCAACAAGCCTTGCGTGCCAATGATCGCGCCGCTTCGGAGCCCATACTCTGGCGCGACAGCGACGAGCGGGCGGCTGAATTCGAACAAGCGATAACCGAGCTGGGTCTGAAATGCGTAATGGGCGGGCGTTTTTTGCACCTGCTGGGCAACACCGGGAAGGAAGACGCGGTGCAACAACTATTGGCAGCCTACGCGATCAATTGGCCGACCTGCACCCTGACGTCCGTTTCGCTGGGCGACGGTCCAAATGACCTCGGTATGCTCGCGAGCACGGATATTGCGGTGATCATTCCCGGCAAACACAAGCATCACTTGAATTTACAGGCGCACAACCGAATTCTCAGACCGGCGTCGCCCGGACCAGCCGGATGGAATACGGCAATGCTGGAATTGCTCGCGGAGCTGCATGAGAATCAATTCACCCCATCCGACAACGGAGCATAAGCAGTGGGAGACTTCCACCAGAACGGCAATATCGCAACGCTGCACAACCTGTCAGACCGCAAGGTCGAAGACCTCGAACGTGAGCTGATCGAGTTCTCTCGTTACCGGCCGATGGGCCTGGTTGTGCCGTCGCTCTATTCGGAGCTTGAAACGCCGGCCCTTGAAAATATCGTCAAAGAACTGGTCCGGGTGCCGTACCTGAATGAAATTGTCATCGGCCTCGACCGGGCGGACGAAGCTGAGTACCGGCATGCGCTCGAGTTTTTCGACCGCCTGCCGCAACACCACCGTGTGTTGTGGAATGACGGACCGCGGCTGCGTGCACTTGATGCGCGGCTCAAGGAAAAAGGCTTGTCGCCCAGCGAGCCCGGCAAGGGCAGGAACGTCTGGTTTTGTTATGGCTACGTCCTCGCCGCGGGCAGGGCCTCGAGCGTTGCACTGCACGATGCCGATATCAAAACCTACAAGCGCGACCTCCTCGCACGACTGATATACCCGGTCGCGAACCCGAACTTCAGTTTCAACTTCAGCAAAGGCTATTACGCGCGCTCGAACGGTGAGACGCTGGGCGGGCGTGTTACGCGCCTGCTGGTGACACCGCTGATACTCGCCTTACGCGTTGTCTGTGGTCATAACGATTATCTTAACTTCCTGCACAGCTTTCGCTATCCGCTGGCCGGCGAGTTTGCATTACGGCGCGATGTCATCGATGACCTTCGCATTCCAACAGACTGGGGCCTGGAGATCGGCGTCCTCAGCGAAATGCATCGTAACCACTCAACGAATCACCTGTGCCAGGTGGATGTTGCACATACCTATGACCACAAGCACCAGGATCTGAGCCCCGAGGACCAGACCCGCGGCTTGTCGAGAATGAGTATCGACATCGCGAAAGCAATGTACCGCAAGCTCGCGATTCAGGGCGAGACTTTTTCGCCGGACAGGGTGCGAACGATTAAAGCCACTTACTATCGCATAGCGCTGGACTTCGTCGACCTGTTCGAGGCGGACGCTGTTATGAACGGCTTGAAGTTTGACCGCCACAAAGAGGAAAAAGCGATCGAACTGTTCGCGGCGAATGTCGTCAAGGCCGGTGAGGTATACCGTGAGAACCCGATGGACACCCCCTTCATACCACCGTGGAACCGGGTTGTCAGCGCGGTCCCCAACATTCTCGCCGAACTGCAGGAAGCGGTTGAACTGGACATGGAGGAATTTGGGCGTTGAGCGCTAGCGAATTATCCGCGGGCATGCGTCGACTGCAGGCACGCGTCAGTGCTCATCTCGAGGTCGTTTACGGCGAACAGGGCGCCAAGCTGGTTGCGCCTGTCATCGACGCGATGCGCTACGCCGGCGAAGTATCCGAGCCTGCGCCTTATCAGAAGTACTGGAATGAGTCTGACTGCTGGATGATTACTTATGCAACGTCGATACGTGAAGACGACGCACCCGGCTTGAAATCCTTACAGGCGTTTTGTGATCAATACCTGGCGGAAAGGATCAACGGACTGCATATACTGCCTTTCTATCCGTATAGCTCCGACGACGGTTTTGCGGTCATCGATTATTGCACCGTCGATGCCGAAGCCGGCAGCTGGGACGACATCCAGTCGATAGCTGCGCGTTACCGGCTGATGGCCGATCTCGTTATCAATCATGTCTCCAGTCACTCAGCGTGGTTCCAGAACTTTATTTCGCGCAAGGACCCCGGCAAGGACTACTTCAAGGAGACGAGCCCGGAAGACGACTTGAGTATGGTCGTACGGCCGCGATCAACGCCGCTGCGAACCGAGGTTGATACGCTCGATGGCAAGCGATGGGTCTGGTGCACGTTCGGCCCGGACCAGGTTGATCTCGATTTCGGCAACCCCGAGGTTCTGTTGCGCTTCGTGGAAATTATTCGCTTCTACCTGGAGAACGGTATTCGCGTGTTGCGCCTCGATGCAATTGCGTTTCTGTGGAAGGAGCCCGGTACGACATCGCTGCACGATCAGCGCACCCATGAAATCATCAAACTGATTCGCACGCTGCTCGACTTTTACGACCCGTCGGTCATGCTGATTACCGAAACCAATGTACCAAACCGCGACAACCTGACCTACTTCGGTAATTCCAATGAAGCCCATGCGATCTACAATTTTTCACTGCCGCCGCTGCTTATCAATACATTGCTGACCGGCGATTGCCGTCACCTGAAAACCTGGATGATGAGCATGCCGCCTGCGCGCGGCGGCACCACGTACTTCAATTTCCTCGCCTCTCATGACGGCATCGGTATGCGCCCGGTGGATGGTTTGCTGTCCGAAGCCGAGCGCGCTCGCCTGCTGGATACGCTGACCGGGTTCGGCGGCAAGATCTCGCTGCGAACCGGCCCGGATGGCGCGGCGCACCCCTACGAGGTCAATATCAGTCTTATTGATGCGCTGGCCGGAACCGAGCACGGACCTGACGAATTCCAGGTCGAGCGCTTTGTTTGCGCACATGCCATCATGCTCGCGCTCGAAGGCATTCCGGGAATCTATATTCACAGCTTGCTGGGGACTGCGAATGACTACGAAGGGTTAGCGAGAACCGGCCGTTATCGATCGATCAATCGGCGCACCTGGCAGCTCGACGAACTTGCGAGCTTGCTGCAGGACCCTGGCAGCCTGCAGTCGACAGTGCTCTCGAGACTAACGCATTTGATCAAACTGCGCCGCGAGCAACAGGCGTTTCATCCGAATGCCGTGCAATTCACAATGCAACTGGGCGCGCAAACATTCGGTATCTGGCGGCAGTCGCCGGACCGGCGCCAGGATGTGTTCAGCATCAGCAACATCACGCGCGAACGGCAATCGCTCGAGCTCGCAAACGTTAACCTGGTAAGCACCGATAGCTGGCGCGACCTGATCAGCGGTGAGCACATCGATGAGGGTCAGACGGTACTCGAACTGCAGCCGTACCAGACAGTCTGGCTGAGTAACGCGTGATCCTCGACGGGTTTTGTCAGCGGCACGGCTTGCCCGAGCGTTATCTGGAATCGGCGCGGCAGTATTTTCTGCCGTTTGCCGACTGGCTCGAAGATCGCATCGCGGAACACGGCGGCAAGACTTATGTTCTGGGTCTGAACGGTGCACAGGGCACCGGTAAATCGACGCTCGCACAACTGATCAGTGATTACCTGGAAAGTCAGAACGCCCGCAATGTCGTCATTTTGTCGATTGATGACATTTACCTGACACGCAAGGAACGACGCGCGCTCGCCGATCGGGTGCACCCGCTGTTAGTCACACGTGGGGTTCCGGGCACCCACGATGTCGGATTGGGTATTTCTGTCATCGAGCATCTGAAGTCATTGCAAGCCGGAGAGACACTCGAAGTGCCCCGATTCGACAAGTCCCGCGACGATCGCTGCCCGCAAAGCGACTGGAGCACCGTCACTGGCCCTGTCGATCTGGTGATCTTCGAGGGTTGGTGTGTTGGGTCACAAAGCGTGAGCGACAACGAACTCAAAGCGCCACTGAACGCACTTGAATCGTCCGAAGACCCGGACGGTCGTTGGCGGACCTATGTGAATGAGCAGCTGCGAACAGATTACGCCGAGCTGTTTGCCTTACTGGATGGCTTGCTGTTCCTCAAGGCCCCTGATTTCGACGCGGTATTTCGCTGGCGGCTTGAGCAGGAGCACAAGCTCAGAGATCGTGCCGGGTCAGATGCGGCCGCCATTATGAGCGACGAGCAGGTCGCAACATTCATTAGGCATTACGAACGCATCACTCGACATAACATTGCGATATTGCCATCAATCGCGGAAGCCGTTATCGATCTGGACGTCGACCACCACGCAACTTCATTACGCTGTCGGTAACGGAACGTCGCGCCGCCACGGGCGCGCCGAGCTTTCACGTTCTATCAGATTGTAGTCGAGGGTCAGGTGCTCGTACTGGGTGTCGCGTCCTGCGCGGCTGGCACGAATGCTGCGCGTCAACAGGTCGATCGCAGCATGCGACATGTCACTGATCGGTTGACGGATCGTCGTAATCTGCGGCCAGACTGTCGTTGCCAGCAGCGTGTCATCAAAGCCGGTGACCGTTAGCTCCCCGGGCACATCAATGTTGTGGCGGTGAGCAACTGAAATCGTTGCCGCGGCCATCTCGTCATTGCTGGCAGCGATTGCGGTTGGAATCTCAGGCAGCGCGAGCAGGCGGCCCGCCGCTTCCAGTCCGGACCGATAGGAGAAACGGCCGGTGGCAACGAGTTCCGGGCGCCACTCGATACCCGCCGCTTCCAGGGCATCACGATAGCCACTCATGCGGACTTCGCTGACCAGGTATTTCGGATTGCCCGTAATGAAGCCGATGTGACGATGACCGAGCCCAATAAGGTATTCGGTCATCGTACGTGCTGCACTCCTGTCATCAATCATCACCGAAGAGATACGGTCGCCGACAAGCTGCGGGCCCATGGTGACCGTCGGCACATCGCGCTCTTTCAGCAGATTCAGCAGACTGAGGGAGTCGGCAAGTGGTGGTACCAGCAGGACACCGCTGATACCGCCCTTCAGTTGGTCCTTGATGGCCCGCTCTGCATCCGCCTCACCATCGCATTCGGCGACGATCAGCTGCGTATCGTTTTCGCGAGCCTGCTCGAGTGCGCCCAACAAGGTCGCACTCAAATACGTGCTACTGAGATTTGCGTACAGCAGGCAAACCTGCATCTGGCTGGCGCTTGCGAGGCTGCGGGCGGCCCGATTGGGCGAATAGCCGAGCTCGTTTATGGCCGCATCAACCGCCTCGCGCGTGCTGTCGCGTACATTGCCTTCCCGGTTGATGACGCGAGAGACCGTCATTGGCGACACGCCGGCGTGGCGGGCAACATCGTTGATAGTTACCCGCGCATGGTGGCGGCGAGCGGTTGTGTGTCTACTCTTGCTCACTATTGGCCACCTTTATTGTTTCGCCACGCCGGCGAGATTTTTTATCCGCTTATTATTATTGCCCAAAACCCTCGATGCGGACAGGCTGAGCTGCTTCCCATTCCGCTTGGTCGACACTGCGTCGCTTTTGGGTAAAGACAAAAGTGCCTTTCTTGTTACCGACCACCAGGTCGACCAGCCCATCTCCATTCAGATCACCGCTGACCAGTCGCCGCCCGATGCCGGCCTTATCGTCGATCTGATGTGGAATGAATTCTACCTTGCCATCCTGGCGCGTGAGACGGAAATAATAGATCACGGGGGCCTGACGTGAGCCGGGATCGTGGAAGTCGTGAGCCCGATAGGTCTTTCCGGTCACAATGTCCTTCAGGCCGTCACCATCGATGTCAACAAGCTCTACTGCGTGGAGCTGGGAGAATTGAACGCCATACGGGTTGTCGGTATTTGGCGCTTCCTTACTCATAATCAGATGCTCCTTAAAGGAGATCTTACTGCCGGAACGGCGCTGTTCAAACCAGGCCAGGCCCCAGCCGTGAGCATCCAGGCTGGTGACAACGTCGTTGAGCCCGTCACCGTTCACGTCATAGGCAAACATTTGTCCGCCGCCGGCGAGGTCACCGAACGGATGGTCTGAGCTTCGATCAGCGAATGGGAACGGGTGAAACGTCCACTCCGGATCGTTTTCCAGGGAGTCAGGTTGCTCTATCCATCCATCCCCGGCCAGGAGGTCAGTGCGTCCGTCGCCATCGATGTCCCCGTAGCCCATGCCATGGGTGTAATGATGAATTGGCTCTTCGTGAGTCGAGGCCGGGTGAAATATCCAGGGTAGCGTTGGAGCGACCGGGTTCGGCGAGACATGGCCGTAGTGATTGCCATAGGCCATCAGGAGTTCAGGCACCCCATCGCCAGTGACGTCTTCAAATTGCGGTGCTTCGTTCTTGACGCGATCGGTGACAAAGTGACGTTCCCAGTGGCGGGGCTCGTCAGGAGTCGCGTCACTGAATGGCTCGCCCGGATTCTGGTACCAGTACGCCTCGGTATTGGGCAGTCCCACGGTCAGAACATCTGGCCAGCCGTCCGTATTGATGTCATAGACGAACGAAAAGAAATTATCGTTTGAGTAGTAGGAGCGGTCACTGGGGTTTCGCCGCGTCGGTGCCTCGGCCGGATAGTATTCGTAGCGTTCAGTAAATTCCGGCCCGAGATAGATGTCAGGGCCGCTAACGACATCCTGATGTCCATCCTGATTAAAGTCGCCGAAGTCGGCACCTTCCGACCAGTAGATCGGAGTCAGTTCCTGCTTTTCAAATTCGCGGAGCACGAGTTCGTCGGCCTGAGCGCCGGCCGTTAAGCCTAAGTAAGCGACTATAAATACTGCAACGCGTGGAATTCTGTTCATCTCGGTACCTCGTCCCGGTTATCCCGGTTGTTCACTTATAGGTGTCACTTGGTACGGACACCCCCCCCCGGGTCCATTGATGGTAGCGCTACCATTTGCAGGCGCAAGCTGGCACAACGCATCAGTAGGGATCCCCCTTCACCAATTTTTATCACTAATGGCCGAACAACGCCACCTTTTTGGGCCGCAGCAGGACACCCATAAGTTGGCAAGCCACACCCGGATTCAGGTGATGAATGGGCAGGGATTGTTCCCGGTACAGAGTCTTGCCCTGCTTAGTGCTAAGTGGCACTGAACGAAGTTCAGAAACAGAGCTAAATTGGGCCAGCTATATTCAGTCGGCCGCAATAAAGCGGTAGCGCGTCGTCTGCGCATAACGCTCGCCGGGGGCAAGCAGCGTGCCAGGAAAGCCCTGCTGATTGGGTGTATCCGGAAAATGCTGGGATTCGAGGCACACACCACTGTGTGGCGCGAACGGCGCTCCCAGCATCTGCCCGCCGTACACCTGCAGCCCGGGGCAGGTTGTCGTCATCCGCAGGCGAAGGTCACCGTTCGGACTCTCAAGCTCGGCACAGCCCCCCGATTCGCCCAGAATATAGTTGAAGTCCACGCCGCTGGCGGACTCGATTAACGGATGTCGCGACGCGATGACATCACGCAGCGCTACGGGCTCGCGGAGGTCCAGCCCGGAACCGGTGACATCAAGGAAATCCCCGGTCGGCAACAAGTCGTTGTCGACCTGCAAGATTTGCTGGCTGGCAACTTGCACGCGATGGTCGCGCGCATCGCCACCACCAGCCGCGAGATTGAAATAGGCGTGGTTGGTCATGTTGACGTGTGTCGGCTGGTCGGTTTCCGCTTCCAGCAGCATCACGAGTTCACGGTCATCTGTCCAACGGTAGGTGGCGGTTGCCTCGAGTGTACCGGGATAGCCCTGGTCGCCATCCGCCGACTGCAGCCGAAACCGCACGGTATCGTCCTCGTCCCCCGCATCGATTGACCAATACCGGTTGTGAAAGCCACCCGCACCGCCGTGCAGGTGGTTTTTGCCTTCATTGGCATCGAGCGGATAGTCGACACCGCCGAGCTCGAAGTGTGCACCGGCAATGCGGTTGCAGAATCGCCCGACGGTCGCGCCCATGAAGTAGGGATCGGTCAGGTGATCTGCGCGATCTTCATACCCGAGAATCACGTTGCGGATGCCGCCCGGCAACTGCAGTTCAATGCTTGCCAGGCGAGCGCCGAAATTCAGCAGCGTGACACGGTCGCCGCGGGCATTTTTCAATACCCGCGCTTCCATGTTGTCCGAACTCTGCCGCGTCATCGGGAGTGCCTCAAATCAAGATGCCCGCTCACAAGACGCTCAGGGCTTCACTCGATAGATGAAGTCATTAATGACGTTTTCGACCCATTCCTGTCGGCCGCTCAGCTTACGCGGCTCGCCCTGTTTCGCGGCATAGTCGCGAAGATCCTGGAGGGACAAATCACCATTGGCAAAGGCCTGGCCCTGTCCGCTGTCGAAACTGGCATAGCGCTCGCCGCGGGAATCCACCAGCGAAGAGTTCTCGAGGATCTCGTGGGCGACGAGCAGGCCGCGTGCAAAGGAGTCCATGCCACCGATATGTGCGATAAACAGGTCTTCCAGGTCGGTCGATTCACGCCGGACTTTCGCGTCAAAGTTCAGTCCGCCGGTCTTGAAGCCACCGTCCTCGAGTACCACAAGCATCGCATGCACAGTGTCATAGAGGTCGGAAGGGAACTGGTCCGTATCCCAACCGTTCTGCGGGTTGCCGCGATTGGCGTCGATCGAGCCAAGCATGCCCGCATCCGTGCACATTTGGAGTTCGTGAGCAAATGAGTGGCCCGCCAGCGTAGCGTGATTAGCTTCCACGTTGACTTTGAAATCGTCGGCCAGTCCGTGGGCTCGGAGAAAGCCGATGACGGTTTGGGCGTCAACGTCGTACTGGTGGTACATGGGCTCCATCGGTTTGGGCTCGATCAGGAAGGGACCCTTAAAGCCGATTGACCGGCCGTAGTCACGGGCCATGCCTAGGAACTTCGCCATGTGTTCCAGCTCGCGGCCGGTATCGGTGTTGAACAGCGTCGAATATCCTTCGCGGCCCCCCCAAAACACGTAATTTTCGCCGCCGAGTTCGACCGTCGCATCCAGCGCCGCCTTGACCTGGGCCCCTGCGTGCGCAACAACATCGAAATTCGGGTTGGTCGACGCACCGTTCATGTAACGTGGGTGCGAAAACATGTTCGCCGTGCCCCAGAGCAACTTGATGCCGGTTTCTTTTTGTCGTGGCTTAACGCGGTCGACAAGGTGCTGCAGGTTCTTCTCGCTTTCGGCAACGTTTGCGCCCTCGGGTGCCAAATCGCGATCATGGAAACAAAAGTAGGGCACCGTCATCTTGCTAAAGAACTCGAATGCAGCATCAAGCTTGCCTTCGGCCGCCTCAAGCGGGTCGTTACTCTCGCTCCAGGGGCGGGAACGTGTTCCCGGACCAAAGGGATCGCCGCCGTCGGCGCAAAACGTATGCCAGTAGCAGATGGCAAAACGCAGATGCTCGCGCATGGTCTTGTCGCCGACCACGCGATCTGCGTCGTAGGCTTTGAATGCCAGGGGGTTATCGGACTCCGGGCCTTCGTATTCTATGCGTGAAATGCCGGGAAAGTATTCGCGGTTGCCAATCCAGGGTCGCGGACTCATGTGCTTGCTCCGTCTGTTTCAAATAAGGGGGCCACGTTCGCTACCGCTTGCTGATAGGCTGCATAGCCCTCAGCGTAACGATCGGATGTGGTTTCGTCGGGCGTGCAGGCGAGATCCGGCTGCCGCTCGATGTGTTCGCGGGTGACGTCATCAATGCCGCGCCCGGAATCTGTTTGTCGCTCCAGTACCCACAGTGCATGCAATGCTGCACCGAACGAAGCGCCTTCGTCCTGCGTGAGTCGTACGACCGGGAGTCGGAAGATATCGGCCACGATCTGGCGCCAGACATGGCTGTTAGCTCCGCCTCCGGTCAACACAATTTCCGATGTCTCGATCCCGAGCCCCTGCAGTTCGTCGAGGCCGAAACGCATCCCGTAGGTTGCACCTTCAACTGTCGCGCGTAAAAGATGTCCCTTCTCACAATTATCCGGGTTAAGGCCCAGCACACTCGCGCTGGCACGCGGCAGGTTGGGCGTCCGTTCGCCCGTGAAAAACGGGAGGACAATCAAACCGTTGGAGGCAGCCGGCACGGCACCGATGGCGGCATCGAAGCCCGCGTTATCGATCGCCAGAGGCTGCTTCATTAACTCGGTGGCGAGGGTGCAATTCATTGTGCAGAGGAGCGGCAGCCATCCACCGGTCGAGCTGCAAAACGCGGCAATATTGCCTTGCGGGTCAACGATCGGTCGATCTGCGTAAGCAAATAACGTTCCCGACGTACCGAGACTCATGGTCAATTGGCCCGGCACAACATTGCCAGTGCCAATCGCTGCCATCATGTTGTCGCCACCGCCCGGCGCCACCGGAATACCGTCAGGCAGACCGAACTCCGCTGCGAACTGAGCGGTGGTCTGGCCGATAACTTCACCGGCTTCGACCAACTCCGGAAGACAACTTGACAGGTCCCGCGAAGAATCGACGGCTCGCAGCATTTCCGTGCTCCAGCGACGATTCCGCACGTCAAGTAATGCGGTGCCTGATGCGTCACCGTACTCCATTGCCACGCGGCTCGTCATGACGAAGTTCAGGTAGTCGTGCGGCAGCAGCACGTGCGCCATACTTTCATACTTGTTCGGATGGTGCTTTTTGAGCCAGCGAATCTTCGGCGCAGTGTAGCCGGTCAGCACCGGGTTTCCAGCGAGCGCAACACAGTTTTCACGGCCGCCGCAAGCGTCCATGATCTCGTCCGCTTCCTGTTGCGTCGAGGTATCGCACCACAGTTTTACCGCGTGCAGAACTTCGCCCTTGGCATCAACTGGGACGAAACCATGCTGTTGTCCGGAAACGGCAACCGCGCGCGCTGACATGCGAACGCTCTCGCTGACTTGCTCCAGTGCCTGTTTCAATGCCAGCAGCCACCAGCTCGCTTCCTGTTCGGCCCGACCACTTGCATCCCGCATGACTTCGAGCGGTGCGGATGCCGATGCGACAACTTTCCGAGCCTTGTAGTCATAAAAGACAACCTTCAGGCTTTGTGTGCCGAGATCTATGCCGAGTGTTGTATCCATCGCGTGTCGTCCGGGTCCCTTAACTAGTTCGGCAATTGGCGAATCATTGCATTTCGAAAATAAACACGACTGTCAGCGCCAACAGACTCCAGACCGATCGTGCCGCGGTAGAGGCTGGCAGGTCCTTCGGCATTGGCGGGTTCGGTAAATTCGTTGACGGTTTCACCATTCACTTTGACGGTAACTTTTTTGCCATCAACCTTGATGTAATAAGTGAACCATTCGTTATCCGCGTGGGTAGCAGTCGTGACTTCGCTTACTCCAACCAGGCTGCCGGTTTTGCTCTCGCCGGGCCGGCTGGCATTGATCTGGGCTTCATAGCCATACGTAGGAGTTCCGTCTTCTTTGTAACGAGTATGAAAATAAACGCCTGACGCTGATCCGGGATAGGTATAAACATCAACCTTGAATTCGAAATTCTTGAAATCACCGCCATCAACTGGCCCTGCGTAAAACAGGTTGCTCTGCGGTCCCTCGACAACGATGGTGTTTGAAGTCACATCGATGAGGTCACCGTGCTTCGGCAGGTACAACAGACGTTCGGCTTCACTGTTATTAAGGTGAAAGGACGCCGTACCCATGTTCTCTTTCGTGGGCCAGACATCCTCGCCTTCCCACCATTTCAGTTCACCCCAGTTTGTCGTCTGGCTGGCGCGCCAGCCGTTCAGGGTCCCGCCTTGCCAAAGGGCATTCCATCCCAGTCCGCGCTCGCCCGAATAGCCTTCCGCGGGGTTGCCATTGTCGTCAAGCTTATCGGCTGCCCATAGCAGGCCAGCCGCAACCAAATTTAGATTCACATCGGAGCCCATGGTCACATTGTGGTGACCCAGCGTGCTGCTAAAGACTCGAACCCCTTCGTATTCATGCGTCCAGGCTATCGGGAAAAATTCAGCCGCTTCCGCGGCATAGGCACGTGCCAGCGGGGTCGCATTGTCGTTAAGTTCGATAGGCATATACAACTCACCTTCGGGAGTCCGCCAGGTCCCCGGGAAGTTAGCCATGATCGGATGATTCGGTTCGAGCGCTTCTACGGTAAATGGAACACGAACAACTTCATGTTGATAGGAGACTGCTCCGGTAAAGTCGTACCATTCCGGGGCATTTGTCCGATGCAGGTGCATAGGACAGTGCAGCAGTACGGCAGGGACCTGATACTTGGCATGGGCAGCCATGATCTTCTTTACATGCTTGGCATCGCCCACATCAAGATTGCAGTTATTGTACAAGACCAGATCAAAGTTCCGTGCCCACTCATCGGTCAGCTGGCTTTCGAACTTGAAACGCATGTCCTCTTTGCTGACACCTTCGTTATGATCAATGGTGAATTCAATATTGCCGATGCGATCGGTCAGCCCCTCTTCGAGCTGTTTCTTTTGTGTGGCGTAGTCGTGATAGGGCCCGCCTCCGGTAATCATCAGAACCTTCAACGGATCGGAATTCGGCGAGGCGGCTAGTGAATGATCAGCCAAAAAAACCACGGAAATGAGTGCGGCCAAAAACGCCAGCGATGTCTTCTTGCCCGTATGCGTGAACGTGTTCATAACATGACCTTTTGTAATTTTTAGTCCGATAACAATCGAATCATCGGATTCCGAAAGTGAACCCGGCTGTCAGCGCCCACCGACTCCAAAGCGATCGAGCCCTGGTCGAGTTTGCCCGGCCCTTCAATGTCTGCAGGTTCGGTGAACTCGTTGACTGTTTCGCCATTCACTTTTACCGTAACTTTCTTGCCATCGACCTTGATGTAATAGGTAAACCATTCGTTATCGTTGTGTGAAGCAGTCGTGACTTCGCTTGCCCCAACCAGGCTTCCGGTCTTGCTCTCACCTGTGCGGCTGGCGTTAATCTGCGCTTCATAACCAAAGGCGGGCGAACCGTCCTCTTCGTAATGTGTATGAAAATAGATCCCGGAGGCGGACCCAGGTTCGGTATAGACATCCACCTTGAATTCGAAATTTTTGAAGTAGCCGCCAGCGATCTCACCGTCATAGAACAGGTTTCTTTGATCGCCCTCGACAATGAGCGTGTCGCCGTCAAGTCGGAACGACTCGCCGGCCGTTGCATTATCCATGGTTGGCCAGATCAGCTTCGGTCGACCGTCCCTGCCTGACCAGGAAGCGGCTGTCCAATCGACGACACCGCCGCTTTCAACCCAGCCGTTCAGTGAACCATCCAGCAGAGAGATCCAGCCAAGTCCACGCTCGCCTTCATAGCCCGGCGCTGGTGAACCATCGTCTTCAAGTTTTCCTGCCGCCCAGAGTACGCCGGACGCAACCAGGTTCAGATTTACATCCGAGCCCATCGCTGCATTGTGATGCCCCAGTGAACTGGTGAAAACACGTACACCCTTATGCTCATGTGTCCAGGCCGTTTCAGTGTAAGCGCGCGTTTCTACCGAATAGGCATGAGACAACGGTGTAGCGTTGTCGTGCAGATCAACGATGAGATATAACTCGCCTGTCGGGGTCCGCCATGAGCGAGGATAGTGCTGCATGATCGGATGTTGTGGCCGTAAGACTTCAATAGTGTAGGGCGAAGTGTTGGGGTGATTCTCTCTCTCGTGGACGTAGGACAAAGCGCCGGTAAAATCCCACCACGCATCCGGCGCATCACCTGCTGCATATTGGTAAAGGTGGATCGGGCAGTGGAGCATCACAGCCGGTACCTGGTGCTTGACGTGCTCTGCGATAATGCCCTTTACGTAGTCTTCATCACTAACTCGAAGATTACAGTGGTTGTAGATTACAACATCGAATTCGGCGGCCCAGTCTGCCTTCAAGTGACGGGAGAAAAAGAAATTAGTTGATTCAAAAGTGCTGGTATCCGCGCCTTCGTAATCCGTGGTGATTTCTACGTTAGACAGGCGCTCCAGGAGCCCGTCTCTTATCTGGTCCTTTTGCGTGGCATAGTCGTGCCAGGGGCCACCGCCGGTAATCATCAGAACCCTCAAGGGGTCTGCCTTCTGTGCTGCCGCGTACAGGGGCAGGCTGCCAGTGAGCGTTAACAGCAAACTAGTAAGGAGGAATTTCTTAGAAATTTTCATTTACTGGACCCTTAATTTTTAGCTCGTAGATTGATGCACAACCTTGTCAATTAGGCGATACAGTCGCCATGAGCGACCGTGGCCGCCTGCTGCAGTCGCAACAAATTGGCGTCCATCACTACGTAAACAGAGAGGCTCGAATTGGCAGGCGCATCCATCAGGACTTTCTGCACTTGTACTTCGAACCCCCGTTGCTACCGATCCGGAATATTCTCCGGGCAGGACTGACCTGTATTTTTAATCCGGTAACTGACGAATCATTGGATTCCGAAAGTGAACCCGGCTGTCAGCTCCCACGGACTCCAGAGCGATCGTGCCCCGGTGTAGACGCGCCGGTCCATCGGCATTTGCCGGTTCGGTGTATTCGTTGACGATTTCATCATTCACTTTTATGGTGACTTTCTTGCCATCAACCTTGATGTAATAAGTGAACCATTCGTTATCGCTGTGTGAAGCGTTCGTTACCTCGCTTACTCCTACCAGACTACCGGTCTTGCTTTCACCGTCGCGGCTGGCATTAATTTGAGCTTCATAGCCAAAGGCGGGCGTTCCATCCTCTTCGTAACGGGTATGAAAATAGATCCCTGATGCAGAGCCGGGATGTGTATAGACATCAACCTTGAATTCAAAATTTTCGAAATACCCGCCTGCAATCGTGCCGTCATAGAATAGATTTCTTTCATCACCCTCGACAATGAGCGTGTCGCCGTCAAGTCGGAAGGACTCTCCGGCCGTCGCGTTATCGATCGTTGGATAGACAACTTTTCTTCCGTACCAGGAAGGAGCCGTCCAATCCACGACACCGCCGCTCTCGATCCAGCCGTTGAGTGAATCACCCAGCAGAGAGACCCAGCCAAGTCCACGTTCGCCTTCATAGCCCGGCGCTGGCGAACCGTCGTCTTGAAGTTTTCCTGCCGCCCAAAGCACGCCCGATGCAACAAGATTCAGGTTCACATCCGACCCCATCGAAACATTGTGATGCCCCAGCGAACTGGTGAAAACGCGAACGCCCTTGTACTCATGCGTCCAGGCGGTTTCAGTATAAGAGTCTGTCTCGACCGAATAGGCGTGAGATAAGGGATTGGCGTTATCGTGTAAGTCGATGATGAGATATAACTCGCCTGCTGGCGTGCGCCAGGTGCGAGGATAGTTCTTCATGATTGGATGTTCGGGTTCCATAACCTCGATCGTGTAGGGCGAGGTATTGGGATGATTTTCTTTCTCGTGCGCGTAGGAAACGGCGCCGGTAAAATCCCACCAGGCATCTGCACCGTCGCCCTCGGCGTACTGATATAGGTGGATCGGGCAATGCAGCATCACGGCAGGCACCTGATGTTTTACATGCTCGGCGATGATGCCTTTTACGTAGTCTTCATCTTTTACCTGAAGATTACAGTGATTGTAGATAACGACGTCGAAATCTGCCGCCCAGTCATCTTTCAAATGACGGGAGAAAAAGAAATCCGTTGAGTCCATGGTGTTGGTATCACGGCCTTCAAAGTCTGTTGTAATCTCGACATTTGAAAGGCGTTCCAGCAATCCGTCCCTAATCTGGTCTTTCTGGGTTTCATAATCGTGCCAGGGTCCACCGCCGGTAATCATCAGAATTTTAAGCGGATCTGCATTCTCTGCATCAGCGTACAGGGGCATGCTGCCAGCAAACGTTAGCAGCGCAGTCGAAAGGAGGATTTTTTTAAATATTGTCATTTATTGGACCCTTGGTATATATCTCGTTGATTGAGTCACATCTCTATAGCTTTCAAAGAGTACAAAGTGCGCTGAACTCAAATCCGTTCAACGATCCAGCGCACTTTGTGCAGGCGCGACTTAATATTCGATACGTAAGTCAGCCATTTACTTTATTAAAGCTCTGATTCTGGCAGAGCAAAGACATGAAGCCTTCGGCCTATCGGCCCAGTGACAGGCGAACGATAACGACCACCGCCACCACCAGCGACAATCGCGACATACTGTCTGCCATCAATTTCGTAAACAGTAGGACTCGAAAAGCCTGGTGCGTCCATCTCATATTCCCACAAGAGCTCACCGTTGGTTTTGTCGAACGCCCTGAAGCGACTGTCTTCTGTCGCACCGATGAAGATCACGCCGCCTTTGGTCACAGCCATTCCGCCGAAATTTTCAACGCCGGTATTTCGAATGCCCATTTTCACCAACTCGGGATATTCACCGAGGGGCACTGACCATAGAATGTCACCCTTGGCAACATCGACCGCAATGAGCTTGCCCCAAGGCGGCTTAATCGCGTGATACCCCATATGGTCTGTAAAGTAGTCCAGCGCAGCAATGTACTGCGGGGTGGATGTGGACCAGGCCGTATCGCCCTCTCCTCCGCTCCACGTCAAACTTTCATCAGTCAAATCAATGCCTGCGGTAGACCCTGCTTCACCAGGCTCGCTCTGAAGAAACGCGACCAGGAAATCGAGTTCATCGTCTTTGAAGTACTGGAATGCAGGCATCGCATTTCTACCATGCGTGATAATGTCTTTGATTTGGTCAGCGGTATAGGCCATGTTATCCAAAGGCAAGCCGACCCCGCCTTGTCTTTCTGATCCGTGGCAAGCCGCACATTGCGAACTGTAGATTGTGTTGCCTCGCTGCAGATCCGACATGTCCGCAAATTGATCTGGCTGCATCGGAACGGTCGTCAAAATAAACGGAAAGTCATTCACGTTTACGTAGGATATATTTGTCTCCGGATCAAAGGCCGGGCCGCCCCATTCATTGCCTCCATGAATACCCGGTTGAACGATGGTTCCTTCAATGCTTGGCGGCGTATACATTGGTCCCGATTTAAGCTTCTTAAACTGTTCCAGGGCGGATGCATGAGACTCCGGTGTAATGTTCGTCAGATCAGACTCGTAGAATGACGTGCGTACCAGAGGATCTGGCTTTAGCGGCCACGGTTGTGTCGGGTACGGGACCTCACCAGGCGCGCCTTCTGTCGGAACAGGCTTCTCAACGATCGGAAATAACGATTCGCCCGTATCCCGGTCAAAGACAAAGAACTTGCCCTGCTTGCCGGTTTGCACGACCACATCCTGCTCTGTCCCATCGTCCCGGGTAATCGTTGCTAGCATCGGTGCAGGAGCGATATCGTAGTCCCAAATATCGTGGTGCATTGTTTGGAAATGCCACTGCAACTCACCCGTCGTTGCATCAAGGGCAATCACGGAATTTGAATAGAGATTCGTACCTGGGCGGGCTCCGCCATTACCGTGGATCCCTCCGGTCATTGCACCCGTAGCACCAAATACCCAACCTCTTTTCTCATCTACAGTAAAGCCGCCCCATGAGTTGGCTCCACCGTAGTTCATGTTCTCTTCCCATTCGGTGGTCTCGTACCCAGGCTGACCTTCCAGGGGAATGGTATGAAAACGCCACTTAAACTCTCCGGTCAAGGTGTCAAACGCTCGGACGTTACCGGGTGGCTCCTCTCTATTCTCGAAAACGTTGGAATCGACAATTAGAAAATTCTTATACGTAACCGGAGGCGAGTTGTTTGTGAGTTTGTTACGCACCAGGTGAGGAGGCCAAACATGGTTTTCCCATAAATCAATGCGCCCACCTTTACCAAACGATTCGATCAGCGTTCCATCGTCAGGGTTTACAGCCCAAATAACGTCTTTTGCCAGATGGAAAATTCGGGCGTTTTCGCCATTTTCATCTTCCCAATACACTTCCGCCCGTTGAATACCGGACGGGAGGTCGTCTCCCCTTTCATCATGCAGAGAGGGGTCAAACAGCCACAACTCTTCACCGGTCGCGGCATTGAGTGCTACCAGGTTTAATTCAGGGTCGGCAAAGTACATCACTCCGTTAATTACGATCGGGTTCGACTCCATGCCTGGCCCGACCAGATTCCTGGTGTCGTAGTGCCAAACCTCTTCCAGCGACTGAACATTTTCGGTCGTAATCTGGCTGAGTGTAGAGTACGCAGAACCTTCCTGGTCGCCCCGATAGGTTGCCCAGTCAACGAAATTATTGAGTCGGTTTTTCTTCCCGGTCGCCGCTACTTTCTGAGCAGCAGAAGCTGTTTTCTGCTCAGTGGTATTTGTTTGATCCGATGCCCCATTATTCTCGCCGCCGCAGGCCGCCAGAACAAAAAAGAACATCAGGGGAAAGAATAAATAGAGTTGTTTTTTCATCAGTTCGTGGCCTCGTTCTGTTTGTCTTCAAATAACAGATAGTTCTATTTTTCTAAGTTGCTGATTACGCAATGTCGGATAGTCATTTTAGGACTCCGCTCAATATGAGCCTGGCTGCCCTGCTGAGGGTTGTTGGTATCACCCGTAATCAGTCTTCGACGTTAACTTTTTAGTAGCCCGTCGCATTTTCTTCATCCCCAAGTTTGATGGCCTTGTAGCCCCCCTGCGCTCGGAAATAGAATATTAGTAGCAAGTAACCAAGCGCCATCGTCAGTGGGACCAGAGCGGTCCACCTGAAAGCACTTTGTCCTCCACGGATTGAGGCCTCTTCAAGGATCGCACGTTGTTTGGTTTCAGTTGCGGATAATTCCGCCGGGTTTTTCTCCAGGAGTGCACCTACTTTCGCACCGTCCAGGCCGGAGATTTCAGGAAACAGGAGAAACCCTTCCTTACCATCTGAGACATATTCCTGATAAACAGCCGGATGCTCTTCCTGTAGAAATTCAGATGCAAAATGGTCTTGTTTATAGCCAATCCCAGGCCCACCCAGAAGGCCAGCTGAGAGCATTCCGATCCCGCCAATGGCGCCGAGTGTAAGCGCGCCGCCTCTCGGGAAACGCTCAGATACAACAGCGAGCATGGTCGGCCAGAAGAACGTTTTTCCGAGGCCGTATATTGTGCCAGCCAAAACTATTGCCGCGCCCGTAGCAACGGAACCCAGCATGAACAGGCCAATGGTTGCCAGTACGGCACTGACGAATAGCAGCCCCAGGGGATTGATGCGGTGAACAATTGGACCGGCGGTGAATCTCAAAACAAACATCAGTGATGAAGTATAGATAAACAGGAGGAATGCATTGCCACCGATGAGATATTGCATGATGTTGATTATCCAACTGTCTGTACCCAACTCCACGTACCCGACGCATACATGGAGGAATAGGAGAAACAATAAGACGGGTGCGGCAAATTCCTTTAGCATTTTCAAATACGTGACGCCGGCGGCGCGTGCTTCAGAGAGAGGGAACTTCTGTCCGAACAGCAAATAGCCGTATATGAATGTGGGAATAAGGAACAGTGCGACCAAAATTTCCCAACTAACCTGGAAGAGTTTCGCGTCTGAACTGGCAAAAAAGTAACCGATCAAACCGCCGAGGATAAGCCCACCTGGCCATCCGGCATGAAGAATATTCAAATAGTGTGTTTTTTCTTCTGGATAAAGTGTCGCCGTTAAGGGATTGACAATGGCCTCACAGGTTCCCCATGCAACGGCAAACATAAACATACCAACGTACAGCATCCAGTAAGCGGCTTCATTGCCGGCGCTACCATCACCGTATACAGGCGTTGCAGCAATCGTAACTACTGCTGATAGCACATGCAGAACAAACGCTACCCACATTAATTTTGCATAGCCGACTTTCTCGGCTAAGGCACTCGCAATTAATATAACCACTCCAAAGCCAACAAAACCGCCGCCGGTTATGGTCCCAAGTTCGCCCTTGGTGAAGCCAAATTGTGTGGCCCAGTCACCAAGAATACTGGCACGGAGTCCGAAAAATAATCCTGCAACAAGCAACGTCACGAAACTGGCGACGAATAACCGCGTCCTATTGTCGACCATGGTAAATTTATCCTTGGGTAGGTTGATGCTGCGAAAAGAAAAAGCGTTTCTGAGCCTCTCTAAACTCCGCGCCTGTTGTTTGCGTAGCGCTCAATTGTCGCCGCCAAGCGTAAATTCGGGCAGCGCAATTTCGGCACCATTGTTCATCGCCGATTCGTGGGCCAACACACCGACGCAAGTGATATTCGCCGATGTCCGTGCCCCGGGATATGCTGGCGCGCCTGTTTCCAGCATATTCACAAACTGGTGAGCCAGATGTGGGTGGGATCCGCCGTGCCCGCCGCCCTGCGTGAATGACAAATGCTCTTCATCATCCTTGTTATAAACGCCGGCCTGTGTAAACGGCGCGATCGCATCAGGTAGTAAGTGTGCGTAGTCCGGGCTGGTTACTCGCTCTGGAATTTCCTCTTCTGGTTTGCCCGCCGTGTGCACGACGAGGTCTTCACCTTCAATCAAAGGCCATTCCACCGACTTTTTGGAGCCGTAAACTTCGAAGCCCTCTCGGTACTGCCGCGCGGTATCAAACAAAGAACGGTATACATGCCCGACAACATCTGAGTCGGCCAATTTGATGTGACAGGATTCGATCGCAAATGGCGATCCGTAGTGCTTTTGCAATTCCGGGCGGATGCGTCCCGAACCCAAACAGGTAACAGACAACGCATCTTTTTGCTGGATCCCGAGAACCGGCCCTACACAGTGCGTCGCGTAATGCATCGGGGGCAAGCCTGGCCAGTAATCCGGCCAGCCTTCCATGTCCTGTTGATGCGATGCTTTCAGAAACTGAATATCGCCAAGTTCGCCCTTATCAAAGAGTTCCTTCATAAAGAGATATTCTCGGGAATACACAACAGTTTCCATCATCATGTATTTAAGCCCCGTTGATTCGCAGAGACGGACAATCTCTTCACACTCTTCAACCGTCGTAGCCATAGGTACGGTACAGGCAACATGCTTTCCTGCCTTCAGGGCTTGGATCGACTGTTGACCGTGCATCGGAATTGGCGTGTTGATATGAACGGCATCAATGTCGGGGTCTGCCAACATGTCGTCATAACTGGTGTAACGTTTTGGTACCGAATACCGGTCCGCTACTTCATCGAGTGATGCCTGCGACCGTTGGCAGACAGCCGCTAGCTCTGCAGATGGATGCGCCTGGTAGATGGGGATGAATTCCGCACCAAAACCCAGACCAACAATTCCAATTTTGATACTCAATTCTTGTCCCCTCGGTCGGTTATTTTTTGTGCTCAGACCTATGTACTGGCAACTTTCTCGGACAAGTAGTACCCACCGACATTGTCATGTCGGTGGGTACCCAGATGCCCGTTTCCGGTCTTGCCAACGTATGCCTCTAGAAGGTGTATCGCGCACCCAACATCAGGCGTCGATCGCCTTCTATGTAGGCCTGTATCATATTTTCTGTGCGGCCACGATAGATGATTGGCTCATCCAGCAGATTGATGCCCTCAAGAGTAATCGTCAGATTGTCGGTGGCATGGAAGCCAACATTGAAGTCAAGCTGCTCGTACTCTTTAACATACCGAGGTATGCGGTCACCGACGTTAGTGTTCTCCAGGAACTCATCACGATGGTTGAACAGAATACGCGCACTCCACGTGTCGTTCTCGTAGAAGGCGATGAAATTCCACGAATCCGACAAACCCGTCAGCGCGAACTGATCCTCAGACTGAGGAAGCGAATTGTCGTATGAGACGTCGCCGTTGACAAAGGTCGCGTTAGCCTGGAGACCGAAGCCGTTAAGACGACCGGTGAAGAAGTGCACCAGGGCGACTTCCCACCCATCGATATTCGCATTTTCTGCGTTCGTGGGTTGCTGAACAAGAAAACTCATCAACGGATCGCCTGCCTGAGGGGGTACGTCGTACGCCGTGGCTATATCGGATGACTGCGCGGCACCTCCCGGCTGACTGGGGTCGATGAACTCGTCCGCACCATTCGGAAAATCCTGCGGATTAGCGAGGATCGCCGTCATCGTGAAGAGGTTGGTTTCAGTCGCCTCCCAGCCACGCGCCGTCAATTCAGCGAGCGCCTGGCCCGAGACCGTGCCCGGCAGGCCGCTGGAGACGTCAGTCAGACCGAACAGGTTTGTCGTTATCTGCTCGTTGCCGATAAAGTTCGATATCGACTTGTCGAAGTAGGCGACAGTAACGGCACTACCGTCACCGTAGTAATACTCGAACGACAAGTCGAGGTTATCGGACTCCAGCGGTACCAGTTGTGCGTTACCCCTGCTACCGCTGGCAACGCCACCCAGTGCCGTCGCCGTGGTCGGATTACCGGCACTGGTATCGACGAACATACTGGACAATTCCGGACGCGCGATGGTTGTGCTCATCGAGGCACGCAATTTTATGTTGTCTGTGGGCTCCAATGATATATCGAGATTCGGCAGAAGGTTGTCATAGCTGAATTGCTGTGACACTGCCGCTGCGTCGGGTCCAAATATCGTGACGAAGTCGTTATCCGATGCCCAGGCCTTGGCAGTTGGGATCGACTGAATCGACGTGGAGTTGACGTTCGTGTCTTCATAGCGCAGTCCGGCCACAACCTGCAACGGCATGTCGCTGACTTCGCCATCGAGAACAATTTCGCCGTACACTGACGTAACATCTTCGTCGATCGTACGATCGTTTGAGCCTGTCGTTTTGCGGTTATTGTAGTCGTAAACTGCCCCGCCGCCGCTGGTGAAGCCGTCAAAGGCCTGGGCGAATGCTAGCGGGTCGATGTAGAACACTTCCTGCCCCCCAACTCTCAGGCTGGCGCCCGGGGCTATTGTTCCGCCGGCGGCCGTGTAATCCGCGACCAGTTGCTCCTCCGACAGGATGAGATTGTCATTGTCGTTAAACTGGCAGGAGACGCAGATTGTTTCAATAGCATCTTCTCCCATCAACGCCACGACATCGCCAATGAAGCCCGTATTCCAGCCACCGAGTTCCTCTGACGTATTACGAGTCTGTTGCTGAATCGAGTTATCGTAATAGCTCATACCGAAATTGGCTGTGACTGCGCCACCATTGTCCCATGAGCCTTTTAACTGGAACTGGTCGATGGTGCTTTCCTGGTCGCTGAAATTCTTAAAGATCCACTGAGAACCAAGATCTGACTTTTCCATGATGCCATTCGCATTGCCACCTGCAAAGTTAACCACCTGCCCATCGACCACCGTGCTGGTCGGGCCGGAGCCGTCCGCGATGGCCTGGACGTACTGCGGGATGTCGGATCGGCCGTCAATGAACTGGAAGGCGACTGCCTGACCGCCAAGAGAATGCGAATCATAGATAGAGCCACCAGGGCCATTACCGCCGGCTGTCGCTTCAGCATGAGACAGGTCAAGGTTTATCGACCACGAATCATTGACCACAAAATCCATGTTGGCGCCGATCGAAGTCAACTCGTCTCGAATGTTGATGAGGCCGTTCCGGAACGGAAGCTCCTTACCCGCCTGGGTAAAGTCGCTGCCGGCACCCGCCACAAGCGGCTCGCCGAGGAGGTCAGGCATGCTGACAACAGGATTGTCGTCGAAACGGGCAAAATTAAACTGGCGAACAAAGAAAGCCATATCGCCAACACTCTTTTCGCTCTTGTCGTTCCGCGCATACATCCCGTCCAGCGTGAAGGTCAAGCGGTCGCTGGGCGCATATTGCATGGTCACGGAAGCGTTCGTGCGTTCGCGCTCACCTTCGGTGTACACCATAGCGGCATTTGGTCGGAAACCGGCCAGCTGATCGGGGTCCGGTGCATTGACGATGGTGGCATTCGAAAAGGCTGGGGTAGTTGCATCGAAAGGTGTTTCCCAGACGAAGAAGCCTTGCCCGATCGCCGTGCGATTCGAATATTCGCGCTCCTGGCGGGAAGCGAAGGCGCTCACACCGAATGTACCTGCGTCATTCGTCCAGCTGCCCACACCACTAAGCTCTGGCGTAATGCTGTCGCCACCACCGTCGTCAACGGCTTTGGCGCCAAAGGAAAGCTGATTACCTACATCCAGCGGCCGGATGGTTTGAACATTGATTGTGCCGCCGATGCCACCGGACGGGACCCCGGCCCTTCCGGTTTTGTACACCTGCAAGCCCGATACGCCCTCGGACGCAAGATTTGAAAAGTCGAAGGAGCGCGAATCGCCGGAATTCGTGTTGACGTTGACGCCGAAGAACAGCGCCCGGGAATCGGCTGCAGGCATCTGCCGGCCGTTCAGGGTCACCAGGTTAAACTGGCCACCGAAACCGCGAATCGTAACCTCGGAACCCTCGCCCTCTACTCGGTTGACGGACACGCCGGTAATGCGCTGCAGCGATTCCGCCAGGTTGGTATCCGGAAACTTACCGATATCTTCCGCGGAGATGGCATCCATAACGCCGCTGCTCTCACGCTTGATATCCAGGGCCTGCGTCAAACTGCCGCGAATTCCCTTGACTACAACTTCTTCAATTTCGTCGTCACCGGACTGCTGCGCAAGCGCCGGACCGGCAGCAATGGACAGAGCCGCCGATACGGCGAGCGCCAATTTGGTTTTGTTAATAGTTTTCTTGATTTCACCCATCTTCAGAACCTCATTCCGGTCATCCCGGATTTGTACTTTGCAGGTGTCATCTTAGATGGACACCCCCCCTGGGCCCGTCGATGTTAGCGCTACCATTTACACATGCAGGTACGCGCAACTCATCAATTTGGATCCCCTCGGCCATTTTCTATCACTATTGGCCGAATAACGCCAACCTTTTTTAAGCTGCCGGTCGCTTTTCCAAATGTTTTTTCCGCTACGCCCTTTCCAGCGGAGGGTTGGGCTCGGAAAAGCCGCAATTTTTAGTTGAATCGTGTTCGACCAGCGTGAGCGCGATTTTTTTATGTTTATTCCAGTGCTTTTTGCTTTTGCCTGCCGGCCGCGGCGACTGGATCGGCTCAACCGTTTGCCGAACTATCACGAGCATCAGATTGATTGCGCAAATCTGCGGAAAACCGGAAACCATATTTTATTTTGGGACTCCCTCTTCGATCAGAATTGCATGGGCTATTTGCGCATTGCATTTAAAAGTAGCTGGCGAAAAAAGTTTCGCATTGTCCTCAAGGCACTGGCAAATGTCGCGACCGGTTTTTGCCAGAATGTGACTACGATCCGGTATGGTGCACGGCCCGGTCATTCCGGTTGTGTTGTTTTTGGTAACGAAACACGAGCACGCCATTACACGCATGGAACAACGGAGCAGAGCAAAATAATGGAGCAAGACAAGACGATGGAGCAAAGCAACACAATGAAGATAAACCCTACGAGTATTTTGGGTCGTGTGGCCTTAGTGGCCGTACTTTGCGCTAACCTGGTTGCCGCAAGCCCGCTTTACGCAGCGGGAGAAGAGGCAACCCATGAGGCACGAATTCTGGAGCTCGAGAAAACGGTATCGGAGCTTAAGCCGCTACTTGAGCAACAAGCTTGCGCGGCTGACAAAACCTGTTCAGATGTGGAGCCAATGAAGGAAGCGGTAGTACACCAACAGGATCATCCCTCAGCTATTGGGAAAACCAAAATTAGCGTCGGTGGGTTTGCGAAACTGGACGCGATAGTTAGCGACTACAGTAAAGCTCCGACACGCGGAGTCGGTGAGGATTTTTTCATTCCCCCCTCAATCAATACGACTGGGAGTCCCAGCGATCCGAACCTCAATCTACATGCGAAGGAAACCCGATTCTGGCTGAAGTCAAATACTCCAACCGGGCGAGGGGACATCAGTACCTATTTCGAGATTGACTTTATGGCGAGCGCACAAGGGAATGAACGCACTGTGAACGCATACTCACCTCGTTTGCGACATACCTACATCAAAACAAACCGCTGGACGCTGGGGCAAACCTGGAGCACTTTTGGAGACACCGCTTCGGTGCCGGACTATCTGGATGACCTGGGTCCGGTTGGCGTCGCAAATGGTCGGCAGGCGCAAATTCGCTACACGCTACCGACGGAAGACGGGAACTGGATGTTCGCGTTGGAGAACCCCGAAACGACCCTCACGCCGTTCGCAGGCGGTGCCCGGATCGCGGCCGACGATAGCGCCTTACCGGATGCGGTTGTGCGGCGAAACTGGACTGGAGAGTGGGGCGCGTTTAGCGTGGCCGGTATGCTGCGCCAGCTCAAGATCGATAGCGCTGGATACGACGATTCCGAATTTGGTAGCGCAATCGCGTTGTCCGGGAGGTTTTGAATCGGCGAGCAGGACGATTTCCGTTGGCAGCTTAACTACGGCGATGCGATCGGACGTTACATGGGCATGAACAGCTTTAACGTAGGCGCACTGGACGCAAATGGCGAGATCAATCTCACCACAATGTACGGCGGGCTGGCAGCCTACCGCCACGTGTGGAATGACAACATGCGTTCCACTCTGGGTGTGTCGTTCTCTGATGCAGACAATGACACCGCGCTTAGTGGACTGGACGTGCCGGAGTCTTTCCGAAGCTTACACGCCAATTTTATCTGGTCACCCCTCGAACGCATGAGTCTGGGCGCTGAATATATTTGGGGTCGACGCATAGATGAGAGCGGTAACGACGGCAAACTTAACCGACTCCAGTTGTCGGCAATTTATCAGTACTAACAGTAAGCCAAGCGCAATGACCGACAAGAAGTCTCGGGCAATGTGTGTAATTTGAACAAAGTGACCCAAGGTTGTCAGAGTTCAAATTGCTGATTAGTTTGGGAGTACCACCAATAGTGGTGGTACTCGTGACTTCTGCCGCTTGCTGCTGTCGGCGTTAAATTTGTTGCAGTAACAAGCTGCTGGAATTGCGGTAAATATAGGGTGAACTGGTTCCTGGTGTAATAGCAATTCCAGAGCGCTTTGATTAAGGTACGCGCCAGATTACGCTGCTGTCACCTCCAAGAAAGGTTCAGATTATCACTATGACAACCGAAAACCACGCCGCCAGATTCATTTTCAGTGCCGCAATTTTGCTGGCTCTGTCCAGCCCTTCAGCGGTGTACGCTGATGACACACTTGACGAAATTGTGGTTTCTGCGACGCGCCTTGAAACCTCGTTGCGAGGCACAGCACGCTCCGTTTCTCTGGTTGACAAGGAACGAATTCAGAATGGCACGCAGCAACTCGGCCTGGACGAGGCGCTGTCCGGCGTGCCGGGATTGTACATGCAAAACCGCTACAATTTTGCGCAGGACTTGCGGGTTGCGTTGCGCGGCTTTGGGGCGCGTTCCAGTTTTGGCGTCCGCGGCGTCAAGATCGTCATCGATGGTATTCCAGAAACGCTACCCGATGGTCAGGCACAAGTTGACAGTATCGATCTCGGTTCCGTGAAACGAATTGAAGTACTGCGCGGCCCGGCCTCGTCGCTGTACGGCAACTCATCTGGCGGCGTGATCGCGATTGAGAGCGAGCTTGGCGATGGGCCACAATTTGTCAGCGCCAGCCTTGGGGCTGGTGAACTGGGCTATAGCCGCATTGGTCTCAAGGCCGGTGGACAAGCTGGCAACGTCGACTATCTTCTGAACGTGTCGAGCCAGGAGATCGATGGCTGGCGCGAACAATCCGAATCACAAATTCGCATGTTGAACGGCAAGGTGAGGATACCGATCGGCAGCAACGACCGGTTGCGGATTGCGTTGAACCTGACTGATCAACCGACCGCGAATGACCCGGGTGGAATCAATGCAGCGCAAGCAGCAGCTGACCCGCGTTCTGCCCGTGATGCGAATTTGCTTTTTGATTCAGGCGAGTCAATGGATCAGCAACGCATTGGCCTCCTGTACACACGCGACCGCGACGCCGGCACGCTGACACTGCGTAATTATTACCTATGGCGTGATTTCGCCAACAGGCTGCCGTTTGGAAGCGGCGGGATCGTTGAGTTCGATCGCCTCGTGTACGGCTTCGGCGCGCAATATCAGCTCGGTGACATGCTGCCCGAAAATTTTGAGTTGGCGTTCGGCGTGGACCTCGACCGCCAGGACGATGATCGACGTCGCTTCGATAATAATGACGGCAGTTACGGCGCCCTGTCTTTCGAACAGCGCGAACAGGTGAGCAGTAACGCCATTTACTTACAGGCCCAATACGCGCTTGACGAAATCTGGAGTTTGAGCGCCGGTGCACGCTACGACGAAATCGAGTTTGATGTCCGCGACCAATTCCTCGCTGACGGTGACGATTCGGGTAAACTGGATTTCGATCAGTTCAGCCCGACTCTTGGGGTCATCGCCGACCTCGACAAATACATCCTGTTCGCATCCTGGAGCAGTTCTTTCGAGACGCCGACTACGACGGAACTGGCTAATCCGGATGCCAGCGGTGGCTTTAACCCATTGCTTGAACCTCAGCTCGCGGACAGCTTCGAACTCGGAATCAAGACGGGTAATGAGCGATTGTTTTTCGAGTTGGCGGTTTTTCAAATCGATATTGATGATGAGCTCGTGCCGTTCGAGCTCGCAGCATTTCCCGAGCGTACGTTTTTTGTGAACGCTGGGCAATCGGACCGGCGCGGTATCGAAACCGCGGTGTCTTGGCGGCATGACAGCGGATTTGGCGTCGATGCATCGTACACCTGGTCTGACTTTACGTACGACCAGTTTACGGACGACAACGGCAACGACTTTTCGGGCAACGAGCTACCGGGTCTGCCCGGACACTTCGGCTACCTGGGATTAAATTACAAGACGCAGTCAGGGCTTGCCATTGCGCTGGAAACATCTTATTCCGGCAAGCTGTTCGCGAACAATGCCAATTCGGCGGAAGTGGATGCATACACCGTTTCCAACCTGCGCCTCTACGATGAGTTTGAATTTGGACGCTGGCAAGTGCGACCGTACTTTGGTATCAACAACCTCTTCGATGAGCGCTACAACAGCAATATTCGCATCAACGCTTTCGGTGGCCGCTATTTCGAGCCGGCACCCGATCGCAATGTGTATGCAGGGGTAACAGTCAATTTTCAACCCGGCGGGCGCTGATGGCAAAACAGACAAGCTCCGCATAGGACGGTGCATGCGTACGGAGTCAACATCTTGCGTACCTGCCCTCTGCGACAGTAGCTGCTCTAGGTTGTCGTATAAGCGAGTTCTTTTCGAACTCGCTTATAGCGTCCGTCATCAAGTTCCTTGTATGCGTGGCATCCCTGCATTTCACCGCCGTATACATGAATGGTTACAGCGGGATCGTCGGCGGGGTTTTCGATGATGTGGTAGTCAAATGGCGGGATCAGTGAGCCAGCCATGCCTTTGTGCGCAGAAACTTCTTTGGCTTTTCTAAACGAAACGATCTCGTCATCCGGTTCCCCGATCAAGTCAAAGGATCGAACACGAATCGTGCCGTCGTACACACACTCAACGCACCATTTACCATCGTGATCGTGAATCGGTGTCCCCTGCTGCGCCGCCCACACCATCACGACGATGGCATATCGGTCCGCCTTGTGCAGAAGTCTGCGTGCATACGTATCCGGGCAGGGCCGCGTAAACTCCGCTGGTAGCGCTAGCGCCCGGCCGCCGATCTCATCAATCAGAGTCTGCTTCACGGCCTCACAGCGTTCAGTACAGTCGTTGCTCGCGGAGTCAGCATCGAGGCGTGCGATCAGGCGCTCTATCGGATCGGGTGTGCCTGTAATTTGTGGCGTTCTGTTCATTGGGTGATTGTATCGGAATGTCTGCGCTTGCTTGTGTTCTTTTTTGAAACTGCCCCTGGGATCAACGCTTCGACAAATGGGGGCAAGAGAGATTTCGTCAAGCGTTAACGCTAGCGCTAGCGCTCGGCCTGAACCCCGCCAGCATTGCATCGACATTTCATGGAAAGTATGTTGTCAAGATCGTCAAATTCATCTTTGACCTTTGGCCCGGGATGAATGGCGCCACTCTCTGGAAAACCTTGCCTTCGTTGGCATTGAAGCCGACATGACCATTGTGGAGGTCTTACCCAGCAACAACGGCTATCTGAAACAAAGTGCTGTGATCGCTGCTTTCGAACAAGCCGGCTTTTTAGCGCTTGCCTTTGAGCTTTTGTGCCGCACGATAACGGGCACGGGCTTCGGCGAGCTCGGTCTGGGCACGAGCCACGTCGGTCTCTGAAGACGCACCCTTCAGCGCTTCTTCCGCCGCCTGCTGCGATGCCAGTGCTGCAGCCTCGTCCAGCTGGTCGCCACGCAATGCCGTGTCAGCAAGCACGGTAACCTGGAACGGTTGCACCTCGAGCATGCCGCCGGTGATGTAGAAGCTCTGTTCCTTGCCGGCCTCATCCTGGACTCGGACTTCACCGGGCGACAGCGGCGTGAGCATCGGCGCATGCCGCGGCGCGATGCCGACTTCGCCCATTGACGCCGGCGCGAACACCATCGAGGCGGTGCCCGAATGAATCTCGCCTTCGGCGGAAACTATGTCGATCTGGATTGTTGCCATTGTTTATTCGCGGCCAGGGGCCGCTCCTATGTAACCTTCCTGTTCGCGGCCAGGGGCCGCTCCTACGTGAAGTTCTTTGCGTTTTCGACCGCTTCGTCGATGGTGCCAACCATGTAAAAGGCCTGTTCCGGAATGTGATCGTAATCGCCGTTCACAATACCGTTAAAGCCTCGGATGGTTTCGGCCAGTGATACGTATTTACCGGGTGAGTTCGTGAAAACCTCGGCAACGAAGAAGGGCTGTGACAGGAAGCGCTGAATTTTGCGCGCGCGGTTTACCGTCTGCTTGTCTTCCTCAGAGAGCTCGTCCATACCCAGAATCGCGATGATGTCCTGCAATTCCTTATAACGCTGCAACACACCCTGTACGTTTCGTGCGCAGTCGTAGTGTTCCTGACCAATAACCAGCGGGTCGAGAATTCGCGACGTAGAGTCGAGCGGATCAACCGCCGGGTAGATACCGAGCTCGGCAATGTTTCGTGACAGTACCAGCGTTGCGTCAAGGTGAGCAAAGGTCGTTGCCGGTGACGGGTCAGTCAGGTCATCGGCCGGTACGTAAACCGCCTGGAATGATGTGATCGAACCGGTCTTCGTCGACGCGATACGCTCCTGCAGGATACCCATTTCCTCAGCCAGTGTCGGCTGGTAGCCCACCGCTGACGGCATGCGGCCGAGCAGCGCGGATACTTCGGTTCCGGCGAGCGTGTAACGATAGATGTTGTCGATAAACATCAATACGTCACGACCTTCGTCGCGGAATGCTTCGGCCATTGTCAGTCCGGTCAGCGCAACGCGCAGGCGGTTGCCGGGAGGCTCGTTCATCTGGCCGTAGACCAGCGATACCTTGTCGATAACACCGGATTCAGTCATCTCGTGGAAGAAGTCATTACCTTCACGAGTACGCTCACCAACACCGGCGAATACCGAATAGCCACCGTGCTCTTTAGCGATGTTGTTGATGAGCTCCATCAGCGTAACCGTCTTGCCCACGCCGGCGCCGCCGAACAGGCCAACCTTACCGCCCTTGGAAATCGGCATGATCAGGTCGACGACCTTGATACCCGTCTCGAGCAACTCAGTAGTTGCTGCCTGCTCCTCGTAGGACGGTGGCGGCCGGTGAATCGGCATGCGCTTTTCTTCGCCGATTGGACCGGCGTTGTCGATGGGCGTACCCAGTACGTCCATGATTCGGCCGAGCGTTTTCGCGCCGACCGGAACCGAAATCGGTGCACCCGTATCGGTTACTGACATGCCGCGCTTCAGGCCCTCCGAGGAACCCATCGCAATCGTGCGAACCACGCCGTCGCCCAGCTGCTGCTGCACTTCAAGCGTGATCTCCGCATCGTCGATAACCAATGCGTCGTAAACTTTCGGGATCTGGCCCGCCGGGAACTCAACGTCCACAACAGCGCCAATAACCTGCACAGTAGTTCCGGTGCTCATACTCTCTTCCTATCCGTATCAACGAACCTGTCGTTGATGATTACTTAAAAATGCTTCTATCCAGACACAGCGGCTGCGCCGCCGACAATTTCTGAAATTTCTTGTGTAATGGCTGCCTGTCGAGCCTTGTTGTACTCGAGCTGCAGGTCATCGATGATCTCGCCCGCGTTATCCGTTGCGGATTTCATCGCCATCATCTTCGCTGCCATTTCACAGGCGAAGTTTTCAACTGCCCCACGATAAACCTGCGACTCGATGTAACGCATCAATACGTCATCAAGCAGTTCGCCGGCATCGGGTTCGTAGATGTAGTCCCAGTGATCCTGTAGGTCTTCGCTGTCGCTGCCGATTCCGCTTGCCGGGAGGATCTGTGTCACCTCCGGTGACTGCGTCATCGAATTCACGAAGCGGTTATGCACCAGGTACAGTCGGTCAATTTTGCCTTCGCTGTACGAATCGAGCATCACTTTGATAGAGCCGATCAGCTCGTTGACACTGGGCTTGTCGCCCATGTGTGTCGCCTTGCCCACGACGTTACCGCCCATGCGACGGAAAAACGCTACAGCTTTCGCACCCACCAGTGACAGGTCAATCTCAATCTTCTTTTCCTGCATATCGGCAATCTCACCGATCATGCGCTTGAAGAGGTTGGCATTGAGGCCGCCGCACAAGCCACGGTCAGTTGAGATGACGATGTAACCAACACGGCTGATTTCGCGCTCGGTCAGGAACGGGTGCTTGTAGTCCGGATTGGCATGCGCCAGGTGGCCGACGACGCGTCGAATGCGCTCGGCGTACGGGCGAGATGCTTCCATCTGCTTTTGCGCCTTGCGAATCTTGCTCGCAGCAACCTTTTCCATTGCACTCGTAATCTTCTGCATGTTCTTTACAGAAGCGATCTTCGAGCGTATTTCCTTCTCACCTGCCATGTTTATCCTATTTTGGTTCGCGGCCGGGGGCCGCTCCTACAAGCCGCGAAATCAATAAGCGCCTTTTTCCGCGAATTCCTCGCAAATCTTCTTCAAGCTTGCAGCGATCTCATCGTTGTAATCACCCGACTCGTTGATTGTGTCGAGCACATCCGCATGATTCGCTTTCGCAAAGTCATGCAGCGCTTCTTCGTAGGCCACTACCTTGTTCGCCGGAACCGGGTCAATAAAGCCTTCGTTTACGGCGTACAGGGACAGTCCCATTTCGGCAACTGACAGCGGCGAATACTGTTTCTGTTTCATCAGCTCGGTCGCACGCTCACCACGTTGCAACTGTGCACGGGTTGCCGCATCGAGATCGGATGCAAACTGTGCGAATGCGGCCAGCTCACGATACTGAGCCAGTGCGAGTCGCACGCCGCCGCCAAGCTTCTTGATGATCTTCGTCTGTGCCGCGCCACCCACTCGCGAGACCGAGAGGCCGGCGTTAATGGCAGGCCGGATACCGGCGTTGAACAAATCGGACTCGAGGAAGATCTGGCCATCGGTAATCGAGATCACATTCGTCGGAACGAATGCCGATACGTCACCGCCCTGCGTTTCGATGATCGGCAGTGCCGTCATTGAGCCGGTCTTGCCCTTGATCTTGCCTTCACTAACGCGCTCGACGTATGCGGCACTCACGCGCGAGGCGCGCTCGAGCAAACGGGAGTGCAGGTAGAAAACATCACCCGGGTAAGCTTCGCGGCCCGGCGGTCGACGCAGCAACAGCGATACCTGGCGATACGCCCAGGCCTGCTTTGTCAGGTCGTCGAATACGATCAGCGCATCTTCGCCCCGATCGAGGAAGTACTCGCCCATCGAACAACCGGAGTACGGCGCGATGTACTGCATCGCCGGGCTGTCGGCGGCGGCGGCCGCAACGATAATCGTGTGCGCCAGAGCGCCTTCTTCTTCAAGCTTTCGAACGACGCCTGCAATGGAGGAGGCCTTCTGGCCGATTGCGACATAGATACACTTAATGCCGGTACCACGCTGATTGATGATCGCATCGATCGCTACCGCGGTCTTACCGGTCTGGCGATCGCCAATGATCAGCTCACGCTGGCCACGACCGATCGGCACCATCGCATCAATTGACTTCAGTCCGGTTTGCACGGGCTGATCAACGGACTGCCGATCAATAACGCCTGGTGCGACTTTTTCAATGGGCGAGGAAAGATCGGTTTCGATCGGACCCTTGCCATCGATCGGATTACCGAGTGCATCAACAACGCGACCCAGCATCGCTTCACCGACTGGCACCTCGAGAATGCGGCCGGTGGTCTTGACCGTGTCGCCTTCCGAAATATGCTTGTAGTCACCGAGGACCACCGCACCCACCGAATCCTGCTCCAGGTTGAGTGCCATGCCGAAGGTGTTCTGCGGGAACTCGAGCATTTCGCCGTAACGTGCGTCGGCGAGACCATGGATGCGGACGATGCCGTCGGTTACCGCGATTACAGTACCGACGTCGCGCGCCTCCGCGGATGCCTCGAAGTTCTCGATGCGCTCTTTAATCAGCGTGCTGATTTCAGAAGCTTTAAGTGCCATTTGCCTTTCCTCTTTATTTGGTCAATGCATTCGCCAGGCCTTCGAGCCTCGCGCGCAGTGATCCATCAATAACCACGTCGCCGGCGCGAATCACCGCACCACCGATCAGGTTTTCATCTATTTCTGTTTCGATATTAACGTCGCAGCCAAGACGCTTTTTCAGCGCTGCTGCAATCTCGTCAATTTGATTCTGGTCCAGCTTCGCTGCCGACGTGACGACGGCATCGACTTTGTTTTCAAGTGCTGCCTTGAGCGCTTCAAAATGCTCTGCTATCTCCGGCAGTACCGCTATGCGCCCGTACTCCAACAGCAATTTCAGAAAGTTGCTGCCGTGCTGGCTGCCACCGGCAAATACCGAACCGTCGCCGACGGCTTTCGCGAACGTGCCCTGCAGAAACTTAAGGCGCTGCTCGTCATTCAGTGACGGCCGGCTGAGAAACTCGGCAAGTTGCCCGTCCTCGAACAGCAACGCCGCCGCCGCGAGCGACTCTGACAAATCCGAAACGGCGTTATTTTCCTGCGCCACTTCGAAAGCTGCCTGTGCATAAGGCCGCGCGATTGTGTTGTTGTCTGCCATCGCGTCTTAGAGCTCCTGGGCGAGCTTGCCCAGAATGTCATCGTGCGCCTTGTCGTCGATCTCTCGATTGAGGATCTTCTCAGCGCTCGCAATGGCAATGGCCGACACCTGTCCGCGCAACTCTTCGCGAGCGCGGTTGGCTTCCTGTTCGATCTCCGCTTTCGCGGCGGCGAGCTGGCGCTCTCGTTCTTTCGCACCATCGGCCTTGCCGTCTGCAACGATTTCGTTGGCGCGGGCATGTGCCTGGTCGAGAATGCCGGTCGCTTGCTTGCGTGCTTCGCCGACAATATCGTCGGCTTCCGCCGCGGCCTTGACCAATGCCTCCTGACCCTTGTCAGCGGCAGCCAGGCCTTCCTCGATCTCTTTTTGGCGCTCTTCAATCGCGTTAAGAATCGGTGGCCAGATGTACTTCATGCAGAACCAGACAAACACGATCATCGCGATTGTCTGACCCAACAAAGTACCGAGATTAATGTCCACTAGTTGCTCCTTACCTGTAGGAGCGGCTCTGGCCGCGACTGCGGCGAACTCCGCTCATACTATCCGTAGGTCGCGGCCTTTTCGGGCCGCCCCCAGCGTTTGTTAGCCGCCTACAGCAGCCTGTGCGGCTTGCAGCTGGCCCACGAACGGATTGGCAAATGCGAAGAACAACGCGATACCGACACCGATCATCGCAACCGCGTCAAGCAGTGCGACGACGAGGAACATCTTCGTCTGCAACATCGGCGCAAGCTCCGGCTGACGTGCTGCACCTTCGAGGAAGCGGCCACCCAGAAGGCCCATACCAATACCAACGCCGAGGGCGCCGAGGCCAATCAAAAGTGCGACGGCAATCGCGGTGAAGCCAATAACAGTTTCCATCTTTTTCTCCTGCGGAGGACTCAGTCCAACTTATTGAATTTAAATGTAATATTAATTAATGCTTCTCTGATGCCAGGCTTAAATAGACTATGGTCAGCATCATGAAAATAAAGGCCTGCAGCGTCACGATCAGGACGTGGAAAACAGCCCAGCCGAAGTGCAGCGGCAATTGCGCGTAACCGATCAGCGCAATCAGAATAAAGATGAGTTCGCCGGCAAACATGTTGCCGAACAGTCGCAGCGACAATGACAGCGGCTTCGCCAGTAGCGCAACGCTCTCAAGAATGAAGTTGAACGCGATGATAATCGGCGCGGCGAGAATTGCAGGCCCCTTGAATGACGGCGCAATCGGGTGCAGCGTCAGCTCGCCGATAAAACCGCCAATGCCCTTGTTCTTGATCGTGTAGAAGATGATCAGAACAAAGACGGCAATGGACATGCCGAAGGTCACGTTCACGTCGGTCGTCGGCACGACCTTCATATAAGGAATACCGACAGCGCTCGCTGCCAGTGGAATCCAGTCGACCGGCACCAGGTCCATCAGGTTCATCAGGAAGACCCAGACGAAGATTGTCAGTGCGAGCGGCGCGATCAGACGGCTGGTGCCATGGAATGTGTCCTTGACGCTGCCGTTCACCATTTCGACAATGATTTCGACCGCGGCCTGCCATCGTCCCGGCTTGTCGGTCGAGGTCTTCTTGGCGGTATTGCGGAACAGAAGGACGAAAATAAGGCCCAGCAGCACGGCCCAGAACATCGAGTCGACATTCATAGCCCAGAAATTGCCGGCGCAATCGTTCCACACCCATTCGCCGTCCACCTTGCAGACCTGCAGGTTTTGGAGGTGATGTTGAATATAGGCGCCAGAATCGCTTGCGCCGTGTCCGCCTTCAGCTGCCATTGCCGTGTTCCGTTTCCCGTTCTTCTTTTGATCGCATCAGGAGACCTGAGAAAATCACCAGCTGCGTCGCAATAAATCCTGCAAATAATGCCGCTGCGTTGAGCGGCCTGACCAGCGTAAACACAAGACTGAAAAACAGTACCGTGAGCGCCAGTTTGCCAATCTCGCCAATCCAGGCCGCACCGACCAGGGCTTGCGCGCCTGAATCCCTGCGCGGTACGACCAGTCGCAATGCCAGGAAAGCATTCGGTATCACCGCGGTCAGGCTGCCCAGGAGGGCCGAATAGCCTGCCACTTTGCCGAAAACACCCCAGATAACGGCGGCCAGGACCACTCCGACCAGAAACTGCGCGACTAATACCCGGGGGATAGTGAGATCCAATTCTCTATGCCTCCGGCACTAAAAACGCCACGTCCGTCGGTTGTCCGGCGGTGGGTGGCGCTTGTCATCGTCATGTTTCCAGGCGGGCCTGTAAATAGCGTGCGCATTATAGTCACAGACCCCAGGCATGGCAACAGAGAAAGGCGCTTTCCGAAGCGACAATTTGAGCCGTTTTTTCCCACAATATTAGGCATTTTCGACATTTTCATGCGGGCAGGCGGAACGTCGACTGCTGGCCATCAAGTTTCTCTGAGATCGGGCGATAGCCTTGTATCCACCTTGTCAAAAACCGGCGATACCATGCTACTAATAACAAGTGAAACTATTCGTGCTCACCGCTCCCTGAACGACGTTGTCCGTGAGATGAGTTTTACGCTGAGTTTTTTCAAAAGCTCGGCAACGTTCAGCGAATTACTGGCCGGGCAATCGCGGCGCATCGTATTGCTCGCCGAGGCCGACATCCATCACGACAATATCGCCGCACTGAAAGAGGCCGAGGGACGCACACCGTTCGCGATCATCATCGCGGCGGATCGACGCTCTCTGCGAGGCGCACAGCAAGCCGCACTGGTCGACGAACTGTCGCGCTTCAGGAACATTGAATGGGTCGGCGAAGACTTCGACTTTGACAGGTTGAGTGCGTCGGCACGGCGCTGCCGGCGACGCATGTTAAATGTATCTCGCGAAGAGGTGGAAAGCGCGCTGACCAATGACGAATTTGTATTGCGCTACCAGCCAAAGGTCGAACGTAACTCCGGCACCGAATGGCTCACTCGCGAGGCGGAAGCCCTGGTCCGCTGGCTACATCCGAAACACGGCTTGATGGGGCCGCTGGAATTTTTGCCGGAGGTTGAGGCATTTGGTTTGTCCGGGCGCCTCGGCGAATTTGTGCTGCGCGAAGCGGCACGCCAACTGGTTGACTGGCGGGAGCACGGTATCCAGTTGAATTCCTGTATCAACCTCGCATCCAGCCAGCTCAGTGATGAAACGCTGGCGGATAGATACGCAGCGATAGTGCGCGATGCCGGCCTCGAATGTGCGAGCTTCACGTTCGAGATTGTCGAGAGAGATCTCGCCGACCCGGAAGCGCCGCACGTGCGGGCACTGAAATCACTGCGTGACCGAGGGTTTCGTATTTGCCTCGACGACTTTCGCGTTGCCGCATCGTCGCTTGGCACCTTTGAACAGCTGCCATTTGATGAGATCAAGATTCACGCATCCGCCTTGCGGCGCGCGCAAGACGATCGCGTGTCGCAGACCGTGCTCGCGGCGGTTACCGGGCTGGCACACAACCTCGGCATGTCGGTCTGTGCGGAAGGGGTCGAAGATCAGGAGACCTTCGCGTTTCTGAAAACGATTGAGTGCGACAAGATGCAGGGCTTCCTGATTTCGGAGGCCGTCATTCCGAGCATCATCCGCCGTGTCTACTCAGCCAAAGACGACGACGCTGACGACGTCGATGTTGCCTAAGCAATTAAGGTGACAGTGACCCTATTTTTGCTTGCAAAATAGGGTCACTGTCACCTTAATTATTTGATGTGCTTGAGGATGCCGTCGAGC
>CAXBJV010000025.1:0-52810 GCA_963976215.1 uncultured Woeseiaceae bacterium | reverse complement strand
CACATTGGTGTTTAAATTGGATTCGCATGAAAAATGTGGTCGAACATGTGTTTCGTCGCTAGACAGCCTAATTTCGCATCGTACTTATTGCTGCCGCGGCTTGGCGGACTATCGTTCGTCCTTACGTCGTGTCAGATGTGTCATCAAATTCATGCTGATAGCAGGGCGGTGACGCGGGTTCATTTTTGTCTGCACTGTCCTGCGGGAAACGCACACAGCTCGTGTCGGTAACGATCGCATCCATCGGAATATCGTGTGCTTGCGGAAAGATCGTGGGCAGGCGGCTGAATTCGTAGCCGATACCGATAGTCATGGGGCGCAATCGAAACGCAGCCAGCGAGCGGTCGTAGTAGCCACCGCCGAAGCCAAGACGATAGCCCGCGGCGTCAAATCCCAGCAGCGGGACCAGCAGTATGTTCGGTATGAGTAAACTACGCTCTGCGGGTACCGGGATATTCCAGCCGCCCCGGGTCATTCGCGTGTCTTCGTCCCAGGCCCAGAATTCCAGCGGCTGGTTTTTTTCCACGACCACGGGAAGTGCGAGGTCCGCACCCTCAGCGCTCAGCGTCTGCATTAACGGGCGCAGGTCGACTTCACCCTTGATTGGCCAGTAGAAGCCGATAGCGGCATCGCCTAGCTCTGGAAAGTTTTTGTGCAAGCGCTGGCCGATGGATTCCTGCGCGGATCGCCGTTCTGCCGGCGAGACACTGAGGCGCCTGGCCGACAGCTCGTTGCGCGTTTCCTTGCGCCATTGGCTCACGCTCGCCCAGTCAGCCGGGTCGTTTGATTTAAACATGCGAACATGATACATGTTTTAAAACTATCGCTCAACAAGGCGTTGCTACGATGAGATTAACGACTTACACGGACTACGCACTGCGCGTCCTGATGCACGTCGCACTGCAACAAGGCGAGCTCGTTCGCGTTGACGATATTGCAACGGGCTATCGTATCTCTCGCAATCACCTGACCAAGGTGGTCCACAAACTCGGCAAACTGGGCTTGCTCAGTACAGTGCAGGGTCGCAACGGCGGCATGTGCCTGGCCCGACCGGCCGACAACATTAGCGTCGGCGAAGTCGTGCGGGAATTTGAACCCGACTTTCGACTGGTCGAGTGCTTTGATGCACAGGATTCAAATTGTCGTATCGAGCCCGCCTGTGCGTTGAAGGCGGCGTTTGGCGACGCATTGCAACTTTTTCTCGGTCACCTTGATGAAGTGACCGTCGCAGACCTGGTGCAACCGGGCAAAAAACTGGCAGCGCTACTGGCGCTCCCGGTTCGCGTCATCTCGGCCCGTGTATAACGATCCCGGCTCGCAGCAGACGTGTATTGAACGACATTAAGATTATCAATCAAGGATTCAGATGAATGACTTTTGTAGTCAGCGAAAAGTGCATTAAATGCAAATTGACCGACTGCGTCGAAGTTTGCCCTGTCGATTGTTTTCACGAAGGTGAAAACATGCTGGTCATCGACCCGGACGAATGCATTGACTGCACATTGTGCGAGCCGGAGTGTCCCATCGGCGCAATCTATGCAGACGACGAACTCCCGCCGGACCAGCACAAAATGCTTGCGGTGAATGCAGAGTTTTCCCTGGTCTGGCCTGTAATTACCGAGATGAAAGACCCGCCAGCGGAATGGCAAGACTGGGAAGAGGTCGATAACAAGTATCCGGATCATTTCTCCCCGCATCCCGGGGGTGACGGGTAGTGACTGATCGGCACGGCAATGACAGCGCCGGGCGGCGTGCGGTATTGGCCGTTCTTGGCCTGGGATTTCGGCCGTTTTACCTGCTCGCAGGGCTGTTCGCCGTGGTAGCTGTGCCGCTTTGGGTTGCGGCCTACACTGGAATGTTGTCAATTGACGGCTACCTGGCAGGATTTGCCTGGCACCAGCACGAGATGTTGTTCGGATTTGCGGTAGCGGTCATCGCCGGGTTTTTGCTGACCGCCGTGCGTAACTGGACGGGCTGCGCGACGCCAACAGGATTCGGCCTGGGCAGTCTCGCGGCCCTCTGGATTCTCGCTCGTGTCCTGGCATTCACCGGGCCGGCGATACCGGCAATGCTGATCGACCTGGCATTCTTACCTGTTCTTGCCGCTATGCTCGCGGTGCCGATATTGCGCAGCGAAAACAGCAGAAACATCAAGCTGATATTCGTACTGATAGCGCTTGCGGCCGCCAATACCGTGTATCACCTGTCGTATTCCGGCGTTCTGCCTGCGCGTCTCAACCCGGTTTCGGTCAACGCAGCACTCGACGTCATCGTGATTCTGATTGCCATTATGAGTGGCCGCGTCATACCGGCATTTACGGCAAACGCGATTCCTGCGGCATCGCCGCGCAGGGAAACCGCTCTCGAGGTCGTCGCTATCGGCGCGCTGCTGTTAATTCTTCTCGCCGATATGCTGTCATCGATGCAGCCGTTGCCGGCAGTGGCGTGGGCTACCTTGTATTTCATTGCGGCAGCTGCGCACGGAGTCCGCTTGTGGCTGTGGGAACCACACCGTACGTTTCGCAATACGCTGCTGTTGATGTTGCCGCTGGCGTACGCGTGGATTCCGCTCATGCTGGCCTTGCGAGGGCTGGCCGCAATGGGATTGTTGCCGGCCACAGCAGCTGTACACGCCTTGACGATCGGGGCTATGGCCAGCCTGATGCTCGCCATGATGATGCGCAGTGCGCTCGGCCATACCGGGCGAGAACTAATTGCATCCCGGTCAGACTTCAGCGCATTTGTATTGTTGCAATTCGCTGCAGTGCTGCGCGTTACCGCGACGATTGCCGGTGCAGCCAACTATCGAATACTGCTTGAAATGTCCGCGGCGCTCTGGGTGCTGTCGTTTATCGTGTTCCTGTTTCGCTATGCGCCGATGTTAGTGCGTGCGCGAATTGACGGCCGCCCCGGCTAGCTGTGCGTAACGGGTGCCTAGCGCCCAGGTTGTTGCTCAAAACAGATGCTATCGGCATCGCCTGCGCTCAACTGTTCCTCCAGCAGCTGACAAAAATGCGGAGCTCCTTCCGGGTGCTGCCGCGCAAAATAACGGCAATCGCGACACTGGCCGAATGGCTGCCGCTCCTGAAGCACGAGCCGTGCGGACAATATTTCTTCCAGGGTCCCTGCGAGCTGACGGCGCCGGGACCGACTGAGATCGGCAAGCACTTTGCTGGTGGCTTCCATGGGATCTCGTTTCAGAAGTGACTTTCCCTTGCCGGTCAGCGACAGGCGCTTGCTGCGCCGGTCCCGTTGATCGGTGGTCTTTTTCACCAGGCCTTTGTTCTCAAGCGTTCCCAGCGTCTGCGACACCGTACCCTTCGTTAAGCCGAGATAGGCCGTCAATGCAGCAGCATTTTGTGAGAAACGATTTGCTCGCGCCAGGTAGCGAAGCGTCTCCCATTGCACCGGTAACAGGCCTTCCGCATGGGCTTCGGTCGTCAGCAGGCGGCCGATACGTTCCAGCAGGGCAGCGATGCGCTTCGAGTCGTCCGGTTTCATTAATAAATAGTATCGACTCAAAACGAAGCTTGCAATTGCGGATATCGCTGATTAGACTCTTAATGGTATCGACTCAATACTAATGGAGCCCGAGATGAAACCCAATTTCGTATTTTTGCTTTGTGCCAGCCTGGCGACACACAGTCTTTTTGCGCATGAAATCAACAGCCCTGTCGACAGCGAGATACCCACCGCCTTTGATATCACCACGGCCGGTGCGACCACGGACGGTCGCTTGACGACGTTTGCAATGGAGTTAGTGGGTGAGGCCGGCAGTGTTAAACCGCAATCGACCGGACAGCTCGCTGGTGCCAGGGTGCAAGCCTATGTCTGGCCGACAAGCCTCGACCCGGAAGTGGTTGGCTTCGACAAGGCGTCGGGAATACTGTCGCTCACGATAACGGCGCATCCGGATTTCGACGACACGCCGTTGTTTGACGAAAACCAGGACGGCGACCCCGCCAATGATGGTGCCGACTGGCACTCGCACTGGGTCGTTCTGGTCGAGGATTCAGCCTGCGGTGCCGGCCTCAAGGTAAGAGATGTCTCGCCCGGTGTCGATTTGCTTCCCGAAACGGCGCCGTATCTGCCGATCGCGCTGGACAGTCCAGGTATGAGCCCGATTCTTGATGGTCAGGCAGCACGGATCACGGTACCCGTCAGCGACACGGCCAATGTCTCTTTCGACGCGGTGACTGCGGAGTTGCAGGTCAACGAAAAGACAGAGGTGCCGTTACTCTGCGTCATCGGTGTACACGATATCGCATCGGGTGATCTGTCGCTTCCAGGGCGTGTAACAAAGAGCGAGTGACGGCGCGTTAGCGCGCGGCGCATCTGTCAGTCGCTCGACGTCGGCGAATTTGTGGCAAACTCCGGGCCGCAGACCGTGTCCCGGAAGTAATGAATGATCAGTCTTATTGTCGCAGCGTCGAGCAACAACGTTATTGGTGTACAGGGCGAACTGCCGTGGAAAATCAGCGATGACCTGAAGCGCTTCAAGGCGTTGACGCTGGGCAAGCCAATCATCATGGGTCGCCTGACCTGGGAATCGCTCGGGCGGCCGTTGCCCGGGCGGCGGAACATTGTGATTTCGCGCGCGAGTGACTTCGCGGCAGGCGGCTGTGATGTCGTCTCATCGCCGGCGCGAGCATTGCAGGTTGCGGGCGAGGTTGACGAAGTCATGATTATCGGTGGCGGACAAATTTACGAGCTGTTCCTGCCAAAGGCCGAGCGCGTTTACCTGACGCGTGTGCACGCCCATGTCAAAGGCGACACTGTTTTTCCGGATTTGATCGAGAGCGATTGGAAAGTCACGGAATCCGAGAAGCACACAGCGGATGAACGCAACGAATTTGATTTCGAATTCATGACTTATGAACGCAGCATTTAGTCCTGACCATCGACCTGGATGATTCTCGGGATTCGTTTGTCGAGCCTGACGGCCGTCAACTGCCGGCCCCAGACGCAGCCGGTGTCGATGCTGAGCAGGTTCGGCAGAACGATAAGGCCGAGCTGTGACCAGTGGCCAAAGACGATGCGCGTCTCTGCCAGTGCAGCATGCTTGCCCTTGAACCAGGGCTGCAGATTTTTGCGCGCGGGCCACGCGCCGCCGCTGTGAGCGAAATTCAGTTTTTGACGGGCCGTGAGCATGCGCATGCGCGTCAGGCAATTGATGATAAAGCGCAAGCGCTTGTAGCCTGTCAGTTTACCGCTCCAGCTAGCCGGCGTGTTGCCATACATATTGGCCAGTAAGGTGCCGTAATCCGAGCCGCGGAGCGCCGCTTCGACTTCGGCAGCGCGCGCCAGCGTTTTCTTGACGTCCCATTTCGGGTGCGTGCCGGCATGGACGAGCAAGGTGTCGACGTCATCATCGTAATGCACCAGCGGACGCTGTCTGAGCCAGTGACACATGTCGTCCAGATCCGGCGCCTGCAGCAATTTCGACAGCGAGTCGAAGCGTTTGCCCGGTGTGATCACGCCGGACCACAAAGCCAGTAAGTGCAGGTCGTGATTGCCGAGCACGCAAATCGCTGCCTCGCCCAACTCCTTGACGAAGCGTAAGGTTTTTAAAGACTTGGGCCCTCGATTGACAAGGTCACCGACGAGCCACAACGTATCCTGTCCGGGCTCGAATTCGATAGCATCAAGGAGGCGGCGAAACGGGTCGTAACAGCCCTGCAGGTCGCCGATGGCATATACGGCCATTGGCGCTAGTTGAGCAAGCCGGGAACGGCCAGTGTAAACGGCGCAATAGGCGCATCGAAGCAAATGCCATCGTCAGCTTCCATTCGATACAGGCCCTGCATCGCGCCCACCGGCGTCTCGAGAACAGCACCGCTTGAATAGCGAAACTCCTCACCCGGATTGAGGTGTGGCTGCTCGCCAACGACACCGTCGCCGTTGACCTCCTGAACCTTGCCGTTTGCATCGGTAATGATCCAGTGGCGGCTGATGAGCTGCGCGGCGACATCGCCACTATTGGAAATCGTAATGGTATAGGCAAACACGTAGCGTCCCGAATCGGGTTCCGATTGTTCGTCGATGTACGTCGTCGCGACATCGACATCGATAGTGCAGTGTTTGTGATCCATAGGCGTATTCTATCGTATGCGGGCGCAAAGATGATTGCTGAGTTCGACGTATTGGTCGATGCTGATTTGCTCCGCGCGTAAACCCGGGTCAATGTCAGCGGCGGCGAAATCGGCATCACTGGCGTGCTCGCGCAACGCATTACGAATAGTTTTGCGACGCATCATGAATGCGGCCGTAACAATTGTTGACAGCAGGGCCGGGTCGCGAATGTCGAACGTCCCTGGCGGCAACGGATCCAGCCTGACAACCGCGGAGGTTACGTCGGGCGGGGGATCGAATGCGGATCTGTCAACTTCAAACAGGGGGTCGACGCTGAGATGACATCCCAACATGATGCCCAGGCGACCGTAGGCTTTGGTGCCCGGACTTGCAGCCATGCGATCAACCACCTCTTTTTGCAGCATGAAATGCATATCCAGGATTCGGTCGCGAAATTTCAATAAATGAAATAACAGTGGCGTCGAAATATTGTAGGGCAGGTTGCCTACGATTCGCAGTTGTTTGCCTAGCGCGGCGAAGTCAAACTTCAACGCGTCGCCTTCGTGAATCGTCACGTTCGGCTTGTCTTCATATTGCCGACGCAATTTAGCAGCAAGGTCGCGGTCCAGCTCGATTGCGTGCAGGTGCCCGGCGCTGTTTGCAAGTGTACGGGTTATAGCCCCCTGGCCAGGTCCGATTTCAACAACGACGTCATCGCCAGTGGCATGAATTGCGCGCAGAATCTCGTCGATGACTCCCGGGTCGGTCAGGAAATGCTGCCCGAAGCGTTTTCTTGCGCGGTGTCCGGCCACTAGCGCGATGCCATCGCGTGTGCCAGTTCGACGGCGGCCCGCAGGCTGCCGGCGTCTGCCTTGCCTTTGCCGGCGATATCAAATGCCGTACCGTGATCAACCGAGGTGCGAATGATCGGCAATCCCAGCGTGACATTGACGGCGTTGCCGAAGCCCGCGTACTTGATGACCGGCAAGCCCTGGTCGTGGTACATCGCGAGGACTGCGTCGGCCTTGCCGGCGGCTGGCGTAAACGCGGTATCGGCCGGCAGCGGTCCGCGAAATTTCATCCCCTGGCTGATCATTGCATTGATCGCCGGGGCGATTATCGCGTCGTCCTCGGTGCCGAGATGACCCCCTTCACCGGCGTGCGGATTCAGTCCACACACAAGGATTTCAGGTGTATCGATGCCGAAACGCGAACGCAGTCCCGCATGCAGCACCGTAAGTACGTCGACAAGTTTTTCTGTGGTGATGCTGTCCGCAACGGCGCGTAATGGCAGATGTGTTGTCGCCAGTGCCACGCGCATGTCACCGGATACCAGCAACATGACGGGTAATGGCGTGTCGGTCAGCTCAGCGAGAAATTCTGTATGTCCGGTGAATGCGACGCCCGAGTCGGCGATGACGCTTTTTGACAACGGTGCCGTAACGAGTCCGGAGAACTGTCCGGTCACGCAGCCGTCGACAGCAAGCCTCAGGCCATCAAGTAGAACGGCGGCATTGTCCGGGCTCGGCTGCCCGGGCGTCACCGCAACCGGAAACGGGGTGTCAATACATTGCAGGCGATCATCCAGCAACGATGCATCGCCGATAACCACGATATCATCGAGATACGGGGCATCCACCAGCGCATTGCACAGCTCCGGACCGATGCCTGCCGGTTCACCGGCGGTGATGACGAGTGGTTTTTGCAGCGCCACGCGGAGCGTCCCGACAGAGGACGCTAGATTCTGGAGTCGACGAATGCCTCATCGCGCATTCGTTGTAGCCATAACAGGGTTTCCTCTTCCTGCTTGCCAGTGCGAATGCGAACAACGCAGTTGCGTTCCTTGATTTCGTCCGTGTTGTCATAGACGCGGCGATCAAGGACTTCGAGAATGTGCCAGCCGAATTGAGTGCGAAACGGCGGCGTAATTTTGCCTATCTCTGCGCTATCGGCGGCTGCTTTGAATTCCGGCGCGAAGGCAGTGGTTTCCGACCAGCCCAGGTCGCCGCCGAGGTTAGCCGAACCCGGATCATCCGACAGCAGTTTTGCCTGTTCGCCGAAATCAGCACCATCCTCGATCGCGGCAAGTGCCTCCTCGAGACGCTGCTTTGCTGTTGCATCGTCAATGATTTCATTCGGTGAAATCAGGATGTGGCGAATTTTCGCCTGGTTAATTTCGCTGCGCTCAACGGCACTTCGCAAGTTATCCACTTTAACGATATGGATGCTGTTCGAAGTACGGAAAGGCTCGGAAATGTCACCGGTCTTCATGTCCTGCAACACATCTGTAAAAATCGATGGCACCTGTTGGCCATTCAGCCAGCCAAGCGAACCGCCCTCAAGCGCTGTTGAGCCTTCCGAATGGCGAACGGCCATTTCACGAAAGTCCGCACCATCTTGCAGGCTGTCGTAGATTTCTCGCGCTGCCGCATTAACTTCCGCTACCTGCTCGGCGCTGGCCGTTTCGCTGATCGACAGCAGAATATGCGACAGCTCCCAATCGGAGTTCACGACCACATTGGTTTCGAGATCTGCAATACATTGCGCAATCTCGCGTTCGGATACGCGAATGCTGCGCAATACTTCGATGCCCTTGAGTTCGTTCAATGTGAGCTCTTCCCGCAGCCCCTCACGAAACTCAGCGTAATCCACGCCGTCCTCGGCGAGCATCGCCGGAATGTCTTCAAAGCGAACCTGGTTCTGATCTGCCATGCGTTGAATCGCAGCATTGACGACCTGGTCCGAAATCTGCGACGTCAGCCCGATACGTGCTGCACGCTGCATTTGAATTTCTGTGACGATGAGCCGTTCGAGGACCTGTTCGCGCAGGATGTCTTCCGGCGGCAACTGCATGTTCTGCTCCGCAGCGCGTTGTTTGACTGCGTCCATCTGCTTCACGAACTGGCTCTTCAGGACAACGCCTTCGTTCACGACCGCGGCAACGCCGTCGAGAAACTCGCCAGTTTCTGAGAGCTCGTCAGCGGCGGCAACGGGCGCCGCCACAAATGCGGCGACTGCGCATAAGTATATAATTTTTAACACAATTTCTTACCGGAGGTCTGCGGAATAGCCAAGAATACCACGTTCAAGGAGTTTGTCAGCCGCTGTGCCGACACTTGTCATACCTTTCAACACTAATTGCAGACCAAAGGATGAATCACGAGTTCCATCACGCGTGGAAATATGGCGCCTCGAAACCAGTCGCAAGCCCCAGCAGCAGCTCTCGTATTCGAGACCGAAGAATTGCTCGAGGACTTCCTGTTCACGCAGCGAGTAATTGTAGCGCCCGACAAAATTCCACTGCGACGCCAGGGGCCACGACCAGGACAGGTCGCCTTGCTCTAGCGACCCGGCGCGGTAGCGATACGCGAGGTTCAGGATCTTGTTATCGGCCGGGCGATACTGCAGCCGTGCCTCTGACTTGGTTGTGTCGTCGTCCCATTGATGTCCGAGTGCCACGTTGACGTTCTTGAATACCGACAAACGCAATTGCGCAATATAGTCGGACGTGGACGATGTTTCCGTGGCGATGCCCGGCAGGGTCACCATCCGGTCGTCAAAGTAGCGCGTTTGCCCAATGGTCGCGCTCATCAGCTCACGCCCGGTACCGACGTCGAGCATACGGGTCGTGATGCCTGCGCTGAGCTGTTCTGTATCGCCGATGCGGTCGGTGCCGAGGTAGCGATTCTTGCGGTATAGCTGCACCAGGTTGATGTCCGGAGAAATCGTGTCGAACACCGGCAGGCTGTCCTGGTCTCGAAAGGGGATGCTGACATACAACAATCGAGGTTCGATGGTCTGGACACGATTCGATGTTGTCAGTTCGCGTTCCAGTAGCAGGCCGACATCGAGGCTGGACACCGGCAGGTGTCGCGCAGGCGTCGTGTCTTCTCCAGCCAGGCGGTTCTGCAGGTCGTATTCCGTGTAATCGTATTCAATTGCCGGTTTGATGAACCAGCCAGGCCCTTGCAGTGAGACTTCGGCCTTCGGGGTAACGTTGTAGCGCCAGCCGGTGACGCCAACGTCACGATCAAATTTCACCACTTCAGCGTCGACACCCAGTTGCAGGCCGAACGGGACATCCCAGGATCCGGTCGCAAGGATTTGTGGCAGCCGTTGGTATGGCTCCATGTCCGGCGCTATCGCATCGTCGATCGTCTGGTAGTCCTGCACTCGAGCCAGCAGCTGTACGTTTCGCGAGTAATAATCGAAGCGCGCGCTGCGATTCAGGTGCGTGATACTCGAGATACTCAGGCTGCCACCGAGGTCTTCGTAATACTGGCTGTCGGAGACCTCGCTGTAGTCGATGCGGTGATGCCAGCCATTATCGAAATCCGTACGATGCTCGAGACGAAACTGGTGCCGTGCCGCATCCAGGATGTCGTCGTCGGGCAGGTACTCGGCGTACAAAGCGCCTTCGTTACGTTCCGTCAGGTAGCGAAACTCGGTTGCGACCTGCAGTCCGCGGCTGGTCAGCAAGCGCGGCGTGATGGTCGCGTCATAATTGGGCGCAATATTCCAGTACCACGGCACGCGCAGTTCATTGCCGCTGCGCCCGGAACTGCCGATTTCCGGGGTCAGCAGGCCGGTCTTGCGCGCATCGCCGATCGGAAATGACAAATACGGCGCGTACAGAATAGGTACGCCCTTGAATTTAAGTTTCATTCCTTTCGCGGTACCGACGCCATTGCGAGTATCGAGCTTGATGGAGCTTCCCTGCATCAACCAGTCCTCGGAGCCCGGTGGACAGGTCGTGTAATCAACGCGGTCGAGTGTTAGCGTCCCGTTCTGATTGATCTCGATCGCATCGGCCGCGCCGCGCGCATTGCTGCCGCCCATCGAGAACGCCGCGCCTTCAAAGCGGATGCGTCCGGTGACGTAGGCAAATTCCGCCGACTGGCTCAATATTTGAGTGCCGGGATCCTCGTAGCGAACGTTACCGTCGAGGTGCAGTGCTTTGTCGTTGGGGTCATAGCGTGCGTTGTCCGCACCCGCCAGCTTGTCATCGCGTCGCAGCAACACGCCGCCGGTCATACTGGCGGTCGGTAATGCGCCGAACTGCGCTTCGACCTTGCCAGCTTCGAGCAAGATCGTTTCGGGATTTGCGAGCGGTGTTGCCGGTATGAAAGGATTGGATTCCAGTGGCTCGATGAGCGCCGTTCGGCACGACCGCGGCTCGTTGGCGGCGGCAGTCGCGGTGGCCAGCAGCAGGCACGCTGAAATCAGGGGTTTTGAAAACAAATCGCTGTACGAGTCAGTCTACGGCCAGGGCCACAAGGGACGGGATGTTAACAGGCATTCTTATTTGTTACCTTCGCATAGTTTTCTAGGTGCTTCAACGCGTTACGGAGATCATTCGATCAAGCAGACAGACACCGCAGCCGACCCCAGGCTGGACGCACTCGTCGACTGGATAAACAGTATCGATGCTGTATCCGGTTGTGAGCCAAGGCCGGCATCCGCCGATGCCAGTTTTCGACGCTATTTTCGATTGCAAAAGGGACCTGAAAGTTTCATTGCGATGGATGCGCCACCGTCGCAGGAAGATTGCCGGCCATTTGTCGGCATCGCTGCCGACCTGATTTCGATGGGGTTGAATGCGCCAGAAGTGCTGGAGGCCGACCTCGACAAGGGTTTCCTGTTGATGACGGATCTGGGAACCGAGCTTTATTTGGACCGACTGACAGAGCGCCCGGCCATGGCCGACTCGCTGTACTTCGACGCCACCGAGGCATTGCACCGGATGCAAACGAGCGGTGCGGCGTTGCAGGCCGCGCTGCCACCTTACGATGAAAAACTGCTGCGCGCCGAGTTATCGCTGTTTCGCGACTGGTTGTGCGGGTCACGGATGCAGTTTGTATTCAGCAACGCTGATGAAGCGCAGTGGCAGGCGTGTTGCGATGCGTTAGTTGCAAATGCGTTGTCGCAACCAAGGGTTTTTGTGCACCGCGATTATCATTCGCGCAATCTGATGGTGACGAAAGACAATAATCCCGGCGTACTGGATTTCCAGGATGCTGTCGAAGGTCCGTTTACATACGATCTCGTATCCCTGCTCAAGGACTGCTATGTGCAGTGGCCTGCGGAACAGGTGCGGCAGTGGGCGCTGAATTTCCACGCGGGTCTTGACGCGGCGGTTCGCCAGACGATCGACGAACCGTTATTTATCCGTCAGTTCGAACTGATGGGCGTGCACCGGCACCTGAAAGCGGCCGGTATTTTTTGTCGCTTGTGGCATCGTGACGGCAAAGCTGGTTACCTCGGCGACGTACCCAGGACGCTCGAATATATTCTTGAACTCGGGCCGAAATATGCCGAACTTGGATTCCTGGTGCGCTTGATTGATGAACAGGTACTGCCGGATTGGGACGTTAGCCCATGAAGGCGATGATCCTGGCTGCCGGCCGCGGCGAACGCCTGCGGCCGATGACCGACACTGTACCCAAGGCCCTGGTCGAAGTGCAGGGGCGCAGCCTGATTGACTGGCACCTGGACAAAATTGCCGACGCCGGCATCCGCGATGTTGTTATCAACCTGGGTTGGCTCGGTCATTGTGTGCAGGCGCATGTTGGCGACGGCAGCCGCTTCGGCATCACTGTTCAGTACAGCGAAGAGGGCGAAAACATTCTCGAGACCGGCGGCGGCATACATCGCGCGTTACCGCTATTGGGCAGCGAGCCGTTCCTGGTTATCAATGCCGATGTGTTTACTGAAATGCCGATGCCCGGAATTCGCCTGGCGCCGGATTGTCTCGGGCACCTGGTCCTGGTACCGCAGCCTGCTCACCGCGCGCAGGGCGATTTTATTCTCGACAGTGGCCGGGTTCGAAATGCCGAATCCTGCGACCTGACGTTTAGCGGCGTGGCGCTATACCGGCCGGCGCTTTTCAAGGATTGCTCTGCAGGGCGCTTCTCGATTGTGCCATTGCTTCGTGCCGCGGCCGACAACGGTAAATTGCAGGGCAGTCGATACGATGGGCCCTGGGCGGACGTTGGCACCGCAGCAAGGCTGGAAGCTGCGAACAGCATTGAGGCACACACGACATGACCGAGCCTCGCATCGAAACCCCGCGCTTGTTACTCAGGGCATTCGTCGATAGCGATGCAACGGATGTGCAGCGATTGGCTGGCGCACGTGAAATCGCTGATACGACCGAGAATATTCCGCATCCATACGACGATGGTGTCGCGGAGCACTGGATCAAGAGCCTCGCGGCGAACTACGAGACAGGAGAGAAGGTGACGTGGGCGATAACTCGCCGGCGGGACAAAGCGCTACTCGGTGCCGTTGGGTTGACGATCGAACGGGAATTGAACAAGGCCGAGCTCGGCTACTGGGTAGGGCTTTCGTACTGGACGCAGGGCTTTGCCACTGAAGCGGCGGAGGCTGTTGTCCGCTACGGCTTCGCGGTCTTGCAGCTGAACAGGATTGCGGCGCGGCACCTGGTTCGGAATCCGGCTTCAGGTCGTGTCATGCAGAAAATCGGTATGCGCCGCGAAGGAGTGGCACGCCAGGATACGTTGAAGTGGGGCCAGTACGAAGATGTGGTGTGGTATGCAATACTACGCGACGAATTGGGGCTGCACTGAGATCGGGACAACAGGAAATGGGGGTAACAATGAACAAGAAACTTTTTCTCACAGTCATGTTGTTAGTATCCTGCGGCGCATTCGCGCAGGGCCGCGCGCCACTGACGGACCATCCTTTGGTATCGCCCTACGAGGGCTCCGATCTGCGTCGCAAAGACGTCAAGGAGTTCGACGAATACAACGCGTTTACCGGGATGGACGAGAGCGGCAAGAATACGACCAGCTTGTCGCTGGAAGGCCGGGTCACGAGAATCCTGTATACCAAACCCAAAGATCGCTCGATCCTCGAGGTATATAGGAATTACGAGGCAGCGATAAAAAACGCCGGGGCGACGATTCTCTATACCTGCAACCAGGAAAAGCGCGAGTGTGTGGAACGATATGCGGGCCCCACCTTGCAGAAGTTGTCCGGGCTGCACGCGATATCGAATTTGCAAGGGCGATACCTGCTGGCGCAGATTGATGAAGGTGACAGCACCGCGTATGTCGCGATCGTTGTCGGCCAGACATTTACCGATGTGCACGTTGTCGAAGTCAAGAATATGGACGAGGGCATGGTCTCGCTGGACGCTGCAGCTCTCGGCAAGGGACTGGATGCGAAAGGCTACGTGATCGTCGAGGGTATTTACTTCGATACTGACAAAGCCACGTTGAAGCCGGAATCCGGTACGGCGCTGGCCGAGCTTGCGAAGTTGCTCAGTGAGCGAGCCGATCTTTCGGTCTGGGTTGTTGGTCACACGGATTCATCCGGGACGTTTGCCCACAACAAGACGTTGTCAGAGAGCAGGGCACACGCTGTAGTCGATGAACTGGCAGCAAACTACGGTATCGCCCGGGCGCGCATGGAGGGACACGGTGTCGGGCCGTTGGCCCCTCAGGCATCCAATCGTGATGATGCCGGCCGCGCGAAAAATCGCCGTGTGGTTCTGGTTGCACGATAGGCCGGCAGCCAGCCTGCAGGCGGTATCGCGACGGCTATTTTTTTGTTCCGCGCAGGAATTCGCGCAATGCGATTGCGCCGATTCCTAATGTAATCAAAGTGCCGAAGCCAAATACCCAGCGGCCGATCGCGGCGTTCGTTGATTGCGCGAGAAACGGTACTCCGCCGGATATTGATTCGGCGGGAGAGAAAAATGTGACCCAGGCGCCGATCGCTCCGAAAGCGCCGCACAGGATGGCGGCGAATAAAGAGTTGAGTCGCGATCTCGTCCCCGCGAACGCCATGACGCCGCCAACCAGGAAGACGAGGCCACACAATGCGATTACCCAGGTCGGGGCATTGATGTCTTCCTCGGGCACCGGAATCAAACCCGCCGCGGTTGCCAGAATAAAGGCACCGGCGGCGACGCACAGCCAGCCAACGAGCGTGTGATTGTTACGCTGGGTCACTAATCCCACTGCCGGGCTTCGTCGCTGAAACTACTGCGCTGCGGCCGGACGACGCAAAATCGATGCCCGGTCGGTGCTTCCATGACCCACCAGGTCCGAACCTTCTGGATGCGTTTTGCACCCAGTTTCTCCAACCGTGCAACTTCCGCTTCAATATCGTCAGTTTCGATATCAAGATGTACACGACTTTCATGCTCGACCTGTTGCAATTCGATATGCAGGTTGTTTTCACCGGTATCGAGCAATTCGTAGTTTTCTTCGTCGGGGCCCTTGTCCCGATTCCGCGGATAGCCAAGCGCATGGCTCCAGAATTCGGCCGCATCGTCTAAATCAGCGGTATTGCAGTCGATAATAAATCCGGCTAGCTGGCTTTTGTGCATGTCGTGGTCTCCTCGTATTTCAAGTGCCGAAGAAAATGGGGCAGCAGCCTTGTGGCAGTGGTTTCGAGATCAAGGTCGATCCCCTGCCGTTGCAGGTCTGTCATCTGCAGCTCTGCATATCCGCAGGGATTGATACGAGTAAACGGTTCGAGATCGATCGCGACATTCAACGCCATGCCGTGGAAGCTGCAGCCGCGCCGAATACGCAAACCGACACTGGCGAGCTTGTCGCCATTCACGTAGACACCAGGCGCGTCCTTGCGTGCATTGGCAGCAATATTAAATTCAGCGGCGAGATCGACCACGCTTTGTTCGAGCGCACTGACCAGGCAACGAACGCCGATACTGGCGCGACGAATATCGATCAGCGGATACACCATGAGCTGGCCGGGGCCGTGAAATGTCACCTGGCCACCGCGGTCAATCTGCACTACCGGAATATCACCGGGTGCCAGCAAATGCTCTTTAGCCGCATTCAGTCCCAGTGTAAAAACGGGCGGGTGTTCGACGAACCAGATTTCGTCCTCGGTATCGGCGTCGCGCTGGTCCGTGAACGCCTGCATTTCGCGCCACAGTGGCACGTAGGCCTGGCGGCCTCGAAAGCAGGTTTTCATAACGCCATCAGGACGTCTTCATGGCCGGAGACGTCACGATAAATGTTGTCGAGCTGTTGCTGGCTGGTCGCCAGTACAGTAACGGTAATGGCAACAAAATTACCTTTGCCGCTCAGGTTTGTCTGTATTGCTTCTTCGTCCAGCGGCCCGACGTGATTCTCGATCAGGAGTCTGGCCGTAACACGAAACTCTGGCGTATCGCGCCCCATCATCTTGATGGGAAACCGACACGGAAACTCAATGATCGATTCGTCGCTCACAGTTACTCAAACCAGAGTTTGACGCTGTCTTTGGTGCGTTGCCAGAAGCTTCCCTGCGGATTATCGTGCAGCGCACGCAACGGCGTTCGGAGCAGTTCCTCTCCGTCGAGGCTAACGCGCAGATCGGCTACAGGCTGCCCCGCTGCGACCGGCGCTTCGACGATGGTCGGTATGTCCAGCTGTGAATCGAGCTTGTCGTAGGCGCCGCGCCTGACGGTTATGTACAAATCCTCAAGAACGCCGAGCGCCGAGTATTCGTTCGCAGATTTCCAGATTCGAGCGGTCGAGATTTCATCACCGGCCCGGAACAACAGGCGCGTTTCAAAAAAGCGAAACGCGTAATTGATCAGGGCCTGGCTGCCATCTGAGCGCGCCTTGTTGCTCGAGGTGCCCAATACGACTGAAATTACGCGCATGCCGTCACGCTCGGCGGAGGCCACCAGGCAATACCCCGCATCCTCAGTATGGCCCGTCTTCAGTCCGTCGACTGAATCGTCGCGCCATAACAGCGAATTGCGATTGTTTTGCTTGATATCGTTGTAGGTGAATTCCTTAACTGAATGCCATTCATAGTAGTCCGGGAATTCATTTACGACTGCACGCGCCAGGGTCGCGAGATCGCGCGCCGTCGTCACATGATTTTCGGCAGGCAGTCCTGTCGCGTTGCGAAAGTGACTGGAGTGCATGCCCAGTGCCGCTGCGTGCTGGTTCATCATTTCCGCAAACACACCTTCGGTGCCGGCGATGTGCTCTGCCAGCGCTACGCTTGCATCGTTTCCGGATTGCACGATCATGCCTAACAACAGGTCGTGTACGGTGACTCGTGTGCCGACCTCGATGAACATGCGCGAACCCTCGGTCCGCCATGCCTTCTCGCTGACGGTGACTTCATCTTGCAGTGCAATCTGGCCCTGGCGCAATGCGCTGAACACTACGTAGGTCGTCATGATCTTGGTCAGGCTGGCAGGTGCCAGGGGTGCATCCGGATCCAGCGCGGCGATTTCATGCCCGGTCTTGCTGTCGATGACCAGATAGCTCTTGGCGCCGATGACAGGTGCCGCCGGGGTGGGCATGCTGGCTGCATAAGTCGTTGAACTAAAAGACAGTATGGCAATAAACAGAAGGTTCTGAAGAGCTTTAATCATGGCATCTCGGGGAATGTATAGAATGAAATCAGCGGGCTAAGCACTCGCTATCGGCGGGTATTGTACGCGGCTACTCGGAAATAAGATAAGGGTCGCTTATGCCGAGTTTTTCTAAATGTGCGACCAGCAGATCGTACTCATCCACATCCGCTACCGGCCCGATACGGACCCTGTACAGGGGTGGGTTCGCCGCGTCATCCTGGTGAACGGCCACGCCGGCGATCCCCGATTGCGACAGTGACTGCACACGGCGATCGGCATTGGCGCGGTCACCAAATGCACCGACCTGAACGAATATCCGGTTCTCTGTCGGTGCTTCGGTTTCGGTTTCGGCTTCAGTTTCGGCCACCACAGACGGAATCGATTGCAGCGATGAATTACGCGCGACTTGTGGCGCTGGTGGCGCATCCGGCACCTTGACTGCGACAGGCGCATCGAACGGGTAGGCAGTGACCTCGACCATGCTTGTCCCGTCCTTGATCATGTCGAGTTTCAGTGCGGCGGCATAGGACAAGTCAATAATGCGATTGTGAACGAAAGGCCCGCGATCGTTGACACGAACGATGATGCTCTTGTTGTTGCGCAGGTTGCGGACACGAACGTAGGTCGGCAGCGGCAAGGTCTTGTGCGCGGCTGTCATTTCGTACATATCGTAGACTTCACGATTCGACGTCAGGTTGCCGTGAAATTTCTTGCCGTACCACGATGCCACACCACGCTCCCGGTAACCGGCGCTGCTGTCCATTACCGTGTACCACTTGTTGAAGACCTCGTACGTCGGGCCGTTTCCGTAGCGGCTCCTGGGTTCTATGCGCGGAACAGGGTCGCCTGGCAGCCGCGTTACCGCACCTGCACCGGGACCATCATCACGGCTGCGATTGCTGCCGCAGCCGGCGACTACGATCGCGAGCAGCAAGACTGTCAATATGTGGGCGCTACGTGGCATCCGCTCGAACTCCGGAGGCGATTTGTTGACCGAGCTGGTGTACGGCCAGCGCATACATGACGCTACGATTGTATTTGGTAATCACAAAAAAATTGTGAAAGCCGACCCAGTGCTCGGTGCCGTCATCGCCAAGGTAGGTCAGCAATTGCCCGGTACTGTCGGCACACAGGTCGGTGGCGAACAACACACCTTTCTTGCTCAGCGACTCGACCGTGTCTTTCGCTTTCAGTGTATTGGCGGGCTCCGGAATCGCGCCTTGCCAATTGCTTCCCAGCGTGGCGCGGGTGGCAACTTCTTCATTGCTGCGCCAGCCATGTTCCAGGAAATAGTTTGCGATACTGCCGGATACATCGGCCCAGTTGCCCCAGATATCCCGCTTGCCGTCGCCGGTCGAGTCAACGGCGTAGGCGCGGAAGCTCGATGGCATGAATTGCGGCCGCCCCATCGCACCGGCGTAGGAACCTGTCGGCACCAGCGGGTCGAGTTCTTCTTCACGAGCCAACATCAAAAACTGCATCAATTCCTTGCGAAAAAATTTCGAGCGTGGCGGGTACTCGAAAGCCAGCGTGGCGAGTGCATCTATGACGCGGTCTTTGCCGGTGATACGACCAAAGTAGGTTTCGACGCCGATAATACCGACAAGCATTTCAACAGGGACGCCGGTTTCGAGCGCAATGCGTTCGAGCATGGCCCGATGCTCACGCCAGAACGTCACGCCGGCGTCGATGCGCTCCCGGGTTATAAAAATCTTGCGGTACTCCGCCCAGGTCAGCGTGCGCTCGGCCGGCGTTGAGATGCGCTCGATAATTCTGGATTTGATTTCAGCCTGTGCCAGTACCGCGGCAAGTTCATCACGGTTGAAGTCATGATCGTTGACCATTTCATCAATAAACCCGACGACATTGTCCTGTTGCACGTCAACAAATCTTTTGTCGGCAGCGAAAGCGGATGGCGTGAGGAACAGCAGAACACAAAGGCCTGGCAGGAGTCGTCTGGTCATCATTGGTTAATCATTAGTGTGGCAGCAACTTCCGGTGCGAATGTATGGACATCAGAATACCGAATCCGGCCATCAGCGTCACCATGGACGTACCGCCGAAACTGACCAGCGGAAGTGGCACACCCACGACGGGTACGAGGCCGGTCACCATGGCGGTATTGACGAACACGTAGACAAGAAACGTCAGGCTGATCGAGCCGGCCAGCAAACGCGAATACGTATCGTGTGCCTGCACCGCGATAAAGAGTCCGCGGCCGATGACGAACATGTAGAGTACCAGCAGTCCGAGGACACCGAGCAGGCCGAATTCCTCGCCGAGCACTGCGAATATGAAATCGGTATGACGCTCGGGCAGGAACTCCAGATGAGCCTGCGAACCGTTGAGCCAGCCTTTACCGAAGAGGCCGCCGGAGCCGATGGCAATTTTGGACTGGATGATGTTGTAACCGGCTCCCAGTGGATCACTGTCGGGATTGAACAATGTCAGCACGCGCTGTTTCTGGTAATCCTGCATGAAATGCCACAGCGCCCAGGCGCCGGGGACCGCCAGTACGCCGAGACCCAGCAACAGCCGGAATGACATTCCCGCAAGCAGGATGACAATGATTCCGGATGCCGCAATCAGCAGGGACGTGCCGAGGTCCGGTTGGGTCGCGATCAGAACAGTTGGCACGGCGATCAAAATCGCAATGATCGCGAGGTGGCCCAGCTTGGGCGGAATAGGCCGGTCGTGCAGGTACCAGGCCGTCATCATCGGAACGGCAAGCTTCATGGCCTCCGATGGCTGGAAGCGAATGCCAATATCGAGCCAGCGACGCGCACCCTGGCCGATGTCGCCACGGGTCAGCACCAGCACAAGCAAAAGCAGGCCGGCCAGGTATCCCCATGGTGTCCAGCGACGCAGAAAATCAGGCGGCAATTGCGCGACGATTAGCATCGCGACCAATGCAACAGCGAGACGAATCGACTGGTTGATCAGCAGTTGTGAGTTTTCGCCCGAGGCGCTGTACAACACAAACAGGCCGAATACGCTGATGAGCAGTATGCTGCCCAGTAGCGGAGCGTCGATATTCAGGCTCCGCACGAGCCCCGCGAAATTTGACAGTGGCGCCGGGCGCGGCGACAGGAAGCGGTGTGTTTCATTCAACCGCATCGTCACCGTATCCCAGGTACTGGTCCATGACTGCGCGTGCTATCGGCGCCGCGACGCCACTGCCACTGCTGCCGTTCTCGACAATGACGGCAACCGCAATACGCGGATCATCGAGCGGTGCGAACGACACGAACAGCGCGTGGTCGCGCAGCCGTTCGGCCAGTTCTTCCTCGTCGTATTCCTCGTCTTGCGCAATTGATACGACCTGCGCCGTGCCACTCTTGCCGGCCATTTCGTAGGGTGCGCCAGTACCGACTGCTCTCGCTGTGCCGCGCGGCCCCTGCAGCACGGCGTGCATTGCTTCAAGAACCGTGTCCCAGTAGAACTCGTTTTCGATACCGACGTCGCCGAGCGACTGCGGGCGGATCAGGTTTCTTTCGCCGCTCAATGCGTCTTCGACAGCGGCCACCATGTGCGGGCGAAATCGTACACCGCGAGTTGCCAGTGTGCCGACGGTGCTGGCGAGCTGCACCGGCGTGGCCAGCATAAAGCCCTGGCCGATTGAAGCGATCACCGTTTCGCCGTGATACCAGCGTCGATGATCGCCACTGAAGTTGCGGCGCTTCCATTCTCGGGATGGGACCAGACCGCTGCGTTCACCAAGAACGTCGAGGCCGGTGGCGTTGCCCAGCCCGAAACGCGTCAGGTATTCGTGCATGTTGTCGATGCCGAGATCGCCACTGATCTCGTAGAAATATACATCGCAGGACTGGTTTATCGCGTCATGCAGGTCGACCAGCCCGTGTCCCTCCGGCTTCCAGTCACGATAGCGGTGGTCATCGCCCTCAAGCTGGAAGTAACCAATGCAGGCACTCTTGCGGGTCAGGTTGGTTGCCCCGGTTTGCAGCGCAGCAAGCGCAAGTACGGGCTTGATGGTCGATCCCGGTGGGTAGGCGCCAACGACCGCGCGGTTGAATAACGGGCGGTCCGGGTTGTTCTGCAACGCGCCGAATTGTTGCGAGCTCATTCCGACCGCGAACAGGTTCGGGTCGAACGAGGGCGAGCTGACCAGCGCCAGGATTTCGCCGTTGCCAGGATCCACCGCAACAACCGCGCCGCGCCGACCTTCCAGTGCCTTGTATGCGACACGCTGCAGGTCGAGATCAAGACTGAGGTAAATATTGGAACCGGGCGTCGGCGTCTGGTCTATTGGCAATGAATCAAGCAGCTCTCCGGAATCGGCCGGCACCTGGCGGCCCCGAGCGTTGGTGATCAGGTGCCGATAGCCGGCGTTGCCGTGCAGGTTATTTTCAAAGCTGGCTTCAATTCCGGTCTTGCCGGTATGCGATGTCCCGGCATACCGTGCTGAGTCGAGCCGCTCCATGTCGCTGGTGTTCAGCGCCCCGACATACCCGACCGCGTGTGCAAACAACTCGCCGTAGCGGTAGTGGCGTACCAGCCTCGGTTGAAAATCGACCCCCGGGAATCGCGGTCGCTGAATCGCGAAGTTGGCAATTTCTTCTTCGGTTAACCTGAATTTCAAGGTAACCGGTTTAAATTGCGGGCCGTTTCTGCTGAGGGCCTTGAAGCGCGGGATATCGTCAGCCGCTATGAGATCCATCGCCGCAAGCCGCTGCAGCGTATCGTCAATATCGTCGACCTGTTCCGGGATCAGTTCAAGCTGATAGGCGGGCAGATTTTCGGCGATCACACGCCCTTTGCGATCGAAGATGAGGCCGCGAATGGGGGGCACGGCCTCAATACGAATGCGGTTGCCCTGTGATTTCTCGGCAAACAATTCGTGATCGAATACCTGCAGCTGCACCAGGCGTGCGATGACCAGTCCCAGCAAAACGATCGATATAACGGAAGCCAGGATAGCCCGGCCGATGAACAAGCGTCGTTCCGAGTGGTGGTCCTTGATCGATGACAGTAGTGCCACGTCAGCGGCCGGAACGTGTCCGGTAACGCAAACCGGACAGCAACATCATTATCAGCGGCCACAAAGCGGTGCCCGCGATGACAGGGCCCCAGTAAGTGACGGCCGGCGCACCCACACCCGCGACGCCGTTTACCCAGAACAGCAGGAACTGGTACAGGCCCAAAATCGCAAACACAGTGGCGGTAAGTTGCGGCAGCGGGAAGACACGCATCAGCAAATGAAATCGTACCGTGACAAAAGCGACCACGCACAATGCCAGTGCGTGCTGACCGAGTAAGGTGCCTTGCGACACGTCCAGGATGATGCCAATGATCCAGGCGCTGCCAACACTCCAGGTTCGCGGTAACTGCATTGCCCAGAATATAATCAGTAGTGCCAGCCAGTCGGGCCGGAACGCACCGACCGATTCGGGCAGCGGCATCATCGTCAGCAACAGCCCGACGAGCAGCGAAATAATAATTGGCAGTCGACGGGAATCGCGATCCCTACTCATCGTCGGCTTCCTCTTCCGCCGCAGCGGCCGCGGCCGAAAATATCAGCATGACTTCCCGAACTTCGCCCAGTGATGCAGCGGGCTTGGCCGACACATCCGCATAGGGCTCCTGCGGTATTCGCGTTACGGAATCCACGATGGCGACAGGGTAACCGGCCGGGAATGCGCCACCCAGTCCTGATGTCACCAGCAAATCACCGACCTGGATATCGGCATTGTTTACGATAAAAGGCAGGCTGAGCCGGTCGATCGTGCCAGTGCCGACAACAATCGTGCGCAGGCCATTGCGATTAACCTCAACCGGCAACGCATGGTCTGTGTCGCTGATCAACATGGCCTGCGATGTCATCAGGCCTGCTTCGATCACCTGGCCGACAACGCCATCGGCATCAACCAGTGCCTGGCCGTCGAAAACACCGTCCTGTGTGCCAACGTCGATGACCAGGCTGTGATTGTAAGGGTTCGCGTCGACCGACATGATTTCGGCTACACGTACCTGATCGCGCACTTGTGCGCGTGCATCGAGCATGGCGCGCAGGCGCGCGTTCTCGGCCTCCAGGGCATTGAGCTTTTGCAGGCGCGCATTGGTCAGCAAGCGCTCTGATTTGAGCCGATTCAACTCCATCTCGAGGTCACCGCGCGAGGTCGTCGAGTCGTCCAGCCAGTTCCAGAGGCGAACCGGCGCGTCGACGATGACCCGCAGCGGGTACATGGCGGCGCCGATGCTCGTGCGCACGGCATCCAGATGATTGAGTCGATTGTCGACGTACATCAGCAGAATGCTGACGATGATGAGTACAAAGACTCGCAGTCCCAATGCCGGAATTCGGCCTGGATTATTGCGACTTTCCCGGGATGCGACCATCGAGATCTGTTGCCTGCCGTCAGGCGGCCCGGACCTGAATCACTCCAGGCCGAACACCGCCGGACCGTGTTCGTCGATCAATTCGATGACCCGGCCGCCGCCGCGCGCAACGCAGGTCAACGGATCATCAGCGATGACAACCGGCAGGCCGGTTTCCTCCATCAGTAGTTTGTCGAGGTCGCGCAGCATCGCACCACCGCCGGTCAAGACAATACCGCGCTCGGCGACATCGGCGCCGAGTTCCGGTGGCGTCTGCTCAAGTGCTTCCTTAACGGCGCCAACAATGCCCTGCAGCGGTTCCTGCAGTGCTTCCAGGATTTCGTTGCTGTTCAGCGTAAAGCTGCGCGGTACGCCTTCGGAAAGATTGCGGCCCTTGACAGAAATCTCGAGAACCTCCTGCCCGGGGAACGCCGATCCGATTTCGTGCTTGATGCGTTCGGCGGTTGCTTCACCAATCAGGATGCCGTAGTTGCGGCGCACGTAGTTGGTGATGGCCTCGTCGAAACGGTCGCCACCGATGCGCACCGATGCCGCATAGACGATGCCATTCAGCGAGATGACCGCGACCTCCGAGGTGCCACCGCCAATGTCGAGCACCATCGAGCCGCGCGCCTCGTGCACTGGCATGCCGGCACCGATCGCCGCGGCCATGGGCTCATCTATAAGGTGTACTTTGCGCGCGCCGGCACCTTCAGCCGATTCGCGGATCGCGCGCCGCTCAACCTGGGTTGAGCCATACGGGACACAGATAAGGACTCTGGGGCTGGGGCGAAAATAGCGTGACTGGTGCGCTTTGCGGATGAAATGCTGCAGCATTTTTTCGGTCACGGTGAAATCGGCGATGACGCCGTCTTTCAGCGGCCGAATCGCGGTGATATTGCCCGGTGTGCGGCCCAGCATGTTCTTGGCCTCGGCACCAACCGCCTCGACGGTACGGCCACCGCGGCCGGAATCCTCGCGAATGGCCACCACAGACGGTTCGTCGAGCACAATGCCGGCACCCCGGGAGTAAATCAGGGTGTTAGCTGTGCCAAGGTCAATCGAAAGGTCATTGGAAAAATAACCCATTATATTCTTGAGCATGTCGGGGCGGGATCTCGAACCGGGATTAACGGCGTAATCTAGCAATGCCCACGGCATTCCACAAGGAGCCTGTGCAGCCGCGCGGTATTGCGGGGAAGGTTCATGTATTATTGCGTCCCCGCCGCAGAGCGGCCTATTTAGCAACCAACAAACGCCCGGATTTATCCCGTGTCACTCGACAAAGAGCAGGTCCAACATATTGCGATGCTGGCGAGGCTGAAACTCACCGATGAGGAGTATGCCGAGAGCGTCGAAAAGCTGTCCAAAATCGTCGATTTCGTCGATCAGCTGTCGCAGGCCGATACCGAGGGTGTCGTGCCGATGGCGCACCCGTTTGACGCCGCCCAGCGGCTGCGGCCCGACGTCGTTACCGATGCCAACGAGCGCGACCGCTTCCAGGAGAATTCGGCCGCCGTTGCCGATGGCTTCTATCTCGTCCCGAAAGTGATTGAATAATGAGTCTGCACACGCAAACACTGACCGAGTTAGCCGCCGGTCTTGATCGGGGTGAGTTTACGTCCGTTGAACTGACGCAAAACCTGCTCGACCGTATCGCGGCACACAACGAAAAACTCAATGCATTTGTCACGGTGACGGCAGACGAAGCGCTCGCAAAAGCCAAGCGTGCCGATGCGGCGCGCGCGCACGGCGATGCCGGTGTGCTCGCCGGGCTGCCAATTATTCACAAGGATATTTTTTGCACGCGCGGCATCAAGACGAGCTGCGGTTCGAAAATGCTGGACAATTTCGTGTCGCCGTACGATGCAACTGTCGTTGAAAAACTCGACGCCGCTGGTGCAGTGGTGCTGGGCAAGGCCAACATGGACGAGTTTGCAATGGGGTCGTCAAACGAAACCAGTTTCTACGGACCCGTTCGCAATCCGTGGGACCTTGCACGATCGCCTGGCGGTTCGTCCGGTGGATCGTCTGCCGCAGTCGCTGCACGGTTCGCGCCGGCAGCGACCGGTACGGATACCGGTGGCTCGATCCGCCAGCCAGCCGCGCTGACCGGAACGGTTGGCATCAAGCCCACTTACGGCCGGGTGTCGCGCTACGGCATGATTGCTTTTGCCTCGAGCCTCGATCAGGCGGGCGTTATTACAAGGAGTGCTGAGGATGCTGCGCGTTTGCTCGGTGTGATGGCCGGATTTGACGAGCGCGATTCAACTTCGATCGATAAACCGGTTCCCGACTACTCGGCCGAGATTGCTGATTCGATCAAGGGATTGCGCATCGGCATCGTCCGACAACATTTCGATGCCGGGCTCGAAGAGGAAACCGGCAAGCGCGTAAAAGAGGCCATCGCCGTTCTTGAGTCGATGGGCGCCAGCACGGTTGAAGTCAACCTGCCGAACATCGATTTGTCGGTGCCGACTTATTACGTCGTTGCGCCGGCTGAGTGTTCGTCCAACCTGTCACGTTTTGACGGTGTTCGCTTTGGCTATCGCGCTAAAGACCCGGTGGATTTGCTGGACCTTTACTGCCGCAGTCGCGGCGAAGGCTTCGGGGACGAAGTCAAACGTCGCATCATGACTGGTGCTTACGCGTTGTCAGCGGGTTACTACGATGCCTACTACCTGAAGGCACAACAGGTGCGGCAACTAATCGCCAATGATTTCAAACAGGCGTTTGCCGATGTTGATCTCATAGCGGGACCGACGGCACCGACACCGGCGTTCAAACTCGGCGACAAAGTCGACGACCCGATTACGATGTACCTGAACGACATTTACACGATAGGTGCGAACCTCGCAGGTCTGCCCGCGATCTCGGTGCCCTGCGGCTTCGTCGACACACTGCCGGTAGGCCTGCACCTGGTCGGGCCACACTTTGCGGAAGCGACATTGTTGCGGGCCGCACATCAATACCAGCAACAGACTGAGCATCACCTGGCGTGCCCGGAGGATTTCCGATGAGGGCGGGTTGGGAGGTCGTAATCGGGCTTGAAATTCACACGCAGCTGGCGACGCAGAGCAAGATTTTTTCAGGTGCGTCAACTGCTTATGGCGCCGAACCGAATACGCAGGCCTGTCTTGTCGACCTGGGCTATCCCGGCGTTTTGCCGGTGCTGAACAAAGAAGTCGTCCGTATGGCGACGCTGTTCGGCCTGGCAATCAATGCGACAGTGGCGCGGCGCTCTGTTTTCGCGCGCAAGAATTATTTCTACCCGGACCTGCCGAAGGGTTACCAGATCAGTCAGCTGGAGCTGCCGATTGTCGAGCACGGCGAGATGATGATTCAGGACGCTGACGGCAACGACAAACGCATCGGCATAACCCGTGCGCATCTTGAAGAAGACGCCGGCAAGTCAGTGCACGAGGAATTCGAAGATCAATCCGGCATCGACCTGAACCGGGCAGGCACGCCGCTGCTGGAAATCGTTTCCGAGCCTGACCTCAGGTCGGCAAAAGAGGCAGTAACTTACCTGCGCAAGATCCACACGATCGTGCGCTACCTGGGCATTTCCGACGGCAACATGCAGGAGGGTTCATTCCGTTGCGACGCGAACGTTTCCGTACGCCCTGCCGGGCAGGAAGAACTTGGCACGCGCGCCGAACTAAAAAACCTGAACTCGTTTCGTTTCATCGAAAAAGCGATCAACTATGAGGTCGAAAGGCAGATCGACCTGTTGGAGGATGGTGGTACGGTGGTGCAGGAAACCCGTCTGTACGATTCCGATAAAGACGAAACACGGTCGATGCGTTCGAAAGAAGAAGCCAACGACTATCGTTATTTCCCGGACCCGGATTTGTTGCCGGTCGAAATCAGCGGGGAATACATTGAGGCGATTCGAGCAACGATGCCCGAGTTACCGGATGCAAAACAACAGCGCTTCGTCGCCGATCTCGACATCAAGAATGACGATGCGAGTATTCTGACCGCCAGTCGGCCGCTCGCCGATTATTTTGAAGCCGTTGTGGCTGCATCGGATGCTAAAGCGCAGATCGTGGCGAACTGGGTCATTGGTGACCTGATGGGTGCGCTGAATCGCGACGGCATGGATATCGAGGACAGTCGCATTGATCCCGTCGACCTGGCAGGGCTGGTCAATCGGATTCACGACAACACGATTTCCGGCAAAATCGCGAAACAGGTTTTCGATGCAATGTGGGGTGGCGAAGGTAGTGCGGATGAGGTTATCGATGCGCGGGGCTTGAAGCAGATTACGGACAGCGCCGCGATTGAAGGCGTTGTCGCCAAGGTGATCGCCGACCACCCGTCCCAGGTTGCCGAATACCAGGCGGGCAAAGACAAATTGATCGGATTTTTTGTCGGCAAGGTAATGCAGGAAACCAAAGGTCAGGCCAACCCCGGTCAGGTTAACCAGATACTGAAAGAAAAACTAAAGTCCTGATCATGTTTGCGGACAGCATTACACCCTTCGCATTCGAGTCGATGTCCGTACGCGGCGCGCTCATACATATGTCGCGCTCCTGGCGACGCATGCAGCGCGATCACGACTACCCAACGCTTATTGCCGAAACGCTCGGTCATGCCGCCGCCGCCACCGGGCTGATCGCGCAGAGCCTCAAATTCGACGGTTCAATTACGTTGCAATTGCAGGGCAGCGAGACTCTGCAAATGCTGGTTATGCAATGCAGTAGTGACATGCACCTGCGCGGTATGGCCATCGCGAATGACGAGGCCACTGCGAGCAATTTTGAGGAATTGCTCGGCAATGCGCGCTGCGCGATTACTGTCGACTCCGGCGAGCGACCTTACCAGGGGGTCGTCGCTATCGAAGGCGATTCACTGGCAGCCAGCCTGGAACACTATTTCGACCGTTCTGTGCAGGTACCCAGTCATGTTGCATTGCTTGCCGATAAGAAGCTTGCGGGCGGCATCCTTCTGCAACAAATGCCGGGACAGCCGGTTGATGCCGATGACTGGAACCGCCTACAATTTATCGTGCGTACGTTGGCGCGCGCTGATTTTGACAATGACACCGCGATCGATCTGTTGCGCAAGTTGTTTGCGGAAGACGATGTGCGTGTGCATGAGCCGCGCCAGGTGGGATTCCAGTGCCGTTGTTCCCGGCAGAAGGTGGAAGAGGTCCTGAAAATGCTCGGCGAGCAGGAGTCCCGGGACGCACTCAGCGAACAGGGCGAGATCGAAGTCGTTTGCGAGTACTGCGGTCGCCGGCAGCAATTTGATGCCGTTGACCTTACCCGGCTGTTCGCTGACAACGCTGTACACGGGCCGAAGTCGGTCCAATAGCGCCGCACAGGGCCCGTCTTGCAAGGGCTGCGGCAGTTCCTAGGGTTTTTTGTGTATTCAATGTATACTGTGTCGCCTTAAATATAAAAGAATCTTTATATTCTTATATTATCACCCTGTATGCTTGAGTCGACACAATCCCTGCTGACACAGTTCAAAGCGCTCGCTGACCCGATGCGAACGCGTGTTGTCGCGTTGTGCGCGGTGACCGAATGCAGTGTGTCTGAATTGACACAAGTAATGGCTCTGAGCCAGCCGCGCATATCCCAGCACTTAAAGCAGCTTTGCCAGGCGGCTTTGCTGGAGCGATTCAAGGACGGCCATTTTGTTTTTTACCGCGTCCGAAGTAGCGGGCAGGGGTCAGCCAGCCGCAGGCGCCTGCTGGCACTATTGCCGGATGACGATCCACAGTTCGCCAAAGACCTCGCGAAGCTGCGTTCGCTGCGTACAGACTCCGCATCGCTTCCGGTAACAGATGCCGATCGATCGCTGCACCGGGCACTGGTGGAGTTGACGGTGTCCCGACCGCTGGGTGATGTCATCGATATTGGTTGTGGCAGCGGCCGACTATTGAAGCTGCTGGCCTCCCGGGCGCAGCGCCTGGTAGGGGTCGATATCGATTCGAATGCCCGCCAGCTCGCGCGCGCCGAGTTGTTGCTGGCAGGAACCTCTAACACCACCCTGCGGCAGGGCAACATGATTGCATTGCCGTTCAATGATGGCGAGTTCGACACGGTTATTCTCGACGATGTTTTCGCAGATGCAGATGCAGAAACCGCGCAAGCCGCAATCCGCGAAGCGAAGCGACTGCTGGCCGCGGATGGACGCCTGTTGTTGCTCGCGTCAGTTAACGGCGCAAGCCTCGCCGATACGCGGCAACACTTCTCCGACTGGGCCGCCGCCGCCGCCTTGCGTGTGACGCCGCCCCGGTCCGTTCCCATCAAGAACCCCGACTGGTTGCTCGCCGTTGCAACGCGCATCGACCAGTCAACGATCGCAGCCTGAATACCTAAAGCCTATGATTACCAAGAAATGTCCCGCCGTCTCGTTTGAATTCTTTCCGCCTAGTTCCGCGGCCATGGAGGAAACGCTCTGGTCGTCGATCAAGCGCCTCGCCGACCTGGGGCCACGATTCGTTTCAGTCACCTACGGTGCCGATGGCTCGACGCGTGAACGTACCCACAATGCCGTCGAGCGCATAATTCGCGAGACGCAACTTACGCCCGCACCGCACCTGACCTGCATCGATGCCAGTCGCGGTGAAATTGACGATATTGCGCGCGAATACTGGGACATGGGTGTGCGCCACCTCGTCGCACTGCGCGGTGATGCGCCGAAAGACTCAGGACCTTACACACCGCGCGCCGACGGTTACGCGTATGCCGCGGATCTTGTTGATGGATTGCGCAAGGTTGCCGACTTCGACATATCCGTGGCCGCGTATCCTGAAGTGCATCCGGAAGCACCGGGGGCCGAGTTTGATCTCGAAAACCTGAAGCGGAAACTGGACGCCGGAGCGAATCGGGCAATTACACAGTTTTTCTTCAATACCGACACTTTCCTCGAGTTTCGTGAACGCTGCGCTCAGGCCGGCATCGAATCGGCGATCGTGCCCGGCATATTGCCGATTACCCGTTTTCCACAGCTCGAGCGTTTCGCCGCGATGTGCGGCGCCAGCGTGCCGGACTGGTTGCGTGATCGGTTTGACGGGCTGGACGACGATGCCGAAACCCGGCAGATGATTGCGGCAAGCGTTGCGATTGAACAGGTGCGTCGACTGCAGTCCGAGGGCATCGAAGACTTTCATTTCTACACACTCAACCGTTCCGAACTGACTTATGCGATCTGTCATGCGCTGGGGGTACGTTCGGGGCAGGCCGCGGCCTGAGGGATAAACATGGATCGCAAGCAAAGAAACGAATTACTCATGCGCTCGCTGAACGAGCGAATTCTGTTACTCGACGGTGCCATGGGTACGATGATCCAGGGTTTTGGCTTAAGCGAAGACGACTACCGTGGTGAGCGGTTTGCCGACTGGCGTCGCGACCTGAAAGGCAACAATGATCTGCTGACACTCACGCGTCCGGATGTGATTCGCAGCATTCACAACAGTTTCCTCGATGCCGGCGCCGACATTATCGAAACTAATACCTTTAACTCGAATGCCCCGTCGATGGCGGACTACGGCATGGAGGATATGGTTGCGGAATTAAATACCGCCGCCGCGAGGCTGGCACGAGAGTGTGCCGATGCAGCGGCGAGCAAGGACGGTACAGCGAAGTTCGTAGCTGGCGTGCTGGGGCCGACCAACAGGACGGCGTCAATTTCGCCCGACGTCAACGACCCCGGATTTCGCAATATCACGTTCGACCAGCTGGCCGATACTTACGAGGTTGCGGCCATCGGCCTGATAGAGGGCGGCGCCGACTTCCTGATGATCGAAACCATTTTCGACACGCTGAATGCGAAAGCCGCGATTGTCGGATTGCAGCGCGGTTTCAGGAAAACGGGCAGTGAATTGCCGGTGATGATTTCCGGCACGATCACCGATGCGTCGGGGCGTACCTTATCCGGGCAAACGACGGAAGCGTTCTGGAATTCGGTGCGACACATCGAACCATTCATGATCGGACTGAACTGTGCACTCGGCGCCAAAGAGCTGCGCCAGTATGTTGCGGAACTATCGCGTATTGCCGATACACGCGTCAGCGCACACCCGAATGCGGGGCTGCCCAACGAATTCGGCGAATACGATGAAACCCCCGAAGAGATGGCGGCCGTCGTTGGTGAATTTGCGACCAGCGGGCTGGTGAACCTGGTAGGCGGATGCTGCGGCACCCGTCCCGACCACATTCGCGCGCTGCGCGATGCCATCGAGGGTGTTGTGCCGCGGCCGCTTCCGGAGATTCCGGTGCGCTGCCGCTTGTCCGGCCTCGAGCCGTTCAATATCGGCCCCGACGACCTGTTCGCGAATGTCGGCGAACGCTGCAATGTCACCGGTTCTGCGGTCTTCAGACGCCTGATTGAGGGCGACGATTACAACGCCGCGGTCGCGGTTGCACGACAGCAGGTTGAGAACGGCGCGCAGATCATCGATGTCAATATGGACGAGGGCATGCTCGACTCCGAGAAGGCGATGGTCACGTTTCTGAAACTGATCGCGTCTGAGCCGGATATTGCGCGACTACCGATCATGATCGACTCCTCGAAATGGAGCGTCATCGAAGCCGGCCTGAAGTGTGTGCAGGGCAAGGCGATTGTCAATTCCATTAGCCTCAAGGAAGGCGAGGAATCGTTCATTGAGCAGGCCCGGCTGGTCCGCGACTACGGTGCGGCGGTAATTGTCATGGCGTTCGACGAGTCCGGACAGGCCGATACTGTCAAACGCAAGGTCGAGATCTGCCAGCGCTCGTACAAGATCCTGACGGAACAGGTCGGCGTCGATCCGGCCGACATCATTTTCGATCCGAATATATTTGCCATTGCGACGGGCATCGAGGAACACGCTTCCTACGGCGTCGATTTTATCGAAGCCACGCGTGAGATTAAGGCTTCGCTGCCACATGCCATGGTAAGTGGCGGCGTCAGCAATGTGTCGTTTTCGTTCCGTGGCAATAATGTCGTACGGGAAGCGATTCACTCGGTGTTTCTCTACCACGCGATTCGCGCTGGCATGGATATGGGCATCGTCAATGCGGGCCAACTCGCGATTTACGCGGACCTGCCCGAAGACCTGCGTAATGCGGTCGAGGACGTGGTCCTCAACCGTGACCCGGAAGGTACGGACAAGTTGCTGGCGGTTGCCGAAAACTATAAGGACCAAAAGACCAGCGCAGCGAAGGTTGCTGATATGTCCTGGCGTGAACTCGGCATCGATAAGCGCCTCGAGCATGCGCTGGTCAATGGTATCGACGAATTTGTCATCGAGGATACGGAGGAGGCGAGACTCGCAACTGACCGGCCGCTCGATGTTATCGAAGGCCCCTTAATGGCCGGCATGAATGTCGTCGGTGACTTGTTCGGCGACGGCAAGATGTTTCTGCCGCAGGTTGTGAAGTCGGCTCGCGTCATGAAAAAAGCCGTTGGCCACCTGATTCCCTATATCGAAAAAGAGAAAGACGGCGACCTGAGTTCCAACGGCAAGATCGTCATGGCAACGGTCAAGGGCGACGTACACGACATCGGCAAGAACATTGTTGGTGTTGTCCTGCAATGCAACAACTTCGAGGTTGTAGACCTCGGCGTCATGGTGTCCTGCGACAAGATTCTCGAAGTCGCGCGGCGCGAAGGCGCCAATATTATTGGACTTTCCGGGCTGATAACGCCATCGCTCGATGAGATGGTGCATGTCGCCAGCGAGATGCAACGCCTGCAATACGACCTGCCGTTACTGATTGGTGGTGCCACGACATCTCCGGCACACACGGCAGTAAAAATCGAGCCGAAGTACGACGGACCGGTCATCTATGTCAAGGATGCATCGCGATCTGTCGGCGTCGCGCAAGCGTTGGTGGAGACGGATACGCGCGCAGCCCTGGTGGAAAAGACACGCAAGGACAATGCCCGGCGCCGTGAGCAGCATGCAAACAAAAAGCGGCTTACACCGCAGTTATCACTGAACGAAGCGCGTGCTAAAAAACATGCCTGTGAATGGGGCAGTTACGAAGCCCCGGTGCCGTCATTTACCGGCACCAGGGTTTTCGACGATATCGACTTGAACGTATTGCGTGACTATATCGACTGGATGCCGTTCTTCAATGCCTGGGAATTCCACGGAAAGTTCCCGCAGATCCTCAGCGATGCAAAGGTCGGTGAGGCCGCCACGTCCCTGTTTAATGATGCTACCGCGATGCTCGAAACGATCATCACCGAGAAGTGGTTGCAGGCGCGTGCCGTATTCGGGTTTTTTCCGGCAAACTCGACGGACGACGATGACATTGTCGTCTACGACGATGAAGGACGAAAAAGTCAGGCGTTTCGCTTCTGCCACCTGCGGCAGCAACGCGCCAAATCAGCAGGCTACGCCCAGGGGTGCCTGGCGGATTTCGTCGCTCCCGCCGAAACCGGTATTGCGGACTATCTCGGTGCGTTTGCAGTGACGGCTGGTATCGGGATCGACGAACACGTGCAGCGCTTCGAAAGCGAGCATGACGACTACAGTGCCATTATTCTCAAGGCACTTGCGGACCGGCTGGCGGAAGCCAGCGCCGAGTACCTGCACGAACGTGTCAGGAAAGAGTTTTGGGCATACGAGCCGGGCGAAAACCTGAGCAACCAGGACCTGATCGCTGAAGAGTATCGAGGCATCCGGCCGGCCCCCGGTTATCCTGCGTGCCCTGATCACACCGAAAAGCGCAAGTTGTGGCAGCTGCTTGACGTGGACGAGAAGATTGGACTGAATTTGACGGACTCGTTTGCAATGTTCCCGACCGCTGCGGTCAGTGGCTACTATTTCTCGCATCCGGACTCGAGGTATTTCGCTGTTGGCAAAATCGGCCGCGATCAACTTGTGTCCTATGCCGAACGAAAAGGCATGAGTATTGTCGAAGCGGAAAGATGGCTGGCGCCGAACCTTGGATACGACCCTGACAAAGCCGACGCGGCATAAGGATTTCATCGCACTCCTGGCGAGTGCGCTTCTGTTTGCTTCGGCCGCCTGCGCCGACGACTATCGCGATGCGCGCGCCGAACTAATCGCGGCTTACCAACAGCAGGACTACCCTGCAATGCTGGTCGCTGCGCAGCATGCATTGGCGGCACGCCCCGGTTTTCCGGGTGGCCTGTTCAATCTGGCCCTGGCGCAGACCTTGAGCGGCCATCACGAAGCGTCGCTGAGCACGCTGAATTTGCTGCTCGACAAGGGTATCGATTTCGGCGCGGACGAACTGGATGAATTCGCTGCATTGCGCGAGCTGGATGGTTGGCAGGCCTACACCGAAGACCTGAAACGCCTGTACGCACCGGTCGGTTCCGCGGCAATACACGCGCGTTACGGGGAGCCAAATTTCGTACCGGAAGGTATCGCCATTGGTGACGACGGAACGCTGTATCTCGGCAGCATTCACACCGGGCAGTTGATCAAGCTGGGCCATTCGGCCCGCGTCCTGAGCATTCGCGATTCGCACTGGAGTGTGTTCGGTATGCGCCTGCATCCGGACGGCAGTCTCTGGTTTGCCAGTGCGGCGGTGCCGCAGTTGCAGGACGTTGGCGAGGATGAAGGCAAGACCGGCCTGTTTCGCCTCGACGTCGAGAACGGCGAAATCAGCAAGGCAGCGGTCCTGCCACAATACGAACCGGCGCAGGTCCTTGGCGATCTGATCATCGCAGACGCGAATACGATTTACGCAACGGATAGCCTGACGGGTGCAATTTACCGTTACTACGTCGACTCCAACGAGTTCGAAATATTTGTTGAACGCGGGCGACTGGGGTCACCGCAGGGCCTCGTGCTCGACGCCAGCGGCGATTACCTGTACGTGGCGGACTACATCGGGGGCCTGTTTCGGGTGTCGGTTCAGGACGGTTCGATGACGAAGGTGCAGGTACCCGGGGACATATCGGATTACGGCATCGATGGTTTGTACCGCAAGGGTAATGAACTGTTGCTGATCCAGAACGGTATTCGACCGCACCGCGTCGTCGCGTTGCAGCTCAGTGACAGCGGCCGGGCCGTTACGACAGGGCGGGTGCTGGCGTCGAATCTTGACGGCTTTGATGAGCCCACGCTTGGCACCGTCCATGGCGATGATTTCTATTTTGTCGCCAACAGTCACTGGAACCGCTTCGATGCGGATAACCAGCTACCCGACGGACTGACGGGTCCGTTGATCCTCAGGATCCCGCTGCAATAGATTGTCCAATATTCCTGTCGGTGCGCTTGACAGGCAATATCAGAATGACTATTCTGATTTGCATGGTGAGAACACGCACATTCGATCCGAGCGCAGCCCTGACCGAGGCGGTAAACCTGTTTGCGTCCAAGGGGTACTCGGAAACGTCGATGGAGGACATCGTCAAGGCGACCGGTGTCAGCCGTTACGGGCTCTACGGCACGTTTGGTAACAAGCGCGAGTTGTTCGAGCAGGCGCTGGATCGATATTCCGAAACCATGGGTAAACAGGCATTCCTGCGCCTGCTGGAACCGGACGCCTCACTCGAACACATCCGCAAAATTTTCCGCGAACGGGTGAGTGAGATGTGCTGCGAGGACGAGACGAAGGGCTGTCTTTTCATCCACACGGCAATGGAGCTGGCACCGAAAGACGATGATTTGCGCGATGTCCTGCAGCGCTTCATGCGGCGCATGAGCAAGTTGTTCGCGGTAGGACTGGATTCTGCGAAAGCCAGGGGCGAAGTGCGTGACTCTCTGGATGTCAACGCCGCCGGCGACTTGCTGACCAGTACGATGTTCGGACTGGTTGTACTCGGGCGTTCCGGCTTTTCCCGCGAATCACTGGATGGCATCGTCGAGAACACCTTGGGCGCGATGCGTTAATTGCTTTTTTTTGATCAAATCAGAATGAGTATTCTGATAAAACCACCAGGAGAGACAGTAATGAAATTTATCAAGCGAACAGTAGCAGCAGGCGTGGCGAGCCTCGCCGTCTGCGGCAGTGCCTTCGCATTGCCCGGATTTTCGGAGCAGGCACCGGCAAGCAGTATTGAAATATGTGTCGCGCAGATTTCCGCGCAGGCTAACTATGAGCACGCGGCACGAATCCGGCATGAAGTGGATTCGAAAGCACGCCGGGTTGGCGGCCACACGATTAAAGTCGATACGACCGTTTTCGGCGCAGACGGTCGTGCAGTCATTCGTGAGTATGCAACGGTGTGCGCCGTCACCGACAAGCAGGAAACCAGGAAATTTACGATAAAAGAAAAGGGCGTGCTATAGTGCTCGCGATAGTGCTGATTGCAAGTCCGCTGATCGTTACAACGATAACGTAACGATCAGCGGCAGGTGATCGGAACCAATTCTGTGTCCACTGCGAAACTCCGCAATCCCAATGTCAGGTGATACGAAGACATGATCAATGGGGATCATCGCGATCGGGAAAAAAGTTGGCCAGGTGGGCACAACGCCAAACCCGCGCCGTGCGGCCTTGAGTCCGGTTGTGTCGACAAGTCCGCGATATCGTGGTCCCCACATTGACTCATTGAAATCACCAAGCAGCACGATATTGCCCGGCGTCGTGCGCACCCGTTCGGCGATATCGCGGATGTGTTCGTTACGCGCGTCATTGAGATGCCGACCCAAAGGAATGGTCGGGTGACTGCTGATGATTGTAGTGGAACTCTCACCTAGCCTGACGCTTGCGATAATTGTCGGGTATCCCAGCGGTGGACTGTCGATATGCGTGATCGAATCGAACGGCATTTTCGAAAAGACAGCGATACCGAAGTTGCCGGTTCGAGCTTGTGTGTATGAGTACGGGTAGTCGGGTAACAGCCCTTGCATAGCCGTTGCCCAATCCTCGGTAACTTCCTGCAAAAAAACCAGGTCCGGATTTTCCCGATCGACAAGAGCAGCAACTTTTTCGTATTTCTTGTTGCGCGAATAAACATTCGCATGAATAAGTTTTAGCTCCCCGGTTGCAGAGGGTCCGTCCTTAACGGGCAGGTACCACGGCACAACAAGGCTGCCGTTTATAATCGTCATCAGCCCCAACGCCGCGGCGTACGGAGCACTCTTAAGTACGACGAAAGCGATGGTCAGAAGCGCTGCCGCGACAAAATATTGCAAACGAAAGTGACTGAATAGCTCAATGTTCCGATGCGGAACATCGAGCAACGTCACGATCGACAGGACAATGGTTACGACTGCCAGTGCTTGCAGAAGGCCAAGCAAGCTCACGGCTTTTCCGCGTTTGCGCACGCCGGGCAGCCCTCTCGCTTCTGAATATCGAGGCGCCGAAACTCACTCGCGGACGCGTCGTAGAGTTGCAGTGAGCCAGTGGCGCAATCCAGGCCTGCCAGCGACTTCAATGCTTCGACCGCCATCAGCGTACCGACGACTCCGGGCACCGCCGATAACACGCCATTGCCGGCGCAGCTGTCCAGTGATTCGTCGGCTTCCGAATAGAGACAGCGATAGCAGGGAGTGCGGGTATAGTCCGGACCAAAAACCGCGAGCTGTCCTTCGAGACGAATGGCCGAGCCCGAAATCAAACGGCGTTGCCGGGCAACACAGGCGTCATTGACGGCAAATCGTGTCGCAAAATTGTCGGATCCATCGAGCACCAGGTCAGACGCTGCAACCGCATCGAGCAATGCATCGCCCTGCAGCCGCGCGGTGACCGCGCTTATCTCGATGTCGGGATTTTGCTCGCCAAGTCGGTCGGCAACCAGCCTTGCTTTGGGTGCACCAACATCGGCAGGCCTGAACAGCACCTGGCGTCCAAGATTGCTTGCATCCACCGTGTCGAAGTCGGAAATTACGAGGCGGCCGACACCACTGGCAGCCAGGTAGTTGGCAATCGCGCAGCCAATACCGCCGGCACCGATGACTAACACGCTGCCGGCAGCAATGCGTTGCTGCCCCGCGACGCCGACCTGCAGAAGTGCATGGTGTCGTGCATCGCGGTTCAGCATTTTCGCAGCCTTTTGTTGCTAGTCGTCGATGGTGACTTCGACAATCGTCACGGTGTCCAGCGGAACGTCCTGATGTCCGCCTTTATTGCCGGTTGCGACGCCGGCGATCGTGTCGACGACGTCCATGCCACTGCTCACTTTGGCGAACACGGCGTAACCGAAATCACGGCCACCGTGATCGAGAAAGTCGTTGTCTTTCAGGTTGATGAAAAACTGCGATGTCGCACTGTCAACGACGCCGGTACGAGCCATTGCCAGCGTACCGCGCAGGTTCTTCTCGCCGTTGTCCGCTTCGTTTTTAATCGGATCGCGCGTCGGTTTCGAATTCATGTTTTCGTCCATGCCGCCACCCTGGATCATGAAGTTCGGGATGACGCGATGGAATATGGTGCCGTCAAAATGCTTGTCGGTAATGTATTGACGGAAATTTTCACAGGAAATTGGCGCTTTTTCGTCGAGTAATTCGACGCCGATGTCGCCGTGACTGGTTTTAATGGTAATCATGTTGTCTCACTTCGATTAAGTCTGCGCCTATGTAACATTCCGGCGCGCCACTGTCACGCGAGGCCGGCCGGCGAGGTCATTATGACATGCGATACCGGTCCAGCCGGCTGCATCCAGCAATGCCGCGACGGCGACCTGTTGTGCGGCGCCATGTTCAAGCAGCAATAGCCCGTCCGGCTCGAGTAGCGCTGCGCAATCAACGGCAAGAATTCGCAAATCGTCGAGACCGTCAGCGCCCGATGCCAGCGCCGATTGCGGTTCGTGGCGCAGTGCCTGCAAAGCGGCATCATCGTCATTGACGTAGGGTGGATTGCTGACAATGATATTGAATCTGCGGTCCCGGACGGGTTCTGTCCAGTTGCCTGCCACGCACTGCACGTTCGCGAGCCCGAGCTGGCGTACATTTTCAGCCGCGACGGCGAGTGCGGCGGAACTTAAATCTGTGGCGGTGACTTCGCACAGCGGGCGCTCTGCCGCAATCGCTATAGCAATCGCGCCGCTGCCGGTACCAAGATCGAGGACCTGCCATTCCGCCTTGCGCGGGATTTCGCGCAACGCGAGGTCGACTAGCAGCTCTGTTTCCGGCCGCGGCACCAGTGTCGCGGGACTGACCAGCAACTCATGTGACCAGAATTCACGAATACCGGACAGGTAAGCCATCGGTTCGCCGTCGAGACGCCGCCGCATCAGCGCTTCAAAACGCTCCAGTGTTAATGCATCCAGCTCATCTTCAGGGTGCGCAAACAGGTAGCTGCGTGGCATGTCGATGCACTGGCACAACAGGATTTCGGCATCCAGGCGTGCCGATTCACTCACGGACGTGAGTCGCGTTGTGGCGTCTCTAATAGCAGCATCGAGTCTCATGTGGGTGTACACTCGCCGAAAATTTCTAATGTAACTGATGCGCCGATGAACGTGTATTCCAACATTCTCGAGATGGTCGGTGAAACACCGATGCTTGAGCTTACGCAGATCGATACCGGTCCGTGCCGCCTGTTTCTGAAGCTTGAACTGATGAATCCGGGCGGTTCGATCAAGGACCGTATCGGCATCTCGATGATCGAGTGCGCCGAAGCGCGCGGTGACATCAAACCCGGTGACACGCTGGTCGAAGCAACGGCGGGCAATACCGGCCTGGGGCTGGCGCTGGTCGCCGCACAAAAGGGTTATCACCTGGTGCTGGTACTTCCGGACAAAATGAGCCAGGAAAAGATTTTCAATTTGCGGGCGATGGGGGCCGAAGTCGTGCTGACGCGCTCGGATGTGGGCCGCGGTCACCCCGAGTATTACCAGGACCTCGGCAAACGCATTGCGGACGAACGTGGCGCATATTTCATAAACCAGTTCGGTAACCCGGACAATCCACTGGCGCACGAGACCACCACCGGGCCGGAAATTCTGCGGCAGATGGACGGCAAGCTCGATGCGATCGTTCTTGGTGTGGGTTCGAGCGGCACGGTGAGTGGACTGGGGAAATACCTCGCCGAGAATGCACCCGACGTCGAGTTGATCCTGGCCGATCCAGTGGGTTCGGTATTGACGGACTACATTAATAAGGGCGTGCTGGGCGAGAGTGGCAGCTGGCTGGTGGAAGGCATTGGCGAAGACTTTATTCCTGATATTGCGAACTTCGACCAGGTCACCAAGGCCTTTGCCATCAGTGATGCAGAATCATTCGCCACGGCGCGCGAGCTGCTGCGCCGCGAGGGCGTACTCGCGGGATCGTCTTCGGGTACCTTGCTTTCCGCTGCACTTAAATACTGTCGCGAGCAGACCGAAGCCAAAACCGTGGTCACGTTTGCCTGCGATACGGGCAATAAATACCTGTCGAAGTTGTTCAACGATTTCTGGATGGAAGACCAGGGATTTATTGAACGCGAGAAATTCGGTGACCTGCGCGACCTCGTCGGGCGCCCGCACGGTGAACGCGCGACGATTACGGTTGGCCCAACGGATGTGCTGACTACCGCACACAACCGGCTGCGCAATGCCGGCTTTTCGCAGCTGCCGGTCATGAATGAAGGGGAACTGGTTGGCGTTGTTACGGAGGACGCAATTATCCAGTTTGTCTACGGCAAGCCGGAATTGATGACAGCGCCTGTCGCAGACGCAATGGAATCGGCATTCATCAAGCTGGATCGCACGGCAAGCATAAACAACCTGGTTGCGATGTTGCGTGTGCAGCCCTACGCGGCCATCATGGACGGCGATGAATTCCTGGGGCTGATTACGCGATCAGATGTGCTGAACTACCTGCGTCGCCAAATGTAAGGGAGAGAAATGGCTGCTGACGACCAAAAACACGCATTTGCAACGCGCGCTATTCATGCGGGCCAGTCGCCGGATCCGTCGACGGGTGCGATCATGCCGCCTATTTACGCGACCTCAACCTACGTCCAATCGAGTCCCGGCGTTCACCAGGGCTACGAATATTCGCGCACGCAAAACCCGACCCGCATGGCGTATGAGCGTTGTGTAGCCGATCTTGAATCCGGTACGCACGGCTTTGCGTTTGCATCGGGAATGGCGGCAACCAGTACGCTGCTTGAGTTAATCGATTCCGGCGATCATGTTATCGCCATGGACGACCTGTACGGCGGAACTCGGCGGCTGTTCGCCGGCGTTCGCGAACGCAGTGCAGGTCTGAATTTCAGTTTCGTCGACATGACCGATCTCAATACTTTCGAGGCGGCATTTTCGGACAAAACGACGATGGTCTGGCTGGAGACGCCAACGAATCCATTGCTGAAGATTGTCGATATCGAATCCATTGTCGCGATCGCAAAACAGCACGGTGCACTGGTTGTCGTCGACAATACCTTCGCGACACCGGCCATTCAGCGGCCGCTGGAGTACGGTGCCGATATCGTCATGCACTCGGCAACTAAGTTCATCAACGGGCACTCGGACATGGTCGGCGGTATCGCCGTTACCGCAGATGAGGAGCTGGCTGAACGCCTGGGTTACCTGCAGAACTCCGTTGGCGCGGTTGCCGGTCCGTTCGACAGTTTCCTGGCGTTACGTGGATTGAAGACGCTGGAACTGCGAATGGCGCGCCATTGCACCAGTTCCATGGCGATCGCGGAATGGCTCGAGGGCGACAAGCGAGTGGACAGCGTGCTGTATCCGGGGCTGGCATCGCACCCGCAGCACGAGCTTGCAACCAAGCAAATGAATGGCTTCGGCGGCATCGTGACGTTTTTTATCAAAGGCGACGCGGAAAGTGCACGTCGATTCCTCGAACGCTGCGAAATTTTCGCTTTGGCCGAGAGTCTCGGCGGCGTTGAAAGCCTGGTCAATCACCCGGCGATCATGACCCATGCCAGCGTACCGGCCGAGGTGCGCGCGGAACTGGGCATCAGCGATCAGCTCATTCGCTTGTCGGTTGGCATTGAGTCGCTGGACGACCTGCTGGCCGACCTCGATCAGGCGCTTGGCTAGGGAATGTCGGTACACGGCTGGATACAACCGGGACTGACCCAACTTCAGGATTTATGACTCGCTAAGCGCCGCGAGCTGGTCTGCCTGGTATTCGTTGATTAATGGCTCGACTACCTGGTCGAGTCCGCCCTCGATAATCTCGTCGAGCTTATAGAGAGTCAGGTTAATGCGGTGATCCGTAACGCGTCCCTGCGGATAGTTGTAGGTACGAATCCGCTCACTGCGATCACCCGAACCCACCAGCAAGCGGCGCTTTTCAGCATGCTCGGCTTCCTGCGCGGCCACTTGTGAGTCGAGCAGACGTGCCTGCAGCAGTGACATCGCACGGGCGCGATTCTTGTGTTGCGAGCGCTCGTCCTGGCATTCGACAACAATACCGGTTGGCAGGTGAGTCAGGCGGACGGCGGAATCCGTCTTGTTGACATGCTGACCACCAGCACCGGATGCGCGGTAGGTGTCAACGCGCAGATCCGCCGGGTTGATCTCGACTTCTTCAACTTCATCGGGTTCCGGCAACACCGCAACGGTACATGCCGACGTATGAATGCGGCCTTGCGACTCCGTTGCCGGCACGCGTTGCACGCGATGTGCACCGGACTCAAATTTCAGCCTGGCATACGTGCTGTTGCCGGTAACGCGGCTGATGATTTCCTTGTAGCCACCGTGCTCACCTTCCCGCGCCGTGATGACTTCGACTTTCCAGCCGACAGTTTCGGCATACCGTGAATACATGCGGAACAGGTCACCGGCAAAAATTGCCGCCTCGTCGCCGCCGGTGCCAGCCCGAATTTCGAGGTAAACGTTGGCGTCATCGTAGGGGTCAGGCGGTATCAGCGACTTCTGCAAATCCAGTAGCAGCGCATCACGGCGTTCAGTCAGCGGCCCGAGCTCTTCCTGGCCCATTTCGCGAATTTCCGGGTCGTCATCGCTGGCCATTTCTTCGGTTGCGGCGATCTCCGCGGTCAGCGCTTCGAAATCATTAAAGAGTTTTACGACCGGTTCTACCCGGGCGTACTCTTTTGACAGGTCGCGAAACTGGTTCTGGTCGGATATGACATCAGGATCCGCCAGCAGACCGGCGATTTCTTCGAAGCGGTCGCTGACCGACTCCAGTTTCAGGCGAATGGATTCTTTCACGGGTCAGGCCTCATCATCCTTGCCAAGGTCGAATAGTGCGCGCGTCGCCTCGATGAGCGTGTCATCGGATGCTGCACCCGCTTTGCGCAGCGCGATACTCGGATTGTGCAGCAGTTTTTTCATCAGCGCGGCTGTCGCAAATTCGATGGCCGCTTCGGGTGTCTCGCCTTTTGCAATTCGCCGCATCGCGAGCGCGTTGACCTCTTCACGCAGGGCTTCACTATGATCGCGCAGCGCGGCGATGACGGGCACCGCTTTCTTGGATCGCTCGATGGTCAGGTAGCGCTGAATTTCTTCATGCAACAGCTTGTCGGCTTCAACGGCCGCCGCTTCGCGTTGCCCCTGGCCCTCCTGGATCACTCGATCAAGGTCGTCGATGCTGTACAGGTAGATGTCTTCAAGATCGCCGACGCCGCTCTCGATATCACGCGGCACCGCGATGTCGACGGCGAATATTGGCTTGCGCTTTCGCGTCCTGACGGCATCCTGCATGTGCTCCAGCAAGATGACCGGCTCCGGACTGGCGGTCGAGCTGATCAGGATGTCGGCCTCCGGCAAGGTGCCGGCAATCTCGGATAGCGGCAAGGCGAATCCGCCAAAGCGCCCGGCGAGTTCCCTGGCGCGCTCAACGTCACGATTGGCCACGAACAGGCGTCCGATTTCGCGACTCGACAGGTGTTTAGCAAGCAATTCGACGGTTGGCCCCGCACCGACCAGCAAGGCCGTGTGTTTGGTGAAGCCAGCAAAAAACTGGTTGGCCAGGCTGACTGCGGCCGACGCGACGGAAACCGGACTGACACCAATTTCGGTGTCGGTACGTATTTTCTTTGCGGCAGAAAAGCTGTGTTGCAGCAATCGGCTTAGTTCAGGCCCGAGCGTGTTAGCCACCTGGGCGCTGCGGAACGCCTCCTTCAACTGGCCAAGAATTTGCGGCTCGCCAAGAATCATCGAGTCCAGGCCACAGGCAACCCGGAACAGGTGGCGAATGGCTTCTTCGTCCTCAAGCGAAAACAGGGACTCACCGAATGAAGGATCGAGATTGCGCTCGTCCCGGAGCCAGGTGCGCAGGCGATCGCCGCCCGCCGCATCGCTTATGACATAAAATTCCGTCCGATTGCAGGTCGACAACAGCACCGCCTCGGCGACGCCGGTAAACTGCGACATGTCAGTCAGTGCACGCGCCACGTCGTCTCCCGAGAAGACGACTTGCTCGCGAATTTCGACAGGTGCCGTGTTATGGTTCAGCCCGAGTATTTGCAGCGGCATAACGTCTATTGGCGGCGCCGAACAGGCACCGAAGGATTACAATGTTCGTATCATAAGCGAACTGAACCGCCAGTTCCTTGTCTCTGTAGTAAACGGACGATTTATTTATGCAAGACAACGCCTGGTGGCCATCGCAGAAATCGCTATTCGCGCTGCTAATCCTCCTGACAACCACAAGCTTCACGACCGCCCTGGCCGACGAAGACGGGCCGGCTGGTGCGAGCGCGCACATCCTGCAGGCCGAAATTGCGCTGCAACGAAAAGAATATCTTAAGGCGACCACAGAGTATCGGAGGGCCGCTGAGCAGAGCGACAGCGTCGAACTGGCGCGCAAAGCGACGCGCATGGGGTTTTCCTACGGATTCAACGAGGAAGCGTTGCTGGCCGCCAAACGCTGGCAGAAGCTCGACAAAGACAGTGATGAGGCACGCGCCTTCCTGGGGCAGCTTTACTTCCGCCTCGACGATCTGCGCAATGCACGGCGCCAGTTTGCGCGGCTGATCAAAGCTGAGCCGGACGATCCGGGTGACCGACTGCTGTCGCTGGTGGCTTACCTGTCCGAGGAGGACATGCCGGAACGTGCCGACGAACTGATGCGCGCACTGGCGAAACCGTATAAGGACTCGGCGAAAGCGCACTATGCGGTCGCGGTACTGGCGTTGCGGGCAGGCGATTCCGAACATGCGAGTGAGCGGGCGCAAAAATCGATGCAGCTCGATCCGGATTTCATTCGCCCGCATTTGCTGTATGCGCGGGCGTTGATGTTCGATGGTGACTCCGAGGAAGCGATCGAATACCTGGCACACCTGATTGGCGATAGTCCGCAACCGGATCCGGATGCGCGCATGGAGCTGGCGCTGATGTATATGCTGTCGGGTCGCGATGATGACGCACTGAGCCAGGTCAACCAGGTGCTGCTGGAACAGTCCGGTCGGCTCGATGCGTTGCGACTGATGGCGATCATCAATTTCCGGCTTGAGCGCCTCGACGCCGCCTGGGATGACTTCCAGGATCTGCTCGCGTCCGGCCAGTACCGCATGGACGCGCTCTATTACCTGGCACGAATTGCCGACTATCGAGAGCAATACGAGCGTGCTGTGCGCCTGTACCGGGAAGTTCGTTACGGGTCGAATACGCTGTTTTCACAACGCCGCGCCAGTGCTTTGCTGGCGCACCGGCTGGATGATGTCGACGGTGCATTCGAGTTACTCGAAGAATTCGCCGAATCATCGCCGGACAATGCCGTCGAAGTCGTTATGCTGAAAGCCCAGTTGCTGGTGTCGCTAGAGCGCTATGACGAGGCGCTCGACTACTACGACAAGGCGATCAAATACCGGCCCGAGAATGAAAACATGATTCTTGGCCGCTGCGACCTGTTGATTCGAAGCGGCCGCATTGATGAAGCTATCGCCGAATACAGGAAGGCGTTGCAGCGCTGGCCAGACAGTTCATTGACGTTGAATGCACTGGGTTACACCCTGGCTGACAAGACCGAGCAATACGCTGAGGCGGAAAAGTTGATCCGCAGAGCGCTTGAGCTGAATCCGGACAATCCGGCAATCATCGACAGCATGGGGTGGGTCTTGTACAAGCTCGGTCAACACGAAGCCGCGCTGGAGCAGCTCGAGCTCGCTTTTGAGGGCATGGCCGATCACGAGGTTGCGGCGCACATTGTCGAGGTCCTTGCCGAACTGGGACGAGAGGATGAAGCGCTCGAGGTGCTGCTTGCTGCCGAGAAAAAGAACCCCGACAGCAAACTGCTCGAAGACGTTCGCGCGCGATACTTTGACGAAGCGCCATAACAGCTCGTACCGCCGCCTCGCAGGCTTGGTGTGCGCAATCTTGTTTGTTGGCGGCTGTGCCGCGACGCGGCCCAGTGTGGATCTGCCCGATATCACCGACTGGGAGACGCGGCAGGCCGTTCTGTCGGGCGTAAGTGACTGGGCGTTCAAGGGCCGCATCGCGGTCAAGGCCGGCGACGAGGGCTTTAATGGCAAGTTCGACTGGACGCAGACTGGCGACGATTTCTACGCCACTGTCGGCGGTCCGCTGGGTATCGGCACAGTCATCATTGAGGGTAACGACGACGTAATCGAGCTGACAGACAATGATGGCGTTAAAACAGTGCTCATCGACCCGGATGCCGAGCTGTTCCGGCGCTACGGCTGGACAATCCCCGTATCAAGTCTGCGCTACTGGGCGCTGGGCATTCCGGATCCGTCGCATTCGGCGCAAACCCAGTTCGATGACGCAGGGCGATTGATACATCTGGAGCAGAGTCACTGGCGCGTCTCGATTACGCGTTATCGCGATGCGGCCGGGCAGCAAATGCCGCGAACGCTGACCGCGAGCAACCCGGATACCCGCGTTCGAATGGTCATCGACCGGTGGTTGTTCTTCGAGCGTTGACAGTCGTCAAGCCTGCCAGCACACTACGCCCAAATTCCAATAAATGAACTCCGTTGGGGCGTAGCCAAGTGGTAAGGCATCGGGTTTTGATCCCGTGTATCGCAGGTTCGAATCCTGCCGCCCCAGCCATCTCTCGCTGAAGGGGATATTGTGGATCTGGCAACAATGGCGGTCTTTTCGGGCAATGCCCACCCGCAACTGGCACAGGATATTGCCCGTTGCCTGAGGATTCCGCTGGCGAGGGCCCATGTCGGCCGTTTTTCAGACGGCGAATTCAATGTCGAAATCCTCGAGAATATCCGCGGCCGGGATACGTTCATAGTTCAGCCGACCTGTCCGCCCGCCTCAGAAAACCTGATGGAGCTGCTGGTCATGGTCGACGCCGCCAGGCGCGCGTCGGCAGGCTCTATTACTGCGGTCGTTCCGTACTTCGGCTTTGCCAGGCAGGATCGGCGGCCGCGCTCGTCGCGCGTACCCATTACCGCCAAGCTGGTCGCGAAGATGTTTGCCGCTGCGGGCGTCGATCGTTTGCTGACGGTTGACCTGCACGCAGACCAGATCCAGGGCTTTTTCGATATATCCGTCGATAACGTCTACGCGTCACCGTTACTGCTCGGCGATGTCTGGAAACACAAGTACGATGAGATGGTGGTTGTCTCTCCGGACGTCGGTGGCGTGGTACGCGCCCGTGCATTGGCGAAGCGCCTTGGCGATGCTGATCTCGTCATCATCGACAAACGCCGCGACAAGGCGAACCAGTCGGAAGTCATGAATATTATTGGCGAAGTTGACGGCAAGAACTGCGTGATGATTGACGACATGGTCGATACGGCGGGCACCCTGTGTCACGCGGCTGGCGCGCTCAAGGAACATGGTGCGGCCAGCGTCGCTGCCTATATCACGCACCCGGTCCTGTCAGGTTCGGCGGTCAGCCGAATCACCGAGTCGAATCTCGACGAAGTCGTCGTGACTGACACCATTCCGCTGAACGAAGAGGCCAGAGCCTGTGCCAAGATACGGCAATTATCGACGGCAGAATTGCTGGCTGAGACCATGCGCCGTATTTCCGATGACGAGTCAGTCAGCTCGCTCTACGTCGACTGATTGGGTCTCACAGGGTGACAGGTGAATTGGTCGATTGCCGATGATCCTGTTGCTCACACAATTCGCGATCGGTTTTTCTCTTATAAGCGCAGCGATCTTGCTGCTGGCTTACCTGTTTTCAATCAAAGACATGCGCAAGACCTTGATGAGTCGCGTTGCTTGTACTTTGTTGTTGCTGGCGCTCGCTGGCTTGCAATTGCAACACTGGCAATTCATCGCAAGCGGCGCCGATTTGTTTGCATCGCAAATTTACGTTTTTCTGCTAATCGGTGTGCCGCCGGCATTTTATTTTTTCAGCCGCGAGATCCTGTTGCCCGATACGGTGACGACGCTCTCCGACGTGGTGCATTTGCTGCCGCTGTCACTGGCGTTCGTCATGCCAACAAGCCTGGTAGTCCCCGTCGCGCTGACCATCGGCGCCGGGTATTCGATCTGGCTGGTACGGATCGTCTACGGCATGCGACGCCACGTTCGTCGTTTCAGGTTCGAGTTGTTTTTCTTCGGATTTTTCGCATTGCTGGCGGTATTGATCCTGATACTCGCGATCACAAGTGCGCAATTGGACCCTGCGATATTTTTCTATGCTTACGCAATTACGACGGCGGTTGCTTTTATTCTGGTCGTAAGCGCATTAATTGGCTTTCCGGAACTGCTTAGTGATATTTCGGCAGCGGCAGAATTGACCTACTCGACGTCAACGCTTAACAACGTTGATGTCGATGAGAAACTTCGCGAACTTGATCGGTTAATGGCTGTCGAGAAAATTTTTCAGAATGAGAATCTGAACCTGGGATTATTGGCTGACGCGCTCGAATTGGGCCCGCATCAGCTTTCGGAGCTGATCAATACCCGTTTCGACCTCGGCTTCTCACGCTACATTCGAGAACAGCGTATTGCCGAGGCGATGAAACAGCTGCGCAAGGATAAGGCTGCATCAGTCCTGTCGATCAGTATGGCGACCGGGTTTCGTTCGCAGTCGAACTTCTATACAGCGTTTCGTGAAGTCACGGGCCAGTCTCCGGGTGAGTTCCGAAAGAACCTGAATAGCGGTAGCTGATTTCCTCCTTGGACAATGAGGAGACCGCTAAGCCTATGATTAATAAAATATAAAAATATTTCTATTCCGGGATTACCATTCCGGAAGTCCGGCACTGCGGGTTTCTCTACCTTTGCAAATAGGCATTCAGACCAAAGGAGAACCGCCATGCTTAATACCACGAACTACGCCATTTACATCATCATCAGTGTTTTTATCACGGTGTACGTTTCCCGAACGCTGAGCAAGAACGGGCTCGCGTTCCTTATCGCCGGTTTCCGCGGGAATCAAGAGCTGGCTACGTCGACTAACCACCTCCTGGTCGTCGGCTTTTACCTGGTAAATCTTGGCTTCGTCCTACTACGCATGCAGACGAACGTCATTGTCGACACCGTAGAGGATCTGATTATTTACCAAGCGTCCGGAATTGGACTGGTATTGCTCGTTCTGGGGCTGGCGCACTTCTTCAACATGTACGTGATCCACGCGATCAGCCGCAGCGACATCGACCTCGGTGCACGCTCGGAAGTACTGGATTAAAGGGGCAGGGGCGGTCGATTCGACCGCCCCGTATCCGCCGTTCAGAAACTCGAGGTATTTTCGATGAAAAGCATTCCGCACTTTTTTCGAGCAACCTTTATCGCGCCCTTTGCGGTAGCTCCTGTCTTGCTAGCCCTATTCCTGGTGTCGATGCTCCTCGGCGAGTACAACGGCTCGTTCTCAGAGAGTAGCGTGCGCGATATCTTGGCCATGTTTGGATTTTATTTACTCTTTCTCGGCGCAGCCATCGTTGTAGCCTTTGGATACACACTGTTTTTGGGCTTACCTGTCTACTTCATTTTGTGGACACGAGGGCACGCGGGCACTGTGCCGTGTGTCTTGATGGGCGTGCTACTTGGCGGCTTCTACGGCGTAATGTTGATGGCGCCCGTGGTCATACTGTTCGGCGCGCTCTGCGGTGCCGCGGTAGCCGCTACATTTTGCAAAATCGCGGGCGGCAGACGAGATATTTGTTACCGAGAAATAAAGCGCAGCGAAGCGAGCCATTCCGGTAACAAATGATGTCGGCTGCCAGCCCAGTTGTTGCCTGAAATCGCTATGGCGTCGCGCCGGAAGTTGCGTTAAGATGCGCGCCCTTGCGTGGATTGGTCGCGATTCACGCGTTTTTAATGTCTGGAATAAATCCAGAAAAATCAATCAGATAGTGGAGAATAGTCATGAGTGACGATTTCGATCTGATTGCAGAACTCCGCGAAGATCAGGGGAAAGGTGCGAGCCGCCGCCTGCGTCATCAAGGGAAAGTACCTGCAATCATCTACGGTGCCGGGCGTCCGCCGCGGTCCCTGCAGTTTGACCAGAACAAGGTTCTGCAGCAGCTCGACAACGAGTCTTTCTACTCGAGCGTCCTGAATATCAAGGTTGGCGACAAGAGCCAGGCCGCGATCCTGAAGGATCTGCAGCGGCATCCCGCCAAACCGATCATCATGCACATGGACTTCCAGCGCATCGTTGACGACGTGGAAATCAGGATGAATGTTCCGCTGCACTTCATCGGTGAAGACATTGCACCGGGCGTCAAGCAGGGCGGTGGCAACGTGTCGCGCCTGATGAACGACGTCGAAGTGTCGTGTCTGCCGAAGTTCCTGCCGGAATACCTGGAAGTCGATATTTCGGAGCTGGAGCTGGATGCGATGTTGCACCTGTCGGATATCAAGTTGCCGGAAGGTGTTGAGATTCCAGGACTGGAACAAGGCGAAGAGACCGACCAGGCCATTGTGTCAATTCACGTTATCAAGGCAGCGCCGGTTGAAGAAGACGTCGAAGAGGGCGCGGAAGCGGCCGAAGGCGACGCAGCCGAAGGCGCAGACGCTCCGGAAGAAGAGTCCGGCGACGACTGAACGCTTTAAGAAAGTACGCGAAAAGACCGCCATCTGGCGGTCTTTTTGTTCAAGGATGAACTAATGCCGCGTAGGCCATGGACGGCCGAGAGCGGCGTTGTTTACCATGCCAACGCAATGAAGACACCAATTCGAATAATTGCCGGCCTCGGTAATCCCGAGGACAAATACGAACGCACCCTGCACAACGCAGGTTTCTGGTTCGTGGATGCGCTGGCACGCAAATACGGCGGCAGCTTTCGCTACGACAAGAAATTTGACGCCGACTATTGCCGTATCAACCTTCACGGCGAGGATGTTTGGCTGGTGAAGCCGCAAAGTTATATGAACCTGAGTGGCGGGCCGATACGCAGCATCATGGACTACTATCGTCTCAAGGTTGACGAATTGCTCGTTGCACACGATGAAATTGACCTTCCGCCCGGCACCACACGCCTCAAGAAAGGCGGTGGTCACGGCGGCCATAACGGGTTGCGCGATATCATTCGGCATTGCGGTGCCGACTTCGTCAGGCTGCGGCTCGGCGTGGGTCACCCGGGTGAGAAAAGCCAGGTGACCAATTATGTATTGAAACGGGGTACCGCCGATGTCGAACGTGCCATCGAAGACAATATCGACGATGCAATGGCGGTCATGCCGTTGCTGATCGAAGACGGACTGAACGCAGCGACCAAAGCACTGCACACAAGAGAAAAATAATGGCAATTACCTGTGGCATCGTCGGCCTGCCGAACGTGGGCAAATCAACCCTGTTTAACGCACTGACGGCGGCAGAAATCGCTGCCGAGAATTACCCGTTTTGCACCATTGAGCCGAATGTCGGCGTGGTACCGGTGCCGGATCCGCGCCTTGATGTGCTGGCGGGCATCATGAAGCCGCAGAAAATCCTGCCGACGACGATGGAGTTTGTCGACATTGCCGGGCTGGTCGCCGGCGCGTCAAAGGGCGAGGGTCTCGGTAACCAGTTTCTTGCCAATATTCGCGAGACCAATGCGATCGCGCACGTGGTGCGCTGTTTTGAAAACGATGACGTTACGCATGTCGCCGGCAAGATCGATCCGATCGACGATATCGAAACCATTAATACGGAACTGGCGCTGGCGGATCTTGAGTCCGTCGAACGGCAGCTGGATCGTGCCAGCCGCACGGCGAAAACCGGCCAGAAAGACGCGATCGCGCAGCGCGATGCGCTGGCGGGCATCAAGGCACACCTCGACGATGGCTTGCCGGTTCGCTCGCTTGAAAAGAGTGAACTGCAACAGGAAATTCTGCGCAGCGTACACCTGATTACCGCGAAGCCGGTGATGTATATCGCCAATGTCGATGAGGACGGCT
>CAXBJV010000024.1:0-56703 GCA_963976215.1 uncultured Woeseiaceae bacterium | reverse complement strand
GCGCGTGCGATTGATCGAGCGACGGCCTTGTTGCTTGAAATCGCCGGCGGTGAAGCCGGGCCACTCATTGATGAGGCAGTCGAAGAATTTCTTCCTGCAAATAAGGAAATTCGCTTGCGCCGTGATCGGATGCAACGGTTGCTGGGCGTAACAATTGGTGATGCGGAAGTCAGTGACATATTTTCGCGTTTGCAAATGAGCGTGGATACTACGGACGACGGTTGGCTTGTAACCGCACCATCGCATCGCTTCGATATCGAAATCGAAGCAGATTTGATCGAGGAGGTCGCGCGCATTCACGGCTACGACTCAATTCCCGAGGAGACTGCAGTGTCACGCGCGCCGTTACAGACGGTCACGGAGAGTCGGGTCGATTTCGAACGGGTTGCCGATACGCTCATCGCGCGTGATTACCAGGAAGTTATTACCTACAGCTTTATCGATGAGCGATCGAACGAATTGTTCAGCGGCGAAAAATCCGAACTCGTGCTGAGCAATCCGATATCCACCGAGATGTCCGTAATGCGCGCATCACTTTGGCCCGGCATGGTCGCAGCGGCCGCGGCAAATTATGCGCGCCAGCAGGATCGGGTGCGGCTGTTTGAGATCAGCAAGTCATTTCATGGCAAATTAGGCGCACACGAAGAAGTGCTTCGCATTGCCGGCCTTGCCAGTGGGCCGGTGCGCCCGGAGCAATGGGCAAGCCCGTCCGAGAATGTGGACTTTTTTGACATAAAAGCGGACGTGCAAGCATTGCTTGCGTTGTCGCAAATCAATCAGGACATTCGATTCGAAACGGCAGAGCATGTTGCGCTGCAACCGGGGCAGACGGCGCAAATACTGCGCGGTGAAGAGGTTCTCGGTGTCGTGGGGAAACTGCACCCGCGCCTGGCAAAGGTTTATGACCTGAAGCGTCCTGTTTACCTGTTCGAACTGGATGCTGCCAAAACACTACAGTCAACGGCACCTAGCGCGAGTCCTGTTTCAAAGTATCCGGCGATCCGGCGTGACGTCGCGGTCATCGTAGACGATGAAATTTCCGCGCAACAACTGATCGATGCTGTCGCTGCGAGTTCGCCGCAGTTGATTCGCGAGGTAAGTATTTTTGACATCTACACGGGCAGCGGCATAGAAGCAGGGCGAAAAAGCGTCGCAATAGGCTTGATTTTGCAGGAAACATCGCGCACCCTTACTGACGATGATGCGGACGTCGCAATGACCGCAGCCATCAAAAATCTAGAAGATCAATTCGCTGCAGTTCTACGAGACTAAACCAGATGGCACTGACAAAAGCAGATATGGCCGAGTCGCTGTTTAATGAACTTGGTTTGAATAAAAGAGAGGCCCGCGAATTAGTCGACATGTTTTATGAGGAACTGCGTGCATCACTTGCAGTTGGGGAGCAGGTTAAACTTTCCGGCTTCGGAAACTTTGACCTTCGGGATAAAAAAGAACGGCCTGGCAGAAACCCGAAAACCGGCGAGGAAATTCCAATCAGCGCTCGGCGCGTGGTGACCTTCCGGCCAGGACAAAAACTAAAGGCCCGAGTGGAAGCATATGCTGGAACCGGGGAATAACGACGAACTTCCTACAATACCGGGCAAGCGCTATTTCACCATTGGTGAAGTCAGCGATCTCTGTGCAGTAAAGCCGCACGTACTTCGGTATTGGGAGCAAGAGTTCCCACAACTTAAACCTGTAAAGCGGCGTGGCAATCGTCGTTATTACCAGCGTCAGGACGTATTGATAATTCGTCAGATACGAAGCCTTCTCTATGACGAGGGCTTTACGATTGGCGGCGCGCGTCAGCGCCTGACGGGTGATGATGCAAAATCCGATGTCACGCAAAGTCAGCAGATTATCAAACAGATACGAATGGAACTTGAACAGGTTCTAAAGATCCTGCGACGCTAGATTCTTCGCTTTCAAAGCATGCCTGCGGGACGTATCATTGCGCCCCTGTTGTAGGAGCGGCTTTATGCCCACGGGTACCGTGGCCGCGATTGTGACAACCGGTCGGGGCGTGGCGCAGCCTGGTAGCGCACCACAATGGGGTTGTGGGGGTCGGAGGTTCGAATCCTCTCGCCCCGACCATTTTTTGATCGAACCCCGGGGCGTCCGGGCTGTCTGAGATAACGATGCTCTGCCTGACGATCGAATAGGGGAATTCGTATGGGCCTCACCAAGATCTCGATTTCCAATCCGGTCGCGGTAATTGCCGCCGTACTGATGGTCCTGTTGATGGGCAGTATCGGTCTTACGAAATTGCCGGTACAAATGATCCCCGATGTGCAGCGGTCCTTTATCCAGATCACGACCGGTTGGCGAACGGCGGCGCCAGAAGAAATAGAATCGGAAATCATTGAACCCCAGGAAGACATGCTGCGCGGGCTTCCTGGCCTGGAGAAAATGGAATCGTCGGCAACACGGGGTAATGGCAGCATCAACCTGATGTTCGCCGTTGAAACCGATCTTGAGCGCGCGCTGATCGAAGTGATCAATCGCCTGAACCAGGTGTCGAGATATCCGGCGGACGTAACCGAACCCAGGATCTTCGCAGGGCAGGATAGTTTCGGATCGGCGATTGCGTGGTTTTCGATGACGCATGCCGATGATAACCCTCGACCCATGGCCAGCTACAGCGACTTCGTTCGTGAAGTTGTGCAGGCCCGCATCGAACGTGTGCCCGGTATATCCAATTCCAATGCTTACGGTGGCCGCGACAACGAGGTGCGAATTACTTTCGATCCCTACGAGGCAGCTGCTCTCGGGATTGAGATTCCGGTGCTGGCGCAACTCACGGGTAACCACAATGATACGTCGGGTGGATTCAGCGAAGTCGGCAGGCGTCAGTACACCTTGCGCTATGCCGGACAGTACGACTTACAGGACTTCGGCGAAATGGTGCTGGCCTGGCGTGGCGGCAATCCGGTGCGATTGCGGGACATCGCTCAGGTAGACGTGGTTATGCGCGACAGCAGCGGCTTCATGCTGCAAAACGGGCGTGACTCGATTGCATTTAATGCGCAGGTCGAAAAAGGCGTGAATGTACTCGAGGTGATGGCCGAGTTGAAAGCGGCGGTTGCCGAACTTCAGGACGGCCCACTGGCGCGAGAAGGGCTGGTTATCGAGCAGGTATACGATGAATCCGTCTACATCGAAGATTCGATCGCCATGTTGCGCACCAATCTGCTCATTGGTATCGGCCTGGCCATTTTTATTCTCTGGTGGTTTATGCGGCGCTTGCGTGCAACCAGCGTTGTTGCACTAGCGATTCCGATATCGCTTTTCGCCGCGTTTCTTGTCATGCAGGCAACCGGGCGGACGCTGAACATGATCTCGCTGGCCGGGCTCGCATTTGCGACCGGCATGGTGCTCGATGCCGCAATCGTTGTGCTCGAAAATATTATTCGCCTGCGAGAAAAGGGTGAAGATGCGGAGTCGGCTGCGTCTAAAGGCGCCTCGCAGGTTTGGGGAGCGCTGCTTGCATCGACCGCAACAACGGTCGTCATCTTCGTCCCGATAATGTTTCTCCAGGATGTGTCCGGCCAATTGTTTTCAGATCTTGCCCTGGTTATTTCGGTCGCAGTAACCGCGTCTTTGTTGATTGCCGTTACGGTAATCCCGACTGCTGCGTCGAAGTGGATTCGGGATTCGAGCCAGGGTGACCTGCACAGCGAAACCTGGGACAAGCTGACAAACCGTATTATTAAACTGACCGACAGTGACCGCCGCAGAAAATCGTTGATAGCCGGCTTGTTTGTCGGCGCAACAAGCCTGACGTGGTTATTGCTGCCCCCTGCGGATTACCTGCCAAAGGGTGAGCAGGGATGGATTTTCGCTTTCATCTTGATGCCGCCGGGCCAGAGTGTCACCGCGGGCCAGGAGGAATTTGCCAATGTCGTTATCGATCGACTGGATCCGTTTTTCGATGATGACGCCGAGTTGCAACTTGAGAACTATTTCATGGGCATGTTCGGATCCAGTGCTTTTGCCGGTGGCAGCATGGTCGATGCCAGCGATGCCAATGCCTTTATCCAGAAACTGAACAGCGAAATTCTGGCTGGATTTCCGGATACGATGGCATTTGCGTCGCAATGGGGCATATTCGACCGGGTCGGCGGCGGCGGAACCATCGAGTTGAATATTCAAAGCCGCGACATGGATGCGATGCTGACAGCCGGTCGCGCTGGACTCGGGCTTGTCGCGCAACATTTGCCGGGCGCGCAGGCGCGACCGATTCCGGGTGTGGATATCGCCGAACCGGAGTTGCGGCTGGTGCCTGACGAACGTCGCATAACAGAAGCCGGCTGGGGCAGACTGGACATGTCAATTATCGTCCGTGCGCTGGGTGATGGCGTGTATGTCGGGGACTACTTTGACGGTGACCGGCGTCTCGATATCGTACTGCGTTCGCCTGAGTGGTCGAGTCCGGAGCAACTTGCTTCCACGCCGCTGGCCACGCCATTGGGCGGCATCCAGCCACTGGATCAGTTGCTGTCACTGGAGCGCACTGCCGGCCCCAACCAGATACGTCGTGTCGACCGCCGCAGGGCGCTGACACTCGACATCACGCCACCCGCCGGTATGTCGCTGGAGGAATCGATCGCTATTCTGAAACAAAATGTGGAACCGGCACTGATGAATTTGCTTCCGGACGATGGCGAAATCAGTTATTACGGCAGCGCCGACGACCTCAATATTGCACTGGCGAGCATGGCACGCAGTTTCACGCTGGCAATCATCGTATTGTATTTACTCATGAGCGGACTGTTCCGCTCGTTTGTTGACAGCCTGCTGGTGATCGCCGCATTGCCGTTGGCAACCGTTGGCGGTGTCGCATTGCTGCGCATAATGGGCTTGCCCATGGACTTGTTGACCATGATTGGTTTCATTACGCTGCTCGGGCTTGTCGTCAACAATGCCATCCTGCTGGTGCACCAGACACGTACAGCAGAGCGTGCAGGGTCCGATCGCCGCAGTTCTGTCGAACAGGCAATCCGGCGCCGGTTGCGTCCTATCCTGATGAGTACCATGACCAGCTTGTTCGGCATGTTGCCGTTGCTGCTGATTCCGGGTCCTGGCTCCGAAGTCTATCAGGGGCTGGCAGCCGTTATTGTCGGTGGTATGGCGGTCAGTACTGCGTTTACACTTGTCTTCCTGCCGAGCCTGTTACGTATCGGCGAAATGGCGCAGCGGCCTGCTGTAGCAACAGGCGATGCGGTAACGGTGAGTTAGCCCATGGCAAAACGAAACAATTTCTCTGCGGTGCTGATTGGACTGCTGTTTCCTGCGGCGCTGTTCGCGCAGTGGGGGCCGGCAAATGTCGTTACGGAAACGGTGAGCCTGCGCATGCTCGCACCTTCGGTGGAGCTGCCGGGTACCGTCATCAGTCGCAACGATTCGCGCCTTGCATCGGAGCTCGATGCGAAACTGGTCTGGATTGCCGAGGTCGGCACCGAAGTCGCGAAGGGAGATACCGTAGCGGAGCTTGAAGATTTCACCTTCAAAGTGCGCGAAATGGAAGCGCAAAGTCGTGTAGAGCGAGAACAAACAAACGTCGCGTTCCTGGAATCGGAATTGCAGCGCCTTGAGCGTCTTTCCGACCAGAATTTGTCGGCAAAGCGGCAACTGGATGAAACCAGATCGAATCTTGCCGTGGCGAAGAGTGATCTGCGCATTGCCGAAGCACAATTGGGTTACGCCAAAATATCAATGCATGTCACAAAAATTCGTGCGCCATTCGACGGCATTGTCACCGAGCGCCTGCAGAGTATTGGCGAACACACCAACGTGTCCGAGGAAGTTATTCGACTGGTCGATCCAGGTGCGCTGGAGGTGGTTGCTCGCGCGCCACTACGAACGGTGAATTTTATCGCCAAAGGCGATGTTCTGTCCGTTAGTAACGATTTCCGCAACGACACGATGTCGATTCGTACGATCGTGCCTTTTGGCAACCCGCAGTCACATATGTTCGAGGTCCGCCTGGATGCCGACCCGGATGTCTGGACCGTCGGCGAAAGTGTGCGTTTGTCTATGCCGACAGCTGCCGCGAAGGAGGTCCTGGCGATACCCCGTGATGCATTGATCCTGCGCCGCGAAGGTGCGGCAGTATTCAAGGTGGGCGCAGAATCGAAAGTCTCGAAAGTCAATGTTGTGGTTGGGATGGGCGCAGGTTCGCACATCGAAGTGTTTGGCGATATTAACGATGGCGACCAGGTTGTCGTGCGCGGAGCCGAAGGCTTATCGGACGGCGCAGAAGTGAACGTCGTATCAACGACGGCCGCCAGTCCGTAGGGTTGGCTAGGTCAGCACGGGAAAGGGCAGCTTCTTGTCCTGAATCCCAAGCAGGATGGGTTGTGCTGATTCCCGGTAAATATTGACCTTTGCATTAAAGGCAACGCGTGACAGTCCATGCTTGTCCTTGATGGTCAGGCGCCGGATATTGAATTGTCCACCACCCATGTTTTCGCCGGTGAGATAGCACTTGATGGCGGTAACGCGTTCGCCGGAAAGTTCCATGCCACTCAGTTGTGCCAGGTTGCCCTGTGCACGCTCAAGAAATGTCACGGCGTCGACGTTTGGCTGTACTTTGATTTGTCCATTGTCGTCGGCAATTTCGATGTCGGCCATGAAATCGCCGACCAGAATCTGACCGGGTAGGGCAGCATCAATCATACGTGCCAGTTCGATCGTGACATCGCCAACGATGAAGTCGTGCGTGGTCGGGTTCAGCCCTTCGGCCTGGTGGAACTCGTAGCAACTGCCGACATGAAAACACGCGCGCAGCCGCGGGACTGACTTCGACGCGGATTTGCTACGCGCAATGGCATTGTCGGCCAGTACGATATGCATGAAATGATACAGGTTGACGCTGGCCTCCAGGCCTTCATCCCTGTTCCAGACGTAAAACCCGTCACCGCTCGAGGAGCGCGCAAAGTCGATCGTGACATCGGCCTCCAGCATCTTGGCGTGCGCGGAGTTCAGCGAGTACGACAAGCTGTTGAGTTGCGTCATTTGTTCGAACGGCGTCAGCAGACTGAAGCCGACAATGTCAAACAAAGTAACGGCCCGGCTGGGAACATAGTTGATGCCGTATTTTCGAATCATCTTTTCGATGATTCGAGTTTCGACAACACTGCCTTCCAGAGGTACCCGTAAAGCAATCTTGATGGGCTCGATGCTCAGCAATCGTGCCACTTTCTGCATTTGCGAGATGCTGAGCTGACGATCGCCAGAGATGAGTTCAGTAATGAACCGTGGTGACACCTTGGGTGGCAATGTGCCGTCCTGAGGGGAGGTGTATTCCGCAATCGCATAGTGCGGCACCACCAGTATCAGGATGCTGTCATCGAGCGGTGACCAGCTGAGAATGCTGTTCTGGCCGAGCGACCAGTGACTTCGCAGCGATGCCTCGACGTGCGACAGATTGCTGCGCTGCCGGAGGCCCATTTGCTGGGCCAGGCCGGCCAATTGGTCGAGATACGGCGAATAGTCGGCTATTCGTCGAATCCCGGATTGCGACAGGTCATCAAGTTCCATACTTTGGCTCGTTGCGACTTTCGCGACGGTGGATTCTCTGCCACAGTTCGCAATCATCAATCTAATCTTGACTCATGAAGCGCGCAAGTCAATACGCGTTATGGCAGTTTACATAAGTAATGACCCGATCTGGACCTAATCTTGAAGAGATTCGCACCCTGGCAAAGCGTCTTCGTGGCCGAATCCTGCAAACGCCGGTCATTCGCTGCCCGGCAATCGAAGCGCAGCTGGGCAACGGCACGCGGGTGCACGCCAAACTCGAATTTTTGCAGCATACGGGTACCTTCAAGGCGCGTGGCGCTCTTGCCACCGTTTCCGGGCTGGATGCCGATGAGCTGCAGCGAGGAGTAACTGCGGTCAGCGCCGGAAATCATGCGATCGCAACGGCATTTGCAGCACAGGCCCTGGGCACCACGGCGAAAGTCGTTATGATCAGTTCGGCGAATCAGTCGCGGGTGCGGGCCTGCGAGACTTACGGCGCCGAACTGGTTTTCGAAGACGATATCCACAAGGCGTTCGATGTCGCGCGCAGCATCCAGGAAGAGGAAGGACGTGTATTCGTGCACCCTTTTGAGGGCCCGGCGATTGCACTGGGTACGGGCACACTGGGACTGGAGATGTGCAAGCAGGTTCCGGACTTCGATGCGGTTGTCATACCGGTCGGTGGTGGCGGATTGATTGCCGGCGCTGCAAATGCGATACGGCAGCAAATGCCGACTGCGGAGATCATTGGCGTTGAGCCCGATGGCGCGGACACCATGCATCGCAGTTTTGCGAGTGGCAAACCAGAGGGTATCGAGGCGGTTACGACCATTGCGGACAGCCTCGGTGCTCCTTTTGCAATGCCTTACTCCTATGCACTCACACGGGCGAATGTCGATCGCCTGGCGCTTGTTGATGATTTAGCATTGCGACGGGTAATGGGTTTTCTTTTTACTGCAATGCGTGTCGCGGTGGAACCCGCCTGCGTGGCAAGCACCGCGGCGCTATTGGGGCCGCTGCGATCGTCGTTGCGTGGCAAACGCGTGTTGTTGCTCATGTGCGGCAGCAATATCGACTGGGCAACGTTTTACAGGCATGCGATTTTTGACGATGTTGCTTGATACCTTGAAAACGATAGTGGGTCCGAAGGGTTGGACTACTGACGCGGCCGACATGGCGCCGCGGCTCGTAGACTGGCGCAAGTCCGTCCGCGGGCGATCGCCGATCATCGTGTCGCCTGCGAACGTCGATGAGGTTGCCGCGGTGGTGCGTGCCTGTGCGTCGGAAAAAATCGGCATTGTTCCGCAAGGCGGAAACACCGGTATGTGCGCCGGTGCGATTCCGGACGAATCGGGCGAGCAGGTCGTTCTCAGCCTTGCGCGCATGAATACAATTCGTCACATCGATGCCGAAAACTTCTCCATGGAAGTCGAAGCCGGCTGCATACTCGCCGACATTCAGGCCGCAGCGAGCAGCCACGGTCGGCACTTTGCGCTAAGCCTGGGCGCGGAGGGCAGTTGCCAGATCGGCGGTAACCTCGCGACGAATGCGGGCGGCATCAATGTGATCCGTTACGGAACAGCACGCGCGCAGGTTCTGGGCCTCGAAGTCGTGCTTGCAGACGGCAGTATCGTTAACAGTCTGCGTGCTTTGCGCAAGGACACTGCCGGTTATGACCTGAAGCAAAACTTTATCGGCAGTGAAGGGACGCTCGGTATCATAACGGCGGCAACACTGAAACTGTTTCCGGATCCGGGTCCCCGGAGCACGGCATTGATCGCATTGCCGGCCAGTGGTGATGCTGTGTGCCTGCTCGCGCGCCTGCGCACGACGCTGGGTGACTCAATCGAAGCATTCGAGCTCGTTTCCGCTTATGTGTTCAGCCTGCTGGAAGCGCATGTGCCCGGTTGCAAGCTGCCGTTCGACGCGGCGCATCCCTGGTATGTACTGACCGATGTAACCGGACCACAACGCGACGATGTGCTCGAGAAGTTGCTGCACGACTCGGCAAACGATGGCTTGATTTCTGACGCAGTACTTGCAAAAAACGGCGCGGAAGCCGAAGCCTTCTGGCGGATGCGGCATTCCATTGCAGAGGCCGAGCGAGCGGCGGGCAAAGCACAAAAGCACGATATTTCCGTGCCGGTCTCACGTATCGAGGACTTCCTGTCGCGTGGCGACAAAATGCTGGCCACAATCGCGCCCGAAGCGCGGCTCATCGCATTCGGGCATGTGGGTGACGGCAACCTGCATTACAATGTAGCGCTGCCCGCAAATTCGACCGACGGAGAACGTATCACCACGGCGGTTTACGACCTCGTCAGTGAATTCGGCGGCAGTATTAGCGCGGAACACGGTATCGGAACAGTCAAGAAGCAATATCTATCCAAATATCGCAGTGAGACAGAATTGGCAGTGATGAGAACCCTGAAGAACGCGCTTGATCCGCACAATATTCTCAATCCGGGCAAGGTAATTTGACGACCAGTTCCGGTTCCGGCGGCGACCGTAGCGATATGATGTCGGATGCTATGAGTGCCGACTCCGAAGAATTGCGCGAAACGTTTGCCGATCAGCTTGCTAACTTCGATGCGAAGTTGCACGCGACCGCGGACAATGTCGATATGCTGGCCGAAATCCAGGCCGGGATTGGCGACCTGTTGGCAGGCTCGGGCGGTAGCGAAGGTCAGATTCGAAAAATCCTGCAGGAAAAATTCGACGCCGGCGATCTCAGGAAAGAGACGTTCCAGCTGGTTAAATCGATGCTGGATCGCTATGTGACCGAAAATATACCCACGACCCCAACCAAGAGCACCATTACATCAAGTGTCCCGCCGGTGGAGCCGGTCGCTGCGGATCTGGTAGACGAGCCGTCAAATGACGACGCGTTCGGCAGCACCACGATTATTCCGGACGCGATCGCCGCCGATCTTTCTGCAGATTCGCAAGTGCAGGTAGGGTCAGTCTTGCGTGATCGTTTTTTGCTGCAGGAAAAAATTGCCGGCGGCAGTATGGGCGTTGTTTACAAGGCAATGGACCGGCGTCTCGCGGAAGCCGGTAGCCAGGACCACTGGGTCGCGGTCAAGGTACTGTCGCCGGAACTGGCCGAAAACGGTATGGCGCTTCGCGCATTGCAGCAGGAGGCCGCAAAAGGCCGATGCCTGGTTCATCCCCACATCGTGCGCTTCATAGACCTCGATCGCGATGACGACCTGTACTTCCTGATTATGGAATGGCTCGAGGGCAGGACGCTGGCTGACATCCTCGACTCCGAAGACGCCGCGGTGATCGATAAGGAGACCGCATTCCGTATCGTAGGCCAGATTGGTGATGCACTTGATTACGCCCATCGGTGTGGAATCGTGCACGCCGATGTAAAGCCGGGCAACATCATGATCATGCCGAATGGCGACGCAAAGCTGTTTGACTTCGGCGTTGCACGGGTACGGCAACAACATGCTGACGGCGATTTCGACCCGGGCATACTTGGGGCGCTTACGCCGGCCTATTCGAGCATGCAGGTTCTCACGGGTGAGGAGCCCGTTCCTGCTGACGACGTATTTTCGCTCAGCTGCCTGCTGTATCGATTGATAGCCGGCTACCGTGTGTTTGGGCCGCGCAACGCCGCCGAGGCATCACAGGCAGGCATGGCGCCGCAGCCGCTGAATTCACTCAATGACAGCCAATGGCGGGCGCTGAAGAAAGGCTTATCCTATGCGCGCCCTATGCGTTATGCGTCGGTACGGGAGTTTATCGATGCATTGGGCGAAAATTCGGACGAACCATTTCATGTTCATGACCCCGATCGAATCCTTGTCTCTTCGAAAGCGGAGGGGGGTTCCGGAAAGTTCTGGTGGGCATTCATACTTGTCCTTGTCCTGTGCGGTGGCGCCGCGTACCGGTTCGGCTATCTGCAACCGTTACTGGATCGCCTCGCAAACAGCCGCGTCCTGGCGCCCGAGGTACCGATCGAGGCAGAGGTACTGCCGGTAGAAATTGAAGCGCCGCAGCGCGTTGATGAAATTACGACGGTTGCCCAAGAGGATCAGCCGGAAGCGAGTCCGCCAAGCAACGTCATATCGGAACCAGTGCCAGTTGAAGTTGACCCGGTCGGGCCGGACCCCATGTTGGTGGATTTTTCGAAACTGCCGGCCGCTGACAGAACCATTACTTTCGTACCTGGCGTACGCAGTAGCCGCCGCGTCGATCTGGCGATCCGCGAAGACAGCGGTCCGTTGGTCGTCGATTTTGTACGTGAATCCGGTCTCGCGACACCGCTGACATTGCGGCTCGAGGAGGTCGGTTTCAGTGGTAATCGCTCGCCCTGGGCGTCGGGCCAATTCGCCCTGTCCAATTCCGGCCTGATTCGTTTTCCGGTAGGGCAAACGCATGGCCGGATCACCGTATCAATGGCTTCGGATCCATTGCGCGAAGCGGATCAACATTCGACCCTGCGTCTGCGCGATGCCGAGTTTGCCGACGCCCAGTTGTTGTTGATGAACCTGGTACTCGAAGACGATGACCAGCGCAATTTTGAGTCCGGACTGCCGGCCAATACCGTGGCATTTGCAGCCAGCCAGGCGTCAATCCGGGAATCGGATCCGGTGGTGCAAATTGATCTGGTGCGTTTCAATCCTGACAACGCTCCACTGGATGTAGATATTCTGGTTAGCGATATTACTGCGATCGAAGGCTCGGATTATTTCGCGCCAAGTGGCCGCACTGTGTCATTCGGTCCGGGACAACGTTCCGCACGTATCCTGGTGCCACTGGTGCAGGACGCGGAGGTGGAAACGGACGAGGCCTTTGTTGTTGAACTCGCGGATCAGGACACAATAGTTTCAAATGATGTCTATCGTCGCATCGTAGTAATGATACGAGATGACGATCCGCAATCGCCCTGATTAGCTGCTAGAATCCTGCCTCGATTCCACACTTCGAACAACAGACAGGGCAGCAATATAAAATGAGCGAGAAAGAACTGCGACGCTATTCGCGCGTTGTTGTTGACGGTGACGAGCAGGCACCGAGCAGGGGCATGTTACGTGCCGTTGGATTTTCGGAAGATGATTTTCAGCGACCACAAATTGGCGTAGCGTCGACATGGAGCATGGTCACGCCCTGTAACATGCATATCGGCGGATTGGCCGACGAAGCCGTTCGCGGTGCCAATGACGCAGGTGGTAAGGGCGTTATTTTCAATACCATTAGCGTCTCGGACGGTATATCAATGGGCACGCCGGGAATGCGGTACTCACTGGTTTCTCGCGAAATCATTGCGGACTCCATTGAAGCGGTCACGGCGGGTGAAGGTTTTGATGGTGTCGTTGCCATTGGCGGTTGTGACAAGAACATGCCGGCTTGCGTCATGGCAATGGCGCGCCTGAATCGTCCGGCAGTATTCGTTTATGGTGGCACTATTCGCCCAGGGGTGAAACGTCGCGACATCGTGTCAATATTTGAGGCGGTTGGTGCCAGGGCCGGCGGCAAGATATCCGATGCGGAATTGCTCGAAATCGAGCAGACTGCGATTCCCGGGCCCGGCGCCTGCGGCGGCATGTATACGGCAAATACCATGGCCTCCGCGATTGAGGCGATGGGCATGAGCCTCGCGAACAGTTCCGCACAGGAAGCTGTATCAGCAGACAAGAAAGCGGACTGCAGGCGTGCCGGTGAAGCCGTACTGAATCTTATCCGGAACGATATCAAGCCACTCGATATCATGACGCGAGACGCATTCGAAAACGCTATCGCAGTGGTTATAGCACTGGGAGGCTCAACGAACGCGGTTTTGCACTTGCTGGCGATTGCGCGAGAAGCCAATGTCGAACTGAGCCTCGACGATTTCACGCGTATCGGCAAACGCACACCGGTTTTGGCCGACGTCAAGCCTAGCGGCAAGTACCTGATGTCAGAACTTATCGAGATCGGTGGTATTCAGCCGCTGATGAAGCGCATGCTGGACAAAGGACTGCTGCACGGGCATTGCATGACCGTGACGGGTAAGACGCTGGCTGAAAACCTGGAGGGTGTGGCGGATTATCCGCAGGGGCAGACGATCGTGCGCGACTTTTCAGACCCGATAAAAGCCGATAGTCACCTTGCCATTCTGTACGGAAACCTGGCACCCGACGGTGCGGTCGCCAAGATAACCGGTAAAGAAGGCCTGCGTTTTGAAGGAACGGCGCGTGTGTTCGCTTCGGAGGAATCTGCGCTGCAAGCTATTCTGGATGACGTCATTAAACCTGGCGATGTCATTGTGGTTCGTTACGAAGGACCGAAAGGGGCGCCGGGTATGCGAGAAATGCTGAGTCCGACAAGCGCCATTATGGGACGTGGCCTTGGCTCGGATGTTGCGTTGATTACCGATGGCCGTTTTTCCGGCGGCAGTCACGGATTTGTGGTTGGGCATGTATCGCCCGAGGCAGCCGTGGGTGGGCCGATTGCCCTGATCGAGGATGGCGACGCCATTACGATAGACGCGGAACGGATGGAAATCAGCCTGGGCGTTGACGACGCCACGCTGGCCGTACGGAAGCAGCAATGGAAGCGGCCGGCATCCGCCGTGACCCGTGGCGCGCTGGCAAAATATCGCAGTGCGGTATCATCGGCATCTGAAGGAGCAGTAACGATTCCGCCAGCCTGGGATGAGTAAAAAGGCGCAGAGCTTGACGTTTCGGGTCAGGTCCGTTTTACTGCTGCGATGACCTTTTACGACACCCATGTATTGTGCCACCGCATCGATACCGTTGATGCGATAAAACACATAAAACACATGGCGCGCCAGAGGTGCGTGGGTGCGAGCGACGCCTGTACCGGCTAGAAAAGCCTGGACAGTGTCAACGAACCCGCAAGGTGCATCCTCGCGGGTTTTTTTTTGCACGACTGACAGAGTAAGTGAATGAGTAGTTCGTTAACCGAAGCCGATTTCGAGGACAGTATCAACCTCGGCGCGCCCGCCGAGATTTCAGCCTCAAATTGGGTAGTTATGAAGTTTGGCGGCAGCAGCGTCTCAACCGCCGACAACTGGCGAAGGATTGCCGCTCTGCTGCGTCTGCGCGTTGCATCGGGTCTGCAGCCGGTCGTCGTACATTCCGCATTGAAGGGCGTTTCGAATGCGCTGGAAGAGCTGCTCGATGCCGCGGTGTCCAACGACTCTTCCGACGGGCTGCAGCTCATTCGTCAGCAGCACTACGACCTTGCGGCAGAGCTTGGGGTTGACGGTAATGCACTGCTCGATGAGACGCTGCATGAACTCGAGCAACTGCTGGCTGGGGTACGCCTGGTACGCGAAGTTAGCCTGCGGGTGCGAGTTCGCATTATGGCGCTCGGCGAGTTGATGGCGACTCGGTTGGGTGCCGAATACCTCGCCAGTTGTGATTTGCCCATACACTGGCTGGATGCGCGGGATGTGCTCACCAGTCGTTCCAGAAGTGGCCAGCAGACGGCCAGTAGCTACCTGTCGGCCACCTGTGAATTCGGGGCGGACGAGGCTTTGCAAGCAAGGTTTGCGGCTATTGGCAAGGTCATTATCACACAGGGTTTTATCGCTAGAAACAAGCAGGGCGAAACCGTTTTGCTCGGCAGGGGCGGGTCCGATACGTCGGCGTCGTATTTTGCGGCTCGACTCCAGGCACGAAGACTGGAGATATGGACCGACGTACCGGGCATGTTCACGGCGGATCCGCGCGTTGTGCCGTCGGCGCGGCTGTTGGTTGCATTGCACTATGACGAAGCGCAGGAACTGGCGTCAGCGGGTAGCACTGTGTTGCACCCGCGCTGCCTGGCACCGCTGCGAGAGTTTGGCATTCCGCTGTTTGTGCGCAGTACGCTGAATCCGGAAATCGCTGGCACCGTTGTGTCGTCTGTGAACGAGGAAGTTGAACCGCAGGTCAAGGGGATTTGTATCCGCAATGCTTTGACGTTGATATCGATGGACGGCGTTGGCATGTGGAACGAAGTCGGATTTCTCGCCAAGGCATTTACCGCCTTTAGCGACAACGGAGTGTCCGTAGACCTTGTATCAACCTCAGAAACGAACGTCACCGTATCCATCGATACTTCGGATGGCATGTTGTCGGAAGAGGTGGAACAGGCGCTGGTCGAGACATTGGAAACACTGTGCCGCGTGCGCGTAATAAACAATTGCTCGGCCGTCAGTCTGGTTGGCCGCAAGATTCGCACCATTATTCCGCGTCTCGCACCGGCTCTCGAGGTATTCGAGGAAGAAAGAATTCACCTGATGTCGCAGGCAGCGAACGATTTGAACCTGAGTTTCGTGGTCGACAGGGAACAGGGCTCGAGACTGGTCAGCAAACTGCATGCGACGATTATTCGCAAGACTGGCGCATCCGAAGTCTTTGGCAGTAGCTGGGAACGGCTGTTCGCGAATGACGAAATTGCTGTACGCATGCCGGATGCCTGGTGGATGAAAAAGCGTGACCGGTTGATAGAGCTGGTTGACGATGAATTGAATGCCTATGTCTACGACAGAGACAGCGTTATCGAAGCGGCGCAAAATCTGCTGAGTCTCAAGAATGTCAGCCGGATTCTGTATGCGGTTAAAGCGAATTTTAATCCGGACCTGCTGCGGACGCTCGCAGATACCGGCGTCGATTTCGAGTGTGTATCGCCTGGCGAGGTGGAGTGGCTGGAGACGCATATCCCGGGATTTGACCTGGGCCGTATTTTATTCACCCCCAATTTTGCGCCGCGAGACGAGTACGAATGGGCCGTCAAAAAGGGCTTGCAAGTCACACTGGACAATCTGTATCCGCTGCAAGCCTGGCCGGAGTTATTTAAGGGTGTACCCCTTTTCGTAAGAGTCGATCCGGGGCAGGGGCGCGGCCATCATGAGCATGTCAAGACGGCCGGCGTCCATTCGAAATTCGGCATTCCCCGATTTGAGATAGACGAATTGGCGAAGCTCGTCGACGCAGCCGGGGCGCGGGTCGTTGGAATTCACGCACACAGTGGCAGCGGCATCCTCGATCCCGATAACTGGCGCAGTGTTGCGGGTGAACTGGTCCTGATCGCGGAGCAATTCCCGGATGTAGAAACAATTGACCTTGGCGGAGGGCTCGGTGTCCCCGAGAAGCCCGGCGACAAGTCTTTTGATTTGCAGCGCCTCGATGAAACGCTCGCGGAAATTCGCCACACCTATCCGCAGTTCGAATTGTGGCTCGAGCCGGGTCGCTTTCTGGTCGCCCAGGCCGGCGTATTGCTAACCCGATGTACGCAAACCAAAGGGAAGGGCGAGATGAAGTACATAGGTGTTGGCACCGGCATGAATTCGCTTATTCGCCCGGCGCTGTACGGCTCCTACCATGAAATCGTCAACCTGACCCGGGTGCAGGAAATGCCCAGTGAAACCGTAACCATTGTTGGACCTGTTTGTGAGACAGGCGACCGCCTTGGCAGCGACAGGCTGCTGCCGCCGACCAGCGAAGGCGATGTACTGCTGATCGCAAATGCCGGCGCCTACGGCTACGTCATGAGCTCACAGTACAATCGGCGGGATGTTGCGCGGGAAATTGTTATATGAGGCAGATTTTCAATTGTGCAGGAAAATACGCGGCGGCCTAGGTAGCTGAATGCCGGGATTGCAGTCGCGCGCACACATCCTGCAAGCTCAATTCCTGCTGTGCCAGCAGGACGACAACGTGGTACATCAGGTCAGCGGCCTCGTCGACAACCTCGTTTCGGTCGCCGGCTGTGGCGGCGAGGGCCAGTTCGACGCCTTCCTCGCCGACTTTTTGAGCAATCCGCTTGGTTCCGGCCTGTAGCAGACGGGCCGTATAACTTTCCTCACTTGAGCTGCCCATTCTAGAACGCACAATATTCTCCAGTTCTGCCAGGAACGAAATATCAATAGTCACGGTAATGCCTCAGATACGGACGGAAATTTGCCGGTCTGACAGAAATGCTTTCAGATCCGGTATGCTGATTTCTTCGCTGTGAAAAACGCTTGCCGCGAGGGCGCCATCAACCTGCGCCAATTCGAATGCGTCGGCGAAATGTTGTTTTGCTCCCGCACCACCCGACGCAATCAACGGTACGCTGCAGCGTTCGCGAATGAGTTGCAACTGCGCAATATCATAACCGTTTCGGACGCCATCCTGATTCATGCAATTCAAGACGATCTCACCGGCGCCACGTTGCTGGACTTCGTCAACCCACGCGGCGGTTGAGTGCCCGGATGCCGCAGTTTTCGCTGCATCACCGGTATTGCTATAGACGCTGTAGCGCCCATCGTGCTCGCGGCTATCGATACCGACCACTACGCATTGCGAACCAAAGCGGCGTGCCAGTTCATCGATCAACTGTGGATTGTGTATTGCAGGTGAGTTCACCGATATTTTATCGGCACCGCGGTGCAAAACCTGTTCGGCATCCTCGACCGAGCGAATTCCACCCGCAACGCAAAACGGAATATCGAGCAGCGCGGCAACTTTCCCAACCCAGCTGCGATCAACGGTTCGTTTGTCCGGACTGGCAGTGATGTCATAAAACACCAGTTCGTCCGCGCCCTCGTCACAGTAGCGTCCGGCCAGTTCGAGTATGTCGCCGACGATACGATGGTCGCGAAACTGGACACCTTTGACGACCTGCCCATCGCGAACATCGAGGCACGGAATTATGCGCTTTGCCGGAATGTCGATACCTCGCTTGCACTGATTGCGCCATCCAGAAGCGCGCGGCCACTAATGGCCGCCGGAACGCCAAGCGTACGCAATTCCTGCAGATCCTGAACGTCGCGGACTCCGCCGGACGCCTGCAACTGCAAGCCCGGATAGCGCCGCAGTATCTCTGAGTAAAGCGCCAGGTTCGGGCCCGCCATCGCGCCGTCACGATCGATATCGGTGCACAGGACGTGATGTTTGTTGAAGGGGTAATAGGCGTTCAGGCACTCCCACAGCGATACGCCGGATTCCTGCGTCCAGCCCTGCGACATCAACATCGGCACTTCAACGTCGTTGGTATTCACATCCAGTGCAAGCACGATGGATTCCGGGCCGAATTCGGCAATCCATTCGCGGACAATGTGTGGCTTGCTGATCGCGACGCTGCCCACGACACACCGCGTTACCCCATTGTCGAGCCAGGCCGCAACGTCGTCCCGGCTGCGAATGCCGCCACCGACCTGAACGTTGAGGTCGCATTGCGAGGCAATAGCCGCAACTGCATCGTAATTCGCTTGTCGTCCCGAACGAGCACCGTCGAGATCGACGATATGCAGGTCTGCAACATCGAGCGCTGAGAACTGCCGCGCAACCGAAACCGGGTCGGTGCTGTATAGCGTTGCCTTGCTGTAGTCGCCTTTGTACAGACGCACGCACTCGCCATTCTTTAAGTCAACTGCCGGTATGATTTTCACGTGTCACCATTAATAAAATTGCTCAGCAACGCAGAGCCGGACTGCGATGAGCGTTCAGGATGAAATTGCACAGCGGCGAAGTTGTCGCGCTCGACCACAGCTGAAAACGTTTGGTCGCCGTGCGTGGCGGCTGCCAGCGTATGCCCGGTTTCCGGCAGGGCGTAGCTGTGCAGGTAGTAAAAGTAACTGCCGCTGCTCAAGCCCTCGAAAAGGCGGTGTTGCGTACGGAATTCGGTTTCGCACCAACCCATATTGGGCACTGGCGCGTTACTTGTTGCCACAAGCCTTGCCGCACTACCTGGAATTATGCCCAAACAGTCGACATCCTCTTCCGCGGAGTGCTCAAACAACAATTGCATGCCGAGACAGATCCCCAGAACCGGTTGGCTCAGATTGCGTATTACGCTGACAAGGCCCGCCGCCTGCAAGCGACGCATCGCGTCGCGAGCTGCGCCGACGCCGGGCAGTAACACGCGTTCGGCCCCTTGTATGGTGTCCCTGTCTGTGGTCAACGTGGCGGCACAGCCAAGCCTGTCGAAGGCGTACAGTAACGACGCGATATTCGCGCCACCACTGTCGATAATTGCGATATTCACGGCTACAACACCCCCTTTGTCGAAGGCAATTGCGTGCCTGATCTGGCAATAGCCTGGCGCAAGGCCCGACCTAGTGCTTTAAAACAAGCTTCAATCATGTGGTGGGTATTTTCGCCATACACTTCGATGTGCAGTGCAGCCTGTAGTGAGTCCGCGAACGAGCGAAAAAAGTGCTCGACCATTTCCGTCGATAGCTCGCCGACGCTGTTGCGCGGAAATGCCGCGTTGAATTCGAATGCCGAGCGGCCTGACAAGTCCAGTGAGATTTTCGCCTCACTTTCATCCATCGGCAGAAGAAATCCGTAGCGCCCGATTCCGACCTTGTTACCAAGTGCCTTGTTCATTGCAGTACCGAAGCAGATTGCAGTGTCTTCAACGGTATGGTGTTCGTCGATATGCAGATCGCCAGCGCAGGACAACTGCAATCCGAAATTGCCATGCTTCGCTACCTGCTCAAGCATGTGATCGTAGAAACCAATGCCGCTATCCACTTCGACCGTCGCGGCGGAATCCAGGTTGACGCTGCAGAAAATTTTCGTTTCGTTGGTACTACGCGAAACGGCTGCAGTGCGATCCGAGTAGCACAATAGTTCTACAATCTGCGGCCAGGACAGGGCTGCGGATGACGCGGCGTTGACCATGAGCCCACGCACGCCGATGCGTTCGGCGAGTTCGATATCCGTATCCCGATCACCGATTACCGCAGATTGCGCAACATCGATATTGGTCGCCGCGAGATACGCGGTCAGCAAGCCGGTGCGCGGTTTACGGCATTCGCAGTTGTCCGAGGGCAAATGCGGACAAATGAACACCTCGTCAAAGTGGATGCCCTGGCTCGTAAACAGTTGCATCACGAGGTTATGCGCCGAATCAAACTGTTGCTGCGGAAAGGCGGCGGTCCCGAGCCCATCCTGGTTACTGACCATGACTAGCCGGAAGCCGTAACGCTGCAGCTCCAGCAACGCCGGTATCACGCCATCAACGAGGCGCACTTTGTCGACCGAATCAACCTGGAAGTCCGCTGGTTCCTGTATCAAGGTGCCGTCACGGTCGAGAAAAAGAACTTTACTGGCCATTCCAGCTGGCCTCCAGTTTTTCCAATGCCTGCAGTAGCAAATCATTTTCGACCGGGCTGCCTACACTGACACGAATGCAATCGGATATTGCGCCGCCGAACTGGCGTAGCAGGATGCGCTCTTGTTTGCACCATTGAACGATGCGATCTGCGTCAGCGACGCGCATCAGGAAGAAGTTGGCGTCACTTTTATAGACTTCCCTGACGAAGCCAAACTTTTCAATCAATGCTCGCAGTCGCTCGCGCTCTGCGACCATTTCACTGACCCTTTCGGCCGCCGCCATCATAGAGGCAGCATCCAATCCGTCTTCAACGCACTCGACAACGGGTGTTGCGAGCGCGTAGGGCGCCTGGATGGCTGCCAGCATGCGCATGACTGCAGGATTGCCTGCAACCGCGCCGCAGCGCACACCGGCGAATCCCTGCGCCTTTGAAAGCGTGCGCAATACCAGCAGGTTTGGGTAGCGGTCGAGCAATTCGATGCTGGAATCAGTGCTCGAAAATTCCACGTAGGCTTCATCGACAACAATTACCGAGTATTCGCTGCACGATTCAATCAGTAGTGACAGCTCGGCCTTCGGAATACTGACCCCCGTCGGATTGTTCGGAGAGCAGAGGAAAATGATGCGTGATACGGCATCGCTTGCGGCGATTAATGCGTCGACATCAATGCGGAATCCTTGCTCCGGTGACGACGGCACTTCAACAACCGCGGCACCCTGTACCCGCGCATAGTGCGCATACATGGAAAATCCGGGCGATGAAACGACCACCTTGTCCTTGCCGGCGCGGCAAAAGGCGCGAATGATGAGGTCAATGGCCTCACTCGAGCCGCGGGTTACCAACAGCTGCTCTGTCCGGCATTGATAGTGGCTGGCCAGTGCCGCCTGTAGCGCAGCGGGTCTGACTTCCGGGTAGCGATTCAACGGTCGCCGGAATCTGTCGGCCAGGCAGGGGTACGGCGATTCGTTGGCATTGAGTCGAATGGTATCCGCAACCTGAGATGCGGCATCGTAAGCGGCCAGTTCCCGAATTTCAGGGCGGGCCAGTTGCAGGACATTCATGACATCGCCTCGAGTCGATATCGGACAGCGGCCGCATGCGCATCCAGGCCTTCCATATCAGTCAGCGTAGCCAGGGTCGGGGCCAGTGCCCGCAAGCCGGACTGCGTTACTTCCTGCACCGTCATATGGCGCATAAAGTGTTCAACACCGAGCCCGCTGTAGGTCGCGGCGTACCCATAAGTCGGTAGCACATGATTGGTGCCACTGCAGTAGTCGCCAACAGACTCCGGAGACCACGGCCCAAGAAAAACCGAGCCCGCATTGCGGATCTGCGGCAACAGCGAACGCGGTGCTTCGGTCTGCAGTATCAGGTGTTCGGGTGCATAGCGATTACTGATCGCGACTGCGTCTTGCAGGTCATTGACGATGATAACTCGGGCGTGCTGCAGTGCCTGCAAGGCGATTTTCTCGCGAGACAATGTACCCATCTGCGTTTCAATTTCCTGCAGTACCTTGTCGCCAAGCGCTGCATCGCTGGTCAGCAGGATGACCTGTGAATCCACGCCATGTTCGGCCTGGGACAGCAGGTCCGCGGCGACGAAGCGCGGTGACGCATTCGAATCGGCGATAACCAGCACTTCCGAGGGGCCGGCCGGCATATCAATCGCCGCGCCGTCGGGGTCGCTGCTGACCAGGCTTTTCGCTGCCGTTACCCAGGCATTTCCGGGCCCAAAAATTTTTCTGACCGGCGCTATGGATTCGGTCCCGTAGGCGAGGGCTGCGATTGCCTGCGCTCCGCCGACTTTGTATATCTCACGCGCGCCGGCCCGGGTCGCCGCCACCAGGATCGCCGGATCGGCAGAGCCGTCGGGGCGGGGTGGCGTACACAACGCGATTCTGGGGCACGCCGCGATACTCGCCGGAACTCCGAGCATGATGGCAGCCGATGGCAGCGGCGCACTGCCGGCAGGAACATACAGACCGACTGCATCGAGCGCATGGCTGATGCGCTCGCAATGCACGCCTGGCACGGTCTCAACCGAAAGCGTGTCGGGTAGCTGCCGCTCGTGAAAACGTCGAACGTTGGTAATTGCGCTATCGATCGCTCGTTTCTGCGCGTTCGAGAGAATGCGCTCAGCGCTCGCAATCTCCTCATCTGTAACACGTAGCCCATCGATTTTGGCTTTGTCGTGCTGTGCAGTCAGTTGCCGCAATGCACGATCGCCACCGGCCCTGACTGACTCGATGATGCGGCGAGCCTGGTCCCGGATTGATACGTCCTGTGATACGTCCGGGCGTGCCAGGACCTTTGTCCGGGCCTGCTCATCGAGATTTTTCCAGTCGAATGCCTGCAACATGGTCAGACCAGCATTTTTTCAACGGGCAGGACCAGGAGCGAACTGGCGCCGGCCGCCTTCAGGTTTTCCAGCGTCTCCCAGAATACGTTTTCGCGGCATACGGCATGGACGGCAACCCGGTCGCCGCCACCCTCGAGTGGCATGACAGTCGGCGCTTCAGTACCGGGCAGAAGATTGCGAATCTCGGGCAGCGCGGAGCGCGGAGCGTGCAGCATGATGTACTTGCTGTCGTGAACCTTGAGTACACCGTCGAGTCGCTGAATGATCTTGTCGACCAGCGCCTGCTTCTCGTCGCCTAGCGGCCGCAGGGTCTGAATGACTACAGCTTCGCTTTGCAACAGGACGGCGACCTCGTGCAAACCGTTCGCCTTTAAGGTATTGCCGGAAGAGACTAGGTCACAAATAAAATCTGCGCGACCGAGTTTGGGTGCAATTTCGACGGCACCGGAGAAAAATACCGGCTCTGCCTGGATGTTGTTGCGTGTAAGGTAATCTCTTAAAAGGACAACGTAACTCGTTGCAATTTTTGAGTTTTCGAGTGACTTAGGACCGTCGAACTCAATGCCGTCCGGCGCCGCGATAGACAGTCGGCAATGGCCGAACTCCAGCTCGAATATTTGCCTGAAATTGCCGCTTGCGCCATCCTGTTCGAGTTGCAGTCGCTTCTCTTCGACGACGTTCAGCCCCACGATACCCAGGTCGCAGACATCGTCGCTGACCAGCCCCGGGATATCGTCGTCACGGACCAGTAGCAGGTCAACGGGCATATTTTCGCCATAGCAGATCAGCTGATCCTTGCTCTTGGTGATTTTTAGACCACATCGTTCCAGCAGATCAATCGAGTGATCCGTCAGACGGCCTGATTTTTGCACCGCAATTTTTATGCGCTGCGCGGAATTTTGCATTGGCTCTGCCTTAGTGAGAGATTCGGTCGAGTGCGGTCTGGTAGCCACCAGCACCCGCAATGAGGCAGCGAGCAACGCGGCCGATCGTGGTAACACTGACACCGGTTAGCTGGTGAATTTTTCGATACGGCAGTTCCTTTTGCAGGTACAGGACAACCTGCCAGCGGTCGACCAGGGCCTGTAATTCTGCCGGTGTACAGAGGTCCTTCAGGAACAGGCGGCATTCGGCTTTTGAATCGAGTGAAGCGATCGCCTCAAACAATGCATTTTCGGTGCGCAGCTGTTGCCGGTGGGATTCGTCGCGATTAGGTTTCATGCGTAATTAACGTGCATAAATGTAATAACGTGTTAGTACGTTATTACGTTGTACAGTTATTCGCAAGCTTTTTTTCGGTTTCTGCTGATACTAAAATATTCCACGCTGTGCCCTTGACCGCGACGTGATCCTGCACTTAAACTTCCCGAAACTCATCGAGACCGGTCGAGGGATAGGCCCGACGACGCCGGGGCAACCTTCAGAGCTAACCACTCTGAAAAGGTGCCAACTCCTGCGATGCCTTGCACAGAAATCTGGCAGCATCGAATGATGAGGGTAACTGCAACACCACAGGCGGTGCAGGGCAGTACAACCCCTCCCTTGCGGACTTCGCAGGGTTCCGATGAGAAGCAACGGAACACTAGCGGAGTACTGACAATGACAAGCCCGGCAAACCAAGCAACACGCGCAGTGCGAGCGTCGATCGAATCGGATACGCAGCACGGTGCCGTCGTTCCTCCTTTGCACCTATCATCCAATTTCGCATTTGCCGGATTTGGCGACAAGCGGCAGTACGATTACACCCGGTCCGGCAATCCGACTCGCGATGCCCTTGCGGATGCCCTTGCTGAACTGGAAGGCGGGGCGGGTGCAGTAGTCACATCGTCAGGAATGGCCGCGTTAACTTTACTGACGCAGTTACTTGAGCCCGGCGATACCATCATCGCGCCCCACGACTGTTACGGCGGAACATTCCGGTTGTTCGAGCAACAGTCCAAGAAAGGGCTCTTCGAGGTTCTGTTTGTAGACCAGACAGATAGCGATGCACTTGCAGCGGCGTGCCAGCGCAAACCGAAAATTATCCTGGCGGAAACACCGTCGAACCCGCTGTTGCGAATCGTCGACATTGAGAAGATCGGTTTGCTGGCCAAAAAATGCGGTGCCCTGTTTGCGGTCGACAACACCTTCCTGTCTCCAGCACTGCAAAACCCGATCGAATTCGGCGCCGACCTGGTTATTCATTCAACAACGAAGTACATCAACGGACACAGTGACGTAGTTGGCGGATGCGTTGTTGCAGCAACAGACGAATTGACCGAAACCATTACTTACTGGGCAAACTGTATTGGCATAACCGGTGCCCCGTTTGACAGCTTCCTGACCTTACGCGGTGTCAGGACCCTGCACCCGCGGATCCGAGCGCATGAAGAGAATGCGACGCGGCTATCAAATCTGCTGAATGCACATGCTGCCGTTGAAAAAGTCTACTATCCGGGCCTCAAATCGCATCCCGGGCACGAGATTGCCTGTCGCCAGCAACGTGGCTTTGGTGGCATGGTCAGCTTCGAACTGTCTGGTGGGGAAAAAGCAGTGCGAGCTTTCATCAAGAACCTGAAGTTTTTCTCGCTGGCCGAGTCGCTGGGGGGCGTTGAGAGCCTCGTTTGCCATCCGGCATCGATGACGCATTCGCCGGTTTCCGAAGAGGCGCTTGCCGAGGCGGGGATCGGCCCGAATCTGATCCGCCTTTCCGTTGGACTGGAAGACGGCGATGATCTCGCGGCCGACATTCTTGCGGCGCTGGATTGCGCGCTTGAAACCGCAGTAGTGGCGCCGGTGGCATCCGCGTGCGGATAAGCGCGTGCGGATAAGCAAGTTGTTATGAGGTATTCGCCTCCCGATGGGCAACCGGCCGAAGAAAATGCCGAGGTGTTGTCGCTGCCAGCACCTTTCAGGCTGGAAAGTGGCGAGCTGCTCAACAACATTCAGATCGCTTACAGAACCTGGGGACGGCAATCCAATGCAGCGGGCAACACGGTGCTGGTTTGCCATGCACTGACGGGTTCATCCGACGTCGATGCCTGGTGGCCTGGCATTATCGGCTCCGGCAAGGCATTCGATCCCGAGCACGACTTTGTTGTGTGCGCCAATATACTCGGCAGTTGTTACGGCACCACGGGCCCGACTTCTATCAAACCGGGCAGCAACGAGCGTTACCGGGCCGATTTCCCTGCGATCTCGGTGCGGGACATGGTCGAATTGCAGCGGGTACTGCTTGAGAATCTCGGTATTCACCGTATTGATCTCGTCGTTGGCCCGTCCCTCGGCGGTATGCAGGCCCTGGAGTGGGCCGCTATGTATCCGGATCGTGTCGGCGCGATCGTACCGATCGGGGTAGGTGGGCGTCATTCGGCGTGGTGCATTGGCATTAGCGAAGCTCAGCGTGCCGCCATCGCAGCGGACCCGAACTGGCAGGACGGCTACTATAGCGACGATGCGCAACCCGACAGGGGGCTGGCTGCCGCAAGGATGATGGCGATCTGCACGTATCGGAGCTGGCAGAGCTTCGATTCCCGTTTCGGCCGCGAACGCGGCACTGACGATCGCTTCCAGGTCCAGTCATACCTTGAGCACCAGGGGGATAAGATCAACTTGCGTTTCGATGCCAATAGCTATGTTGCGTTAACGCATGCAATGCATACACACGACCTTGGCCGCGACCGCGGCGATTACGATGTTGTACTGCAGTCCATGAAACAGCCGGCCCTGGTTGTATCAGTAAGTTCTGACGCGTTGTATCCGCCTGAAGAACAACATTACCTGGCGGAGCGGCTGCCTAACGCGCGCTACGAAGTCCTGGAGTCGAAACACGGGCATGACGGCTTCCTGATCGAGACCGCTGCGTTGGGAGACCTGATTGCAGATTTCCGGCGCGAGATACGCGCAACTGCCGGACATGCGATCAGCTGATTGCGCGAATTATCTCGACCGTCATTTCATCGGTACTGATCGGTTTTTCACTGGCGTCAACAAGGTCGGCAGTTCTTGCACCGGCGCTTATCGCGTTATCGATTGCTGCTTCAATGGCGGCTGCTTCGGATTCAAGGCCGAGGCTGTGGCGCAATAACAGTGCCGCGCTGGCAATTGCCGCGCAGGGGTTGGCAATACCTTGACCTGCAATGTCCGGCGCAGAGCCATGAATGGGTTCGAAGAGCCCCACGCTTGAGTCTCCAAGCGATGCCGACGGCAACATGCCGAGAGAACCGGTCAGCATCGAGGCTTCGTCGGTAAGAATATCGCCGAACATGTTCTCGGTCACAATAACGTCGAAATCAGCAGGGCGGCTGAGCAGGTGCATTGCTGCCGCGTCTACCAACAGCGTCTCAAGCTCCAGTTGCGGATATTCTTCTGCCATCACGCGATCGCAAACCTCGCGCCATAGCCGAGAGGTTTCAAGGACGTTTGCTTTATCAACAGAGCATAGTTTTCCGCTGCGGTTTTCCGCCAGTCGGGCGGCAACACGTACAATTCGCTCGACTTCACCGACCGTGTATTCGCAAAGGTCAGTTGCCGACGTCGCGTCGCGTGTTTTCTTGCCAAAGTAGATGCCGCCAGTGAGTTCCCGGACAACGATCATGTCGACGCCCTGCAATATTTCTTCGCGCAACGGAGAGGCGCTTGCGAGCTGCGGATACACCCGCACCGGGCGCAAGTTTGCAAACACATTGAGTGTCGCTCGCAGCTTGAGTAAACCTTGCTCCGGGCGAACCGCGGCACCGGGATCGGACCATTTTGGGCCGCCAACGGCGCCGAGGAACACAGCGTTTGCACGTTGGCAGCTCGCAATGGTTGCCGGGGGCAAAGGATCGCCGGTTTTGTCGATGGCAATGCCGCCTATCAATTGCTCATCAAAACGAAATTCGTGTCCAAATTTCGTGGCAATAACGTCAAGCACCTGTTGTGCACTTTCTGTAACTTCCGGGCCGATGCCGTCGCCGGGCAACAATGTAATCAGGGCGTCCAGGCGCGATTCTCCTCAAATGATTCAATGGCGGCGTGTTGTTGCCGTATATATCCGAGTTGGTCAATGCCATTAAGCAGGCAGTAACGCGCGAAGCCGTCGATAGGGAAGGATACCGGCTCGCCATTGGCGACAGTCAGAGTCATCGACTCAATGTCGATGACGACTTCAGCGCCCGGCGAATCGAGCAGTTGCTGGTGCGTTTCGGCACCGACAATGACGGGTACGAAGCCGTTCTTAAGCGCGTTATTCCTGAAGATGTCGGCAATTTCCGTGCTGATGACCGCACGCAGACCGTAGTCGAGCAGTGCCCAGGGCGCATGTTCACGTGACGAACCACAGCCGAAATTATTACCCGCGACAAGTACCTGGCAGCCTTTTGCATTAGCCTGGTTCAAAGCGAAATTGGGATTATCCGAGCCATCGGATTGCCGCCTGAGATCATTGAAAAGATACTCACCGAGGCCATCCCGCGACGTGGTTGTCAGAAATCGTGCAGGAATAATCTGGTCGGTATCGATGTCTTTTGCGGGCATCACGACAGTGCGTGACACAATTTTTGTAATGGGCTCCACTGCCTAATCTCCGATAAAGGGGCGCGGATCGGCCACCGTGCCACAAATCGCCGAGGCGGCCGCTGTCATCGGACTCGCCAGCACCGTTCGGGCACCGACGCCCTGGCGGCCTTCGAAATTTCGGTTGCTGGTGCTGACCGCCAGCTGGCCACTTTCGACTGTGTCGCCGTTCATGCCAATGCACATCGAGCAGCCAGCTTCGCGCCATTCTGCGCCCGCGGCGACGAAAATTCTGTCCAGGCCAAGTGCTTCGGCCTCTTTTTTGATCGCTTGTGAGCCGGGAACGACCAGCATCCGGACCCCGTTGGCGACTTTTTTTCCTTTGACCACGTTGGCCGCTTCCTGCAGGTCTGTCAGGCGCGAATTCGTGCAGCTACCGACAAACACGACGTCGACACGCTGTTCGGTCATCGGTTTTCCCGCTTCTATCCGCATGTAGTCCAATGCCTTTCGATAGCTGGCATCGGCACTGTGGTCAGGGACCGGATCGTTGACGCCGCAAACCATGCCCGGATTGGTGCCAAATGTGACCATTGGTTGCAGCGAATCGGCGGCAATTGTGACGGAGCGATCGAACCTGGCGCCGGCATCTGTGCGCAGATTCTGCCAGCGGTTTAGCGCGCTGTCCCAGTCAGCACCCTGTGGCGCGCGCGGCCGACCTCGCAAATATTCGTACGTCGTTTCATCAGGTGCGATCATGCCGGCCCTGGCACCGCCTTCAATCGACATATTGCAAACGGTCATGCGTTGGTCCATGTCCAGATTGCGAATTGTGTCGCCGCGGTACTCAATAACGTGGCCGGTACCGCCGTTGACGCCGATTTTGCCGATGATACCGAGCACAAGGTCCTTGGCAGTCACTCCATGCCCAAGCCGTCCCTGTACATCTATCTCAAGCGTTTGCGGTTTGCGCTGCAGCAGGCACTGCGTCGCCAGCACATGACCGACTTCGGTCGTGCCAATACCGAAGGCAAGTGCGCCAAAGGCGCCGTGCGTGGAAGTGTGACTGTCGCCGCACACAATTGTCTTGCCGGGCTGGGTCGCGCCGAGCTCGGGACCGATAACGTGCACAATGCCTCGATCCGCGGATTCGAACCCTAACAGGTCAATGCCGAATTCCTCGCAGTTCTTTTGCATCTGGCGAACCTGGTTTGCGGCTCCCTCGCCGACGACTTCCAGGTCCTTGAATGTTCGGACAGGTGTTGTCGGCGTTGAATGATCCATCGTGGCGAGCACCAGGTCCGGCCGTCGCACCGCCAGTCCATTTTCGCGCAGCAATGCAAAGGCTTGCGGCGTCGTCACTTCGTGGATGATGTGCAGATCGATATAAATGATCGCTGGTGTGTCAGTGGACTCCGCCACGACGACATGTTCGTCCCACACCTTGTCAAAAAGCGTTCTTGGTTCGCTCACTGTTTCTATCCTGGAGTGGCTTTAAATCGTGGCGTGCGCGGACTGCGAATCACCTGACGCCGCAGCTCCACGAGCCTGTCGTCGCAGACTGCGGTTCATGACCTCGAGGCAGGCTCGGCATCCAGCTTCAACGATGTCGACGCTGGCGCCCCGGCCACGGAAGCTCTGGCCGTCAATTTCGACCGTTACCGTGACTTCGCCGAGCGCATCCTCGCCGATGGAAGCACTGTGTAGCTCGAAATTCTTCAGCACCATATTGACACCCGTGCCTTGCTCAAGCGCCTGAAACGCTGCTGCTATGGGCCCGTCACCGAGTGCAGACTCACTGACCTCGCGATCTTCCTCACCAATGAGCGTAACTGTTGCGGTAGCCGGCTCATCCGTGCAGGTCTGGATCTCAAGCGCTTTCAGCGTCCACGGTCCGGAACTGGCGCCCCCGGCACTCATGACGATCGATTCTATGTCGCCGTCGTAGATATCCTTCTTCTTGTCCGCCAGTTTCTTGAATTCCTGGAATGCGCGGTTGGTTTCGAATTCATCGAGCTCGAAACCCAGCTGTGTCACCCGGTCGCGAAATGCGTGCCGCCCGCTGTGCTTGCCGAGCACCAGGCTGGAGTCGGTCAAGCCGACGTCCTCCGGGCGCATGATTTCGTAGGTCGATGCATGCTGCAACATGCCATGCTGGTGAATGCCTGCTTCATGCGCAAACGCATTCTCGCCGACGATGGCTTTGTTCCTCGGCGGATGCATGCCCGTGATACTCGAAACCAGACGCGAAGTTGGATAGAGGCGTGTTGATTCAACACCCGTTTCGAGTTCGAAAAACTCGGCCCGCGTCTTGATCGCCATCACAACTTCTTCCAGGCTGCAATTGCCGGCGCGCTCGCCGATGCCATTGATCGTACATTCGACCTGGCGCGCTCCGGCACCCACTGCAGCAAGGCTGTTGGCGACGGCCATGCCGAGATCGTCGTGGCAATGTACGCTCAACGTCACTTCCGCGATTCGCGCAACATGCTCTTTCAGGTAGCGAAACAGGCGGTCAAACTCGGCCGGCACGGTGTAGCCGACGGTATCGGGAATGTTGATCGTCGTTGCGCCCGCTTCGATGGCAGCGGATACGACTTCCGCGAGGTACGACAATTCGGTCCGTGAAGCGTCTTCCGGTGAAAACTCGACGTCATCACACAATTCCCGAGCCATCCTGATGGCGCCGACAGCGCTGCGAATGATCTCTTCCTTTGCCATTTTCAGCTTATGCTCACGATGAATGGCACTCGTGGCGACGAACACGTGGATGCGGTGTTGATCAGCGCCTTTTACAGCAGCGTGCACTTTTTCGATATCGCCGGCGTTACAGCGGGCCAGGCCGCAAATGACCGGGCCGAAGTTGCGATCGGCAATTTCCTTGACCGCGTCGAAATCCCCAGGCGACGCGGCGGGAAATCCGGCTTCGATGATGTCGACCTTTAATTCGGCGAGCGCTTTTGCAACGCGCAGCTTTTCCCCAAGGGTCATGCTGCAGCCGGGCGCCTGTTCTCCGTCACGCAGCGTCGTGTCAAAAATGCGTAGTCTGTTTTCTGGGGGTTGCGCGGACATCGCGTTCGCTCCTGTGGTCGTTACCCGGGTTTACTCTTGCAGCCAGTCCATACGTCCGCGCAGATCAGCACCGACTTTTTCGATAGGGTGGTCGAGGTCAGATTGCATCATGCGTTTGAATTCCGGCATGCCATTCTCATTTTCGGCTACCCAGTTGCGCGCGAACGTTCCGTCCTGAATATCGTTCAGAATTTCCTTCATCGCCGCACGTGAACTGTCGTCGACAACCCGCGGTCCACTGATCATGTCGCCCCAGGCCGCGGTATCGCTGATGAACTTGTGCATTTTCTTCAGGCCGCCCTCGTGCAACAGGTCGACGATGAGCTTCAGTTCGTGCATCACTTCGTAGTAAGCGACTTCCGGCTGGTATCCGGCTTCAACCAGCGTTTCGAATCCGGCGACGATCAGCTCGGTCGTGCCGCCACAAAGCACCGCCTGCTCACCGAACAGGTCTGTTTCCGTTTCCTCGGCAAACGTAGTCTCAATGACACCTGCACGTGCGCCGCCAATGCCGGCCGAGTAAGCAAGCGCCGTCTTTAGTGCATTGCCACTTTCGTCCTGATGAACGGCAACAAGGCAGGGCACACCATGGCCTTCTTCATACTGCCGACGCACCAGGCCACCGGGGCCTTTGGGTGCTATCAGTGCGACGTCGAGATCGGCACGCGGCTCAATCTGCTTGTAGTGAATCGCAAATCCGTGTGCAAACAGTAGCAGGGCGCCTTTTTCAATGTCCTTTTCGACGGCGGCATACAGGCTTTTTTGCACCATGTCCGGTGTCAGGAACATGACAATGGCGGCACCTCTGACAGCATCATTCGGCTCTTCTACTTTCAATCCATCGGCGCTCGCTTTCGGCCAGCTTGCACCGCCGGAACGTAGACCGACGACGACATCGTAACCGCTGTCCCTGAGATTGAGTGCATGGGCGCGGCCCTGGCTGCCATAGCCGAGAATGGCAATTCGACGTCCACTAAGGACGGAGGTATCGACGTCTGATTCTGAATACATTTGCATGGTGGATCCTTGATCTGGCTGCAATAAAATAAAAAAAACCCCACGATCCTTTCGAATGCGGGGTTGACGTTGTCCGGTGACCTGATACGCGCTACCCGCTGTGCCTCCCGATAAGAAGCAGGGCTCGTTTGAGTAGCAACAAAGCGAAGTAACTACTGTTCTTGGGTAACGCGATCATAGCGCTGAATCATGTTGTAAGGGCAGGATGATGTCAACCATGTTTTAAACGGTTACGACTGTTACCAAACAAGCTGGTTTAAGAATAAATGCTAAGCACCTAATTCAACTTTATTTTCCGGTATTTATATCGCTTGCAGCGGCACACCTTATTATAGGGTGCACAGACACGTTTAATAAAAACATGGCGCAACCTCGCCGCCGGTGTCGTGCCTAGACGCGAGCCGTGTTGCGCAGAATGCACTTCGTGCATAAAAGAATGTCATAAATGTTATGTAGTTGTTGGGCTGGTGATATGCAAACCATGTGGTATTCTTGCCGACAGATACAGGGGACGAACAAATACAATAAGGATATGAAGTCGGGAATCTCAGGCGGGGAGTCTGAGGAAGCCTGGATTGAACAGAGATAAAAAAAGTTCCAACAGAATTATCGCCGCGCGGCGTAGGTGGAGAGGGCCGCGTGCGCATTTGGGAGTGCATTCTGCACTGCCGGTTTTTACTTGTGCATGTATTCAACAATACGTTGCATCCCTCTCCATACTTTTAATAACAACATATAGGACCTTTAAGGAGCGTTCATGAAACACTGCATTAGCAGCAGTCGGCGCATCACCAAAGCTTTTCTTGCCGTTTCGGTGTTTGCAATTTCCGGCAGCGTTTTCGCTCAATCCGTCGATCAGGTTTTGCAAGCTGATCAACGTCGGTTGAATCTGGCTCAACAATCGCAGAATCGTATTAACGATGTAGTTCAAGGTACGCGGTCGCTCGAAGATCAGTACCGGGCGATAAACAAGGAAATCGACGGACTGAAGGTCTACAACCGGCTCATGCGTGCGCAGGTTGAAGGTCAACAGGCGACACTTGAGGACATCGGCCTGTCGATGGACCAGGTAGATGTCATCAACCGTCAGATTTACCCGTTGATGGAGAGGATGATCGACGGGCTTGAACAGTCGATCAAGCTTGATGTGCCGTTCCTGATGGATGAACGCAACGATCGCATCAACAACCTCAAGGACATCATGTCTCGATCGGATGTCAGTGTTGCTGAAAAATTCCGCAAGGTAATGGAGGCGTACCAGATTGAAAATGATTACGGCTCTACGATCGAGGACTACAAGCAGTCCTTGACGCTGGAAGGCGAGGGCACACGCTCCTTCAACATGCTTCGACTCGGGCGCATCGGACTGTATTTCCAGTCGGATGACACCAAGATTACCGGTCGCTGGAATAATGAAGACAGGACATGGGAAATCGATAACTCAGCACGAAATGAAGTCCGTAAGGGACTTCGGGTAGCGCGCCAACTGGTCGCTCCCGAACTCATCATTGTTCCGGTTCCAGCAGCGGAGGGCGCGTAAATGAAACGCATTACACTCATTATAGCGGCCGGCATTCTCAGTCTTGGCTTTGCAACAGCAAACGCACAGGGTGATGAAGATGCACGCAGCATGGCGGAATTGCTCCGTCTCATCGAACAGGGTCAGGCACGTGACTCGCAGGAAGCGCGTCAGCGCGAAGCGGCCTTTGCACAGGCGCGTAACCAGCAGCAGTCATTGCTGAACCAGGCCCGCGCAGAACGCACGCGCCAGGAAAATACCAGTGCCTCGCTCGAGCAACAGTTTGAAGAGAACCAGCAACAAATTATCACTGCACGACAGGCGCTCGATGAGCGTTTGGGTGCACTGAAAGAATTGTTTGGTGTATTGCAAACGGTATCCGGGGACACCCAGGGTCGTTTTGAAGCGTCACTGACTAATTTGCAGTATCCGGATCGTGGCGAGTTTCTTGTCGAACTGGGAAGCAAGATGGCCGGTGCGAGCAGCCTCGCGTCGATTGAAGACATCGAACGACTGTGGGAAATGTTGCACCGTGAGGTGGTCGAGTCCGGCCGCGTTGTGCGCTTTAACCACCTGGTTACCAAGGCTGACGGCGAAGAAGCTGACGTAGAAGTTGTCCGCGTCGGTGCATTCAACATTGTCTCCGACAACGGCTACCTGGAATACGATCCGAACGAAGGCACGATTTCAGAGCTGCTGCGCCAGCCGGATGGCCGCTATCTCGGATCCACGTCCGACATGATGGATGCTGAAACTGGCGAAGTTGTGCCGTTTGGTATTGACGTCACTCGTGGCGGCGTCCTCGGATTGCTGGTCGAATCACCGACTATCCGGGATCGCATCGAACAGGGCGGCATTGTGGGTTACTGCATTATCGCGCTGGGTATCGTCGGCCTCCTGATCGCCATCTGGCGCTGGATCGGTCTGTCGGGCGACAGCCGCAAGGTCGCTGCTCAGCTCAAGCGTGACTCTGCCAGCACGGACAACCCGCTGGGTCGAGTACTCGCAGCTTACGAAAGTAACCGCGGCGCAGACACCGAAACCATCGAGCTGAAGCTCAGTGAGGCGGCGCTCAAGGAGATGCCGGGCCTGACCAAGGGCCTGCTGTTCATCAAGGTGGTTTCCGCAGTTGCACCGTTGATGGGACTGCTCGGTACAGTGACCGGTATGATCAAGACCTTCCAGGTGATCACGCTTTACGGTGCTGGCGATCCGAAGATGATGGCCGGCGGTATTTCGCAGGCATTGATGACGACCGTATTAGGCCTTGTCGTCGCTATTCCGATGGTATTGCTGCACACCATTGTTAGCGGTCAGAGTCGCAAGATCGTCAATATTCTCCAGTCACAGAGTGCAGGCCTCGTTGCCCAGCATTCTGAGAAGAATGGCTAAGGCCGAAAGGAGTCAAGATGCTTTGGGTTTTTGATAGCTTCGAAGCCATTAGAGACTTCATGAGTCTGGGTGGCCCGGTTCTCCGGGCCATCGCTGTGACCATCTTTTTGATGTGGGTGCTGATTGTCGAGCGAATTATGTTTTTCCGCTCGAGCATGAAGCAGATGTCACGCCAAATTCATGATGATTGGGAGTCTCGGCAGGAACGTAAGTCCTGGGCGGCGCACCAGATTCGCGAGCTGATGATTTCGCGATTTGAAGAGGCATCCAACAAGGGGATCAACATTATTCAAACCCTTGTTGCCTTGTGTCCGCTACTGGGTCTGCTTGGCACGGTGACCGGAATGATCAGTGTGTTCCAGGTCATGGCCGTCTCTGGCTCGGGTAATGTTCGCGCCATGGCTGCCGGTGTTTCGCAGGCAACAGTGCCGACGATGGCAGGCATGGTTGGCGCGCTTTCGGGCGTGCTGCTGGTTACATTGCTTAGCCGCCGCGCGGCGCGTGAAGTCGAGTTTCTCGAAGACTCGCTCACGATGGACCACTAAGGAATAGATAATGCGTAAGACTGATCTATCGATGGGGCAGGAGGACGAAGGTGATGAAATCAACCTGACGCCAATGCTCGACGTTGTGTTCATCATGCTCATTTTCTTCATTGTCACCGCCTCGTTTATCAAAGAGGCGGGCATTGACGTCAACCGGCCTGACGCTCCTGTCACGGAGTCCAAGCCGGAAGACGCCAATATACTGGTAGTGATTAATGCACAGGATGAAATCTGGATTGACCGTCGTTTGATTGACCCGCGGGCTGTACGCGCGAACATAGAGCGCCTGCATGCAGAAAATCCGCAGGGCTCTGTGGTCATTCAGGCAAATGCGAAATCCACCAACAAGATGCTGGTCTGGGTTATGGACTCCAGCCGCAGTGCCGGGGTGTATAACATCTCCATAGCGGACCAGGGCTGAGCGGGAACTCAACAGGAAGAATTCATGAGAAAGAAACACACGCTAGTGCATGAAGAGGAAAGCGAGGAGATCAATTTGACTCCGATGCTCGACGTTGTCTTCATCATGCTGATTTTCTTTATTGTGACCGCGACGTTCATTAAGGAAGCCGGCATTCAGGTTGAGCGTCCCGACACAGTGACTGCGGATACACAGGACGATGCAGCGATCCTGATTGCCATCAGCGCCAGCGATGAAATCTGGATTGATCGCAAGGAACGTGCGCCACAGGCGGTTCGGGGCGTAATCGAACGACTGCACGCGGAGAACCCGAAGGGCTCAATCGTGATCCAGGCCGACGAGGACTCAACCAATGAAGTCCTGGTCAAAGTGCTGGAAGCGGCTAAGCAAGCGGGAGTATCGAACGTGTCTATTGCGGCAGATAATGGCTAGGAACTAGGTACGCGGGAATTTTGTCTTAAATACCAGGTTCGCCTGGCATGACCGAGACGAGGCGGCGCTGGCTGCCGAGGAGAACAGGACCATGATGGGTCGATATGTATTTTCAATCGTAATAGGCACGGTGGTGACACTGAGTTTGCTGTTCATTATGCAGCTGCTCATTGTTACAGGTAAGCAGGCACTGACGGACCCGCGAGAGCGGCATAAACTCGAATTTGTGCGTGTGAAAAAGAACGAGAGCCTCAATACAGAGGATCTCACACCCGAAAAACCGCCCAAACCACCGGAAACCCCGCCTGAAACACCACCGCAGGATATGGACAATATCGACCCTGACGCTCCGTCGATCGATATCCCGGCACCGACGGTCTCTGCCGACACCAGCATTGGCGGCCCAGGCGGCATGAACATCGCGGAAGGCGACTATCTGCCGATCGTACGTGTCGCGCCAGTGTATCCGTCAAGGGCGCTGTCACGAGGGCTTGAGGGATTTGTGGATATGTCCTTCACGGTGACGACAGCCGGGACCGTCAAAGATCCAATCGTTCTGCAATCGACCAGCAGCCTGTTTGAACGGGCTGCAACGCGTGCTGTCTTGAAATTCAAGTACAAGCCACGTGTCGTAGATGGCGTTCCGGTTGAAGTGCCCGGTGTAAAGACGCGCATCACCTTTGAACTCGAAGATTAAGATCGATAGAGAGCCTCTGGCGGGAAATCTATCTAAAAGGATATTGTCAGTATGAATACCAGTCATCGAATCTCATTGAAAATTTGCACGATATTGCTGGCGAGTGTGCTCGCGGCAAGCGGCGCATTTGCCCAGGGCAGCGGCCAGGCAGAAAAGGACGACGACACCAAGACCAAGCAGGCACAAGCGGTCAGCAAAGAAGTCTACGAGAAAATCCAGAAAGCCCAGGAAATGGTCGACGCCAAAGACTACAACGGCGCTCTGCGATCACTGAACAGCTTGTACAACCCGGACAAACTGACCGAGTACGAACAAGCCAACGTCCTGAACTACCTCGGTTTCGTGCATTACAACATGGACAACATGCCGCAGGCGATTTCGACCTACCGCAAGTTGCTCGCCATCCCGAGTCTCGAGCCGCAAATGGCGAAATCGACGACGTTCACGATGGCGCAATTGCTCACCGTGCAGGAAAATTACTCAGAAGCACTGACGACGATAAACAAGTGGTTCACGCTTGAGTCCAATCCCGCTCCGCAGCCTTTCATCCTGAAAGCGCAAATTCTTTATAATCTAGAGCGCTACCGGGAGATGATCGCACCCATCGAAATGGCGATGCAGGTGGCTGAACGGCGTGACCTTGAGGTCAAGGAAGACTGGTACAACCTGCTTAATTTTGCTTACTTCCAGGAAGAGAACTACGCGAAGGTTCGCGATATTCAGATCGTCTTGCTGGAGAAATGGCCGAAGAAGCGATACTGGAAATCCCTGGCAGGCGCCTTCACGGAACTCGGCGAAGATCAAAAGCTGATCTATGCCTATGACGCGGCGTTCACGCAGGGCATGCTCGAAACCGAATCGGAATTCGTCACGATGGCGCAGCTGTATCTGCAGGCTGAGGTACCGTATAAAGCAGCCAAGTTGTTGCAGGAAAAGATCGACGCTGGTGTTCTGACAAAAAATGAAAAGAACTACCGTTTGCTGTCACAGGCCTGGCAACTCTCCATGGACGATGCCAAAGCGATTCCGGCTCTGAAAGCGGCCGCGTCTCTCGCGGATCACGGTGAGCTGGATGCCAGGTTGGCGAACTCCTACCTGAATATCGGCGACTACAATAACTGCGTCGCGTCTGCTCGAACCGCGGCACGCAAGGGCGGACTCAAGAGCCCGGATAACATCCAGATATCGCTGGGAATGTGCCTCTACAATCTGCGCAAGTACAACGAGGCCAAGACCGCGTTCCGTGAGGCGGCCAAGGTGCCACGCTCACAACGTACTTCGAGTCAGTGGATTCGTGTCATTGACGCGGAAGTCGAGAGGAATCGACAAATCCGTTTGGCGGAAGAGGCTGCTCGCAAGAAGCGCCAGGAAATCGAGGAGCGCCGCAAGCAGAGCGCACGTGCCTAGCACTACTGACGCATAAGCACCGAGCCTTCACAGGCTAGAGGGCGTTGACCGCGAGCGGTCAACGCCCTTATCATTTCGCGGCTTGCAACCAAGGACTTAGTAATGCCAAGGATTATTTACATTACGCCTGATGGCACACGCCATGAAACCGAAGTCGAAAACGGCTATTCGGTCATGGAGGGGGCGATCAATAACAATATCGACGGCATCGTTGCCGAGTGCGGCGGTGCATGCGCCTGTGCGACGTGCCACAGCTATATCGATGAGGCCTGGCTCGACAAGGTCGGCGAGATGGATGACATGGAGGACAGCATGTTGGATGCGGCTTTCGAGCGCAAAGACAACAGCCGTTTGACTTGTCAGATTGAAGTCTCTGACGAACTCGACGGACTGGTCGTCCACGTCGCAGAAAACGACTACTAAAATTTAATAAGGAGCGCTCAACATGACTATTGCAGCAGGTGAAAAAATGCCGTCTGGCACCTTTAGCATCATGACCGATGCAGGGCCCGGGGCTATTTCGACGGATGAGTTGTTCTCCGGAAAAAAGGTGGTGCTGGTTTCGGTACCCGGTGCATTTACACCGACATGCTCGATGAATCATCTACCAGGGTTTGTCGATCAGGCGGCGGCATTGAAATCAAAAGACGTCGATACGATCGCCTGTATGGCCGTAAATGACGTGTTCGTGATGGATGCCTGGGGCAAGGACCGCGGCGTAGGTGACAATGTGCTGATGCTGGCAGACGGTAACGGCGAATACACCAGTGCCCTCGGCCTGGAATTGGATGCGTCCGGCTTTGGTATGGGGCAGCGTGGTCAGCGTTTTGCGATTGTCGTTGATGACGGTGTCGCAACGCATGTTGCTGTCGAAGCGCCGGGACAATTCGAAGTCAGCAAGGCCGAAGCGATCCTCGACGCTTTGTAAGCAAGCGTGCCGGTACGACGCCCTCGCTTAGAGGGCGTCAGTCAGCTCCGGCACAATGCTGAACAGGTCGCCAACAATACCGATATCGGCGACTTCAAATATTGGCGCCTCTTCATCTTTGTTGATTGCGACGATCGTACCGGCATCCTTGATGCCGGTGAGGTGCTGAATCGCACCCGAAATACCAATGGCAATGTACAGATCGGGAGCGATAATCTTGCCGGTCTGTCCCACCTGCATATCATTCGGCACATAGCCAGCATCAACCGCAGCGCGTGATGCGCCGACACCCGCACCGAGCTTGTCGGCGAGTTTGTAAATGATGTCGAAATTCTCACCGCTACCCAGCGCGCGCCCTCCGGAGACGACCTTGGTCGCTGTCTGCAAATCCGGGCGATCAGTATCGCCACTCTCCAGGCCGACGTAGCGCGTATGGCCCGGCAAGTCGACGCTTACGTCACTGGCCGAAATCGGTGCGGCATTACCCGTAGCAGCGGCCGCATAAGACGCCGTTCGAACCGTTGCGACGACGGTTTTATCTTCGGGAGCCTCGACCGTGAGAATAGCATTGCCGGCATAAACAGGTCGTCTGAAGCTGTGTGAGTTCAGGACCGCCATGATGTCACTGATCTGGTTGACACCCAGCAGGGCTGCAACCTGCGGCATCAGGTCTTTGCCAAAGGTTGTCGACGGACCGAATATGTGGCTGTAACCCGCGCTCATCGCGACGATTTGCGGCGCCATGACGGCGGACAGGGCGTGCTCGTTTTCCGGGCGTTCTACAGTCAGAACCTGCGCTACGGACGCGATCTCCGCAGCCTGCGCAGCAATATCGGCTGCATTCGCAGCGAATACCGCGACGTGAACTTCAGCGCCCTTGATGCTCGCGGCACAACTGACTGTTTTGGCAGTACTGGGATTCAGCACAGTGCCGTTGTGCTCGGCAATGATTAGTATTTTTGACATTAAATCAGCCCCTTGTCTTTCAGTGCGTCAACCAGGCCAGCAACATCGTCGACCATGATGCCGCGTGCACGCTCTTCGGGTGGCGCATACGAGACCTCACGAATCCTTGGGCCTGCTTCTACCCCCAGGTCGGCAAGCGCTATTGTGTCCAGTGGTTTTTTCTTCGCTTTCATGATGTCCGGTAACTTGACGTAGCGTGGTTCGTTTAGTCGCAGGTCGACCGTCAGGACAGCCGGTAAGTCGACTTCGATGGTTTCAAGGCCCGCGTCAACTTCGCGGGTTACACGGGCTGTCGTGTCACTCAGCTCAATTTTTGACGCAAACGTTGCTTGCGGCCGGCCCCATAGAGCGGCGAGCATCTGGCCGATCTGATTATTATCGCCGTCAATGGACTGTTTACCGAGCAGCACCAGGTCAGCACTTTCACGATCAACCAACGCCTTAAACAGCCGCGCCACGCCCAGCGGGTCCAGGTCGTCGCTGGACTCGACCAGGATGGCACGATCGGCTCCCATTGCCAGGCCGGTACGCAACTGTTGCTGCGCTTCGGCCGCACCGATCGAAACGACGATGACTTCGTTTGCGTCACCGCGTTCCTTTATACGTAACGCCTCTTCCAGCGCAATCTCGTCAAAAGGATTGATGCTCATCTTGACGCCGTCCGTCTCGACGCCACTGCCGTCACTTTTGACTCGAACACGCACGTTGTAGTCAACGACTCGTTTCAAGCCGACCAGGATTTTTTCCACTTGTAAGCTCCTCGTAGCGAAATGCAGTATTGCGAAGCGGGGTTGCAGCCGCGTATTGTCCAACAGCAACCAGGCGCAAACAAGAGCAATTCCGTGGCAACAGGACAGGATCGATGGCACAACAGCAACTGATCAGTATTCGGGCCCTGGGAAACCTTCTTGGCGATGAAAAATTGAGAATTCTCGATTGCCGGTTCGATCTCGCCGATGTAGACGCGGGCAGGGCGGACTATCTCGCCGGGCACATTCCGGGTGCCGTATTTGTCGATCTCAACCGGGACCTTGCTGCACCGCCGGGTGCGCACACCGGACGTCATCCCTTACCGTCGGTCGAGGATGTGACGCGATTATTCAGCCATCTCGGCATTGACCGGTCGACCGAGGTCGTTGTCTACGACGGCGGCAATGGCAGCCTGGCAGCACGAACCTGGTGGATGCTGCGCTGGCTTGGACACGACCAGGTACGCCTCCTGGATGGCGGATATTCCGCGTGGCAGGCAGCGGGTCTGCCGCATGAATCAGGCGTGGTCGAGGTACACAAGCGTAAATTTGTCGCCAATGTGCATGCAGGCCGAATCATCGGGAGCGATGAAATTCAGGCGGCGAGCAGTGGTTCGGCACCGATCATACTGCTCGATGCTCGGGACCCGGCACGCTTCCGCGGAGAAGTTGAACCGATTGACGCGGTAGCGGGTCATATCCCGGGTGCGCAAAATTTACCGTTCACAGCCAACCTCACCGAGGACGGCTATTGGAAGGATCGCACAGAACGCAACAGAATCTGGCAGGAGGCGTTGGGGCCGGCGCCAGGCGCTGACTGGGTAGCAATGTGCGGGTCCGGCGTTACGGCCTGTCACCTGGTGCTGTCTGCGGTAGATGCGGGCTTTTCGGAGCCGCGTCTCTATGTCGGCTCCTGGAGCGAATGGATCGCCGATTCAAAGCGCCCAATCGCTCGGGGTGGAGCATGAAATAGTACAAAATCCTTGCGGATATGACGTAAACTTAATCTGGTAACTAGGGATTTTCAGGGACGGTTGGGCTTGTCCCGAACCGTGTCCACGCAATCAGTGAAGATCGAGGCGAGTAAATTAAAATGTTTATAAAACATAGTCTTATATTATTTACTTCAAGTCTATTATTAGCATGTGCGGCCGGCAACGAGGCACCTGACAGTGGCTCGGATGGCGACGAGGGCGCACGTGCGGATTGCATCTTTTCACCAAGTATCCGAGGATACCAAGTACTCGATGAATCGAATCTGATTGTCGAAGGGTCGGGTCGCCGCCACTACCACGTTGTGCTGTATCGGCGGGCTTTCGGACTCAGCTCCTCGTGGGCGCTGGAGTTCCAATCACCGACTGGCCGCATCTGCGGTGGCTTCAGCGAGGTGATCTTTGACGGGACACTGCAGAGGGAATCTATTCGAATACGTTCAGTCCGCGAATTGACAGAAGAAGAACACGAGGACTTATTGATTCAGTTCGGGAAAAAGGAACCTGAAATCGAACAAACACCTGCGCAACGCGAAGTCGAAGGCGCAGAGGTAGAAGAGCTGGACCCAGCTGCCGACGGCGACTGAGTCACGCAATCCGCAATCTCCGTGCGGACCCGCCCGGCCAACCGCAAGGTTGGCCGGGTTTTTTACAAGGTATTTTCATGTCAGGCCCATTGAAAAATCTGCGCGTTCTCGACCTGAGCAGAATCCTGGCAGGGCCCTGGTCAAGCCAGTTGCTGGGCGATTACGGTGCGGACATTGTCAAAGTTGAGCGCCCCGGCACGGGTGACGACACTCGCGCTTGGGGTCCGCCGTGGCTGCATGCGGCGTCGGATGTCTCTGCCTATTTCCTGTCCGCCAATCGCAACAAGCGCTCGTTGGCAGTCGATTTTTCGACACCACAGGGACAGCATCTTATCCGGGACCTGGCAATGAAGGCCGATATCCTGATCGAAAACTTTCGCGTCGGAACAATGCAGCGGTTCAACCTGGGCCCCGGTGATTTGTGTGAGCTGAATCCGCGGCTCATTTACTGTTCGATATCGGCATTTGGGCAGACTGGCTCTCGAGCAGGGGAGCCCGGGCTGGATGCGATGATTCAGGCATCAGCCGGACTCATGAGTATCACCGGTGCTGCAGATGCTGATGGCGGCAGTCCGCAAAAAGTCGGTGTCGCCGTCAGCGATATTATGGCGGGGATGTATGCAACGACAGCAATTCTCGCCGCCGTGCATGACCGCCACAGCAGCGGCAAGGGACAACACATCGACGTGCCGTTGTATGACAGCCAGGTCGCTTGGCTGGCAAACCAGAATATGAATTTTCTTGTCAGCGGCGAACAACCGGAGCGGATGGGAACAGCACATCCGAACATCGTGCCATACCAGTGTTTTGCAACAGCGGATGAGCCGTTAATGCTCGCGGTCGCCAATGACCGCCTGTTTCGACGCTGCTGTGAGGGAATGGATCTCGACGGTCTGGATAGCGACCCCCGTTTTGCAACAGCGGCCGCTCGCGTTGGTAACCGGAATGCCCTGCTTTCGATACTTCAGACACGTCTGCATGACAAGGGGCGCGATGACTGGCTGCAAATATTTCGCGACAAAGGCGTTCCTGCAGGCCCGGTAAAAGGCATCAGGGAAGTACTCACGGACGATCACGCAGAGGAACGCGGACTGGTGCGTCAGTTGCCGGATGGCGAGGGAAATGATATTCCGAGCGTCTCGAATCCGGTCGAGTTCTCCGCAACGCCGGTGGAATACCGAGCAGCGCCGCCCGGTCTCGGTCAGCACACAAATGAGGTTTTGCGCGATTGGTTGGGGTACTCTGACGCCGAAATTCGAGGGTTGAGGCAGCATGACATTATCCAGTAGTAAATCGACGCAGGTGCAGAGTAGCGAGGTACTGCGCGACGTTCGCTATGAAATTCGCGGGCATCTCGCCAATCACGCCCAGGAGTTGGAAAAACGGGGCTACGAGATCATCTCGCTGAATATCGGAAATCCCGGCCTGTTCGGGTTTCGCACGCCTGAGACAATGCGCCTTGCGATGATCGAAAACCTGGCCCAGGCCGAACCTTACTGTCATCAGAAGGGAATATTCCCCGCACGCGAAGCCGTCGTGATGCAGCAGCAAAGCCGCGGCGTGGACGGTGTGTCCGCGGACGAGGTATTTATCGGCAACGGGGTCAGCGAGCTGATCGACCTGTCCTTGCGGGCCTTGTTGAATCCAGGCGACGAAGTTCTGGTGCCAAGCCCGGACTATCCACTGTGGAGTGCCGCAGTCGCGCTTAACGGTGGGCAGGCGAAACACTACCGTTGTGATGAGAACAACGGCTTTCAGCCGCAACTCGAACACATGGAATCCCTGCTCACCGGCAACACCAAGGCCGTCGTTGTCATAAACCCGAATAACCCGAGCGGCGCGGTGTATGACAGGCGTACTTTGCAAGGCATTGTTGATTTTGCGGAACGACATGACCTGGTACTGATGTGCGACGAAATCTATGACCAAATGGTTTATGACGACGCAGAATTTGTTCCAATGGCAACGCTCGTCCGGAACGGCGTGTGCCTGACGTACTCAGGCTTGTCAAAGATTTATCGGGCGTGCGGTTATCGTGTCGGTTGGTGTGTGTTCAGCGGCGACCTGGAACGAGCGGGAGAATACATACATGGAATGGAATTGCTGTCGGCTTTGCGTCTCTGCAGCAATGTGCCGGGACAGTGGGCGGTGCAAACAGCATTAGGCGGATTCCAGAGCATCCAGCAACTCGTCGAACCGGGCGGGCGCCTGTACCAGTCGCGCCAGACCATACTGGAACGCGTTGCCGACAGTCGCTATCTCGATATCCAGGAGCCGAAGGGTGCGATGTATGCGTTTCTGAAACTGGACGAACGCTTCGCCGCCAGGCTCGACGATCAGGCTTTTGCTCGGGACCTGCTGGAAAACCATCATGTCCTGGTCGCACCGGGCAGTAGCTTCAACACGGCCTACACCGATCATTTTCGAATCACGACACTGCCGGACACCGATATGCTGCACCGAGTTTTCGATCGGATCGAGTCCTGCCTGCGGCAACATTCTTGATCGATGTATGACTGGTTAAGCGAGGCTCTTGATGCCAGCGGAACGGTGGTTACGGCCAATCGGCGCCTCGCACGGATTCTGACGGCCGTCTACGCAGAGCAGCAACAAGCGAGCGGCAGTCGAGCATGGCGCAGTCCGAATATCCGCGCCTGGAATGACTGGTTGCTGGATTGCACTGCCGCGGCACAGTCGCAAAAATCGCTGCCAACCCGGATCAACGCCCACCAGAGCCAGTGGCTATGGGAGCAATGCTGGCGGCAGGAGATTGGCGAACGGGATGTCAGTATGGCGCACCTGGTGCGGCTTTCGCGCGATGCCTGGCAACGTATGTCGGACTGGCAAATTGGCACGGCAGACATCGTTCGTGCGGCTCAAAATGACGATCAGCGCAGCTTTGCGGCTGTGGCAAGCCGCTACCAGGCCGCATTACGGCGTGACGACTGGCTCGACGATGCCGGCACGACGGCCTTGCTTCTCGAGCTCATACGGGCAGGGCAGATTGCCTTTGACGGCGCCCATACGTTTGCTGGCTTCGACAGGCAGCGGCCCGCATTTGCCGCCATTCAGGCGGCGATGCGCGATACCGGGGTGCTCGTGAATCTTGCTCCGGCAAGAGCCAGCAATTCAAAGGTCTCAATTTGCCGTAGCGAAACCGAGGCAGCCGAGCTGCGCACGGCAGGCAGCTGGGCAAGGGATTACCTTGCTGAAAAGCCCGGCGCAACGATTGCGATTGTTGCCGACGGTCTGGACAGCGATGCTGATCGCATCGCCCGACTGGTTCGAGAGGGATTTACACCTGGTTGGCCGCTCGGGCATCGCGCGCTGTTTGATGCACTAAACGTGTCTTACGGACGGCGCCTTGCCGACTTTCCGGTGGTGATGATTGCGCAAACCGTGTTGCGTTGGTTGCATCGGGATTTAAGTAGCATCGATGTCTGCCTGCTATTGCGTTCTCCCTTAGTCGGCAAAGCAGAAACATCGGGACGCAGTCGTCTCGACCTGGTACTTCGTGAACTACCGGATCGGGACTGGTCGCCGTCCATGGTGACCTCGGAACTGCGCGGTCGCGATGACAGCCCCGCTGCGAACGACTGGCTGGACCGGCTCGCCGCGCTCAGCAAACGAAAACGGGAAGTGCCGCCGGCTGCCGCGCCGTCAGAATGGGCTGTTTTCTTTGATGAAACCCTGCGGCAAACGGGCTGGCCGGGCGACCAGTCACTCGACAGTGATGAATTTCAAATCGTCAATCGCTGGCGTGAGCTCCTGAACGAATTTGCGCGGCTCGCACTCGTCAGCCCGCGCATGACGCTGGGAGTCGCCGTCGCACGCCTGGGCCAGATGGCCGCGGAGACGGTCTTCCAACCCGAATCAAGCAATGCGCTGCTGCAACTCCTCGGTCCCCTTGAGGCCGCGGGTGCGGAATTCGATGCGCTCTGGATCACTGGTCTCAGCAGTGAAAACTGGCCGCCGGCCGGGACACCGTCGCCCTTGATATCGAAGCGGCTTCAGGAAGCCCGCGAAATGCCGGACAGTACTCCGGACGATACATTGCAATACGCAAGGAATGTCTTGCAGAGACTGGTTGGTGCAGCACCGGATGTGGTTTGCAGCTTCGCATTGAATGTCGATGACGCAGAACAATCGCTCACCGATCTGCTGGATACTTTTGCAGTCGATAAGAAGGCGCCGAACGCGGATCCTGGCTGGTATGCGGGTCTGTTGTTGCCATTGGGAGAGACGGTCGTCGTTGACGACCCGGTTCCGCGGGTTGGTGTCGGTGAAAGACTGCGCGGTGGTGCCAGCGTTATTCAGCGGCAAATCAGCGAACCGTTGAGCGCTTTTGTTGTGCATCGGCTCGGTGCGCGTGCGATTTTCCCGCAAGCCTTCGGAATTCCCGCGCCTTTGCGCGGCAATCTGCTGCACGATGCACTGAGCCATCTGTACGGGGAGTTGCCCTCATCCGATGTGGTCCGTAATTGGCTCGACAGCGACCTTGAGAGTCGGGTGGATGCGGCTATCAATAGTGCATTTGTCCGGTATGAAAAAAACGCGGATACCGTACTGCGGCACCTGTTTTCGCTGGAACGATTGAGGCTCAAGCGGCTCTTGCATCAGTTCGTCGTACTGGATGCCGAACGGCCAGATTTTAAGGTTGCCAGCGTCGAGGGCGAGTTCGAGTTCATTTCCGGAAATATTCAACTGGATTTGCGATTCGATCGCTTCGATCAGTTCGAGGACGGCACTTTCGCGATTCTGGATTACAAGAGTGGCGCGAAGAAGAAATTATTCAGCAAGAAGGGCGATATCGAAGAAGTGCAGCTGTTCGTCTACACCCTGGCGACAGATGCAACGGTGTCGGCTCTTGCCCTCGTAAACATCGATAGTCGGGAAATTACATTTGCCGGTGCAGGCCGGGGGTTTACGGATGAAGCCGAGTGGCCGGATTTATTACAGCAGGCACAGGAACAGATTGCGATTGCTTGCAAAGATCTCGCTGCTGGCGACGTGCGAATCGCGACTTCGCAACATGTTCAGGATGCTCGACGCCTGAACCCGTTGAGCCGATTTTCGGAGATTGGTCGTGACAATGGATGAGTCACTACTAGCCAAAGACTTCGCGGCGCGAGACGACGCCCTCGATGTTACGCGTTCTTTTATTATCCAGGCACCCGCTGGTTCCGGGAAAACGGAATTGCTGATTCAGCGTTACCTGAATCTGCTCGCAGTTGTGCAACATCCCGAAGAGATAATTGCGATTACATTCACGCGCAAAGCCGCCGCAGAAATGCAATTGCGTGTACTTGATGCTTTACGGCGCGCTGCGAGCGGCAATGCGCCGCAGCAGGATCATGAACGCAGGACTTTTGAGCTGGCATCCAGCGCACTGGCGCGGAGCGCCAAACTGAGTTGGGATCTTGTGGGGAATCCGCGGCGCATGCGCATAATGACGCTGGACTCACTCAATCGCTCAATACTTCGATCACAGGCATTGAGGCCAAATGGCACTGGCGCAAGCGTAGTGGATGGTGCCGCAGCGGTGGCTACCTACCGCGACGCAGCGCTGGCAACGCTTGACTGGCTGGCAGAGTCCGGCGAATTTCAGGCCGCCGCAAGGGAAGTGCTGCAACACGTCGATACCAACACCCGGCTGTATGCATCCTATCTCGCGCAAATGCTCGCAACGCGCGACCAGTGGCTGCCGTTTATTGGCAGTGGCCTGCTCGACGATGCCGATGCTGCAGAGTTGCGTCAGCGCTTCGAAGCGAGCCTTGAGCTTGCGGTCAGCGAGCACCTGCAGCGAGTGGCGACCCGGCTTGGACGGATTGAGTATGCCGAACTCGACACACTGCTCGACTATGCCGGTCGAAATTTCGCGGAGACAGAAGGGGACGGTGTTATTGCTTGCCTGGCCGGTCTGGAAGGACTACCGCCGCCCGAGACTATGCAAGTGGAAACCTGGAAGGGCATTGCCGAATTATTGCTGACAAAGGAGCCGAACAGCAGTTTTCGCAAGCGTGTGAATAAAAATCAGGGCTTTCCGGCCGGTGAAAAACCTCGCAAGGCATTGATGCATGAATTGCTGCAGGGCATGGCGGGCGACAAAGAATTGTTGACAGAGCTTCAGGGTGTTCGCTTTTTGCCGCCGTTGCGCTATAGCGATGAGCAATGGTCAGTTTTACTGGCGTTGTTTCGAATATTGCCGTTGGCGGTTTCGGAGCTTAATCGCCTGTTTTCGGAACAGGGCGTTGTCGACTACACCGATGTTGCACTGAGTGCTGCCGCGGCACTCGGCACGGCTGAAGATCCAGGTGATATTGCATTGCTTCTCGATTACCAGGTTAAACATCTGCTTGTCGACGAAATGCAGGATACATCCGCAGCTCAGTACCGCATGCTGGAAACTCTGGTGGGTGGGTGGCAGGACGGCGACGGGCGTACATTGTGCTGCGTCGGCGACCCAATGCAGTCTATCTACCGATTTCGGAATGCCGAAGTCGGGCAGTTTTTGCTGGCGCAGGAATTCGGCGTTGGCCACGTGCGTCTGCAACGTTTGTTATTGCGTCGCAATTTTCGCTCCGGCGAAAAACTCGTTGATTGGTTCAACGGGGTGTTTCCGGACATTCTTGCTCAGAAAGACGATGCATTGCGCGGTGCTGTTTCCTACGCCAGCGCGGTGCCGGTTCCGCAGGCCGGAAATCCGGGACAGGTTGGCATTTACCCGGTATTCGGTGGCGAAGTGATGGATGAAGCGCAGCGTGCGTGCGACCTGATTGCGACGACGCTGGCGGATCACCCGGACGATGATATGGCTGTTCTGGTGCGGGGCCGAACCCAGCTGCCGCAACTCCTTGCCCTGCTTCGCAAGGCAAATATTGCCTATCGCGCGGTTGAGATAGACCGGCTGACTGATCTCCCCGAAATTATCGACGTCCTGAATTTAACTCGGGCCGCAGCGCATCAGGCGGACAGGACGGCGTGGCTCGGTATTTTGCGCGGTCCGTGGATTGGGCTGCACTGGAGCGACCTGCATACGCTGGTGCGCAATGACAAGGCCTCAACCATATGGGAGTTGCTGCACAACCCTGATCGCCTGGACACACTGTCCGAATCAGGCAAAGCGCTGCTTGAAGCATCACTGCCGCAACTGGAATTACTCGTTCGAGCACATTGCGGCATGACCTTGCGCGATCGTGTGGAACGCACGTGGATGCGACTGGGCGGGCCGGGAATCTTGCAAGACGAACATTCCGTGGAAAACGTTTATCGCTTTTTCGATGTGATCAGCAAACTGGAACAGGCAGGGACGTTGATGGACGTGGCGGATCTCGAATCTGCACTCGACCTTGAGCGCGTTTCGAGCAATGAAAAGTCGCGACTGCAAATCATGACAATGCATCGTGCCAAGGGACTGCAATTTGACCACGTGCTTCTGTACGCACTCGGCCGGCAGCCGGGACATGGTGATAAGCGCGTCCTGTCCTGGTTTGACCTGCCAGCTGTCCACGGGCACGAATACAAAGTCATTAGCCCGGTGGGCCCACAATCGGAAGTCGATAACGATCCGGTACATCAATACATCGTCAAAACGGAAGCGGGCAAGGCCCGACACGAGCATGCCCGGTTGTTGTACGTCGCATGTACGCGAGCACGCAAATCGCTGCACCTGATGGGCAACACAGAGTTGGCGGCAGACGGCGACAGCGTTCGCGCTGCACGCAGTGACAGCTTGTTGCATTTGCTTTGGCCTGCAGTCAAGAGCGAGTTTGATCAGGCACTCGCTAATTACCGTGAGCCTGCGGCGGCGTCGATAGAAGCAGAGTGGATGACGCCTGAATTGCGACGCTTCCGCAGCCGCTGGACGGTGCCGGAGATTCCGCAACTGCCCGGCATCCCGACACAGGCAGAGGCTGCAACACCTGTCGACGAAGTGGAGTTCTATTGGGTCGGAAGCGATGCTCGAATTGCCGGGACACTGGTGCATCGTTGGTTACAGCTTATCGCGGACGGGTTTGCACGCAATGCCGAGCCGAATCTGTCGGAATTACGGCAAATCACCGAACGCTGGCTGCGCGAACATGGCATCGATGGTAGCGCAGCAGAGCCGATCGTTGAACGGGTAGTCGTTGCGGTGCGGCGCACAGTCGAAAATGACAAGGGCGCATGGATTTTACGCGGGGAGGGACATACGGAGCTTGGGCTGAGCGGCCTTTACCGTGACGAGCTGGTGTCAGTCGTTTTGGATCGGGTGCGTGTGGACGAGGATGGCACGCACTGGATCATCGACTACAAGACCAGTTCGCATGAGGGCGGCAATCTGCCAGCCTTTGTTCAGGCCGAGGTTGAGCGCTATACGCCGCAACTCGAGCGGTACGCGTCGATTTACGCCAACTGGAGTGCTGCGACGACGAAATGTGCCCTGTATTTTCCGTTGCTGTCGAAGTTCGTCGAAGTGGAGATCGACGCGAAGAGCTAGAACTGGCCTTCTTCACGCAACTCGTACTGGCCGCGCGCATTCGGCGGCGGCAAGCGTTGTATCTGCTGGCGAACCGCCGCGGGCGTTTTTGATGTCAGGATGACCTGGGCAAGAAACTGGTAAGTGCGATCCGTCCTGATCTGCAGGCTCCCGGCCAGATCGAGGATGCCGTCAGTGTCTTCGATACTCGCAACGATACCGTTGTTTTGCGTGTTGAAGTCTGCCCTGTAAGAGCCGATAGAGTCGCGAGCCACTTCCGGCATGACCAGGTCCGCGACCTGGATGACACCATCGGCAGCTACCGCAAGATCACCGACGATTTCGACGCGCTCGAATTGTGCACTTGCATTGCCGCCCAGTGCTTGTGCATTTTGGACACCCGCGAGAATTTGCAAAGGCATCGCTGCCGCAAAATCCGACAGGTAGATCGTCCGGTCGAGTCCGATGCGAAGGTCAGTTTCGACAAATCCCGACACCGGGGTCGCCTCAATCCGGTAGGCAAGCTTGCCGGTAAACATCGGCAGGATACTTGCGTCCCACTTCAAATCACGCAAATAAATTCCTGCAACCGAGGCTTCTTCGGCGGTGCCTTTCCAAACACTGCCGGATACGCCGCTGACAGCAATACCGGGCTGCGAGATCAGTGCGACAGCGACACGTGCGGGCAGTGAAACCACGAGTCCTGCAATGAAAACCAGGATACCGAGGACCAGCAGGAATCGCCTGGATCCCATCAGAGTGCGCGCTCGAGCGTCAGGGTGGCATTGATTCGCCCTGGGTTGGCTTGGGCGCCCACCGAGAAACTGCCTGCCTGCACGTCCATCGCATACTGCTGACTCAGGTCGCCGAGCCAAAGCACGAGTTCATCAAAAGCAACATTTTCGAACTCGACCCGGACACCATTGCTCGTGGTCGGCTGACTGCGCTGCCGGTATTGCGCCAGCCCACGGCTCTGCAATGTCTGGTCGACGATTATAATAGGTGACTGACTCGTACCGGCTATCTGGGTCGGTTGGCCGGCTGGACTACTGCCCGCTACCAGTCGCAGCGGACGAAGTTCGGCCAGTGATTCCTGCCACAGTGCGACATCGGCACGCAGCATTTCGTGACGGGTATGCAGCGGTTTCCAGATGAGCACGTAGAGGAGCGCAATTGCGACGACCAATGCGCCTACCGCCACGAAATATTGTTCGCGGGTTTCCAGAGACTCGAACCACTCCCTCATCGCGAAGTCTCCCGAATCTGGATACGCCCATTGATCTTGTCGGCAACCTGATCCGTTGACTGGATGGTTGCAGTAAACCGGCCGGATGCACTTACTGCCGTCTGGATCCGGTCGAGCGTAGGAACATCCGGTGCAGTCACACGCAAATCTACAACGCCAGCCCGGTAGCTGATTGCTTCGAGCCTGGCTTCTGTATTTGCCGCCATTGCAGTACCGAGTTCACGCAAACTCGGCAAGAACACCTGCGGCCCGGACGACGTTCCCAATGATCGCTGCAGCGAATCAACCAGTGACTTCGGATCGACAATTTCGCGGGTGTCTGCGGGACGCATCTGCCGGTATTCACTGAGGAACTGCGACTCCAGTGCGGCCTTTTCGCTGGCCAGCTGCCGGTAGTCGAGGCCCTTGCCGACGGCCGTGACACAGGTCAGCGCCAGCAACAGCATTGCGGCGGATTTCCAGGGCCTGAATATTGCCGAGTACTCGGTTTTTCTGCCGTATTTACCTTGCAGCAGATTGATGCCGTTGCCGGCCGCAACGGTTACCGCCAGTTTTGCAAATGCGCCGTCCGGCAAAACATTGACATCGACACTGTTCATTTCGTGGCGTAGCGCAATCCATTCATGCGCATACTGCTGCTCTTTCTCAGCATCGCAAAAAATCAAGACATGGCCACCGGTTTCGCCGTCTTCATCCTGCTTTTCGCCGAGCTCACCTGCGATAACCAGTACGTCGCTGGGCTGCACACCCTGCATCGCAAACTCGTTATCGGCACCGTCGTTGAACATGATCGTGTTGCCGTCAAGCAGCATTGACGTTGTGCCAGGGATTTTCGCGAGGCCATGATTTTCGGCGACGATCCTGGTCGCCGTAATGCCGGCATCCTGCAACTGCTGCTGCCACGCCTGTAATTTTTCATCTGCGACGACAGCTACGTTGACGCGATTGTTCTCCAGTCGTTCGCCCAGTGCAAAATGCAAATTGGCGACGTCTTCCGCGAGATTTTCCTCCAGCGCATATGGCAGTGCGGTGCGAATCCGGGAGGCCGACCGGATCGGCATGTGCACCGTTGTCAGCAATACATCGACAGCCGGGACTATCGCAATCACCGACCGGTTGTCGGCGGCAAGCGCTGCATCCTGTAACGAGCCTGTACTCACATTGCTCAGGCGCGTGCCGTTCTGATCGGCACGCAGCCACTGTACAGGCTGATCTTCGGACGATAGCCGGATGACGAGATACTCGGACATACTCAGATGGTCCCCAGGCTGCGTACGATCGTGGTCACCGGCCCGCCATTCGGGCTCCGCAACAACACGCTGTAATAGGTAACTCGAACGGTATCAATCTGCACGATGGCCTTCAATTGAAAATACTGACTCTTGTCGCCGATCATGGCGAACATCTCGGGTTGCAGCAAGGTGGAGAAGGTCTCGGCAAGGTCCTGAAATCCGGCATCCCTGCGTTCTTCCAACAAGCTCTCGACCGTCGTGGGATCGAGATTCGCGTCCAGAGATTGCAATACTGCCGGCGTCGCGGTATTGACGTTGATGACGGTGCCGCGCGGCAGCGCGGCCACATGCGGTGCCAGCCGGTCGAAACTGGCTTTGTCCATGCCTTCGAGAGCCGCGAGTTCGGTGACGTTTACCAATTGCCGGTTAAACGTCCGGTACGGTGGCGTGAGACCAGTGTAAATAGCATCTTCAGCGCCATCGGGAAACGCGGCATCCTGATTAGCATCAATCCAGTCGGCCGCAATGCCGGCGATACGCGGGTCGATCTCCAGTGTGATGAGCAGCCGTTGAAACTGCTCGAGTGCTACCGGGTCCACTTCGCCATTGTCGTCGAGCAGGTTGTTGACGTTGAAGCGACCGTTGAGGTCATCAATTTTTCCGGTGACGGCGCCTTGTACAGAATCATTGTCAACAGGCAGACCGGGCAGTTCGCTGGCCCATAGCTCACCGAGGTGATCGGTTTCGCTGTCGATTCCATCGTCGCGGAGAATATTCTGGATCCAGGTTTCCGCACCCAGCGCCACCTGCATGCCCTGCTCGTGAAACAACAGCACCATTGTACGGCGCACATCCAGCGCGTTGTCCCACGCCAGCCCGGCAGCCAGTGAGCCGGTAATGGCTGTGATCAGCATTGCGGTGATCAGTGCGACGCCACGCGCCGTACGCCGCACGATCACGACGCCACCTCAACAATACGGCGAATTTCCCCTTCGCCCTCGAGAGTCAATATGATTTCAACAGCGCGCGGTCGCAGTGTATCGCCGGCCGCACCGCCCGCATCGAGCGGTGGCCACTGGCTGGTCGTTTGGCCGTTGTCCTGCACGAGCCGGAATTCGAGCGCTTCGACGCCGTCGAGAATTTCTGTGCTGATGGCTTCGTTTGCGTAGGTTGCGTCGAGGACCGGGTAGTAGACGCGGAACAAGACGCCGTCTTCCAGCAGATACACGGTGCGTTGTTGCGTACTGCGCGGCAAACCCGCCGGATTATTCCAGCCGCCGTGTGTTACCGCGAGCGCGAATTCGTTTGCCGCTGATACCATCACGGCAGGCATATAAGTATCGCCCAGTTCGCTGCGCACCGGCCGCGGAGACGCCGTTGCAAGATCGTTCCCGAGGTAGCGCATGGTCCGCTGGATTGCCTGCAGCCGGTCCATCTGCGTGGTCAGCATTTCGGCGTTCAGGAGCGTCTGTCCGATGGTCATGTACGCAAGAATTGTCAGGACGCCGAACACGGCCAGCGCGACCAGTACCTCAATGAGGGTAAAGCCACGCGTCAATCGTCTGACAGGTCGTCGCATACTCATTCTGTCGGCCCCGTCGGCAGACGCCCGCGCGACCAGACCCGGTTTGCCTCGCCGGCGGCGCCGGGTGGTCCGACAAAGCCGGTGACGGTACGGATATTGTCATCGCTGTCCGCAAGTGCGACCGAAACGTCAATGCGATAGAGGTCATCGACGCCGGTGTCAGAGACCACCGCACGCCAGCTCCATTCCGTATTTGCATACTGGACCACGCCGTTCGACGCACCGACGTCCGGTGTCGCAAATGCAAGCCGCAACTCCGCGATGCGATTCTGTGCGATCCAGCTAGCATACGTTCGATTCCGCATCGACTCGGCGGCATCAATCATCTGGTTCATACTGGCACTGACGGCCGTCAGCGCCAGCGCGACAATGACCAGTGCAACCATCACCTCGATCAGGGTAAAGCCGCGCTGTCTTGATCTGTTCACGGACTAGTCCTCATCGTTGCTGACCACTTCAAACCGGCCAAGCGCATCGCCACGCAATACAATCCGGCGATCATCCTGGCGCCGTACGATGTGCAGTTCGTAGGGTGTGGCATCGCCACTCGAATAGATCAGCAAATGCGGTGAATAGGAGTAATCGCTACTGTTCCGGTCAGTCTCTTCCGGGTCTTCGAAGGGCGCCGGATCGTAGTCGAGCAGAATGCGTTTGCCTTCAAGATAGAGTTCAAATTCATGGCCGTCGGGCAATGCACGAAGCCGCAGCGTCTCGTCGTTCGGTACGTCTGCCCACACGCCGTTCAGTCCGTCGTACTCAACGAAGCGATACGCCGCCGTCATGAATTCGATACCAAACTCCCGGCCCTGCATGAAAGCATCGTCTTGCGCCACTTCGGTCAACGCTGCAAAACGTGTTGCCTCGGTTTGCAGCTCCTGATCATCACCGATGATGCCGAACGACAGCATGCCGATAGACAGCACCGTCATGACGATAAAAATTACGACCAGAATTTCGACCAGCGTGAAGCCGGTTTCCGTTCGCGCAAATTTAAAGGGAGGCATGATTGCTACCCGGGGATTCGGACTATTCCGGATCCCAGTTGCCGA
>CAXBJV010000023.1:0-63035 GCA_963976215.1 uncultured Woeseiaceae bacterium | reverse complement strand
CTGCCGCCCATCAATTCAGGATTTCCTATGGCACGAAACGTCGTTTCATCGGGCTATCGTGCCTACGTCTTGTTCATCCTGATCGTCGTCTACACCTTCAATTTTATCGACAGGCAGATCGTCGGCATTCTTGCCGTGCCCATCAAGGCGGAGCTCGCATTGACGGACACGCAGTTGAGCCTGATGGGCGGGCTCGCGTTCGCGCTGTTCTACACCTTTCTCGGCATTCCGATAGCCTGGCTAGCCGATCGTTTCAGCCGTGTCTGGATCATGACTGCTGCACTGACCGTCTGGAGCGGCATGACCGCCTTGTGCGGCTTCGCACAAAATTTCGGCCAGCTGTTTCTTGCACGCCTGGGCGTCGGTGTTGGTGAGGCTGGTGGCGTCGCGCCGGCGTATTCGCTGATATCCGACTATTTTCCGTCGCAGCAGCGGGCGAGGGCATTGAGTGTATACTCGTTTGGCATTCCCATCGGCGGTGCAACCGGCATCGTGCTGGGTGGCGTACTGACCGATATTATCGGCTGGCGCTCGGCGTTTATTATCGTCGGTCTTTGCGGCATCCTGATTGCACCCATATTTCGTCTGACCGTACGCGAGCCGGTGCGCGGCGGTCTCGATCCGCAAGGCGCCGATACAGCGCCGGCCCCGATCCGCGCTGTCGTAGCAAAACTCGTCAGCAAGCCCAGTTTCTGGGTCCTGTCATTCGGTGCCGCGAGTTCGTCAATGATGGGCTACGGGCTGATCTTCTGGCTGCCATCGTTCTTCGTGCGAAGTTTCGGTGACGCATTGCCACAATTCTTTTCGTGGTTGCCCGGGGCGATGGTTCCGGAGAACGCGAGTATCGTGCTGTACGCGTCGTACTTTTATGGCTCCCTGCTGCTGATCGGTGGCCTTGCCGGCATCTGGCTGGGTGGCATGCTCGCGGACAAGTTCGGGCAGAAATCCAAATCGGCATACGCTCTGGTGCCGGCCTGGGCATTCGTCGCTTCCGTTCCCTGTTTCGTGGTCGGTGTGATGACGGAATCCCTCAGTGTGGCATTCATCATGTTCCTCGTACCGACGGCGTTGAGCCTGGTCTGGCTGGGCCCGGTTTTATCGGCGTTCCAGCACCTGGTGCCACCCAACATGCGCGCCACATCGTCTTCGATATTTTTGTTTATTAATAATCTCATCGGCATTGGATTGGGCAACCTGATTATTGGGCTGCTATCCGATTTTCTCAGCAGTCAATATGGCGACGAGTCGCTGCGATACGCGATCCTGTCCGGAACGGTTTTCTACCTGCTCGCTGCAGCAATGTTCTTCATTGCGGCACCGCGATTGCAGGGTGACTGGGAAGGCGCGTAGCGGCTCGACTAATAATCGATCCGATCGCGACGCGCACCGGGTCGCATGATAAGTAATTGCGCCAGTCCGGTAGCCCGTTCGGTAAACGCGGCCTCGCAGTATCGCAGGTAGTACTGCCACATGCGGATGAACTCGTCTGCATAGCCGAGATCGCGAACGGCGTCAATTTCCGCAAAGAAGCGATCATGCCAATGACGCAAGGTTCGTGCGTAGTGCGATCCGGAGTCCTCCAGGTGAATTACTCTCATGTCCGTATTTTCTGTCATCGTTTTGCACATATCGGTCACGGATGTCAGGCAGCCGCCGGGAAAGATATAGCGTCGAATAAAATCAACGCTCTGCTTGTACTCATCATAACGTTGATCGGCAATGGTGATCGCCTGCAGCAACATCTGCCCCTCGGGCTTCAGGAGTTCACAACACTTCCTGAAGTACTGCTTGTGATACTGGTGGCCGACGGCCTCGATCATTTCGATTGATACGAGCTTGTCGAAACGGCCTTCGAGGTCGCGGTAGTCCTTGCAGAGCAGGGTTATCCTGTCTTCGAGCCCGGCGGCTGCGATTGCCTCTCGCGCGTAGTCGTATTGTTGTTTCGAAATAGTCGTTGTCGTCACGTGACAGCCGTAGTATTTCGCGGCGTGAATCGCGAATCCTCCCCAGCCAGTTCCGATCTCGACAACGGAGTCCGCTGGCGCAAGATCGAGTTTTCGACAAATGCGGTCCAGCTTCTCGGTTGCGGCTTCTTCCAGTGGCGTGTCGTGTGCATCGAAGTACGCGCTCGAATACATCATCGAAGCATCGAGCCAGAGCTTGTAAAAATCATTGCCGAGATCATAATGCGCCGCAATATTCTTGCGGCTTCCCTTGCGGGTATTTCGATTCAGCGCGTGCAATATTTTGCGGAGTGGCTTGCTCAGCAATGCCAGGCCCGAATCCACCTGGTCGAGCACATCGCGATTGCGTAGCAGCATCTGCATGAGCGACCCCAGTTGCGGACACGCCCAAGAACCCATCATGTACGCCTCGCCCGCAGCGGTGGCACCACCGAAAGCAATATCGCCGTAAAACCTGGGGTCGAGAACGTGGAGTTCCACGGGTTCAGGATAATCACCGCTTAAAGATCCAAATGAAAATTTCTCGTTGTTTTCGAACACGACGATTTGGCCGTCCTCAAGGCCTTGCAGGCAAGACAGGACAATACGGCGGGCCAGTCGATCGATAACGCCAGGCGCATCGGATTTGCTGGAGAAATCGGCGGATTCGGCGGTGGCACTTCGTGTATTCATCGGGCAGCAACCTCTTCTTTTTCTGTATTACTCTTGTCAGGGTGCAGGTATACCGGGCAACGCTTGAGCCAGAGGCGTAAAGCCTCCCAGTAGATTGCCATGATTATTTTCGTGGTTTGAAACGGGAAGCGGAGCAGTACGCTGGCCAGTGACCAGCCGCTGATTGACTTGCGCTTTAGCATCATCGAAGCGTCAAATACTCGGGCACCATCGCGCGAATTTGCCATGAACACAGAGAGGCGTTCGCCGGGTTGCGACAATGCCCAGTCATAGTCCACATCCATTGGCATAAACGGTGACACGTGCATTTTCTTTTGCGGCTGGAAACGCCAGACTTGCTTGTCACTCTTGTTTCGGCCGCATTCCATCACGTAGCAATCGCGCTCGCCCCATGGTGTGTTGTGCACTTCCGAAACAATGAACTCGACAGTTTCACCATCGTCAGAGAAGCAGTAATAGAAACTGACTGGATTGAAGCAGTAGCCAAAATAGGCCAGGTTGGTCAGCAGTCGAACCGGGCCAGTGGGCCGCCTGCCCGTTTCGCTTTCAACGTAATCTCGTACTGCATCCGCAAGCGCCTGGTCCTTAGGACCGAGATGATCGGCGCGCCGAAAACGAGCCAGCGCAGGACCCGACGTCGACCAGAACCAGCGCTTCTCGAATAACTGTGGAAGCTCGTCGAGGTCCAGATACATCAGGAACAGCCGGTAGCCGAAGCGATGTACGGCGGGTGTCATGCGGGTGTGATTAACTCGCCCTTCGTAGATGCAACTGTCCATCAGCCAGTTCCTCCTCGAAGTGTTGTAAGGCATGCAATGCGCTGACCACACCATCTTCATGAAAGCCATTGCGCCAGTACGCGCCGCAGTAGAATGTGCGGCCAGTATTAATCTCGACGTGCCGCTGCTGTGCCGCAACGGATTCACGGGAAAAGACGGGGTGTTCGTATTTTTCGACGCGAATAATACTGTCGGGGTGAATGTTGCGGTCGTTGTTGAGCGTCACCAGGTATTGCTTGTTCGCATTCAGGGCCTGCAGGATGTTCATGTTGTAAGTGACCGCGACATGGCGCGACGGGTCCTCGGGAATGTGGTAATTCCATGATGCCCATGCGCGCCGGCGCTTCGGCATAAGCGCGTCGTCGGTATGCAGAATTGCCTCATTCTGCTGGTATCGAATGGCGCCCAATACGTCTCGCTCTGTCTGTGAAGCGTCTTTAAGCAGCGCCAAGGCCTGGTCGCTGTGACATGCGATGAATACGTAATCAAATGTCTCAAGTCCGCCTGATGCTGACTTGATCTCCACCCGATCGTTAAACCGCTGCACGGACTGCACGGGCGTATTCAGGCGAATTCTGTCGTGGTGTCCCGCGACGAGCTTTTGTACATACTCGCGTGAGCCGCCCTTGATAACGCGCCATTGCGGGCGATTTTTCAGTTGCAACAGTCCATGGTTGTCGAAGAAGCGCACCAGGAACTTGATCGGCATGTCGAGAATCGAAACAGGTTCTGCTGACCAGATTGCGGCGGCCATCGGTACCAGGTAGCAGTCGCGGAACTCGCGGCTATAGCGGTTATCGTCGAGAAATTCCCGGACAGTGTCGTCATAGCCCAGGTGGTCGACGCTCTGGATCGTCGTCTTGTTAAAGCGCAGGATGTCACGAATCATGCGATGAAATGCCGGCCGGAACAAATTCCGGCGTTGTGCAAACAGGCCATTGGGCACATAACTGCTGTACTCAATGCCGCCATTGTCCGCCTGCACGCTGAAACTCATCTCACTGCGCTGCGATTCCTGACCTATTTCATCGAGAAGGCGAATGAAGTTCGGGTACGTGCGGTCGTTGAACACGATAAAGCCGGTATCCACACCAAAGCGGCGCCCGTTTTCCTGCACGGTGACGGTATTGGTGTGGCCGCCTGCATAACTACCAGACTCAAATACGGTGATGTCATGTTGCTGCCGCAGGTGATAGGCCGCAACGTTGCCCGCGATGCCAGTTCCGATAATGGCGATCTTCATAGCATCACCAGCTTTGCGGCACGCGTTGCAGTTTGGACGTGTCATAGCCGATGGACTCGACGAAGTTCACGAGTTCGTTGTAGTCCTGTTCCGATATATTCGGTGTACGCGCCATGATCCAGACGTAGTCACGGTTCTGTCGACCGATCACCGTCTGCGTGTAGTCGTCGTTGAGGTATACGATTCGATAGTCGGCTTTGATGGGCCAGACGAAGCGCATGCCCCAAAGAGCATTCGATTCCTTGTCAACAACAAAACCCTTGGGGTTGTACTCTTTCAGTTTGCCGTCGAATCCACCCTTGCGAAACGTAAACGTTGTGGCGATCGTGCCATCGTCATTCAGTTGATAGGTCTCAACGGCGTTGTAAGCTTCCTTTTCCAGGAAGGTCGGAATATTGGCGATGACGTACCAGGGGCCCATGAAGCGGTCGATGTCTACGTAGTCTACGGTCTTCATCTCGGGTCCTTTTGACGCACATCCGCCAACCACGAATATCGCGGTGAGAGAAACTGCAATCTTCAATGCCATGTTTTTCATATCAGGAAAGCTCATAACGAATTATGCGACCGCCCTTGGCGACGGATTCGAGTGCAAGCCACTTGTCCTCGTTTGAATACCAGAGTGTCACATCGATTTTTTCGGCGGTCAGGGAAAAGCGCGTTGCAGCAACTGACTCACCTTGTATGTCGAGAACTTCGTCGCCGATTCGTTCGACATTGACGTCCAGGTACTCGCCGGTTTGCGGGTTAAGAAGGCGTGTCTGCTGCAGAAACGCCGGGTTCCAGTAGGCAAATGTCATGACGCACTGCGGTAATTGTGTCGGCGCATCGTTCGTCTCGACGACGAAAGCGGACCCGGATTGCTCGCCGGAGACTTCGAGCTCCTTACCATTCGCGTTCGTGCTCGCGTCAAATTCGACCAGGCAGTTGTCGGCCCAGCGCTCATCCGCACGATGCTGGTACTGGTATGCGGTTACGAACAGAAACTTGTACTTGAAGTTCGCTTCACTCTCGACAATGGTCTCATCGCCAGCCTGCGAAACCCGGAACTGGTGTGTGCCGACCTTCTTGTCGTCGATATAAACGTCGAAATTCCATCGCGATGCATCATTCGTGTTGGCACTCGCCGCTGGCGGAGCCGCCAAAGTAAGGCCAAAAAGAAAAATCCACAGGATACCGAGGTGGCGACGCTTCATGATCGCACCTCCCCGGTGGCGCCCTGAGAGCGTCGTGGACCCGGGAAGAACGCATTTGTACGGCGCACATACTCAGCGTACTTGGGTCGTCGATCGCTGATGGTTTTTTCGAGCATGGCAACGCCCGAAACCTTCAGCAACAAGATGCTCATCAGGATGGGCGAGATGATTGTCCACCAGGCACCGGCTGACAATGCAAACAGGTAAAAGGCCCACCAGATACAGAAATCGCCGAAGTAATTCGGATGCCGTGTGTATTTCCACAGGCCGGTATCGAGGACCTTGTCCTTGCTGTCATCACGGGACTTGAATTTCGACAGCTGGTAGTCACCGCCAGCTTCAAATATGAAGCCAACAATAAACAGCAGCAACGCGACAAAATCCAGTGCGCCCAGGGCGGCATCGTTGCTGATTGCGGGCAGTAACGACAGCGCGACGATCCAGGCGAGTGCACCCTGCAAGCCGAACACGATGAACAGGCTCGTAAAGGTAAAACCCGGTTCGTTGTTTTCGCGTATTGCCTGGTAACGATAGTCCTCTGGCTCGCCCCAGTTACGGGCCGTGATGTAGATTGACAGGCGCAGTGACCAGATGGTCACGAGTGCGACGACCAGCATGCCACGGGCACCCAATGGCAGGGTTTCATTCGCAAAGACTGCGGCGGCGAGCAGGAAAAACAGCGACCAGAGGCTGTCGACAAAACTGACGTCGTTCTTGAAGACGCTGATGACCCAGCTGGCAATGGCAACTGCAAGGATGGCAAACAAAGCGATTGTGTATGGGTGTTGCATCATTGGCTGCGCTCCAGAATCCAGTTGCGTGGCCTGCCCGGCATGCCGTCGAGCATTTCCGACAGCCACATCAGCAGCGGCATCATGATGGCCCAGCCAATACCCAGCATCAGCAGCGCAGCGACCGGCTTGGTCAACACGATCCCGCCCAGCGCCTGGCCGGCAAGGTACGACGTCGGACCGCCGTAAAAGCCGAGCAGGGCAGCCAGAATCGGGCGACCGCGGAGCCATCGCATCGAGACGTTCAATGTTGTTGCGAACAACATCCACATTGTGATGATCCAGTACGGAGCGAAATACTGACTGAAGAGGCCGGCAGAGTAGGTGACCCAGCCTGCCGCAACCAGAATGCTGTCGAAACTCGCTCCCATGGCGGCACAGGTCAGGACCAGCAGCGCTTCATCGAAGGGCTTGCGGGCGGCACGAAAATGCAACGCGAGTGCGGCCGCAACTGCCACTGGCCCGAGCCAGGGCATTTGTTCAGCGGCTCCGACCACTGACGCGAGCCACGCGATCTGAAATACGGCAACATTGATCAGCAACAACATAACTACTTCGCCTTTTCGAACAGGTAGTGGCCGACGTACCATTCATGGCCTTCGGCGTAGTCGAATAACTCGGCACAGGCCATGAAGAACATTCTCCAGCGCTGCCACCACAACGGTGCATCGTCAGCGCCGTAACACCCTGCGAGGACGGGCATGATTGCTTCTTCACTGGCATCCATCTTTTTGAGCCAGGCGTTGCACGTTCTGGCGTAATGCTCGCCGTTCCAGTGCCAGCGCTTGACGATATTCAAGTCCCGGCTGAATCGAAGCGGCAAGTCCGCACTGGGCATGATGCCGCCACTAAAGAAATAGCGGCTCATCCAGTCAGCAGGTCCCTTGTCGATGTATTCGTAGGGCGTGGTGCGATGACAGAAGATGTGCATGAAAAATTGCCCGTTCGGCAGTAGCCAGTCGTTGATACGGGCAAAAAGCTCGCGATAATTGCGCATGTGTTCGAACATTTCGACCGAGACAACGCGGTCAAACTGTCGCGATGTTGCGAAGTCGTTCATGTCGGAGACAATGACTTCAATATTCGCAAGCGAGCGCGCTTTTGCTTGCTGCAGAATGAAATCCCGCTGCGATGACGAGTTCGAGACCGACGTCACGGCGCAATTCGGAAAGCGCTCCGCGACCCAAAGCGACAGCGAGCCCCAGCCGCAACCCAGATCGAGTACCTGCATCCCGTCAGCGATACCAGCACGTTTGACCGACAATTCGAGCGCCGCTGCCTCCGCTTCTGTCAGTGTCTCGACGCCTTCTGGCCAGTAACAACAACTGTATTTCAGGTGATCGCCCATGACATGCGTGAAGAATGATGCCGGGACCTCATAGTGTTGCTCGTTGGCGAGTTCCGGTAGCAGCGCAATGGGCGAATTGTTCATTTTCACGACGAACTGGTTCGTCATGTTTGCTGCGAATTCGACGTCGCCGGAATGAACTTCCTTGCGCTTCGACTCCAGTAGCCTGCGGATGCCGGCACGAATCACCGTGTCGGGCACACGGCCCGATTCGGTCCAGCTGACTGCTTTTGACGTTATGGCGCTCATTGCGGCCTCCGTGATCTGATGCCACCAATATACGGAGCGGCCAGAACGCCAACAATGGCTCCGCGGCCATTGTTACATTCACTTACAAACTGTCGAATTTCAGAGATTAAAGGCCGTTAAAGCACGCCATTGCAGGGTTTTATGGCGCGCGCGGCGATCAGGTGGCGTGTCTGCAACAATCCGGGATTCGCGCCTCGAAACTCGTTCCCTGACCCCCGGTGTCGAGCAATTTTAGCGTGCCGCCATGCGCCTGGACGACCAGGTTGGCGAGGTACAGGCCCAGACCGGTGCCACCCGATTCGCGATTTCGCGATGGGTCACTTCGATAAAATGGTTCGCCAATGTGCTCGATCTGCTCATCGGGAATTCCCGGGCCATGGTCGCGCACGCGCAGTAAGAGGTCATCGGCTTGCTCCGATATGCTTAGCTCCACCGGGCCGTCTTCGGGAGCCGTATAACGGAGTGCATTGCCGATCAGGTTCTTGAGTAACAACGCGATGCGCGCTTCATCGATATCCGCAAGCAAGGGTTCTTCAGGGAGCGACACACGGATTCTGTCCCGCTCACGCGTGAAGAAATCTTCCAGCAGACGGTGCGCCATGTCACTAACGTCAACTTCATCTCGCGTGAGTCTTGCATGACGGCTATTGAGTCGCTCGGCCTCAAGCAGCGACGTGACAATTTTCTCCATCTCGATGATTTCCGCCCGCAGACCTTCGACGTTTTCCTGGTCGTCGACGAACTCGAGTAGGAGTCGCATGCGTGACAGCGGTGTACGCAGTTCGTGGCTGATTCCCAGGAGTAGTGCCCGCTTCGCATCGAGCATGCTTTCGACGTCGCCGGCCATCTTGTTGATGTCGGTCGCCAGGTCGCCAAGCTGATCGGCACGAATATTGGAGATACGGAAATCAAAGTTGCCGCGCCCAATGTGCTCGGCACCCTTGCGAATTGTCCTCACTGGCCGAAATAACCAGTTAACGGCCATATAGGAGAGCACTACCAGCGAGAGGCCCATGCCCAGGATTAGCGACAGCAACGGCGGGCCGCTTGACGCGCCCGCGATTCGCGGTGTCGAAACGACGATCTGGTAGCCGCCCTGCCGTATACGCAGGAAGTTGTGATGGTCTTTGTCCGCAAAATCGACGCCCTGGAGCTCGTCGGCCCAGGCGCCGGGATCGCTGCTGAAGTTCGGGCTGGGCGCGAATTCGAGCTGTTCCAGCCTCGGAAAGTCGGGGTCCGACGCCCAGTCGATGTCGGGGCCGAGAATTCGAATGTCGACGGGCACTTTCCGGGTAATCGCGAGAGCACGGTCAATGCGCGGCGGAACGCCGATATCGTCGCGGACATAACTGACATGCAATGACAGGTGGCCGCTGATCAGGCCGCGAATCTGGTCGCTGTTGTAAAAGCGTTGAATCGCCTTGAATGTGCCAAAGACGAACAAGCCGGCGAGCAGGACAAATATCAGCAGCAGCCGGAACGACAGCGAGCGCGACAGGCGCCTAAACATCGGTGCCGGGCAAACCGACAAACATATAGCCGCGGCCCCAGACGGTCTGTATGAATCGTGGCGGTTTGACCGAGTCGCCGAGCTTCTGACGCAGGCGACTGATCATGATGTCGACCGAGCGGGTAAGAATCGCGGCGTCTATACCACGCAATTCGCTCAAGATGTCGTCTCGTGAAAGTTTTCGCCCGTGACGTCTGGCGAGGATCAGCAAGAGCTCGAATTCCATCGACGTGAGGTCGACCGGTTTGCCGTCCACGCGCACGGTGCGTGCTTCGGTGTCAATGGTCATGCCCTCGAAATTCAATTCATTGACTATCGCACCGGCAAGTTCCGAACGTCGCAGCGTAGCCTGCACACGGGCCACCAGCTCACGGGGCTCAAACGGCTTGCCGATGTAGTCATCGGCACCAAGTTCGAGTCCCGATACGCGGTCGATAATGTCGCCGCGCGCGGTGAGCATGATAATCGGGATATTGCTGGTCTTGCGGACTTCGCGGCAAATTTCGAAGCCGTCCTTACCGGGCAGCATGACATCAAGCAACAACAGGTCCGGTTCTTCACGTGCCAGTTTCTTGAAGCCCTCGCTGGAATCGTAGGCGCACACGAGATTGATGCCGAAGCGTTTGAAATACGCCTGCAGCAGTTCGGAGTGTTTCCGGTCGTCGTCGATGAGCAGCACTTTTGACATCCGCCTATCATAGCGCGAGATAAGCGTTGGCATGGACCACAGCAGGCCGGGTGTTACAAATTGTTACTCACAGTGCCTGCCGCAGGCCTAAAGAACGACGGCAAGCTGCCGATACAGCGTCTACTACCGCCATGGATGGGTCCCTTGCTGACACCGATTACACCAATAGACGAGACTGAGCGACTGCTGAGCCTGCATGCTTTGCGTATTCTCGATACCCCCTCGGAGGAGCGCTTCGATCGCATTACCCGCATGGCTCAGCGCTTCTTCGGCGTCGACATTTGCCTGATTAGCCTGATTGATGGCCATCGGCAGTGGTTCAAGTCCAAGCAGGGACTGGATGCCTGTGAAACCAGCCGGGAAATTTCGTTTTGCGGCCATGCCATTAACAGCGACGAAATATTCCTGGTTACAGATGCGAGCAGTGACCAGCGGTTTTCTGATAATCCGCTGGTGGTCGAGGCGCCGTTCATTCGTTTTTACGCCGGCTACCCGATTCACAGTCCGAACGGACACCGGGTTGGCACGCTGTGCCTGATCGACAGCAAGCAGCGCAGTCTTAACTCGGCCGATCAGGAATCATTGCGGGACTTCGGGGCGATGGTAGAAGACCAGCTCCAGATCGCTTCGCACGCGACAATCGATGAACTGACGCAGGTCGCCAATCGCCGCGGTTTCAATATGGTCGCCAACCACATGTTATCGCTGTGCCGACGCACCGACATTGATGCCGAGTTGCTGTTTTTCGATCTTGACGGTTTCAAGGCGCTGAATGATACGCACGGACATCGGGTTGGCGACGAACTATTGCAATACTTTGCCAGTTTGCTGATGCAGTGCTTTCGTAAGGCCGATGTGATTGCGCGTCTTGGTGGTGACGAATTCGTCGTGATGATGGCGGCTTCGAACGAAGCGGCAAACGTTGCGATTGAGCGATTGCAAAAAATGGCGCTGAAAGAGCAATGCAGCTTGCGCAGGAACTTGTCGTGGAGTGTCGGCAGCGTCAGCTTTGACAAGGAGCAGCACGAATCAATTGGCAGTATGCTCGAAGACGCCGATTCGCGCATGTACGAAAACAAGCTGCAGCGACGCCGTACCGGTAGCTAGGCATTTTTGGCCAGGATTTACTTTAAACATAATGCTGTTGCCGCCGGTCACTGTGTCAACGGATTCTCCTGTGTCGCGTTGATAAGCCAACAACCCGTCAGATTGCACACAGGAGAGCAGTGATGAACACGGATAAGTTTGCAACACTCGTATGGACCGTCTTGTTGACGGCAGGCAGCGCTCTGGCAAGCGGCACTGCCTTCGCGGACGACAATGGCGGCGACGGCGACCGCCTTGATCAGCGCGGCGACCGCATTGAGGAACGACTCGATAATCGCGGCGACCGGATCGAAGATCGTCTTGACGATCGCGGTGACAGAGTAGACGACCGTCTGGACAATCGCGGTGATCGTATCGATGACCGGCTTGATAACAGGGGCGATCGAATCAACGACCGCCTGGACAATCGCTCGGATCGCGCCGCGGATGCCGGTCGAGATAAATTGTCGGACCGGCTGGACAACAGGGGCGACCGCATCGATCAGCGACTGGACACGAAGGGTGATCGTGTCGATACCCGCCTCGACAATCGCGGTGACCGGGTCAATCAGCGTCTCGACATGAAAGGCGATCGCAAGGATCGGCGCCTGGACAACAAGGGCCAGCGAGCCAATCAGCGGCTGGATCGACGTTCAAATCGACGCTAGATCATCGGTATGCTGAGCAGAAGAATGGCTTCCCGCGGGAAGCCATTTTTTTATCCGGACCAGCGGCCCGACAGTGCCCGGTGGTCAGCATTGTCGAAGTGCTGCGCGGCGTACAGCGTCAGGAATGCCGCCGATGTGGCCAGCATCGACGCGAGCGGAATATGTGCCAGCCACGATCGTTCCCAGCCGGATACCTGGCTCGCTATATAGAGAGCGATCTCACCGATGACGACCAGCGAGTTGAGGAAAAAAAACATGAACAATAGCCATTGTGGCAGGGTATTCCACAGTGATCGAAAGGCGCTTTCCCAATTGCCGTCGCGGCGTATGTAGAACAATCCGGCCGCAATCAGGAATACCGATACCGGTATCGACGCGAGTTGCATTAACAGTAACGCGGACATGTCAGCACCGCCGCGGTGGCCCCCCATGAACGTCACCATTGTCGAGAGCAGACAGGAAACGACAATCAGAGCGAGCACAATGAGTATGAAATCGATGTAGCGATGAATCATGGCGCGGCGAATAGTAGCAGCCGGGACCGGCCGCGCCCAGAAAATTACCGGGCGCCGGCCGACCGTGCTGCACGGTTCAAAATGTTGCTCTTAATGCCAGCCCATAAACCGTCTTGTCGAGCGCTGCGGACTCCAGGTTGGAGCGAATGTCCGAATGCTCAATGTGTGCGGCAAGCTCAAGGTGTTCCAGGAGCTGCAAATCCCCGGCGAGTCGCAGCCGTAGCCGCTTGTCATTGCGCCGGTCGCCAATGGACTCATCCGTGTTGAGGTAGGAGCGGCCCTCATGACTCAGTTTCGCCTTGAGTTTGAGGTCGCGCGAGCCGAGTTCCAGCAAATGGCCGTAGCTCATGTTCCAGCGCACGGACTCGTAGTCGAATGCCGCATCGTCCGCCTCTTCAGTCCCGGATTGGATGCCGATGGCGACATACTGATCCATGTTGTCTATCAGCATGTACATATCACCGCGCCAGGATTGATTGCGTGCGTCCCGTCCGGCGATAGTATCGTAGCGCTTGTCTGCGTGCATAAAGGCGCCGCGCAAATACAGCCGGTTGCCTATCAGTCGCGCGATGCTTGGCGATACCTGCACCATGTCGAGATAGTCTTCGCCGTCCAGCGTTGCTGCGAACTTCTCAATATTAATGCCGGCATCCAGCACGCCCGGTTTCCAGGTGAGGCCGGCGAGCGCGTGGTGCAGGCCAAGATCGAATTCGCTCAACTCCGAGTAGGCTGTAGCGCTGTAGTCGTAGGCAAAGCGTGTTTCCCAACGGCGGGACAATGGCACGCGCGCCGCAAGGCCGAGGTCATAAGTGGTCGCCGTGTCGCTGACACCTGAGTTGGTATCCAGATCGGCGATTCCGACATTGCTGTCTTCCAGGTAGCCGATGCCGGCGTCAAATGAAAAACGGGATTTCGATTCCCCGGCCAGCGACGCTGTCGATAGCAGCAGGCTGCCGAGGATCAGGATTAGCTTCGATATCTGTAAGTTGTTCATGATTTTTCGTCCTTGTAAAAAGGCCGGCGAGTTGCCCCGCCGGCCACAGGATGGCATCGACTTAGTCGAGGCCCGGGAGAGACAGTTCACGAGTCAGGTCGATTGCCAGATCTTCCGTAATCGCTGCTGTAACGTCGTCCTGAACGTCCGCACTGACCGAGTTGGCTACGTCACTTGAAACCGCAGCTTCGATCGACGAGCTGGCCGCGTCGCCGACTTGTCCCTGCGACTCATCGGCAGCCGCCTGTCCATCAGCTGCAAGTTGCTCGCCATTACTGGTAGCTTCAGCCTGTGCATCAGCCAACGTCTGGCTGGCACTGTCCACCGTTTCGGTCGAAGCCTGCACGGCACCGTCGAACGTTGCTGTAGCAGCCGCGTCGACAGAGTCGACAGCGTCATCGGTCGTGGTTGTAGCGTTACCGACCAGTGATCCGGCAAACTCGCCGTTGATTGACGTGCCCGATTGTTGCGTGTCGGACTCATCCCTGGACGGCTTCTTTACGGGCTCTTTCTTCGGCTCGCGGTTTGCATCATTCGACCGTTCCGGGTTCGGTTCCGAAGCCGGTTCCGGATTTGGCTCTTCATTTTGAGCCTCCTCTTCGTCGCGCGAAGCTTCCGCAGATGCAGACGCGCTGGCACGAAAATCAGCGGATGCTGACGTGCCAGATTCGTTTGACTCAATAGATGCTGAAGACTGACTTTCTGCACGTGCAGAAGCACGCATGTCAGCTTCCATTGCCAGTGTGCTGTCTGCTGCGACAAACACGACCAGGCCTACGATGCCCGTAACGATACGGGTCAATTTTTCACTGATGTTACAAGTCATGATCAATCCTCCATTTGGTTAACTTGTATCTGGAGAACGGATGACGAGCGATGTTTATTCCATCAATCGGAAAAATTTTTCGGTTGCTTCATTTTTGCGATTTTCGGCTGCGGCGCTGGATCCCGGGCCTGGCGCAGCCGAACTGTGATGCAGCCCACACGGCTGCAACAGAACCCTGTCCTGTGGTGAAGAAATCCGCGTGTATGCCGATACCGATGCTGAATAGGGCCTTTTGAGTATTGTCATGACTTCAATCTGGGAGCACCTGAGCTCCGGCGATTTCATGCCGCACGGGCACTGTTATCTCTGGTTGCCCGAGATTCTCTGGACGAATGTCTTGTCCGACGCGATGATCGCAGCGGCGTATTATTCGATCCCTGTCTCGATCATGCTGTTCGTTCGGAAACGAAAAGACATCGATATGAAAATGGTGCCGATGCTATTTTCGGCATTTATTTTTCTCTGTGGCACAACGCACCTCATGGGTATTCTGACTGTCTGGAAGGGCTACTACGGGATCCATGGCTTACTCAAGGCGGCAACCGCAATCGTCTCAATCGCGACTGCAATCTGGATTTGGCGGCTGCTGCCTAAGGCCTTAAAGATTCCCACCACCCAACAGTTGCGGGATTGTGTCGACGAGGCGACATCGCAAATCACCGCCCGCAACAGGGAGCTTGGGCGTGCGAATAAGGATATTGAGCAATTCGTCTCCGCGGCTTCACACGACCTGAAAGAGCCGCTACGCACGATTATTGCCTACAGTCAGTTGCTGGAAAAAGATCTTGGCACAGAGCTTGGTGAGGATGTGCAGCAGGATCTCGGGCACATTATGGAAGGCGCCCGGCGTATGCAATCGCTGGTGGAAGACCTGCTCGACTTATCGCTGGCCAGCAGGGGCGATATCAATTTCGAATCTGTATCGCTCGAGGAAACGCTAAAGTCTGCGCTCGAGGCTCTCGAAGTCAGCATCGAGGCCAGCGGTGCAAAAATTGACACTGGTTACCTGCCAGAAGTACGTGGCGACAGGGTACTATTGCAGCAGTTGTTCTCGAACCTGATTTCGAACGCGCTGAAATTCCGCAATCCCGAAACGCCGCTACATGTTTCCGTCACTAGCGAGAAGGACGGTAGCGGCAGATGGATATTTGGTGTTAAAGATAACGGCATTGGTATTGACGAAGAATACCGGGACCAGGTCTTCGATCCGTTCAAGCGCCTGAAAGGGCGCGATCATTCGGATGGCACTGGCATCGGTCTGGCAATTTGCCGGCGGGCAATCGACAGGCACAATGGTGATATTTGGGTCGAAGGCGCACCGCAGGGCGGAACCTGGTTCAAGTTCACGCTGGGCATTGTATAAAAGGGGGGAAAGTGAGCGCGGATAAGAATACAAAAAAACCACTCGTGTTGGTCGGGGAAGACGACCCAGCGGATCGAAACCTGATACAACGCTGCCTCGCAGATGCCGATATTGAGTTGCTGCTGGTCGCCGACGGTGAGGCAATGCTTCAATACCTGTCGCAGGCGGTGCTTGAAAGCTCTGATGAAAAAAGGCCGGACCTCATTATATTGGACCTGAATATGCCGCGATTGAATGGCGAAATGGTTCTGAAGCATATCCGGCTGACTCGCGGCATCAATCGCGTACCCGTTGTCGTGCTTTCAAGTTCCAACAGCCGTCTGGATGTTGCGGCATGTTATGAGGCGGGATGTACCTCTTACATTGTTAAACCAACAGACCTCGAGCCGTTCATGGATGCGATCAACCAGGTGACGCGTTACTGGTTGCAGCTTGTCGAAAAACCCGGCGGATGAGCGCGCGCCTGACGCGGAACGCAAAAGGGCCAGAGTCCCAAGACCCTGACCCTCGTTTGCTGTTGCCCATACAAATCTACGCGGTTTCACCAATCGATTCTGCTACCGCTTTGGCGTCGTAGTAGTTGCCGTTCTCGGGCACCTTACCCTTGCCCATCACGATCTCAATAGAGTGACTGTGACGCGTTTCGGGCCGGCGATTGTCGAACTGCAGGCTGCTGTATCGTGACGGCCTGCTGTAGGTTGTGCAGCTAACCAGTCCGCAGCTAGTCTCATAATGGCGTGCCTGTTCGACGCCAAAACCAAATCTCGGTTGCGACTCACGTGACTCGGTCGTTGACGTTTCACGGTCGACAATCTGGAACCAGTCGTAGCCCTTGTTCAACGTCAGCTCAGCGGCACGCAGCATTGCGTAGTCACGAGCGTCCTGCAGATCCGTGCTGCGACGGCCGTTGTAGTTCACGCGATAGCGGTCGTCCGAAATCTTGCGGGTGTAATGGCCATAATCGCTGGCGCTGTCCGCAGCAACATAGTCCGGTGTCGACGCGCAAGCGCCCAGCGTAAGCAATGTCGCAATAATGACTATTCTTGAATAAAACATATCGATCTCCTTGTCGGGGTTTTCCTGTGTTGTTACCGGGAAAACGGGCGCGACCGCAGTTTTATTCCATTAATTTTCCGTTTTTTTCCAAGTGTTTGAAATTATTGACCTTTCCTCGTCTTTGTCGAGCGGCGGGCGCGGCCCTATCAACGCGTCTATCGCTGCATCGATCGCGATCGGTGTCGCACCGCTGGCGAGCTGGTAATTGCCATCAGGTGCGGGCTCGGCAGCAATGCTGACAGCCTCAACTTGCCAGGAATCGCCGCGGCGGCAGGCAAGGCCCTGCAGCGGCGCTACACCGCCATCGACGCGTAGCTGCCGGCAGAAATCGCCGTTGCGATCCTGGAACGTCAACAGCAACTCCGCGCTGACGCCTTCCGCGAGCACTTGAGCATCGTTGCTGGTGCCTTCTTCCAACAGGCGATGCAGGTTGCTCTGTGCATCGATCTGCCCGGCATACAGGCTGCTCACTTCGGGGCTTGCATCGTCGGTCGCGCGGAACATATCCGCAACCAGGAAGCCTGCCAGCAATGCGACGCTGGCGGCAATTGCAACGGGCATTTGCAGGAACTGTCGCACGCCGCGTGCCGGAAACGCGATGACATTGTCCTCGCGCGCCGCTGCAGGCTTCTGTTGCAGCAGGTCCAGTACCGCTTGTGGCATCGGTCGTTCGTCGATCTCAGCATAAAGTCGCTGTGCGTCACTGTCGCTGCCGCGTAGCAGCTCCAGACGTCGCGCCAGTTCAGGTTCCTGCAGCAGCCGTGCCTGCAGCTCGCTTGCTTCGCTCTCCGGCAGTTCGCCGTCGATGTAGGCGCAGAGGGCGATATCGTCAGTGTGCTGTTCTGTTTCCGTCATGTCATGCTCCTTTCGGCGCGTTCGCCGAAACCTCATTCTGCCCACTGCGCTCTGCAAGTGTGCTGCGCGCCCTGGCCAGTCGGCTCATTATCGTTCCAACCGGAACGTCCAGTACCTTCGCGGCTTCCTTGTAAGAGAAGCCCTCAATGGCGATCAGCTCCAGTACTGCACGCTGGTCGTCGGTCATGGATCGCAATACATCCTGAACTTCGCGCAGCGAAATCTCGCCGAGCACCTGTTCTTCGCCCGGGACGATCTGTTCGCCGATCACGGCCGGGTCGCCGGCTGCGTTGCTGCGAACCTTGCGCGAGCGAACCTCATCAATCCATAGATTTCGGCATACGCGCAGGCACCACGGCAGCAGTTCGGCGGATTCCGGCAGGCCGCGTTCGAGCAATCGCTCGACCGTGGACTGCAGCAGGTCGTCCGCATCCGCCACGTTGCCGGTGAGGCTGTAGGCGAAGCGCCGGATGTTCGGCAATATCTCAACAAGTTCGTCCTGACGTTGATTCAATTTGTGATCCATTTGCTATAGAAACGGTTGACGGTATGGTTTTATTCCACAGGGAATAAATCGGGTGCTGCAAACGTTAGACAGTCAGATGCAGATTTCTTAAGGTAAGCACAGTGCACCGGAGTAGCATGACCAGATTCTACCGAACGATCGCAATTGCTGTCTTTTGTATTGCCACAGTCGCGGCTTTGCCGCAGGCGGCACAGGCACAAATCGGCCTGCCGAATGTCAATGACACGCTCGGTCGACTGCCCACGCGTCCGGTTGAAGAGCGCCTCAACCGCGAGCTCGAACGCAAGAAGCGGGCGGCAGAAGCGCTGGCAGAAGCCGCCGCTGTTGAGGCGGCCGGCCTGACCGACAAGGCGGTCGGTCTTGTCGACGGCATGCTGCGGGGCACAATACTTGCCACCGACCCGAACGGTGCGGCAATTGAGTCCGATACGATAGCGGTGCTGGTCGATCGCGAAACGCTCACTGCGATGACGGCTGACGGTTTCGACGTATTGGCGCAACGAGACCTGCAGTCACTCGGGCTGACGCTTGCAACGCTGCGGAATCTCGCCGGCACCGATTTGCCCGACAGCGTTGCACGCTTGCGCAAGGCGTATCCGGATGCCTCCGTTGACTACAATCATTTGTATCGTCCCGCCAACGATGTGCCTGCCGAGCAATCATCAGCGAACGCCACAGCGCTCGACGATACCGAAATAGCGGCTGGCGGCGACAGGTTGCGAGTCGGCATTATTGATTCCGCCGTTCAGGTTGAGCATCGGGCATTGGCTGGCGTTCGAGTGACGAGCAGGGATTTTGCAATCAACGATGGCTTGCGGCCGCAGACGCATGGCACCGCCGTGGCGTCACTGGTGGCGAAAAGTGCCCGGGACAATGTCGACATCCTCGCCGCGTCGGTCTTTTTCCAGGTCGAAGGCTATGGTCCCGGCGCAACTTCGGAAGGATTACTGGCCGCGCTGGACTGGCTTGCGGGCGAGAATGTCGATGTCATCAACATGAGCCTGGCCGGGCCGGGCAACAAGCTGCTGGAGCAGGGAATAGCACACATCGGGGCATCGGGACCGGTGATAGTCGCGGCAGTTGGCAATAATGGGCCGTCCAGCGAGCCGCTTTTTCCGGCAGCCTATGAAGCGACGATAGGCATAACGGCGGTGGACCGTGATCGCCGAATTTTTCGCTACGCAAATCGTGGCGACTACGTCGATTTTGCAGCCCTTGGCGTAGACGTCAAAGTAGCCGACAGCACGACCGGTGGCTGGCGTATTGAGTCCGGCACCTCGATGGCAGCCCCGCGCGTGGCAGTCATTGTCGCTCAGATCGTAAAAAACAGTGCGGCGGAGCGGGCCGCAGTAAGCTCGTGGCTGGTGGCCAGTGCCAAGGACCTGGGCAAGCGCGGATTTGATACCGTGTTCGGGCATGGTCTGGTCAGCCAGGCGCCGCTGATGATTTCGCGCAACTGAATACCTCAAAAACCTTACTGAACATAAGGCGGTTTTCGCCAGCTTTTGGTTTCAGTTCTGCCCATAGCGGCCGACAAATACTGTATGGCTACAGCGATTGTCGAAGATGCCGGGTTTGTAGAGGCTGCGGCCCCGTGTAACAGTGATTCGGTGCGCGTTCTCGTCGTCGACGATGACCCGGCCTACCAGCACCTGTGCAAGCGCTACCTTGCCAAGAACCCCAAGACTCAATACGAGGTCGTCGTGGCTGCCAACGCAACCGAGGCCTATGAGAAATGCAGTGGGACCGACTTCGATTGCGTCCTCGTGGACTACGTGCTCCCCGATGAGATGGGCACACAGTTGGTCGAGACGCTGGGTTCGGATGAACGACGCTACGTGCCGCCAATGATCATCATGACCGCGGGGAGCGGCGAAGCGGCGGCGACCGAAGCGGTAAGGGCTGGTGCGACAGACTTTTTCTCGAAACGGGTCGTGTCGGCGGAATCACTGGCGCGAGCGATCAACAACGCGGTCGAGAAAGGTCGACTGAAACGATCCGTCCAAGAGCGCGGTCGCGACCTGCAGGCGCTGAATCGTCAGTTACAGGCCAAGAACGACGAAATACAGCGCTTCTACCAAAGCGTCTCGCACGAAGTAAAAACACCGCTTGCCGCTGCCCGCGAATTTGTTGCGCTGGTGTTCGACGGTATCGCGGGGCCAGTGAGCGATGAGCAAAAAGAAATTTTGCATCACGCGCTTGATAGCTGCGACCAGATCAGCTCGCATTTCAACGACCTGATCGAAATGACCCGGCTGGACGCGGCAAAAGTCACGATGAATAAGTCGCTTGGCGACCTTGAAAGTGTCGTAACTCGCTGTCTCGCGTCGATCTCCAGTGCAGTGAAAGCAAAACAATTGCACCTGCAGACAGAAATAGAGGCGTCACTGCCGCTGCTGTACCTCGACGCCAATCGTGTCATCCAGGTGCTGTCGAACTTGCTGGGCAATGCGATCAAGTACACCGATGCGGGCGGGCAAATCACGCTGACCATCGGTCATCGGCGCCACGAACGTGCGGTGCGAATATCCGTTGCGGACACGGGTCGCGGTATTCCGGAGAAGGACATTCCGTATGTGTTTGAACGGCTCTATCAGGTTGACAACACAGGCGATGAGTTCATGGGTGCGGGACTGGGCCTGGGCCTCACTATCGCAAAAGAAATCGTCACACTTCATGGCGGCAAAATCTGGGTGGAAAGTAACCAGGGGAAGGGCAGTGTATTTTCGTTTGACTTGCCGGTTGCTCAGTCAATTCTGAGTGATTCGGAAATACAGAATGAGATCCGTTCGGCCAATTTATAACGACGAAGTATCGAGAGGAATGAGAAACGTGAACCTCAACGACACGAGCATTACCTACCGTACAACACACGACTTGCGCGGCCCGCTGATTAACATCCAGGGATTCGCAGGCGAAGTAAACGGTGCAGTCGAAAAAATCTGCGACCTCTTCGAGGAGTATCAGGCCGAACTCCCGTCCGAGTTCCGCGAAGCGATCGTCAACCTGATCAATGACGATCTCAATCCGTGCATGGAATACCTCGACAGTGCGATAGCCTTGCTCGAGGACCGAATTCGCCGCATGAAGTCACCGCAGAACGGTGTTCAAAACGGCACCGGGGCGTAATGCACACGGCAAAGGTACTGATTGACGAACTGCAGGCAGAGCGTCAGTCGCTGGCCAATGCGGGTCACCTGCATTGGTTCCATTGGCTGATCGTAATCGCGTCGGCACTGATCGCTGTTGCGGCCTGGCAATTCTCCAAAGCGCAGGTTGACAAGAATGCACAGATCGAGTTTGAGCGAGAGTCGACGCAGGTTCTCGAGCTGGTCAGGGAGCGAATGCTGCGCTACGAAGATGCGCTTCTGAGCGGTGTTGCGGCAATAGAGGCGAGCGGTGGCGATATGTCGCACGATGCGTGGCGTACATTTGCGACCAGCCTGCATATCGAGACGAAGTACCCAGGTATCAATGGCATCGGCGTGATCCGCCAATTCACACCTGACGAGGTAGTCCAGCACGTTCGCGAACAACGCCGCACGCGAACAGGCTACCGCGTACATCCCAGCCACAGCCGTCGTGACTTCATGCCCATCGTCTATATCGAACCGGAGCTACCGAATGCGAAGGCGGTCGGACTTGACATGGCGCATGAAGACAATCGCTATACCGCGGCCCTGAAGGCTCGCGATACCGGTAAGTCGCAGATAACCGGCCCCATTGTTCTGGTGCAGGATGAACAGCAGACTCCCGGCTTTCTCTTCTACGCACCGTATTACGAGAGTTTGCTGCCGGATACCGTCGAACAACGCCGGGAAGAGTTCATCGGCCTCGTGTACGCACCGTTCGTGATCAACAAGCTGGTTGCCGGTACGCTGCAGCAAGAGCGCCGCCGGGTCAGTTTTACAATGCTGGATTCCGAGACCGTCTTGTATGACGAGAATACTGCGGACAACGCGGAGTTCGATCGCAATCCGATGTTTCACGACAATGTTGACCTGCAGTTGTACGGCAGAACCTGGCATTTCGAAATTCAGAGTACGAACTCGTTTCGCCAGGCGACAGCCAATAACCAGCCAGTGTTCATACTGATCGGTGGAATCCTCATCGATGGCCTGCTATTGACGATGTTCCTGATGCTGACTCGCGCGAGTCGCAGGGCACTGTCGTTTGCTGATCGCATGAATGATGAGTTGCAGCGTAAAGCAACCGAATTGGCGCGTTCAAACGCGGATCTGGAAAGTTTCGCTTACGTGGCGTCACATGATCTGAAAACGCCTCTGCGCGGTATTGCGGATCTGGCCGAGTACATTGAGGAAGACCTGCAAGAGCATATTGAGGCGCCGGGAAGCAGCCCGGATATCCAGAAAAACCTGCGGCGTCTGCGCCAGCAAACACAGCGCATGGATAATCTGATCAACGGAATTCTGAGCTACTCAAGTGTCGGTTCGCGTCCTGAGCCGATTGAATCCATCGATGTCGGCGCTGTACTGCGTGCTGCTGCAGCCGAGCTTGACCTCGCGCCGCGGCAGGTGGTCATCGAGGGTTCTTTGCCCTGTTTTAAATCCTACAAAGTACGTTTTGAGCAGGTAATGAACAATCTCGTTGGCAATGCGTTCAAATACAACCCGGATCGTGAACGTGCGACGATAATTGTTTCCTGTAAATCGAGCGGCAGTTTTTACGAGTTTTCGATTAGCGACAACGGGCCCGGAATCGAGCCGCGATTCCATGCCCGAATCTTCGAAGTATTCCAGACCTTGCAACCGAAAGATGAAATCGAAAGTACCGGGGTGGGTCTTTCCATCGTCAAGCGCTCGGTTGAGTCCCTGGGGGGCACGATCTGCGTGTCATCCGTTGTCGGTGAGGGGACGACCTTCTCGTTCACCTGGCCGAAACAGGTGATCTCACCGCCACCTGCTTTGCGTGCGACAGCCTGATGTTAAAGCCGAATACAACCTTCCTCGTGGTTGAGGACAACGAACTCGATGTTGAGAAGATCATCCGCGGATTCAAGCGACTTGATATCCCGAATCCGGTCGTGACTGCGGCTGATGGCTATGCTGCGCTGGATATACTGCGGGGTACCGGTGGCAAATCCAGGCTGAACCCTCCCTACATAATATTTCTCGACCTCAACATGCCGCGGATGAACGGCCTGGAGTTTCTCGAAGCATTGCGCAACGACTCGAGTATTGCGGATGCTCCGGTGTTTGTCCTTACGACATCAGACCGGCAGGCCGATGTCACAGCAGCATATCGATTCAATGTCTGCGGCTATTTTGTCAAGCCCGTTGCGATGTCCGCCATGTCGGATGCCCTTGCGACTTTAAAAGCTTATTGGAATCTGTCCGAATTTCCGGACGGCGCGGTGTTCTCATGATGCACGATGTCGTTCTCGTCGATGACGACGAACTCACGCGCGAACTGGTTGTGAGGCGGTTGGGAAAAACGACGCTCGATGTGCAGTGTTTTGATAGCGGCGAAATTGCGCTGCAGTATTTTCAGGCGCACACCACCAATATTCTGCTGCTCGACTATCGAATGCCGCGCCAGAATGGCTTGGAGGTCCTGCGCGAACTGGCAAGCATGCAGCATGCTCCGGTGGCCCGGACCTACCTGTGTTCGGCGGCGCCACTGCCCGCAGCAATAGTTGCCGAATTACGTTCACTGGGCGCATCAACTCTGCCCAAAAGCATTTATCGCAATGCGGACCAGCTCGTGGAGATTTGTTCGACCAGTGCTGTCGCGTGATTATCGGAGCCCGATTTCCCGGATCTACTCGGACTTATCAGCCAGGCTGGCGCTGCGGGTAATTGTCTGCCATTCGTGTTTGCTGCCGCTGAGCCAGCGGATCAAGCCCTGGAAACGCCACAGCGTCGTGAGCTGGCGGAAGCCGAAATTTTCGACAATAGCGATCAGGTACAGTAAGGCAAGCTGACTGAATTTCGGATACATATGGAATGACAATTCCTCCAGCATGATTGCGCTGGTCGAAAGCATCACGCCGAGGCCAATTGCGAGGCCGAGAAAAATGCCTGCTTCTGGCCAGGACAGCCAGCCCATCACGCCACAAATGACGATGAAGACGTAGCCGGCCACCTCGAGTATCGGACCGCATAATTCGAAAATGACATAGAACGGTATAGAAACCCAGGTCACAGCCCCGCCGCGCGGATTAGTCAGCAGTGATCGATTTAGCGCCAGCGCCTGGCCGAGCCCGTGTTGCCAGCGTACCCGCTGGCCTTTCAGATCGCGATAATTTTCGGGTGCATCGGTCCAGCACACAGGGTCCGGTACAAACGTAATTCGGTACGGGCGCCGTTTCTGCTTCATCAAACGGTGCAGTCGCAGCACGAGTTCCATATCCTCGCCGACAGCATCCGGGTTGTAGCCGCCTGCTTCAACAAGGGTCTCCTTGTGAAACAAGCCAAACGCACCGGAAATAATAAGAAGCCCGTTAATCGGCGACCAGCCCATGCGGCCAAACAGGAACGCGCGCAGGTATTCAACGACTTGCACCAGGGCGAGGAAATTGCCGGGCAGCCCAACTTTCTCGAGAAAGCCTTGCCGCACTGTACAGCCATTGGCGATACGTACCGTGCCACCGACCGCGACCGTCGTGGGATCCTCGAGGAATGGCCGTACCACGCGACGCAGGCTGTCGGGTTGCAGTACCGAATCGGCATCAACAACGCACACGAGTGGATAGCGGCAGACATTGATGCCCGCGTTCGATGCATCGGCCTTGCTGCCACCGTTTACCTTGTCAACAACGCGCAGATTCGCGATCCGGGTGGAGCGGTAGACGCTCTTGACAGGCTTGCTTTCGACTCTGGCGCGATAGGCTTCCGGAAATTCCTGCATGTCGAATTCGTCAATCAGTTTTTGCAGCGTGTCGTCGGTGGAGCCGTCATTCACCACTATCAGCTCGTACTGCGGATACTCGAGCTGCAACATCGCTTTCACCGAGGTGATGATTGACGCTGATTCGTTATAGGCCGGGACAACCAGGCTGATCGGTATATCAAGCGCGGAGAAAACGTTCTCGGCCTCATACTGGTCAGCCGTCTGCAGGTAGCGCCGAATGCCAAAGGCCGCAATGACATTCTGCATCAGGTAGCCAAGATTGATGCCCACAAAGTACGCGAGAAACACCCACTGGCCGGCGAGCACAAACTCCTGCAACGTCATGCCAGGCCAACCTCGGCAAAACATTGCTGCAACATGTCTGCGGCATAGGCGTCGGATTGCCTGCCGCGTATCGCACGCAATTCGTTTGGGCCGATGAAAGGTAATCGGCTGATCGCTTGGGCGGCCCGATAACGGACCCACCATTCCGGGTCATCCAGGAGTGTCTCCAGAAGCGACAGGTGTTCGCGCTGGCCAACGCGTCCCAATACCTTGGCGCTTTGCATACGCACAAACCAGGATTCATGTTGTGTCAGTGATGCCAGGCGCGGCACGCCCCGGTACCCACTGACCAGCTTTAGAGCGGCGTTCAGAACGCCGGGGTCCTGGCTGCTGCGAATCAGGTCGTCCACCAGTGCGTCAAGAATTTCACTTTCGATCAGGCGCGCAAACTGCAACAGGTAGACCTGGCCTGCGTCGTCCTCCGAGCGTATTGCGCGGTACATGGGTTCACTGATGCGTTCGCTACCCGCACTGCTCAGAATTACAGAGACTCGCGTTTTCGGCCAGTCACGCCGCTTATTGATCATTGGAACGACAATGCCCGTTCCGAAGTCCGGGTCGATGTCGACAAGCGCCGCAGCTGCGGTAATCGAAATAGCGGTGTTGTTGTCGTCGACAAGCGACTTGATGCGGTCACGAAACTCCGGCAGGCGCAAATGACCGATTGTCTGAACAGCGAGAATGCGCGAACGAACACGGTGGCTTTGAAACAGGTTTCGAGCGAGTTCCGGAACCCCGGTGCGCATGGCAAGTGCGATCAGGTTGTCCATAGCTTTGCCCTCTACAACGCTGCAGACACGGTTCCACTCTTCGAGTAAGTCGGATCTGTCGGCCCTGCGAACAGTGGGCAGAACCCGGGACTCGGGGATGCCGTCGCCCATCAGCGCTGCGGCAAAAATGTCGCGCCAGATACTCAGGAACTTTTTCCGGGACCGATCCGCTGTGACGGTGGCAAAGCGCAATCCGACGGTGTAAACAAACAAGACGAGCGTCGCGACCAGAACCGCGGCGATCGACCAGAGTGCAGCTTCCGTCATTGGGTCAAAGTGTGATCGAAAAAGCCATTCCAAGGAACTGCCTCCTGTAGAAATCGCCCTGATCGTGAGTCCCCAGCCACCACTTGAGCGTCAACCGATCGTTTACATCACGGTGGCCACTTAGTGTTATGCCGCGAACCCGGGTCTCCAGTACCCGCCCGGGGCCAATGGCTTCCGCTTCCTCGCCGCTATTGATCGCGATCGCGATGCTGGCGCTGTCATTGAAATACCAGTTCGAAGTAAAACTATGCCCCAGGGAGTTGCCGGCACTGTGCAAGTGACCGACCGCAAGGGAGTAAGCAAATCGAAATTCGCCAACGTAGCGTTCGATCAGTGCACTTGTCGTGCTGACCGTTGCCGAGCTGAAATTGCGCCGCTGCGCCGATAAGGTCGCCACCCAGCCGCGTTCAAAATTCCGCCCGAGATAGAGTCGGTAACTTGAGTCAGCAGAAAATTGCGGGCTCGACGCATTAGTGGCGCCAATGCCGGCCAGCCAGTGGTCCGCGAAACGAAAGTCCGAGCCAATGCGGAGGGTGATATCGGACGTCGAAAATCGCTCGTCCCTGGCGATACCCAGGTGATGCCGCCCATAGCCATCCTGTTGGCGGCTGATTTCAATGAATTGCTGATTCCAGGAAGGCGCGTCGTTGTCGAGTCGATCGTAGCCAGCTCCAACCAGCACCTGCCACTCGATTTCGGACCGCAGCACCGGCACACGCCACCAGGTCGCGTCCGGGAATAGTTGCGCCGCTCTTGTGGCAACCAGGAGCTGCTCGTCTTTAAAGTCATCGGTTCTGGCGTCGCGAAGCAGCGCGTAGCGTAGCCGCCACAGATCTTCGTAGCGCGGCGCTATCGAAGTTGCCGTGCGAAGTTCCGAGAGTGCAGGTTCAATGCGGCCTTGCTGTGCGTAAATTTGTGCGCGCAGCAACATGTAATCGACATCGTTCGGGTATTGAGCTTGCAGTTCATCCAGCATCGCATGGGCAGCGTCGATCTGGCCGTCGCGAAACAGGGCTGTCGCATCCGCAATTTGTGCGTTGGCAGTCGGCAGCAGACCAAATAAGCAGAGCAGCACCAGCCAGTAACGATGCGTATTTTGCGGCATGGTAATCATTGCGGATTCGACAGGCGTTCGTTGTCGATTACCACCCGTCGCAGTCGGGCCAGCAGTTCCTCGGGTCGGAACGGTTTGGTCACGTAGTCGTTGGCGCCCAGGTTCAGTGCGCGGACGATGTCGTCTTCAAGGACTTTTCCAGACACGACCACAATGGGTACGTAGCGCCAGGTCGCGTTATTACGAATTTCTGCTATCAGCTGATAGCCCGATACGTAAGGCAGCATGAGGTCGAGTACCACGACATCGAACGGATCCAGTTTCTCTATCGCCGCTTGTGCATCGCGCCCGTTATGCACGACGGTAACCTCGTACGCGGAGCGTGCAAGAATAAATTCAAGCATATGCGCAACATGCTCATTGTCTTCGACAACAAGGGCGCGGTGAGTGCTGAATTCTGGCTTGCGAACAGCGACCATCAAGAAACCTTTGGTAGTGTAACGTTGAGCAAGCACGATCCGCCGATGTTATGGCAGCCGGGATTCCTTATCCCTGTATCGGCCAAAGCCGCGTGATCTATAGGTTCAGCAGGGGAATACGGCGCGCTTATTATGTAAAACTATTTTTCAAGCTGGTCCGGGCCGACTATCATTGGGCCATGAGAAAAACAGTCATACCAGGTTGTGTGCTGATCGCGTTGTCTGCCGCCGTTTTCTCGCAGCAGGATGCTCCGGCAAACGCAGCGCCCGCTTGGTTTTTGCAGGAAATTGCCACGTTGACCAGCGGCAGTGGGCGCTGGATTGCGAGCAATGCGGAATACCAGGGAGAGAATGAACCCTACGATGCTTACGGCACCGAGTGGGTCGCGGAATTCGGCGGCAGCAGCATGCGCGGACATCTGTTCGGCATGGTTGACGGCGAGGAGGTCGGCGAGTTTTGGCAATTTCGCCAGTACTGGCATCCTGGCCGCAAAGAAGCAGTTGTCGAGCAGTTTGGCTGGGGCACGGTCGGCATCGGAACTGCCTGGAAGGAAAGCGAAATGACGAAGTCAGACCAGTTCTTTTTCACAGTTGATGGCGGCTCGAATCGCAGCGGTCACGTCAGCCACTTTCCCGACAAGGATACGCACGTTACCGCGAGTTTTGACATTATTGATGACGAATGGGTGCCAAGGCGAAAGTACACCTGGACTCGTCAAGCGGTCGTCGAGTAGCGCGCTCCATTGCCGCGATGTTCACGTGCTGGCGGGCGAAACATTCTCGCCGCTCAAAAGTCTGCGCAACAGCTCAGCTCGACCGGCAGAAAGGTCTCTGCGGAATCGAACAACTCCCAGCGATCACGATCAACTCCATTGAACAGCTCTGTGAAGCGCTCGTCACCGGACGATGCGTTGCCGACATTGCGAATGTAGACCCGCAGAATTTGCTGTGCGTGTTTGCGCATCAGCCGCGAATACACTTCCGGGTCTTGTTCACCACTGTCGCCGACCAGGATAAACCGGCGTTTGGGGTATCGGGCGAGTATTTTCTCAATGACCGCCGGCTTGGTTTCGGTACCTTTCTTAAACAGGTTGAACAGCGTCTTGTCACGAAAGCGGACGGATTTAAGTTCGAGAGCAGCGCTCGGGAAGCCGCTCTGTAGCAGGAAATCGTCCAGCGGACTATAGAGCTGCCAGGGGCTGGACGAGACAAAGTGCAGGCTCGCGCCCTGTGCTGACCAGGCCGTATACAAGGTCGCCATTGCCGGAACCGCGGAAAAATCCTTCAGGAACGTACTTTCGAGCAGACCACGTCGGTCACTGATGTTCGATATTTTCACCGTGTCATCGATGTCGCTGATGATTCCCCAGCCATCAGGTTGGAGCAGCAGAGCTTCACCGGCAAATGTGCGTGTCGCGTCCGCTGCCAATACGGCATGCAGAGGCAGGCGCTCGCCAACCGCGTGTTTTCCAACTGTTGCGGCTGGCAGGACGATGGTTGTTTCGAAATGGCCGTCAACACCCGACGCAGGAAGGCTGACGGTACGCCCGGCAATCGACACCACAATCCGCTTGCCGCGTTCGTTGTCTGCAATCATCAGGTTGATACGGTGGTCGAAATTTGCCTGGGTATCCTCGGTCACAGGCAGATCGTATTGAGAATCGAGAATCGCTTCGAACAATGCCTTGCGAACAGTGCTGGCTTCGGGCTCATACACCCAGCCGTGGATCGGCACGTGCCATTCATCGCGGGTCGTGTCCAACCATGCGCTGGTACGGAAAAACACGACGACCTCATCGATCTCCAGTTCGGATTGAGCATTAGCCTGCAATGACCATGCCATCAAAACCAGTGACAGTGACCTTAAAGCGCGTAGGACGAGCTTGTTCATGTGGCCGGAAAACCCCGTGGAGAAAGTGTGCGCATCTTACCAGCCTTGCTGCTCTTGTATTGCGGCGGCGACGGCGCGCCGTAAATCCGGCAGCAGCTTGCTCGTGAACCACGGGTTCTGCTTCAGCCAGATATTGTTTCGCGGGCTCGGGTGCGGCAACGGAATCGTACCCGGGCCGTATTGCTGCCAGTTACGAACGGTTTCCGTGAGATTTTTTGCCGGCGAGGTTAAGTGCCATTTTTGTGCGTACTGGCCGATGACAAGCGTCAGCTTCACTGCCGGCAACGAGGCGAGCAACTCAGCTCGCCAGGTAGCCGCGCACTCGCGCCTCGGCGCGAGGTCACCGGACTTGCCAGTGCCCGGAAAGCAGAATCCCATTGGCAGGATGGCGACTTGCGCGGGATCGTAGAAGGTCTCAGTCGAAATGCCCATCCAGTTGCGCAGGCGTTCGCCACTCGGGTCATCGAACGGTATTCCACTTTCATGAACGCGACGTCCCGGTGCCTGTCCGGCGATCAATATTCGTGCGCGAGGGTCGGCTTGCAATACGGGACGAGGCTGCAAATGCTGTTCGCAGACACGGCACTGCCGGACTGCTTTTAACAGCCGGGAAAAGTCATCGGCGGAATTGCGACCGGTCACAGCATTTACTCGCCAGTACTACGACACAGGTCCTCTATTGTAGGCGAGGAATGGTGCTAGAGTCTGTGTCTGTATGGCGACGAATGACGACAAAAACAGCCCGGCTGAAAATACCCGGTCGCTTTGGGCGCCTGATGCGGTCTACGCATTGCTGTTGTTTCTTACCGCGATGGCCGCTGTCGCCTATACAAGTCAGTCGCACGGGATATTGCTTGGCGATTACGGCATGGGCACAGCCGCGTTCTTCGTGGCGTTTGGCCTGTTCACGATTACGATGGGTTTTCCGCATCCCGGTTTTGGCCATGTGTCATTCGATCGCGTGGCACAAGTCGCCAGTATCCTCGTGCTTGGACCGGTCGATGCCGCCTGGATCAACGGGCTGGCATCGTTCGTTTATCCCTGGCACCGCTTGCGTGATGGTGAACCCGTCAGCCTGGTCATTACGGCGGCATGCCACAACGCCGGACTGATGTCGCTGGTGATTCTGTCGTGCGGATCCTTGTACGAACTACTGGGCGGCCCGGTGCCACTGACCTCCCTGAATCTGCAGATTGGTGGCTTGCTGTTGTTGTTGATGCTCAGCATGCAATTCGTCAATGACCTTGGAATGATGATCATGCTGTACTTGCGCGGCATCAGCCCGTCGTCGCTGCTGAATACCTTCACAACAGCGGTCGAGTCCGTATCGGTCCTCATCGCCATCGTTGTCGCACTGGCTTTTACGACCACCGATCGCGCTTACTTCGCTTTGTTGCTGGTGGTGCTCAGTATCGGCATGCTGGTGTTGAAACAATATGCGCTGATGCGCCACCGCCTCGAAACGCTGGTCGATGAGCGTACTGAAGCGCTACGACTGAAAACTATTGAGCTTGAGCGACAGGCGACACATGACAAACTAACAGGTTTGGTCAATCGGCGTTTTGCGGACGATTACCTGCAACGGGAAATCGAATCCTCGCTGCGCGCCGATCGTGATTTTACGATCGCGCTGGCGGACGTCGATCACTTCAAGCAGGTCAATGACCGCTTTTCGCACGCGGTTGGCGATGTCGTACTCAAGCGAATTGCCAAAATCCTGACGGATGGGTGCCGCAAGACGGATGTTGTCGCACGCTACGGCGGTGAAGAATTCTTGCTCTGCTTCCCGGATACCGACGCGAAATTTGCAGAGCAGATTTGTATGCAGATGCGGCAGACCATCGAAAACGCTGACTGGTCAGACCTGGAATCGGATAGCAATGAGACGATCGGTGTGACGATCAGCTTCGGCATTGCCGAGACCGGTGATAGTCTGCGCCATACGTCTGTCCTGAGCGTTGCGGACATGCGCCTATACAAGGCCAAGGACCGCGGCCGGAATCGTGTCGTCGGGCCAATCGAGGACTAATGCGCCGCTAGAGCACCGGCTCCAGCGGTAGCAGGCGATAAAACCAGGTGCGGGTTCGCTTGATTCGGCTCACGGTAAAGTCGGGGTTGAAGTCCGGTGTCACCGGCCAGCTGTTACCGGCGAGCATGTCGTCTTCGATGCTGCGGGTGACGCGCTGCGCCAGGTCGCGATTGACGGCCATCATGCCCACTTCCGTATTCAGGTTGGCAGAGCGCGGGTCGAGATTGAAGGTGCCGACAAAAACGATCTCGTCATCGATGACCATGCTCTTGGCGTGCAGCCCGAAAACCGGATTGTTGGCGGCGATACGGTGGTAGCGTTCCAGTAATTTCCGGTGACTGTTCGGTTCCGGCATGAACTCGAAAATCTCGACACCGGCTTGCAACAGGGCCTCGCGCTGGCGTTGATAGCCACTGAAAGCCTGGATGTTGTCTGTCGATGCGAGAGAATTGGTCGAGATGCGAACTCGCACGCCCTTGCGTATCAGCGCCTCGAACAGTTCGATGCCGCCTTCCGGCACAATCAGGTATGGCGATTGAATCAGCACCGAATGCTGTGCGTTCTTGACGGCGTTGATCAGTTGGTTCGTTGCTTCGCCACCGCCACCGAGGCCGGCTTCTCCGGAGTTCTTGCCGGGCTCGTCGCTTAAGAATTGGGCGTCCGCCCAGACCATGGTCTGCAGTAGCGGCGGAAAAGATCGCGCTGCTGAATCGATTGCAGTGCGCACTTCGGGTTCGAAATTCGCCGGGTCGCGGGCATAAGCGTGCAGGTCGATGGCTCGCTGTTGTGCCTCTGTTGCAGAGATTTTTCTGGCTTCCTCTTCGAGCAGCAGCTCAACGGGTACGGCAAGATCGCTGTTCCAGAATTCCTCGAAATTCTCGCTCATGTCGCGAACAGCTTTGCCGAGCAGCAGCACATCGCGATCGCGGAAATTGTATACGTGATCGAAATCGAAGTATTCGTCGGCCATGTTGCGTCCGCCGGTGATACCGGCAAGACCGTCGAAAATCGCGGTCTTGTCATGCATGCGCTGGTTGACGTCGCGAAACCCGGTGAGCGCATTCCTGATGCGCGTCCAGAAGCTCACGCCGACAGTGATATTCGGGTTGTAAATACGAATCTGGACGTTGGCATGATTGGAGAGCAGTAACAAAGTGCGGTCGTCGGTGTCGACCAGCAAATCGTCAATGAGTACACGAACCGACACACCACGTTCCGCGGCTGTTAACAGGAATTCCGCCGCCAGTTTGCCGACATTGTCGGCGCTCCAGATGAAGTATTGCACGTCAATCGACGTGCTGGCCGCCTGCGTCAGCCAGGCGCGACCGATCAGGGCTTCTTCGCCTTTTTCGAGCACGTGGACACCGGTCGATGATTCCATGCGCGTAACGCAGACAGCACAGTTTTCGTCGATCCAGTCTGAAAGTGTCTGTGCCGGAACGCTGCTCGACAGCAACAGCAGAATCAGTATGCAGCCGGGCTTACCCATATGACTTGTGTCTACTCACTGTCCATCATGCCAGTGGCGAGTGTATCAGCGTATACTCGCGATCATTATGAACACGCCCACACTTTACGTGTTTTCAATATCGCACTATTGCGAGAAAGCGCGCTGGGCGCTGGACTACCGTGGCATCGACTACGAATTGCGGTACCTGGCGCCGGGCGAGCACATCGAGGTCGCGAAACGCTTGCGAGTGCCACGCAGTTCCGTACCGTACCTCGTCAACGGTGACCGGGTAATCCAGGGGTCGGCAGAAATCATCAACTGGGCAGAAAGTCTGCCGTCAGCCAATGGACCTCGCTTGACGCCGGATTTTGATATTGAAGCCGCTGTCGAAATCGAGACACGTGCCGACGATGTTATGGGTGTGCATGTGCGGCGTTACTACTATTCGGAAGCACTGGTGGAGCACCCGGATACCGTACGGCCGATCTTGACGAGTGGAATTCCTATCTTCCGAAAGCTATTGATTCGGGTTGCCTGGGGAAAAATTCGTAGCGTCATGATAAAGCGCATGGACCTCGGGCAGATTCAGGGCAGAGAGTCCGAAGAGATTGTCGATCATGAACTGGCGCGGCTCGATGCGCTGCTCGCTGACGGTCGGCAATACCTCGTTGGGGACCGGTTCTCGCGCGCCGACCTGGCCGTGAGCAGCCTGTTGTCACCGCTATTATTGCCTGCCGAGCACCCGACCTACAGCGGGCTGCAGCTACCGCCGCGACTCGCGTCGACGGTTGCCGAATGGCAGCAACGGCCGGCGCTCTGCTGGGTGCGCGATATTTACGCGAAGCACCGCCTGCAGCGAGCCTGAGTTGTAGCGCTCAGGCGACCTGGGATTTTCCGGTGACGCCCTGCGAGCGCAGGTACTCGTCGTAACTGCCGTTAAAATCAACCACACCCTGCGGCGTCATATCGATGATGCGTGTTGCGAGCGAAGCGACGAAATCGCGGTCATGACTGATAAACACCAGCGTGCCCGGATAGTGCTCGAGCGCGAGATTCAGTGCTTCAATTGATTCCATGTCCAGGTGGTTGGTCGGCTCGTCCATCAGCAATACATTCGGCTTTTGCAAAATCAGCTTGCCGAACATCAAGCGGCATTGTTCGCCACCGGAGACGACCTGCACTGATTTGTCGCTGTCGTCCCTGGAAAACAGCATGCGGCCAAGCGTGCCGCGCAGCAGCTGTTCATCGGCACCTTCGGGCTGCCATTGCGAAATCCAGTCGAACAGGCTCATGTCGGTTTCGAACTCGTCGCTGTTGTCCTGAGCGAAATAGCCCGTTTTAGCGTTCTCGGACCATTTCACGTTGCCATTGTCGACTTCGATTTCCTGCAGCAGGCTGCGCATCAGCGTGGTCTTGCCGATTCCGTTCGGGCCGAGGATGGCAACGCGTGATCCGGCTTCGATCGCGAGATCGAGGTTTTCAAACAACGGACCATCGTCAAAGCCCTTGGCGATTCCACGCGCTTCGACAGCGAGGCGTCGCAACGGCTTGTCCTGCTCAAAACGAATAAACGGGCTGACCCGGCTCGACGGCTTGATGTCTTCGAGTTTTATTTTTTCAAGTTGCTTGGCACGAGAAGTCGCCTGTCGTGCTTTCGAGGCATTCGCGGAGAAGCGGCTGACGAAGGCCTGCAATTCAGCCATCTTCGCTTTTTTCTTCGCATTGTCGGCCTGCATGCGTTCACGAGCCTGGGTGGCCGCTGTCATGTATTCGTCGTAATTGCCCGGGAAGAGCTGCAGCTTGCCGTAGTCGAGGTCGGCCATGTGGGTGCAGACACTGTTCAGAAAATGGCGATCATGCGAAATGATGACCATCGTCGACTTGCTGGCTTCAAGATATTCCTCGAGCCAGCGGATGGTGTTGATGTCGAGATTATTGGTGGGCTCGTCGAGCAGCAGGATATCCGGGTCCGAGAACAGGGCCTGTGCGAGCAGGACACGCAGCTTCCAGCCGGGCGCGATAGCGCTCATCGGTCCTTGATGTTGATCGACCGGAATGCCGATGCCTTCGAGCAATTCTCCGGCACGCGATTCAGCGGAATAACCGTCAAGTTCTGCAAACTCGACCTCGAGATCGGCCACTCGCATGCCTTCCTCGTCACTCATCTCGGGCAGCGAGTACAGGCGATCGCGCTCCTGCATGACTTCCCAGAGTCGGTCATAGCCCATGATCACAGTGTCGAGTACGCGGAATTCTTCGTAAGCGAACTGGTCCTGGGACAGCTGCCCGATACGTTCATTCGGGTCCGTCGCGACATTGCCCGTGGACGGTTCAATGTCGCCAGCCAGTATCTTCATGAATGTCGATTTGCCACAGCCGTTCGCGCCGATCAGGCCGTAGCGATTGCCATTGCCGAAGTTGACCGAAACATTCTCGAACAGGGGTTTAGCGCCGAATTGAATCGACAGATTGGAAGCGGAAATCAAGGGAGTGCACCGAGCGTTGAAGGAAAAGAGCAGGAATAGCCTGGGCGCGCTGTGGCGCGCGCGCGGAGTATAGCAGACTCAGAATGAATCGATAGTCGCTAGGCCAGGTTGTAAACGAACACGATGGCGATCGCGAGCGGCGCGAGCACGCGAGCCAGTACCAGCCACAGCTTGAATATCATGCCGTCACCCGCACCGAGCTCCTCGACCAGGGTTGCGCGCGAGATCCACCAGCCAGCAAACAGGGCGTACAACATGCCGCCCAGTGGCATGAGAATATTGGAGACGAGGTAGTCGATCAGGTCGAACGGCGTTTTGCCTGCAAACACGGCAAACCGGTCCAGTGGGAAATAAGCTTCCCAGCGCGAGAATGAAAATACGGTAACGAGGCCGAGAATGAAGGTAACGGTGCCGATGCTCATTGCCGCCTTGGTCCGCGACATGCCCCGCACCTCGCTCGCGCGTGCTGTCATCGTCTCCAGCATCGAAATTGACGACGTCAATGCGGCGAATAGCAGCATGGCGAAGAACAGCGAGCCAATAATGCTGCCGCCGGGTATCGCGGCAAATGCCGTGGACAGCGTCACAAAGATTAGCCCGGGTCCTTCGGACGGGTTCAGGCCGTAGGCAAACACGATCGGAAAAATTGCCAGGCCGGCCAACAGGGCTACCAGGGTGTCACCGAGCGAAATTACGATTGCGGAGCGGAACAGGTTTACATCTCGCGGCAAGTAAGCGGAGTACGTTAGTACAGCGCCGACGCCGACATTGACCGAGAAAAATGCCTGACCGACCGCTGCCAGCACAACTTCCGGCGTGATCTTGCTCAGGTCGGCCGTAAACAGGAAGCTTATTGTGCGGCTGAAGTCACCGGTGATGCCGGAGTAGACGACCAGTACGATCAGCGTGACAAACAACGCCGGCATCAACACGCGCACCAGCCGCTCAAGACCGATGCGCACGCCGCGAGAGACGATAAAGACAGTGGCTGCGGTAAACAGCAGGTGCCAGACGATCATCCAGGTGGGGTCATGCAGGAATTCGCCAAAATCCTGTCCCACTTCCGCCGGGGACAGACCGCTCAGTCCGCCGCTGATCGACTTGATCAGGTAAGCAACAGTCCAACCTGCGATAACACTGTAGAAACTCAAGACCAGTACCAGCGCCAGCTGGCCCATCCAGCCGATAATCTGCCAGTAGCTGCTGCTGCCGTTCTCCAGCGCAATTTTGCGCAGTGCGCTGGGCGCACTCAGCCGTGCTCGGCGGCCGATGACCATTTCGGACAGCATGATCGGTGTTGCGACCAGCAGGATTGCGATGACATAGATCAGAACGAAGGCGCTGCCACCGCTGCTGCCCAGCGTGTATGGAAACTTCCAGATGTTGCCGAGACCAACAGCAGCACCGACCGAGGCCAGAATAAACGCCAGGCGACCTGACCAGTTGTCATTATTTCCCGCCACAGCAACACCCCTTTTTTTGTTCTTGGTGTGATCACGCGGCCCGGATCGCTGCTGCGCACTCACGTATTACGTCCAGCGCGAGCTCGACATCGTCGATATGCGTGTTATAGGTCAATATTGCCATGCGAATCGTAAATTTGCCCGCGATGCGCGTCGATGCCATGAAAACCCGGTCGTCGCGGTGTATGGCCTCGAGCAACGCACGCGTGGCATTGTCCGTTTCGTCGTCCGGTCCGCGCAGCCTGAACGTAACGACCGAAAGGTCCGGTGCCGGACCGACATCGATGCCCGGGATGCGCTGCACCTCGTCATAGAAAACCTGCGCCAGCAAAAGCTTTTCCTCAAGCGCGGCGGCAAATGGCGCACTGCCGTGAATCTTGAACGGCAACCAGAAACGCAGCGCGCGCGATGGCCGTGTCAATTCGGCTGAAAAATCGCACGGTGAGCGTTCGGGGCCTCCTTCGACGTCCTGCATGTAAGTGCCGCGGGCATGATAGGCCTCGAATAGTTTGCGGCCGTCCCGCACCAGGACGACACCGGAACCACAGGGAAGAAAAAATCCCTTATGTGGGTCGAGAATCAGCGAATCGGTGCGCTCGATACCCGCGAGTCGCTTGCGGCCTTCGCCGCAAAGTGCAAACGGTCCGCCATAAGCGGCATCGAGGTGTAACCAGGCGCCGTGATCCTGCGCAATGTCGGCAATCGCGGGTAGCGGATCGATGGCGCCGGCGTCCGTCGTTCCTGCAGATGCCGCTATCAGCCAGGGATGCAGTTTCTCACCACGGTCTGCTTTGATCTGCCGTTCCAGTGCCGCCGCATCCATGCGCAAGTTGCTGTCCAGCGGGATGTCGCGGAGTACGCAGGAACCGAGGCCGGCAATGTGCAGTGCCTTGCGAAACGTATGGTGCGTATGCGCCGTCTGGTAGACGATGGCGCGCGCCACGTTTTCACCGCCGAGACCGTGCGCCTCGCGCGCGGCGACGATAGCAGACAGGGCTGCCATGCTGCCGCCGGATGTCAGGTCGCCTTCGGCACTTTCCGGGTATCCGACCATGTCCGCCAGCCAACGCAGTATGGACTCTTCCATGCGTGTTGCGCCCGGCGCCGCTGCGCCGACACCGGCATAGCGATTGGACACTGCGGCAAGATAATCGGCGAGCGCCGACGCGTACAATCCGCCACTGGGTATGTAGGCGAAGAAACGGCTGGAACCCAGGTTATGGCCGATGCCGTCAACATATTCAGCGAGCGTTTCGAGTGCTTGATCAATTGGTGCCGGAGATTCGCCAATGGCAAAGGCGTGCATCGCCTCGTCGCGAGGTCCGGCAGACTGGTACGCTGACCGCGTCGGCAAGGATTCGAGAAACGTCTCGCTGTGCCGGCCGGCTGCGGCAAATGCCGCCTTTCTCTCAGCGCTGCTCGACTCCAGTACCGCCGCGACGCGGTGCAGCCGATCCAGCCGTTTTCTTAACTGCTGCATTTGGTTTTGGCCTCATTCGTCAATCCAGTACGCGGCGCAAGCGCGCCACCCCTTCCTGGATGTCGTTCGTATCATAATGTGCGAACGACAAGCGCATGAAATTCTTCATTTGCCCGGTGCTGGAGAACACGGATCCTGGCTGGAAGCCTGTCTGCAGTTCGCGTGCTTTGTCGCGCAATGCCGCAGTATCGACAGACTCTGCAAAGCGCAACCAGAAAAAATAGCCACCGGTCGGACGCGTCCATTCCGCGATGCCGTCGAAGTGTTCATGCAGTGCGGCGTCCATCGCCTCTACTCGTTGCCGGTACGCCTGTCGCAGCCGCTTCACGTGTTGCTGCAATAGCCCGAGTTCAATCGTCTTGCGGACCAGGTGTGAGCCGTAGTGATTGATGCTGCCACCGCTGTTGACGAAACCGTTGGCGGACAAGCGCTGCCGCAGAGCGGGCGAGGTTTGAATCCAGCCCAGCCGCATCGCCGGCGCGAGGATCTTCGAAAACGATCCGAGGGAAATCACGCGTTCGCTTGCCGTCAACGTGCCGTACGCAGGCGGCGGCGCATCGTAGTAGTGCAGTAACTGGTAAACCTCGTCAGCCACGATGAAAAAATCGTACTTTTCGGCGAGCTTCAGGATTTCAGTGCGGCGTGCTGCGCTGCTGCTCTGCCCGAGCGGGTTGTGGAAACCCGGAATCGTGTAGAGAAATGCAGGTGTATGTGACTGCAATGCCTGTCCAAGTGCTTCGATCGACACGCCTTCATCGTCCATCGGAAGACCGACTACGTTCAGGCCGTGATCGCGCAGAATCCTGAACGCCAGAAAATAACTGGGTTCTTCCACGAATACAGTGTCACCGGGCTTGGCAAATGTGAGCGCAGCGAGATCCAGGGCCTGCGAATTGCCACCGCTTAAAAACAACTCCTGTTCGCGCACGTCGGCCGCGTAGGCCTCGCTGAGAAAACCGGCGAGTGTCTTGAGAAACCTCGGGTCACCCGCAGTGCTGCCGTAGTTGAGTTCGAATGGATCTGCATCTTTGAAAAATGCGTCACTCGCCTGGCGTAGCAGGTCGACGGGCAACAGGTCCGCCGAGGGTTGACCGACACCCAGGTTGATCGTTCCGGGCGGTGGCGCGTCTTCAAAAGTTACAACGCTCATTGGGAATGATTCGAATTTAACTGCAGCGCGGCAAATACCGTTATAGAGACAAGCAGTCCGGGCCACAACGGGTCGAGCGAAAAAATAGCTGCGGTGCTGAAGTTGCTGGCAATGTACCAGGCGATCACGGTGCTAAGTGACAGGGTCGTACTCCAGAATGCTGCGCTCTTGCTTAGCTTCGCGACGAGCACGATCGCGATAGTTGGTACGAACAGTGCGGCCGAACAGACGGTAAACGCCACCAGCAGGATGCTGATGATGTCCTGCATCTGCCATGCGATATAAGTGGCCGCAATTCCGACAACTGTCGCCAGTCCGATACTCATGCGAAACAGCTTGTCCGGTTCGACATCGGGTTTAATGAAGCGCTGGTATATGTCGCGGCTGCCATTTGCGGAGGCAGTCAGGATGCAGATATCGGCTGTCGACATCAGTGCTGCGAGAATTCCAACCAGCAAAAGGCCCTTCAGCCCGGTAGGGAAAATGTCGATGACCAGACGCGACAGGATTTCCGAGTTGTTTTCGACGTCGGGATAAAGAACGGCCGCCGTCATGCCGAGCCAGACAACACCGACCGCGATTGGAATCAGGATGGCGGCAGCCCATAGGGTCCCCCGGCGGGCAATCTTTTCATCGCGCGCCGCGAACATCCGGGTATAGCTGTCCATACCGACGAAAAACGCCATTGGAATCGAAACGCCCAGCGCCAGCATCGTTGGCAGGCCCCAGCCTGTCGGTGCGAAATGTGTTGCGGGTAGCACGCTGGTGAAATTCTCAATAGTGCCACCGTTCATTATGGACACGGGAATGCCAACAACAACGACGCCTGAGAACAGCAATGCCAGCTGCAGCCAGTCCGTGTAGGTGACGGCAAGAAAGCCGCCACTCGCGGTGTAAATAACAATGATGCCGCTGGCGAGCAGCAATGACAGCGAATAGTCCCAACCGAGCAAGGTGCTCAGAATTGCGCCGGCTGCCGCCAGTTGTCCGGCGGCAAACCCGATATAGGCAAGTGCAGTGGTTAGCGTTGCAACGATGCGTGTGCGACTGTCGTAGCAGGACTCGATCAGATCGGGGTAGGTAAGCAAGCCACGCTCATTTCCCCAGCGCTTGACCCGTGCGGCGAAAGTCAGGCCGAACAACAGGCAGCCGATCGACATGGCGATCGTGTACCAGCCACCGGAAACGCCAAATTCATAGGTCTTGGCAGTGCCGCCGACTATTGCGGCACCACCCACCCAGGACGCGAGCCACAGGCAGGCGATTGAAATAGTGCCCAGCTTGCCGCCGGCGACAAAGAAGTCCTTGATGCTTTCCTGCTTGCGGCTGGCGTACAGGCCGATGACAATCAGCATCGCAAGATAAGTAAATATTATGCCGCTATCGACAGCGCTCAGCATCGCAGGTGTCCCACTTTGTTCGTATTCTTATGGAGTCAAGAATGCAACAATGGTGGGGCCAATGCCACCGGGCATACCATTGCCCTTAATGTAGCTGAAGGAAGAGCAGGAATGTCGAGTATTCGTCGTTGGGTCATCATGACAGTGCTGAGCCTTTCCGGTGGCATCGTATTCCTGCTGCCATTCCTGCAGGAGGTCTACTACATTCCTCTCGCGACGGCGCTCGAACTCAGTAATACCGAGGTTGGTTCGTTGATGAGCGTCTTCGGTGTTACCTCGATGATTTGCTATTTTCCCGGCGGCTGGGTTGCTGACCGCGTTTCGCCACGGCGACTGCTGACGGCATCATTGCTGACAACAGGGCTGGCGGGTCTCTACTTTGCAAGCTTTCCGGACTATTGGATCAGCCTCGCGATCCACGCGCTGTGGGGTATAACCATCACCTTTCTTTTCTGGGGCGCAATGATTCGCGCGACGCGCAACTGGGCGCCGCCTGAAGAGCAGGGCAAAGCATTTGGTTTGCTTGAGACCGGGCGGGGTATCGGCGAAGTTCTGGCCTCGATGGGGTTTCTCGCAATATTCGGCTTTTTGGGCAGCCAGGATTTCGGCTTGTCGAGAGTCATCGTCGCCTGTTCGGGCCTGACTATTGCTCTGGGTATCATTACCTGGTTTAGCATCGAAGATGCCGTCGAGTTGCGCGCAGACGCCGAGCCTGCGCAAAAGGTTGGGCTCGATGAGGTGTTACGCGTACTCAAGCTGCCGGAAGTCTGGCTGATTGCCGTTGTTATTCTTACGGCGTATTGCGCTTACTGGGGTACCTTCCGATTTACGTCCTACGCCAGCGATATATTCCTGTTGAGCGTCACGCTCGGAGCCGCGATCGGCGTCGCCAAAATGTGGATGAAGCCGCTGGCCGCACTGGTCGCGGGGCTGGTATCTGACAAGTTCGGCATTGCGAAATCGGTCTGCTATTTGTTTGTGGTGTTGATCGCAAGTTTTACGGTTTTTGCATTGCTGCCAGGTCGTGCTGGCCTGTTGCCCGTTATGCTCATCAACGTTGCTATTGCGTCGCTGGCGGTATTCGCACTGCGCGGAATTTACTTTGCGCTGCTGGAGGAGGGCGGTGTGCCGCTGGCGGTGACGGGTACTGCAACTGGAATTATTTCGACGGTTGGCTTCACGCCGGATATTTTCATGCCTTTGCTCGGGGGTGTCTTGCTTGACAACTACCCGGGAGCGGCGGGTTATCGCTACTTTTTCCTGACGACAGCAGCGATTTGCGCCGTCGGCCTGATTGCGTCATTGATTATCAGCCGGAGAATCGTCCGACGAAACGCGCGCCTCGGACGATGATTTGCCCGCCCTGTACTGGGCGCGCAGGAAGCCAATGAAGAAGCCGAAAATACTGCACCCTACGCCGACGCCGAAATATCCGTACGCCGCCGGATCGCTGAGTCCGAGATACGTCGCACATATAATGAACACCAGGCCAACAACGACCCAGCCGATGGGTAAGCGCTCATATAAATTAGTCGGTAACCACATGCATCAAGACCTTGGTTTCGGGATTTGCGAATATGCCCCTTAACGCGCCGCGATTATGCGATATTGGCCGCAGAAATGGCTTCGAAAGCGGGGTTTTTCCCGAATTTGAGACGCAGTACCCTATTTCACGGCGCAGGAGATAGCTCATGAGTATCTGGTCCCAGGCCAGCCAACTGGCAGCACAGACCCCGGCAGAGCGGAATCGATACGTCGATTTGTTGCGCTCAGTTTCGATTCTCGCGGTCATTGTGGGCCATTGGCTGATCGCGACGGTTCATGTCGTCGACGGCGATATGGATCCCGGGCATCTGTTGTCAGAACAGCCGCATCTGCAATGGCTGACCTGGATTTTCCAGGTCATGCCAATATTTTTTATCGTCGGTGGTTACTCGAACGCCGTGTCCTTGGAAAGTGCCGCGCGAAAAGGTGTCGGTTACGCCGGTTGGCTTGCTGCACGCCTCAATCGCCTTGTAGCACCGTTGCTGGTCCTGCTCCTCGCCTGGGCAGCAATTGCACTGATCATGAAGTTGCTCGGTGTCGGTCCGGAAGTGATTCAATACGCATCACAGGCGGCATTGATACCCACCTGGTTCCTGGCAATCTATATTGCCATCGTCATGCTGGCACCAGCGGCGTACAAATTCTGGCGGCGCTTCGGCTTCACGTCGTTTGCGATATTTGTGGCCGGCGCAGTTCTGACGGATGTTGCGTTCTTTCTCGGCGACATGCGCTGGCTCGGCTGGACCAATTACTTCTGGGTCTGGCTCGTCGTGCATCATCTTGGCTTTGCCTGGCGCGATGATCGCTTCGGACGGGTAACCAAGCGGCTGCTGTTTTCAGTCGCCGGATTTGCGGTGCTTTGGTCACTGATTCACTACGGTCCGTATCCGCTGGCGATGGTCGGGTCGCCCGACCCGGACATCAGCAATACGCTGCCGCCGAAAGTGACGTTGCTGGCACTTGGTATTTTTCAGTTCGGCCTGTTGCTCGCACTTGAGACACCGATGCGCAAGGCTCTGGACGGCTTGCGCTTGTGGACGGCAACAGTACTGATAAACAGTATGATCATGACGATCTACCTGTGGCATATCACAGTCATGATTTTGTTTGTTTCGGTTCTGTATCTCCTCGGCAGCCCCGGCCTGGGCATTGAGCCCGGCAGCACCGAATGGTGGTGGTCACGGCCAGTCTGGATCGTCATATTGTTTGTGCTGTTATTGCCGGTTGCGTTGTTGCTGTCGCCGCTGGAACGCCGTGGCCGGCCGGCCGACGCGCCGATTCCCGCGGCAGCGCGACAAATCATTGGTGCGCTGATGATCTGTCTCGGCATCGCATTGCTCGCGATGTACGGATTTGGCGGCGGGCCGATTAAACGGCTCGATCTGATTTCGTTTGCGCTGGTTATTGTCGGCTCCGGGATTAGCGGGCTGCTGCCGAAGTTCCGCTAGTACGTAAGGTATGGATATAGATCATTATCGGGCCGAGACACCAGGCTGCCAGAATCGCATCCACCTGAACAATGCCGGTGCCGCAATGATGCCGGCGCCGGTCATCGATGCGGTAATCGATCATATACGGCTGGAAAGTGAAATCGGTGGCTACGAAGCGCAGGCGCTGCGCAGCGATGCCATTGCAGCGGCGTACCAGTCCGTCGCTGACCTGATGGGTGCAGCGCCAGAGAACATTGCATTTACCGAAAACGCGACGGCTGCTTTTGCCCAGGCGCTGTCGGCGATTCCGTTTCAGCGCGGCGATGTCATCCTGACGACACGAAATGATTATGCCTCGAACCAGATTCAGTTCTTATCCATGCATGCACGGCTTGGCGTCGAAGTGTTGCACGCACCTGATATGGAATCAGGCGGGGTCGATGTTGCAGCACTGATTGAAATGATCGACGCGCATGCACCCAGACTCGTTTGTGTAACTCACGTGCCAACGAATAGCGGTCTGGCGCAGGACGTCAATGCCATCGGTGCTGCCTGCCGCAATCGCGATATCTTGTTCATGGTTGATGCTTGTCAGTCGGTTGGGCAAATGCCGCTTGCGGTGCACGACATACAATGTGACTTCCTCTCTGCGACATCGCGCAAGTTTCTGCGCGGCCCGCGTGGATCCGGTTTTCTGTTCGTCAGTGATCGGGTACTGGAGCAGGGCCTGGAACCCCTGTTCATCGACATGCACGGTGCAAGCTGGGTCGGTCAGGATCAATATCAGTCAATTGCCAGCGCGCGACGTTTTGAGAACTGGGAGTTTGCCTGGGGACAGCTGTTGGGCACCGGCGCCGCTGCGGCGTACGCGCAAAGCGTTGGCTTGGCGGATATTCAACAGCGTGTTCGCGAACTTGTACGCGACTTGCGCGACGGGTTGGGCGGGCTGAAAAACTGCCGGGTGCTTGGCAATGACGACGAAGTGTGCGGCATCGTCACCGTCTCGATGCCAGACCGGGATCCGCAGCAGCTGGTCACGAAATTGCGTGAGCAGAGGATCAACGTATCGGCTCAGGGCCGCGAGTACGCCGTGCTTGATTACACGGAGAAAAATGTCGCCGCTGCGTTGCGTATTTCGCCGCACTACTACAACACAAAAGAAGAAATCGAAATTGTGGTTGCGGCGATTGATGCCGCCTTCAAGAGCTAAAAAAACGGCCCCGGTTGGGGCCGTTTCCCGGAGTTTTTTCCGTATCAAGGGCTAGAATTCGAAGCTCGCCCGCAAGTAAGCAACGCGTCCTGGCAGATCATGTGACACCGGGCTCATGCCGATAACGCCACAGGCATCGCACACCGGCGGGTCTTCGTCCAGCACATTGTTAAAGCCAAGTGACAGCGTCAGCGCGTCATCCAGTATGTCCGGGTTGTAGCTGAAGCGGACATCGGTAAACGCGACCGAATCCAGCTTGGATCCACTGTCAAGCAGCATGTCGTCGACCCAGCGAATCGCGAGATTGCCGGTCAAACGTTCGCGAGCCCAATCGAGGTTGGTCACCATGCGCCATTCCGGGAAGGCACGGAAGAAAGTCTCGTCCGGGTGGCGACCGGTCAGGTCATTGACAGACTGTGAGCCATCCGGGTTCAGCGTTCGTTCTTTGTATTCCCGGAGATGTGTGGCACTCACGCGCAAGTTGAATTGGCCGACGGACGTGTCGGGGCACATGTAGGTAAACATCAGATCGAAGCCGGAGGCGTCGATGCCACCGATGTTTTGCAGCTGGTTTTGCACCAGGCCGATCTGCCCGGCAGGTGTACGCGGTACGCCGTCACAGAAGAACGGGTCCAGTGTCTCGACGCAGGCGTCGATTAATTCACCCGGGCTGCGGCCCTGGACCGCGTCCTCAATTTCAACTTCGTAAAAGTCGAGCGACAGGGTCATGCCCTCCGACCAGGTCAGCCCTTCAGACCACGCCGGGCTATAAACGAAACCGAAGGTATAGTTCTCGGACGACTCGGGTTCGAGGGCTGCGTTACCGGTCGAAACAGCGGACAGCTGCGGATTGAGCTGCGCCAGGCCGGGACTGACGCCGAGGGTCATGCAATTGGCCTGTATCTGTGCCGGCTGTGGTGTGTCGCGACCGCCATTGGCTTCACCGAGGGTGCCTTCGTAATCGGCACAGGGATCGAGGAAATTGAAATCCTCACGCGCCGCACCGCCGAACAACTCGCCAATACCCGGTGCTCGCAGTCCGGTCGAAAACGAACCGCGCAGCGAGAACTCGCTGATCGGCCGCCACATGGCACTGATTTTGTAGGTGCCTTCGGCGCCGGAGGTGCTGTAGTCGGAATTTCGGGCTGCGATGTTTAGTTCAAGCAAGTCGGCACCCGGTGTGCCGGACAGCAGCGGTATGCTGATTTCACCGTAAATCTCGGTCACGTCGAATTCACCGGCCGTAGCGCCCGACGGGATGCCGGCGGTCTCGCCACGTTCCGCAATCGGATCGGGGCGGAATGAACCGTTGTGATCACGATACTCGGCGCCCGCCGCGAATCCCATCGTTCCCGCAGGCAGGTCGGCGATATCGCCGGAAATGTTGAATGAAATATTCTTTAGTGTCTGCTCGCTGTAGTCTCGCTGCGTATAAGTGATGAAATCGCGCATTTCCTGTGTGATAGAACCGTTACCATCCGGGCCCTGTCCGCCGAAATAGTTCAATGGCACACAGTTGGGCGTAGCGGAGCAGACAGCCGGGTCACCGAGGGCGACCGCAATCTTCGCGGCATTGTGAGAATTGCGTTTCTCCTGGAAACCGCGATTGTCGCCATAACCCACCGACAGATCCCAGTAGAAGTTTCTCGCGCCAGACGCAAAGTCGCCGCTCAGGCCGGTCGTAAACATGTACGTGTTTACATCCTGGAAGAACAGGCGTGGGCCGGACTCGAGTGGACGTCGACCGAAGAACTCCAGGTTGCCGTTCGCGACGGACAGGTCCACACCAAACGGGTTATACGGATTCAGTGCCGAAACAACGATGTTGTCCATGATGCGATTGCCACAACCGGCACCGAGACAAATCGGCTCGGGAGCACCCTTGGTTTCCGAAGACCGGTTGGTGTACGACATGCGCGCGAATAGTGAAATGTTTTCGGCAAGATCGTGATTGACATTGGCATAAAAATTTACTCTTTCATTCGGCGTTTTCAGAAAGTTGAACCCGGGTCCGTTGTAGTTGAAACGGTCTGAAGTAGCGAACGCGTGAAAGTCCGCGCCGCCATCAGGATCATTGGGATCCCATTGCGGAATATTGCTCATACCGTCATTGAGGACACCGTCGTTCAGCGTAATGTCCTGGAAGCCGTAGTTCGGACCCAGCACGAATCGTCCCTGGGGTGTAAACGATGAACAGCCGCCTGCGTCACAACTGGTTGCATCGGGCGACGGGTAGGCCGAACGGGCGCGGTCCCAGGTCTCAATTCCTTTCTCCTCCCGATAGCTTGCACTGAATACGAAATGTGTCGTGTCGTTGCCGCCACCCCACAGAGCGGATAGTTGCGTCGACTCGCCATCGTCGTCAGAAATATAGCTGCCGGTCTGTGCGTCAATTTTGAAACCGTCGTAGTTGTCGTGAGTAATAATATTCACAACGCCGCCGATCGCATCCGAACCGTAGATGGCCGATGCGCCGTCCTGCAGGACTTCGATGCGTTGAATGACATTTTCCGGAATCGAGTTCAGGTCGACAGCGCTCGGTACACCCGAAGCAGAAGCCCCGGCAATCCAGCGCCGGCCGTCAACGAGAATCAGCGTACGCTTGGCGCCGACATTTCGTATCGCGAGCTGCGTCGCACCGGCACCGATTCCGGTGCCATCCTGTGGAAACCCGGAGTTACCCGGTACGTTAAATTGAGAGTTAATCGCAGAGCCGCTAATCGGCAGTTGCTGCAGTGCACTGCCCAGATTGATCAGGCCGGTTTTCTCGATCGCTTCTGCACTGATATCCATGATCGCGACCGGTTCATCGAGCGGATTGCGCCGGATTCGAGACCCGGTGACGACCACTTCCTCAATCTCTTCTGCACTTTGTGCCGATGCCAGTTGTACCGGCATTGTTGCCAGGCTCATTACCATTGCAGACGACACAGCGCAGGCCACCCCCTTGCAATTCATCATAGTGTTCTCCATCTCAGTGTTTACAACTTTGTTGCGAAAACGCAACAAAGAACCCCCTTCGAAACTTTGCACAACTATCGATCAATAAATGCTGAAATTCGAATAACGTCAGCAATGGCAAAAAGTTTCCACTGCTATTAATTCAGCTTAGTCGAGATTTCCCAGATGGCAATGTTGCAATGGGACAACACTAATCAGACGAACGCAGGCGGCAGTTACGCTCAAGATTCGGAGGAAGAGTCCAGCGCCGCTGCCCGCCGCTTGCAAAATCGGCGGCTCGGATTTCGCCACCGCGCTTCTTTAAGGAACTCATAATGATGTCGCGAATCAGCGGGGCATCCGGTGGCGTGGCAAATCCGCCCTCCGGCATCACGGACGCAAACACCCGGTCGCCGCCCGTCGCGAGGTAGTTGGCTGCCGCCACACGGATGCGGTCAGCGTACTGAATGACCTGGCCATTGTCGCGATGCATCTCAACCTGCATGGGCTTGTCGTGGCAAGCAATGCGTACGCGCATACCGGAAAATCCGATGCGTCGGCTGCCGCGATGCGCCTGCTCCGAAATAACCTGCCGCAGTTCGGCGCCGCTGAGCTCGATAATGACCAGCGTATTGCCGAATGGCGACATCTCGTAAACACGGCCAAATGTCAACTCGCCTGCCGGCAAGTTGGCACGGATACTGCTGTTGATCGTGTGTATGGAAATATCGGCGTCGGTCGCATCCAGCAATGCGTCGGTATACAGGTTGCCAAGCGAAGACTCGGGGTCGGCCGTAAGTTCAAACGGTGTCAGCAGAGTAATACCGACTTTCCGCTCTTTGATTGCGGCCGCATATTCCCGCGCCTGTTCTGCGATCGCCGCAACCTGTGCATCGGGGACAAGTGCTATTCCCTCGTAGGTGTTTGCCGGTTCGAGCCGGGTCGGTGGGTAGATTGCACGGTCGAGTATACGCCCGGAATTTCTGTCAACGACCAGGTCAACACGACTGAAGGCCTGCGTTCTCGAGTAACTTGAGGTAATCGATATGCCGTTGACGATGTGTGCCATGCCCTGATGGACGTGTCCGGCAAAAATGTGATCGACCAGTCCTTTGGGAAGCGCTTCGGCAACGCGGAAAATTTCGTGACGTGTTTGGCAGGACGACAGGTCATGCGGATTGTCGAAGTTCGAGCAATCGCCACCGGCATGCGCTGCAACAACAATTATGGAGGCGCCTGCATGTCGGGCGGCACGTGCTTCTCGCTCAATCGCCTCGGCCAGCGGCGCGACATGCAATCCCACGGAATTGGCGGCAATCGTAGCGACCAGTGCATTGTGCGTCATGACGCCAATGATGCCGACCTTCACATTTTCAATGTCGACAATAATTGACGGGTAGACGTTCTCCCAGTCAACCGGCTTACCGGTGGTATCGTCAATCAGGTTGGCTGCGAGGAAAGGGAACTCTGCTTCTTTGGCGCGTTGCTTCAATGCGCCACGCGGATCGTCAGCCGGTGTTTCCGGAATTGGCGACGGGCCCAGCGGCCCGAAATCAAATTCATGATTGCCAATTGCTGCGGCCGTGTATTGCAGTGCATTGTAAGCGGCAACAACCGGCTCGCCTTCCAGCAAATTCGATTCGAGGGTGCCCTGCCACATATCGCCGGCATCAAGCAGCAACACTGCGCCACCGTCGAGCTGGCGAGCCTGCCTGACCGCATTGACGTAGCCTGACCACGTGATGAGCCCACCGCGGTCTTCCTTTACCAGGAGCTCGCCGTGAACGTCGTTGCTGCCGAGCAGGGAAATGTGCAGAGGCGGTGCCTGCGGCGTGGCACAGGCGGCGAGCAATGCAGCGACGAAAAATGTCGTCAGTAGCCGAGTCATCCCCAAGACTATACCGGCTATCGCAGGATTATCGAGCCGTCAGCAGGCGATCCAGGTATTCGAAGGCGGCATTCGATTCCGACATGACCAGTGCCAGCAAGGCCTGCTCACGCGAGTGCTGCTTGAGGCCCCGGTTTTCTATGACACCGCGAAACCAGTCGAGATTCTCGTCAGCCGTGAAGCTGCCAAGGTCCGCGATCTTTGCTTCGCTCGACACCGGGCAGGTCGAGCTCAATGCCCGAATGTCGACGGGTATGCCATTCTTTATACGTACGTATATTTGTGGCTGGCCGGGTCCGGCGCTGCAATCCCCGTGATCCGAAATCGAGAGTCCGCGTCCGTCCAGGTCGCAGCCGCTTCGATTCACGCTACCATTGCGAATGGAATAGCAGCACATTTCAGTGCGTGCGCTGGCTTCGTCGATGCGCCAAGTGTGCCAGCCGTTGTTGCTCGTCGAGATGACCGCCGCAGGCACGCTGCCTGCCCAGGCGCACAGCAAGGCGCTGGCCAGAAAACGATAAGCCCGGGACATTACAGGCCACCGTCAAGCGCTGAATCAATAATGTTCCAGACCTCGTCGCTGTCCATGATGACCAGCTGCTCGAGGAGTTTCTTCTTCAGTTTCTTGTCGTCGGTCGAGCGATACAGTTCGAGTACGCCTTCGTCATATCCGGAGATCATCATGCCTTCAAGCGCTGCCTCGCGAATATCATCCGACTTTGCGTCGCGAAAAATTTGCACCAGGCTTGCATTGACTTCGCTGCCGCCAACAATGCCCATCGCTTCGATGGCCTGCGCTTGCAGATCCGGGTCGCTCGCATCCATCGCCATCGTCCGAAGCTCGGCCAGGTCGCCTGATATTGCGTAGGCATCAATCAATGCTTCCGACACGCCGTTCTTTTCACGCAGTTGACGCAGCTCATCGCGTGCACCCATGGCACCGAGCATGTCGACGGCCTCATCGTAGTCATCGCCTGCCGCCACCAGTGCGATCTCGAGTAAGGCTTTACTGTCACCCGCGATCATGAACGCTTCGATCACCGCTTCACGCGCTTCGCTGTCGCCCGATTCATAAATCGACATAAGCGTTGCCAGCGAGTCCCGGTTGCCACCGATGCCGATCATACGGATCGCTTCCTCCTGCAGTTCGCCGGACGACTCCCGGGCAAAGCGCAGCAGCGTTTCGCGCGCTTCCTCGCGATCGATCTGGCTGAGGATAAACAACGCACGTTCTTTCAGTTCGGTACTGTTGTCTCCTTGCAGGACTTTGTTGACCAGTGGTAGTGCCCGGTCCGGTGGCGCGGTGATCAGTGCCTCGACTGCCGCGATCTTGAGTTCTTCATTATCGTCCTGTGCCGCACTGTTTGCGGCAAAGCCCAGGATTGTCGTAATAAAAATAATTCTCGCCAGAGTTTTCATGTTCAGTTCCTGTGTCACGTAGTGTGTGACTTATCTGATGATTCCGTTGCCAACTTCGTTAGCATCACGTTCAACTCAAATGACAGTTTGGCGCGCAGTGCTTCGGCGTCTTCCGGTGCAATATCCGTTGCTGCCAGTTCCAGTAAGACGGTTTCAAATGCACGCAGAACGCGTGCCAGGTCAGGTGCATTGTTCTTGTTTGCCGCATTTTCATACAGCCGGTTTTGCTCAATGAGCTGCAATATCATCATCGTGCGATCAGAGTCGACATCCAGCTCGGCAAGTTGCTGGCGACTGTCGCGGAAGTGATATTGCAGGCCGCGAGTGAACGCTGCCGGAACCACCGCCGGTTCGTCAGATTGGGCGACCACACTCGGCACAGTTGTATCGTGACCGGCATCCGGTACAAACACTCCAATTGCAATACCGACCGCCAGGGCGGCCGTCACGGCCATGCCCCAGAATAACGCTCCGGGTCGCCAGCTCGCGGTGCGAGCAGATTCGCGGCCCCGCTCGAGTGCGGCTGCGCTATCGATAGCGGCATGCCACTGTTGCTTGAGGTGCGCCGGTGCCTCGTGCACATTGTCGCGATGGCTGGCGACGAGATCGTCGATGTCGTCTGTCATGATCGTCCGTCCTGCATGGCTTGCATGCTGATTCGTAGTTTTTTCACAGCCCGAAACACGGCCTGCTTAACGCGGCCTTCATTCAGGCTGAGTTCTTCGCAAATTTCCTTCACACGCCATTGTTCGAGATGCTTCAACACGAAACAGACTCGCTCGACATCGGATAGTCGCGCGAGCGACGCAGCGAGGTGGTCTTCAAGCTCGTAGTCTTCAAGTACGCGACGCGGTTCTTCGGCCTCGGTCTCGATATCGGTTTCGAGCGGCTGGAATACGCCGGGCTTGCTCTTGCGTATCTGGTTCAGCGCGGCATTGATGGCAATGCTGTGGATCCAGGTGTCCAGGCGCGCGGTCTTCTCGAACTGGTGACGCTTGTTCCAGGCATTCAATAGTGCGTCCTGTACCGCGTCAGCCGCCATATCCGGGTTGCGCGTAATTTTGAGGCACGCGGAATACCAGCGATCCGAGCGTGTCGAGATTGCTTCGTGAAAATCCGCTTGCGTCGGCGCTGCGCCGATACCCATAACTGCCACCATCGATGCTTTGATGCATCAATGCGTCGAAAGGTTAGCAGGAATTCTAGGCGACCAGCCCGGCTGCGTGGCCGGACGCCCAGGCCCACTGAAAATTGAAGCCGCCCAGGTGCCCGGTGACGTCGACGACTTCGCCGATAAAATAGAGCCCGGGGTGATTGCGGCACTCCATGGTTTTCGATGAGAGATGATCGGTGTCGACACCGCCGAGCGTGACCTCGGCTGTTCGATAACCCTCCGTGGCTGCCGGCTTGACAGACCAGCAGGCAAGTTTTTCGGCGATTTGGCCAAGCGCCTGGTCGCGGATCTCAACCACCGGCGTCTCGGCATATTGCACCCAGAACAATGCCTGCAGTTCGAGTACCAGCGCTTTCGGCAGATGTTTGGCGAGCAGGCTGCGCAGCAAGGTCTTCGGACGTCGCGTCTTTGCCTGTTGCAGCAATTCGACTGCATCGATATCCGGCAGCAGGTTGATGGCAAGTGTGCTGCCCGGGCTCCAATAGCTGGAAATCCGCAACATGGCCGGGCCGCTGAGGCCGCGATGCGTAAACAACATGTTCTCGGTAAACGCGGTGTCATCTGCCGAAACGGTCACGCGGCAGCTGACCCCTGACAACCTGGCGCATAACTCATGCAGTGCGCCGGTCATCGTAAACGGCACCAATCCGGCCCGCGTTTCGAGTACCGGTATTCCGAACTGCTGTGCCAGCCGGTAGCCGAAATCCGACGCTCCCATTTTCGGAATGCTTAAGCCGCCTGTTGCAATGACGAGTGAGTCGGCGGTGAAGTCGCCATGATTGCAATGAATCTCAAATGCCTCGTTTGACGAAACCTGAATGTCCGAACTATGGGTGAGAATGCGCACGCCAGCCTGTTCGCACTCTCGCAGTAGCAACGCAACCACGTCTTTGGAAGATTTGTCGCAGAAAAGCTGGCCGAGCGTTTTCTCGTGATAAGGGATGCCGTGCTTTTCGATCAAAGCGATAAAGTCCCACTGCGTGTAGCGATCGAGTGCCGACTTGCAAAAATGCGGGTTGCTGCTGCGAAAATGCGACGCATCGGTATGCAGATTGGTGAAATTACAGCGCCCGCCACCGGACATCAGGATCTTTTTGCCAATCTTGTTGGAACCCTCAAGGACCCAAACCGTCCGGCCGCGACCTGCTGCGGTCAGGGCGCACATGAGGCCTGCGGCGCCTCCGCCAATAATCACTACGTCGGCACGGGTCATACCGCGAGGATAACAGCGATGCCTATACTCTTACGAGGCTCGATCCCACCTGTTCATTGAGCAATCGAATGCGCTCTATAAGAGTGAGTTCCGATTTGTTCTCGGCAAAAACGATTTTTGTTGCGGTATCGCCGCTGCGCTGCAGGGAATTGACGAAGCTGTGGAGGTGGTCCATGTCGATCGCAATGACGTCAAGGCACATGAGCCCGTCACCGGCAATAATCGACACGGCCAATACCTCGGGCTGGACCAACAGCTTTTTGCGCAGCGGTTCCGCCGTATGGTTTGGTGCATTCACTTCGACCAGCGCGCGAACACTAAACCCGAGTGACTGGTAGTTGAGGACTTCGGCGTCGTCGTTCAGGACTCCGGCCCTTTTCAATGCAGCGATGCGGCGCGACACAGCGGTACGTGACAAATGCACCATGCTGGCGAGCTCAACCGTCGTCAGCCGAGTATTGGTTGCGAGTGCTGAAAGAATAGCGACGTCGTAACGGTCAAGATCATTGTTCTTTTTTCTTGTGCCCACAGTCCCCCCGTGCATTGATGCACCTGTAGTGCATGTGACCACTAAGTTCTTCGCATGGTTCACTTTTTTGCACATTCTTTTACATTCAGATGAAACTTTTGAACGATGCAAAAACTCCGCACGAATTGCGCGCAGAATAATTTACTAACGCACATTACGTAACAACCATTTTCGGCTTTCAGGCGTCTTAGTTATTGATGCAAAAATTCTTAAGCAACGCTGTCGCTTGGCGTTAATTACCGGGGGTTATTAAGATGCAAGGGGAACTCAGGCAGGTAGCCGACTTGGCATTATTTGCGAAGATTGTTCAGACAGGAGGAATATCGCGCTGTGCCGCCGATTTAGGCATGGAAAGAACGACGATCAGTCGCCGACTCGGAGCGCTGGAGAAAACACTGGGGGTGAAACTCCTGGATCGTTCGCCTAAACATATTGCGGTGACCGAAGCAGGGCGGCGTTGTCTGGAGCAATGTGAGCAGTTGCTTGAGTCGGCACAGAATGCACAGTCGCTGGCGACGATAGGCTCAATCATTGCCAATGCTTCACCGTTGGTTATTGGTGCGCCCCCTGACATTATTGACCGTTACCTCGAACCGCAGCTCAGCGAGTTTGAGTCCAAAAACAGCGGTATAAGCATTGAGCGCCGCCCGGTTACGGTATGGACCGAGGAAGCGATAGAGAGCGTCGATCTGGGGATAACGCTGGCGCCACTGAAAATTGCGGGCGGCTGGACCAACACCATTGCATATGTAAGGCAGTCGATATTCGCAAGTGTGGACTACGTGTCGAGCCACGACCCGGTTGCATCACCCTTCGACCTGGAGGCACATGACTGCATTCTCGAAAGCAGCGACAACGAACGACACTCGTGGCGTTTCGAGCAAAGCGGCAAAGTCACTACGGTCACGGTCAGAGCCAAATACGTTGTATCCAGCCTGCTCGAAGCCCGCGAAGCGACACTGGCCGGGCTGGGGATTTGCCGCCTGCCACAGTATCTCTGCGAGCCATACCTGAGAGCCGGGCGACTGGTCGACCTGATGCCGGACACGGAATCCAGTGGTCGTGACGTGATTGTTATCAGTCCACGACAAAGGCAACGCAAAACCGGTACGGCAGCTCTGCGTATGCACCTCGAGTCAGCTTTTAACAAGCAGGCGATCTAGTACGAACGGCGGCAACAATAGTTTGCGCAAATTATTGTTGCCGCCAAACAACTCGTTGTGAAACTGCGTCGAGCAAATAACGCCGATACATTTTTACCACGTTACAAATCCACTACTTTTGTCTGCAAGCGCAATACCGTCGTAGCGAACACAGCATAAACACAGCGTATAAAAAACGCTGTTGCAAAACTTCCGCGTAACTCTTATTGCGTCATATTCACAACACTTTCTCCCTTTGTTCAGATTGCGCCATGCGCTCGAGCCGATGGGGTCCATTCCACGGTAAAGAGTGCTAAATCCTTTCACACATAAGGGGAGCATCAATGTTATCCAATCGTAACTTACAGAAGGCGATTCGCCTGGGCCTGGGAATAGGCGCAGGTGCATTGGCTGCTGGCGTTGCACCGAGTGCATTTGCACAAGGCGCTGACGCTGCAAGCCAACAGCCTTTGGAAGAAATCATCACGACGGGATCGCGCATCAAGCGTGCTGACCTCGAGAGTGCAAGTCCGGTAACGGTACTTGACCGCGAGGACATCCTGGCTGCGGGCATTACCGATGTCGGCAACCTGATTCAGCGCATGCCGTCGATGTCCGGTACACCACTCGGCACTACGACAAACAACGGTAACAACACTGAAGGTATTGTGCAGATCGACCTCCGCGGTATGGGTGTTGATCGTACAGTCACGCTGATTAACGGCAAGCGTTCCGTTGATGGCGGCGATTACACGACGATTCCGTCAATCATGATCGAGCGTGTTGAAATCCTGAAAGACGGTGCCTCCGCTGTGTACGGTGCCGACGCGGTTGCTGGTGTGGTAAACATCATCACGCGCAAGGACTTTGAAGGTGTCAATATCGACGTGCAAAATTCGGCATGGTTCGATACCGACAACGGCGCACAGAATGCCATTTCATTTATTGCCGGCGCATCCGGCGATCGTGGCAACTTTGTCTTCGGTGCGGAATACATTGATCAGGAAGAAGCTTTCCAGAGTGACACGCCGTGGGCATTCCTGCAGGGCTCGTACTACATCTACTACCCGACCGACATCGGTTGTGAAGTGGATCCGTCGAACCTGTGTACCTTCTTCGGCTCTTCTCGAATTCCGGAATCGCGTCTGAACTTCCTGTCGAACGGACTGTTCCTGATACCGTCTCCGGGTGCCGTGATGGCGCCGCATGACAACCGCACGTATAACTATGCGCCGGTCAACTACATGCAGACGCCGTATCAGCGCCTGAACTACTTTGGCGAAGGTAATGTGGATATCGGTAACGGCATTCAGTTCACCGCATCGTTCCGTGCAAACAACCGCACGTCGGAACAGGAACTGGCACCGCTGCCGTACGACTCCAACATCGATCCGGCCTACCAGGGCTCGTTCAATGGCACAGCCTACACCGGCCTGTCGGAGCAGAACTTCTACCTCGTGCAGGCGGTCGATGCATACAACGCGGCCAATCCTGGAGCAAATTTACCGTACGAACCATTGACCAACGTTCGTCGTCGCATGACCGAAACGCCGCGTCACTACACACAGGATGTCACTCAGTACCAGGCCACATTCGGCTTCAACGGTACGATCAATGACATGGACTGGGACGTGTACTACAACACCGGTAAGCGCGACATCATCGGTAACGACCTCGGCCAGTTCTCGGGTGTTCGCCTGCAGAACGCGATGGGCCCGTCTGCTGATCTGGATGGTGACGGCACACCGGAATGCTATACAGACCTGTCCGATCCAAGCACATTGATCGCAGGTTGTGTGCCGCTCAATTTCTTTGGCGGTGAAGGCACCGTATCGCAGCAGATGCTCAACTACGTTGCGGTCGAACTGGTTGACACCCGTGTGCGCGAACAGGAAATCTGGGGTGGCGCATTGACCGGTACTGGAATGGAGTTGCAGGGCGGTGAGCTCGGCTGGGCAGTTGGTGTCGACTATCGTCATGACGATTTCAAGTACACGCCGGACTCCGGCAAGGCACTCGGTCTTGTCACCGGCGGCACGGGTCTGGGTACAGACGGTTCGTTGTACTCGATGTCCTACTTCGGTGAGGTCTATGCACCGTTCTTCGACAACGGCACGCAGTCGCTCGGCATTACCGCGGGTGCTCGTTACGATGACTACAACCTGTTCGGTGGTGATACAACCTGGCAGCTGGGTATTGAGTTCCAGGCGATCGATTCGGTCAAGTTGCGTGCAACGGCCGGCACGGCGTTCCGTGCTCCGACCATCGAAGAGCTGTTTGACGGCCTCGGTGACAGCGCTCCGACGTATGCTGATCCTTGCGATCCGGAGGACTTCCAGCAGGGCTACGGCGGCGATGGTACCAATATCGCTCCGGGCTGCGCGCAAGTCGCGAATCGTACTGACACGCAAACGAAATCGCTGATCGGTGGTAACAGGAACCTGCAACCGGAAACGGCCGATACCTACACCGCTGGTGTCGTGTTCACACCAGAAATTGGTGACAGTGACCTTTCGGTAACGCTCGACTACTGGAAGATCGATCTGGTCGATTCGATCAGTTCGTACGGTGTGCAGTTCACGCTGGATCAGTGCTATGTGCAGCAAGTTGCAGCATCGTGTGCACTGATTACACGCCGCGCAGACGCTGATTACACGATTCGTGACATCATTGACGCCAACGTCAACTTGTCAACGCAATCGGGTGAAGGTGTTGATCTCGAGGTACGCTACGCGTTCGATACCGACTTTGGTAACTTCGAAGCGGCACTGCTCTGGGCTCACTTGCTGGAACGCAGCAAAGTGGCGCGTCCGGGTGCGGCGGAGCAGGACCTGACCGGTACGCATACCAACACGACGGCGGAAGACGGCGGAACCTACGCTGAAGACAAGGCGAACTTCTCGCTGCACTTCAACAGGGGTGACCTGTCGATCGGTTACCTGGCCGAGTACATCAGCGCCATCGATGCTCCGGCTACTTTCGTGACGTACACGCAGCCGATCGATTCGATCCTGTACCACGACCTGGTATTCGACTACTCGTTCGATACCCTGGGTACGACCAAGCTCTCTGCAGGTTTCACAAACCTGACCGACGAAGCTCCGCCGTACATCGATCCAGGCTTTAACGCAACAACCGACCCGAACACCTATCGTGTCTTTGGTCGGGGCTACTTCGTACGACTGTCGCAGACATTTGACTAGTCTGTAGCGCTAGTACGAGCAGGAAGGGGCCGCATTTGCGGCCCTTTTCTTATGCTGGATTTGAACCTCGCGCCAGCCGAGGTGGTCCAAGTTCCGAGGGGAGTGGTCTATGGACAACTATTTGCAACAGGTGAGTGCTGCCGGGCGGCACGCGGCGTCACGCAAAGACTGGAATTCACTGGCGGCCTGTGCGGGTGAAATTCTCAACAAGGACAAGAGCAGTCCGGAAGGATACTTCCTGCAGGGGCTCGTCGAAAAAGCAGCGAACCGCAACGAGCAGGCCATCGAGATATTCCTTAAGGTGCTGGAGCTTGACGATAGCCGCTACGATGCCGCCATCGAACTCGCCAACCAGTATTCTATCCAGCGTCGCAATGGCGAAGCTGCGGCTGTCGTGCGGAAGTTTGAAGACAAGCTGGTCAACAGCCCGATGTATCTGAACATGGCGGGCACCGTGTACTCGCAGGTGGGCATGACAGAAGCCGCATGGCCGCTGTTCCAGAAGGCGGATGCATTGCAGCCGGGCATCGATCGAATCCAGTCGAACCTTGCAACCTGCTGCGTGGTGCTCGGCAAGATCAGCGAAGCACGGGAAATCTATTTGCGCTTGCTGGAAAAATACCCGACTCATCAACAATACCATTACAAGCTGGCATTGCTTGAAAAGGCCACCGATACGAGCCACATCGAACAGATGAAGGCGGTGCTGCAGAAGATGCACCTGCCGCCTGACCAGAATGTATTTTTGTACTATGCGATTGGTAAGGAACTCGAGGATTTGCAGCAATGGCCCGACGCGTTCCGGTATTTTGAGATGGCCGGAGACGCCATCAGTAGTGTCGCGAACTACGACATTAACAGCGATATACGGCTTATCGACAAAATAATCGAAGTTTGTGACGCCGACTGGTTATCCGACGGCGCCGTTGTGGCGGGCACGACAGTCGCATCGAAGCAGCCGATTTTTGTGGTCGGCTTGCCGCGCACTGGTACGACGCTCACGGACCGCATTATTTCCAGTCATTCCGCGGTGGAAAGCGTCGGCGAAACGCAATTCATGCAGATGACGATTCGCAGGGAAAGCGGTATACAAAGTGCAGAGAAAATCACACCCGAGATGATTGGTGAATGCGCCAAGCTGGATATTCAGCGAATCGGCGACGGTTACATGAATATGCTGAGCTATCGCCTGGGCGAAGAGCCGCGTTTTGTCGACAAGCTACCGTTCAATATCTTGTACCTCGGCTTTATCGCCAAGGCGTTTCCGCAGGCAAAAATCGTTCACGTCAAACGCAATGCCATGGACAGTTGCTTCGCCATGTACAAGCAGCTGTTCACGTGGGCGTACAAGTTCTCCTATACCCAAGAAGGGCTCGGCAAATTTTACCCGGCGTACATGCGCTTGCTAAAGCACTGGCAGGAGCTGCTCGGTGACCGGCTGATCGAGCTGGAGTACGAGTCACTGGTAAGTGACCAGGAAAAGCAGACACGGAAGTTGCTCGATAAGCTGGATCTTGACTTCGAGGATGCCTGTCTGAATTTCGAAAAGTCGAAAACGGCGACCGCCACGGCAAGCTTCGCGCAGGTGCGCGAAAAAATTCATACGCGCAGCGTAAATCGATGGAAAAACTACGAATCGGAACTGCAGCCGCTCAGGAAGCTTCTTGAGAATGCTGGAGTAAATATCGAATCGTGAGAATGAACGTTGAACAAATGAGCCACGCTGCGCGGGCGGCTGTACAGCAAAGAAACTGGCCACAGGTAAAAACCTTTGCCCGCGATATTCTCAACCGGCGTCGCGACAGTGCGGAAGGGTACTTCCTGCTTGGCCTGGCAGAGAATGCAGCTAACCGGCGGCAGCAGGCCAGCAAGGCGTTTAAGCGCGCGCTTGATCTTGACGATGCCCGCTACGATGCTGCAATCGAGCTTGCCCGAACGTACATGCAAACGAACAGCTGCGGCAGCGCTGTCGCGCTGGTCGAGAAATACGAGTCCCGGTTACGCAATAGTCCGCGCTACCTGGACATGGCAGCAACGGTGTATACCGATGCCGGACTGCCACAACGCGGCTGGCCGTTGCTCGAGCTTGCCATTCAGCTGCAGCCGGGCATACAGACCCTGCAAGCAAATTTTGCCGCCTGTTCCGTGTTTGTCGGCAAGATCGATCAAGCGATCACTCTCTATCGCCAATTGCTGCGTGATGCACCCGGTCATCAACGCTATCACTACGAGCTTTCCCGGCTGGCAACGGCAACCGATTCGTCGCACATCGATGAAGTGAAAGCACTTCTTGCGGACGGAGATTCGCATCCTGAAAAAAATATCTATGCCTACTACGCTCTGGGCAAGGAACTCGAAGACCTGCAGCATTGGGACGAAGCGTTCCACTATTACAAGAAGGCCGGTGACGCGGCGACATCCGTGTCGCCTTACAAGGTAGAGGACGATTTACAGCTAATCGACAGGGTCATCGAAGTATGCACCGCCGAATGGCTCGAAGCGGGTACTGTCGATGCGCGCGAACCGGACAAGGTGCCGATCTTTGTGGTCGGTTTGCCGCGCACCGGTACAACCTTGACCGAGCGGATACTGTCCAGCCATTCACAGATCGAGAGCGTAGGCGAGAGCTATTTCATTCAGTCAGCGGTCCGCGAGTTAAGCGGTCTGCGAACCAGCGAAACGATGAACCCGGCGATGATCGCCGAGGCGTCGAAAAAGGATGTCGGTCGGGTCGCGCGCTCGTATCGCGAGGCTATCGCATACAAGTTTGGCGACAAGCCGATGTTCGTTGAAAAATTTCCGGAGAATTTTCTCTATCTCGGCTTCATTGCAAAGGCATTTCCAGAAGCGCACATCGTGCACCTCAATCGAAACCCAATGGACACCTGTTTCGCGATGTACAAGCAGTCATTTTTTCGCTATGCCTATTCGCTGGATGAACTCGGACCGTACTACGTCGCGTACCGCAAATTGCATGATCACTGGAAAGAGACTCTGGGTGATCACCTGATTGAGATTGACTACGAGTCGCTGGTCACGAACCAGGAGTCTACGACACGCAATTTACTGGAGAGAACTGGTGTCGATTTCGAGCCGGAGTGCCTCGACTTTCAGAACAACAAGAGTGCAAGCAATACGGCCAGTACCGTGCAGATCCGCGAGAAGATTCACGCACGCTCCGTCGGGCGCTGGAAGCAATTCGAGGAACATCTACAACCGCTTGGCCGCTACCTCGAAGCGGCAGGCATCAATTTAGATACTTGATATCAGGCCTACTCGTTTATTCTCCGCGCTTGCAGTATATGAGCATCAATATTTGCAACAGAATTGGACACGGTTTTTATCAGATCGGCTTCTGTCGCGCCCGCGACTGAAATGAACTGGTTTTCGTAAACGGCAAGCGCGTTCAGTTTTTGAGCAACTTCCTCGATATTGCGAAGTCGAGAACTGATGATCGAGTCGACGTAACCGTCAGGAAAAAAACTGGTGATTGTGGTTCCGAGTACATAAGCGATATGTCCGCCGCCACCGGTCTTAATTTCCGTCACCATCGCAAACAGCTTGAAGTCCGGGTTGGTGTCAGTGATCTCGACGTCGCCAAGGCCGCGCAACTCATTTCGCAAGTACATCTCGACACGCTTCCGGAGGTCTTCGTCCGGCACCGTTACCTCAATCGCAATGCGGAATGCCGGGACCGAAGGTTCTTCGGCAGTTGCCGGCTGCAGGCAGAAGGCTAGAAATATTGCGGGCAGGAGGTACTTGATCATTGTTGGGACCTGTCTATTTGCATAGGGCACAATTCTAACGCTCTATAGTCAGGCGGGGCGAATCTCGGTAAATTTGCGAAGGCGTCACAGTCTCTGCCAATGCGGCGGTGGTATTGTTCAGGCTTATGCG
>CAXBJV010000022.1:0-63091 GCA_963976215.1 uncultured Woeseiaceae bacterium | reverse complement strand
TTAAGCTGCAGCAATCGCGCGTCGATCACTTCCGGTGACACACCGCATTCGGAACGAGCAAAAGCTATGTAATGCTCAAAATGCCGCGCCTCGGACGCGAGCAGACCTGCGTAGAAACGTCCCAGCTTTTCCGGCAGCCGTGGCGACACCCGGGCAAATCGCTCGCAGGAACGTGCCTCGATCAAGGCCCCGATCAGTAACAGGTCCAGAAGTTTGTGCGGCTCGTCGTCTCTAACCGCATTGCGCAATTGCCCCGCGTACCGAGACGCTGAAAGTCGTTCGAACGGCACCCCCATGTCATCCATGATCGAGCGAACCTGTTCGAAATGACGTAACTCCTCGCGCGCCAGTCGCGACATGCGTTGCGCCAGTTGCGAACGCTCCGGGTAGCGATACAGGAAACCCAGGGCAGTCGAGGCCGCCTTAAGCTCACAATTCGCATGATCGAGCAGCATTTCGGGCAGGCGTTGCTCCGCCGCCGTCAACCAGGATTCCGGCGTCGGACACAACAGGAAATTATCAATGTTGGGCGGCACCGTCGCACTTACAGCCATTCTTCAATCTCCGCGACCGCTTGTAAGCGGTCTTCCGGCAGCTTCGCCAGCATCAGGTTGATCAAGACCTGGTAGCGCGACAAACGCGGCGGCAGCAGCGGCACCGGTGACTGCGCGTGTTTATAGATGATTCCCATCGCCGAATCGGCGACAAACGGTTTTTGCCGTGTCAGCATCTCGAAGAATATGACACCAAGGCTGTAAATATCGCTGCGCTCATCGACCCTGACACCGTGACCCTGTTCGGGACTCATATAATACGGCGTACCGAATATTTCACCCTTGTCGGTAATTGCGCTCTCGAGTTTGGCCTGCTTCGCCAGGCCGAAGTCGATCAGCGCGATGGAGCCGTCCTGGCGCAACATGATATTGCCGGGCTTCAGGTCACGGTGGAGTATGTGTCTTTCGTGCACGGCGGTCAGCCCGCTGGCAATCTGCCGCAAGTAATTGACAGCGGTCTTGTGTGGAATACCGCGATCAATCTGGTTCCGCAGATCACCGCCGTCCAGGTATTCCATCGCGATGTGCGCGTGATCGTCACTCACGCCAAGATCGTAGATCTTGACGATATTGGGGTGATCCAGTCCGGCGATGGTCTCGTATTCCTGCAGGAAGCGGTCGAAGGCACCAATACTGTCGGCGTGTTCCGGCATTTGCCGCAATACTTTAAGCACGACCTGCAAATGTGTTTTTTCACGCTCGGCCAGGTACACGCCCGAGTGCTCGGTCGAGCCCAATTTGCGAATGAAGCGATAGCCCTTGATCAGCGGATGAATGCCGACCCGGGAATCGCCGACAAACAGTGCGCCTGTCGATGCCAGCTTTTCGTTCGCCGACAGTACGTCGCTCAGGCTTACGATCAGCGAATTGTGCGAAATTCGGTCACGCATGAACTGCGCTGCCGGTCGCATGTCGGCCGCTTCCTTTTCGTCCTCTTCGGTACCGAAATAGATCACCGGCGGAAATCGCTTGCGCTTCAGGAAGCGCTGCAACACTTCAACCCCGTCGCGATCGTCTCCGTGCTTGCTGCCAAGCAGGATAATGTCATTGCCGGCGCCACCGAATTCATCGGGCAAATGGCCGGCCGCGGTAGGATCGTAGGCGGTTATCGTCGCATCGGGCCAGTGCGTCGTCACGTGATGCATAAGCAGGCTGCGAAATTCCGCCTGCTCATCGATAATCATGAACTTGATGCTCATTTGATCACCGGGCTCAGGCCCGTAACTCGAATGCGAGGAAAACTACAACGCGACGACGTTCGACTCACGATCGCGCTTTGCCTGCCGCTTTGACTTCGCGGCATCGTTGCGACGCAATTCAAGCTCATGCAGGTACTCATCCGTTACATCACCGGTGACATATTCGCCCGAGAAGCACGAGGTATCAAACTCAGTGATATCGGAATTACCGTGGCGGACTGAGCGAATCAGTCCGTGCAGGTCCTGGTATATGAGTCGATCGGCGCCGATCAGCGCTTCGATCTCATCGTCAGAACGACCGTTCGCGATTAATTCCGACGCAGCCGGCATGTCGATACCGTAGACGTTCGGATACCGCACCGGCGGTGCGGCGGACGCGAAGTAGACCTTGTTGGCGCCCGCCTCTCGCGCAAACTTGATGATCTGTTTCGACGTTGTGCCACGCACGATCGAATCATCGACCAGCAGTACGTTTTTGTTGCGGAATTCGAGATCGATGGCGTTCAGCTTGCGACGCACAGATTTTTGCCGTTCCGCTTGTCCCGGCATGATGAAGGTGCGGCCGATGTAGCGATTCTTTATGAAGCCTTCGCGATACTTCACCCCGAGGTGGTAGGCCACCTGCAATGCCGACGTTCGGCTGGTATCGGGAATTGGTATGACAACGTCAATATCGTGGTCCGGAAATTCACGGACAATTTTACCGGCGAGCTCTTCGCCCATACGCAAGCGCGCCTTGTACACCGACAGGTTGTCAAGAATAGAGTCGGGCCGTGCAAAATAGACATACTCAAAAATGCAGGGTGTACGTCGAATTTCACCGCTGTAAGAGCAGCTGTTCAGCGAACCGTCGTTCTCGATGACAATGCATTCTCCCGGCTCGACATCGCGCAGACGCGAGTATTGCAGCACATCAAGCGCAACGCTCTCCGAAGCCACTATGTAGGACTTCCTGCCCTGCCCGTCGCGCTCGCCGAGTACCAGCGGACGAATGCCGTGCGGATCTCGAAACGCCACCACACCGAAGCCAATAATCATTGCGACAACGGCATAGCCACCCTTGCAACGGCGATGCAAGGCGTCGACTGCATCAAAGACATTTTGTTTAGTCAGCCGTCCATTAACGCGTGTTTGTAATTCATGAGCAAAAACATTCAGGAGTACCTCGGAATCCGAATTGGTACTCAGATGGCGCCGGTCCTCGCGAATCAGCAGCTCGGCCAGTTCATCGTAGTTGGTGAGATTGCCATTGTGCGCCACGCAGATCCCGTACGGAGAATTGACATAGAACGGCTGCGCTTCCGATGATTTCGAGCCGCCGGCCGTTGGGTAGCGAACGTGTCCGATACCGACATTGCCCTGCAGGCTCACCATGTGCCTGTTGCGGAACACGTCGCGAACCAGGCCATTGCTCTTGCGCATTTTAAGACCGTGCTCGTCACTCCAGGTCACAATGCCTGCAGCATCCTGACCGCGGTGCTGCATTACGGTCAGCGCGTTGTAAAGATCCTGATTAACCGGTTCCGAGTTTACAATTCCGACTACGCCACACATAGTTTGTCTCTATATTCCATCCGGCACCTGGGCCGGCATTTCCTTGGCAACATCATCCGGTACGATTATCTCGTAGCCTTTTGGCGCCATTACCTTGATCCAGTCCGCCACCACTTCAAAGTGCGGTAGCAGACGGGAATCGAGCCACCACCTGTCATTATCAAACCCTGCAAACTGCCCGCCAATGACAAATAAAGCGGTCAGCAGGATGCCCCGAACCACACCGAACAGGGACCCAAACAAGCGGTCCAGCCCGCTTAGCACCGACATCCGCACCAGCTTGGAGATTCCCCACCCCAACAAGCCGCCAACGGCCAGCACAACACCGAACACCAGGATTCGGCCAAACCACATTTGTAGTTCTTCGGAGCTCAGCCAGGAGTCCGAAATGTCGCCGACGGACGGCCCAAAAAACAGCGCCGCCCAGATCGCGATCACCAGGGTGGCGATCGAAATGGACTCCTTAATGAAGCCACGCACGAACCCGACGATGACGGAAACAGTCAGCGCGATAACAATTATTATGTCGATGATCGGCATCGAAGATGTCGTCTTGTCTCGGCACGGGCAAGAATGGAAACGGATTCTAGCAGATCATCAGGGATGCGGTACCACTTGTCCCTTATGGCCCACTTTCGCCAACCTCGCCGCCATCAGTTCCGCTGCCTCCCGGTCTTTTTGCGGGCCAATGCGTACCCTGTGCAGCTGGCCGTTTTCGGTTTGCAACTGGCTCAGAAACGCGGCATACGCCTGTTTGCGAAGGTCAGCTGCCAGTTTTTCGGCATTTTCCTTGTTGGAAAAACTGCCCAGTTGCACCGCCCACATCCCGGTTGTCGACGCCGCCGGCGGCGGTGTCGGGCGCACCTCAATTTTCGGCTCCGGCTTCGGCTCTGACGGCTCGGGCGTCGACTCCGCCGTCGCTGGCTGATTCGCGACTGCCGGCACGTCACTACCGGTATCCGCCGGCTGTTGCGCTGCGAGCTCTGACGCCTTCGGAACAATATCGGCCGGCGCCTTACTGGTGTTCTGGGCACCACTGGCAACCGGAATCGGTTCCGATCGCTCCCGGTCCAGAACCACTGTCTTGGTATCCTGCCCTTCCTGCCCCGGCAACAGGACGCGTTCGCTGATCACCTCACCTTCTTGCGGCGGTCCGTCCAGGAAAATGGGCACTACCAGCACCACAAAAGTCACCAGCACTACCGCGCCAATTATTCGTTCTTTCAATGCTCTATCCATCATCTTGAGATTCGCCAGCTGCATCCAGGCATTCAATGACCGGCGCCACGGTAAAAAATGACCCGGTCACAAGTATTCTGTCACTTTCTGATGTCTGTCGTCGTGCAAATTCAACCGCATCCGGAACCGAGTTTGCAATAAGGACCGGTTGTTGTCCGAGGTTGGCCAGCTGTCGCCCCAACTCCGCTGCTGGCATTGCCCTGTTGCTGGCCGCCGTAATTGCGACCCAGCGATCGACGAACGCCAGCAGCGGTTCGAGCACGCCCTCCGCATCCTTGTCGACCAGCAAGCCGACGATCCCGGCAGTGGATGCGCTCGTTGCGCTATCGGCAAGGTTTGCAGCCAACTCCGTTGCGGCGGCGGGGTTGTGCGCGACATCAAACAGCCAGTGCCGCCCGAGGGAATAACGCGTTTGCATGCGCCCCGCCAGATCGAGTCCGGGCAGGACCCGGTTTAACAGGCTGGAGTCGATTGCATCGGCCAGTCCTGCGACATGCAACAGCATCAACACCGCCGCGGCGTTTGCAACCTGAAACCTGCCTGGCAGTCCCGGCAACGCCAGCGCGCCGTAGTGTGCGACCCCGGATCGCCAGGACCACCGATTGTCATCCGCGACGTCAAAAGAGAAATCGACGCCCGCGCACAGCAAGTCTGCGCCGGCAGACCCGGCATTGTCACGAATGGCCGCTGGTACCTGCAGGGCGCCGAATACGGTAGACCGTCCGGCGCGCATGACACCCGCTTTTTCGCGGGCAATCGCTTCGACGTTGTCGCCCAGCCAGTCGCAATGATCCAGCGAAACATTGGTGATCAATGATGCTGTTGGCTCAAATACGTTGCAGGCATCGAGCCTGCCGCCAAGGCCAATTTCGAGAATCCAGACAGCAACGCCGGCGTCTGCAAAAATCACCGCCGCAGCCAGCGTGCCGAATTCGAAGTACGTCAGGCGTACATCGCCTCGCGCAGCATCGACTGTCGCAAATGCGGCCGTAATGCACGCATCGTCAACCGGCTCGCCATTCACGACAATGCGTTCGTTGTACTTGCAGATGTGTGGCGACGTGTAGGCCCCGACCGTGGCGCCGCCTGCTCGCAGGATCGCGTCGCACATAAGAACACTGGACCCCTTGCCATTGGTCCCGGCGACCAGCAGCAGGTGCTCCGGCATTACCAGGTCGAGCTGTTCTTTGACTTTCCGCACGCGCTCGAGGCCGAGATCGATTTCCACCGGCGACAGGGTCTCGAGCCAGGCCAGCCAGTCGGACAGCGGCGCAGATTTTGACAACACGAGATTTACTGCTGTGCAGCAACCGGGCTTGGGCGGCCCTCGAACTTCGCCAGCAGGTCGGCAATCTCGTCGCGCATCTGGCGGCGATCGACAATCATGTCGATCGCCCCGTGATCGAGCAGAAACTCGCTGCGCTGAAAGCCTTCCGGCAGATGCTCGCGGACAGTCTGTTCGATGACGCGCGGCCCGGCAAAACCGATCAATGCCCCCGGTTCGGCAATATTGACGTCGCCAAGCATGGCCAGGCTTGCCGAGACACCGCCCGTCGTCGGGTCTGTCAGGACAGACACATACGGCACGCCTTTGCTGCCGAGATTGGCCAGTGCAGCAGAGGTCTTCGCCATTTGCAGCAACGAAAATAAAGCTTCCTGCATGCGCGCACCGCCGCTGGCCGAAAAACAGATCAGCGGCATGTTGTTTTCAGCGGCGTGATTTGCGCCACGCGCAAATCGCTCGCCGACGACCGACCCCATCGAGCCACCCATAAACGCAAACTCGAAAGCGCAGACAACGACCGGGCGGCCCATCAGCGTTCCGGTTACGCTGATCAACGCATCTTTCTCACTGGTCTTTTTTTGTGCCGCAACCAGGCGATCACGGTAGCGCTTGCTATCGCGAAACTTTAACGGGTCCTGCGGCTCGAGCTTTGCTGACAGCTCGGTCTGGCCCTCCGGGTCAAGAAAAAATTTGATCCGTTTGCGAGCGCCGATACGCATATGATGATCGCACTTCGGGCAGACCTGAAGATTTCGCTCCAGTTCATTGCGGTACAACTGTGCATCGCATCGGGCACATTTGATCCACACACCTTCCGGAACCGACTTGGTGCGGCTTTCGGTACTGATGCGCGACGGCATTAATTTTTCGAACCAGCTCATATCGACATGATATCCGTATAGTGGGGGTACAGCTAGTATTCGGGCGGCGACGGTATGCCGCATTCCTGCGGGTAGTCAACCGAGGTCAAGGTGAGTCCGTGCGGCGGCGCGGCGATCCCGCCGCGCTTTCGGTCCCGGCTCGCCAGCACTTCAGCAATCCATTCCGGTGGCGCTTCCCCCACACCCACCTTAACCAGCGACCCGGTGATATTGCGTACCATGTGCTGCAGAAACGCGTTGGCGGTGACCGTCAGCGTCAACCAGTCGCGATCACGTGTCACCGCGACATTCGTTATCTCCCGGTTCGGGGTATTGGCGCGGCAACCCGCGGCCCGGAACGCGGAAAAATCGTGCTCACCCATGAGCTGCTGCGCGGCGTCATGCATCCGTTGTGCGTCGAGCGGCTGATAAATCCACCACGCCCAATGTCGGTGAATCGCTGAACGTTCAAGCCGATTCAGGATTCGATAGCGATAGTGGCGCGCAGTTGCTGAAAATCGGGCATGGAATTCTTCATCGACCTGCCGTGCCCAGCGAACGCTGATGTCGTCGGGTAAATTGCTGTTCGCGCCCAGCAACCAGCCACGGTTGTCACGCGCGCTGCAGGTGTCAAAGTGCACAACCTGGCCGATCGCGTGCACGCCGGTATCGGTGCGGCCTGCACAAGTGACTTCGACAGGATGGTTGGCAACGCTCCGCAACGCCTCTTCGACTCGCTGCTGCACGCCGAGACCGGTGTTTTGCCGCTGCCAGCCGTTGTACGCGGTACCGTCGTACTCAATACCCAGCGCAATGCGCATTGTGCCTGCCCGCGGAGTGCTTAGCCCGGCAGTGAATCCAGCAGTTGTTGCGCCTGCTGTTTCTGCTCATTGTCGCCTTCGTCCAGCACTTCCTCAAGAATGCTGCGTGCGCCGGCAGGGTCGCCCATATCGACATAAGCGCGCGCCAGGTCCAGCTTGGTGCCGACTTCTGTCATGGTTCGAGCTTCGTGCAGGTCACCACTTATGTCTTCCGGTCCGAGCGACATCGTCGGGACTTCGGCCGTATCGTCCTGCATCGTCGGCCGTGGCTGCTCAACGGTCGCATCGTCGCGCGGTTGCTCGACGGTGTCGCCAACCTCACTGACTTGCAGTGCGGCCGTCAGGTCGTCGAGGTCGAGATCCACATCCGTTTCCGCGATGGCCGGTGTTTCAGCCGTCGCCTCGAGGTCGGAATCTCCGCCAAAGGCTTCGGCAGGCAGCGCCTCAGTCTTCGCGAAATCGAAATCGTCGTCGTCATCGAGCGGCGCCAGCATCGTCTCCGGCTCTTCGCCACCAAGGCCGGGGGCCAGCATCGTCGCATCTGCATCGCTGATCTGGTCATCCAGTCCTGCTGCAGTTTCAACCGCCATATCGTCGCTCAGAATCTGCGTGTGACCGGTCGCATCGAGCAGGTTGTCGTCGATATCTTCTTCTGCCGTTACCATCGGATTCTGGCCGGTCTCATCCGGTGCCAGGCGCACTGCCGAATCTTCGAGGTCAGACAAGTCGAGGCCCTCAACCAGCCCGGTAGAACTCGGATCGAACGCCTCCTGTATGCCGGTTGCATTCGGGTCGACTTCCGGATTACGGCCGGTCTCAGCTCCAAGGTCGGTCAGCGCTTCATTGAGGCCTGTATCGGACAGTGACTCGTTGGTGCCGGTAATATCCAGGTCGTCGAAGCCCGACACTTCAGTCTCTTCCAGCTCGCTACCGCCAAGATCCAGCTCGTCCAGGTTGATTTCCGCCGTTGCATCGGCGTCCTGCCCGCTATCGGCAATCGCCTGCCCGAGTGACTCGTCGAGCGACGGCAGTTCGGACGTACCGCCATCGAAGCCTTCAAATTGCTCCTCGATAGTCGGTGACTCAACGGTCGGCGAATCCACAGCCGGCATTTCTGCCGTTGCCTCGTCCAGCGGCGATTCAATAGTGGGTGTCTCGGCCGTTGCGTCGAGGTCGCCGTCTTCGCCGAAGCCGAAATCCACAGCATCGCTGTCCGCGTCGCCGTCGCCCAGATCAATGACATCCGACGCACTGCTGTCGCCCTCGCCGAAATCCATGTCCAGCGCGCCGGTCGCGTCGCCGCCCTCTTCGAAAGACAGATCGACAGCCTTGGTGGCACCCGCGACGCCCGCACCCGCGAACATGTCGTGGTCGGCCGCAATCTGCTGCCCCATAATGACAATCTTGTCCCATTCGGCACTGTCGCCGTCGCCCACCGATGCCTTCAGGCGCGTCGCCGCGTCGACGAATGCGTCGCGGTTGCCCCAGACGAAATAAATTTCGCAGAGCTTGGACATCAGGGATTTGTCGCTCGGATCCGACTCGAGCGCCCCGTTAATCAGGTCCGCCGCCTGGTCGTACAAGCCGTACGCCATGTGGAAATCGGCTTCTGCGATCGGGTCCGTTTGATCCAGGTTGACAGCCGTCTCGCTGCTAAACGTGTCTTCGAGCGAGCCAAAAGACCCCGAGCCTTCGGCGGCGCCGGTATCGAGCTCTGCAGCCTGGGCCTCGACCGTGTCATCCAGGGTCTGGTGCACGCCGGAGTCCTGCTCAACGACGACGAATGCCTCTTCAGGCGTCGGCGCTTCGAGCGATTCTGTCGCCGACATCGTGGCCGCTGTGTCGTCGATCTCGTCGTCGTCAGAATCGAGCCGTTCCCACGGCTTGTAGCCATCGTCGGCGTCATCGCTGCCACGGCGCATGAACCAGATCAATCCACCGATCACCAGCACCAGCGCGCCAACAATGATGCCCCAGAATCCGGTCAGGAATTCGATAGCCTGATCGACAAGGCCCGGTTCGTCCGCTCGCGAGGTCCGAATCACATCGCTTGCCGCCGCCGTCTCGTCAGCCGCTTCGTCAACCGCTTCCTCGTCCCCGGCTGCGTCGGCTTCAGCCGTATCATCAGCACTGTCATCGGCCATGACATCGTCGATGTCGGCCTCCGGGTCGTACATCAGCACTTCGTCGTCAACCGCTTCGTCAGCCATTTCATCGACGACGTCGGCGGCTTCATCGACCGGTGGCACGTAAACTTCACCGCGAATTTCAGCCAGTTCCTGGCGCAGGTTTGCCAGCTCGTTGTCGCGGACCTCAAGCAGCGACTGCTGCTCCGGAATGTCCGCACTCTCGAGCTCGTTGATGCGATTTTCGATCTGGTCTTCGCGGCTTAGCGGCTCGTAACTCGACGTGTCGTCGTAATCGCTGCCGACGGGTTCATCGTCCGGCGGAACCAGCGTCAGGCTCGGCTGCCGTGTATCCTCAGGGGCCGTGTAGCTGCCGCCACTCCACGCGCTGTGCTGGCGCTGCACCTCGCTCAGCGCGTCGCCACGACTGATCTGGAATATTTCGTCCGCACTGGGCACCCGTATCCGCGCGCCCGCCTTCAATGCATTGATATTGCCCGCAAAAGCACCAGGATTGGCCTGGTAAATAGCGAGCATGGTCTGGTTCATGGTCAGGCGATTGTCGGGCCGCATGCGAGCAGCTACGCCCCACAGCGTGTCGCCACGCTCGACCACGATTTCGTTGCCGTTATTGGTGGCGTACGGCGCATCGTCCGGATGCGGCATCGGTTTCGGCTCACTGCTCGCCGGTGCTCTTGAACCCGACGCCGGCCGCGATGCCGGTTGAGTCGGCTGGGCAGCCGGTGTGCTGGCGGCCGGCGGCTGGCGGTCGATCCGTCCGCTGTCACTGGGTGTGGATCGAACCGGAGCGGTTACAGCAGGTGCCTGTTGGACTTGCGGCGGCGCGTAGGTGGGCGGATCCAGCAACACGGTGTATTCGCGCAACAAACGGCCGCTGGCCCAGGTCGCTTCGACCAGGAACGTCAGAAACGGTTCGGTGATCGGTGATCGGGAGCGGATCTGAACGACACTGCCGGCAGCGCCGCCATTGACGACGTTGAACTGTATGCCCTGTAAATAAAAGGGTCGATCGATGCCATACCGATCAAAGGTTTCCGAAGACGCCAGTGCTACAGTCAGGTCGGCCAATTCGTCCGGGCTCGCCGATAACAAGGCGATTTCAGCCCGTAACGGCTCATTCAGCGCTGAATCCAGGGTGATGTCACCAAGGCCGACGGCCCAGACTTCGCTCGAAAGCAGAAGGACTAACAGCAGCGGGAGACGAATCAATCGTCGCGACATAATGTATTTCTCCAAACCCAAAAACACCCCGTTGGTGACCTTGACTACGGGGCCGTTCATTGCCTGCGAACTATAGCTTATAGATAGTTTTTTGCCAATATTTCAGCAATTTGGACGCTATTTAGAGCCGCGCCCTTACGTATGTTGTCGGCCACTACCCAGAGGTTCAATCCGCGTTCGTGCGAGATATCTTCGCGTATCCGTCCGACGAAAACCGGGTCCTCGCCCGAACTTTCCGTCACAGCGGTCGGATATTGGCCCATTTCGACGCCGTCCAGCACCTGCACACCCGGCGCCCGGGCCAACAACTCGCTGGCATCTATAGCGGTAATCTTGTCTCGAGTCTCGATGTGTATCGCCTCTGAGTGCCCGAAAAATACCGGAATTCGCACCGCGGTCGGGTTCACAAGGATACTGTCGTCGCCCAGAATTTTGCGCGTTTCCCACACCATTTTCATTTCTTCCTTGGTGTATCGATTGTCCTGGAAAACGTCAATATGTGGCACGGCATTGAATGCGATCTGCTTGGCGTCTCCGTCAATTTCGAGCGGCCGCCCATTGAGCAGCAGCGAAGTCTGCCGCACCAGTTCCTCAACTGCACTGCGCCCGGCACCCGATACGGCCTGGTAGGTACATACATTGATTCGTTCGATACCAACGGCATCGTGGATGGGTTTCAGGGCGACCAGCATCTGGATCGTCGAACAGTTCGGGTTCGCGATAATGCCGCGATTCGTGTACTCGGCGATGGCATCCGGATTGACCTCCGGCACCACCAGTGGAATGTCGTCGTCGTATCGAAAATGCGAGGTATTGTCGATGACCACACAGCCGGCGGCGGCGGCCTTCGGCGCGTACTCGGCTGACACGGAGCCGCCCGCCGAAAACAGCGCGATCGAAACGTCTGAAAAGTCGAATTCCGCCAGGTTTTCGACATTCAGGTGGCCATTGCCGAATGCGAGCTGCGTTCCGGCGGATCGCTCACTGGCGAGCGCATGCACATTCGCAGCGGGAAACTTGCGCTTGTGAAGAATATCAAGAAGGGCTTCGCCCACGACGCCGGTCGCACCGACAACTGCAATATCCATTCGATCTGTCATCCTCTGACCTGGGGTGTTTCCGACTGCACGTCGGCATTCTGGGCGCGATTGCGCAAATAATGATCCATGATAACCAGCGCGACCATCGCTTCTGCGATCGGCGTCGCACGCAAGCCCACGCACGGATCATGCCGTCCCTGGGTCACGATTTCGGTATTCGCACCGGACTTGTCAATGGTTTTGCCGGGCACCGACACACTCGACGTCGGTTTTAGAGCAATACTGGCGAGAATATCCTGCCCGGATGAAATTCCGCCCAGCGTGCCACCTGCGTCATTTTTGCTGAAGCCAGCAGCGGAAATCTCGTCACGATGTTCACTGCCGCGCTGGGTAATGGCCGCGAATCCGGCGCCCAGCTCGACGCCTTTCACCGCATTGATGCTCATCAGCCCGTGCGCGATATCGGCCTCGAGCTTGTCGAACACGGGTTCACCGAGGCCCGGCGGAACGTTGTTCGCCAGAACACTGATTTTTGCACCGATCGAATCACCCTGCTCGCGCAGCTCGTCCATGAATTGATCGAGCTCTGCGATGCGTGCCGGCTCGGCACAAAAGAATGCGTTGTCATCCGTCGTGGACAAATCCTTTGCTGCCAGTTCAATCGGACCGAGTTGCGACAGGTAGCCCTGTACGTTGATACCGAGACGTTCGCGCAAGTACTTCCTCGCGATCGCGCCAGCCGCCACCCGCATCGTTGTTTCACGCGCCGACGAACGGCCACCGCCGCGATAGTCGCGGATGCCGTATTTTTGCTGGTAGGTGTAGTCCGCGTGTCCCGGCCGGAATTTGTCTTTGATATCGCCGTAGTCCTTCGAGCGCTGGTCCTTGTTCTCGACCAGCAACCCGATCGGCGTTCCGGTCGTCTTGCCTTCGAACACGCCTGACAGGATCCTGACCTGGTCCGGTTCATTGCGCTGCGTCGTATGCCGATTGCGGCCGGGTCGGCGCCGATCCAGGTCGTGCTGGATATCCGCTTCGGTCAGCGCCATGCCCGGTGGACAACCGTCGACCACACAGCCCAGCGCAACGCCATGGCTCTCGCCGAATGTGGTTACGGTAAAAATACGACCAAATGTATTGCCTGACACTGCTATAGCCCGTCCAGATCTTGTTTTCGTAACAGGAAAACACCCGCGCCGCCATGCGCGAACTCGAGCCAGACAAAGTCAAGCATCGGGTACGCGGCCTCCAGCGCGGGCTGGCTGTTTCCCACCTCGCAGACGAGTATTCCATTGTCTGTCAGGAATCGCGAGGCATCTTGCAAAATCGTGTGCACACACTCAAGGCCGTCGCTTCCCGCTTCGAGTCCGAGTACCGGTTCATGGTGAAACTCATCGGGCATACTGCGCATGTCACGTTGATCGACATACGGCGGATTGCTGACGATCAGGTCGTAACGCTTCGTCGGCAGCGATGCAAAAAAGTCCGATTGAATCGCCTGCACACGATCCTTAAGTCCGTGCCGGTCGATATTTATTGCGGCAACGGCGAGCGCATCGGGGGAAATATCCACTGCGTCGACTGTTGCCCGGGGAAAGGCGTGCGCGATTGCAATCGCGATACAGGCGCTCCCGGTACCCAGATCCAGTGCATAACGCACATCTGCCTCGTCCAGCCAGGGTGAAAAACGCTGCAGCACGAGCTCCGCAACCGGGCTGCGTGGCACCAGCACACGCTCATCCACGTAGTACTCCAGTCCCGCAAACCAGGCCTGCTTGAGCAAATAGGCGAGCGGTACGCGGTCATTGATCCTGGCATCTGCAAGCGCGTCGATTTTTGCCGCATGCTCTGCCTGCACTTCCCGCTCGTACGCGGCGGGAGCATCGTCATGCGCCAGACCAACGATGGCAAATACCAGCCAGGCCGCTTCGTCCACAGCATTGTCGGTGCCGTGCCCATAGCTCAGCTGCGCCTTTTCAAAGCGTGCGGCAACGTCCCGGATGTGATCTGCAACATTCATCAGCGAGCGCGAATTTATCACGCTCGCAGGCCATCTGCCGCAACAGGCTGCTAGAATTGTCTGCCCGCTCACTGGTAATCCATTTTTAAAATGCGTTTGAAACAATTTCTCATTGCGCTGCTGCTTGGCAGCTCGCTCGCGGTCGGCATCTTCATTGCCACCAAACCCGCCGAACCGCGCACGCCAATCGCTGCACTGATGATCCCGCAACCGGACCCGCTGCCGGACTTCTCACTGCTGGATCAGCACGGCAATCCGATCACCGCCGACAGCTTTCGCGGTCAGTGGGACCTGGTGTTTTTCGGCTTTACACATTGCCCCGATATCTGTCCGACGACGCTGCAAACCCTCGCGAAGTCGAAAACAGCGCTCATCGATGCCGGCGTCGAGTCAATCCCGCGCATTGTGCTGGTCAGTGTCGACCCGGAACGCGATACGCCTGAGGCGCTCAAGCGATACGTTGAATACTTTGGTGATGACAACCTCGGGGTCACCGGTGACCTTGAAGAAATACGCAAGTTGACCGATGGCCTCGGTATCTATTTTGAAAAAGCGGCGACGACCGGCGAAAACTACAATGTCGATCACTCCGCGGTCGTTATCGTCGTTGATCCGCAAGGCCGCTTCGCTGCATTGTTCAGCGCACCGCATAAAGCTGAGCAATACCTGCACGACTTCCCCATCATCGTGGCCAGTCAGTGAGGCCGCATCGCTACAGCACTGCGTTGCTGATCGTTGTCGGCCTGTCGCTGTTCGCCTGCAGCAAGCAACCGCCGCTCGTAGCCAGTGATGTCGTTATCAACGAAGCGTTGCCTGGCCAGATGATGACGGCAGGCTATCTGACGCTGCGCAATAACTCCGATGCAGCAATCCGAATTTCCAGCGTGTCGAGCCCTGAATTCGGCGCGGTGGAAATGCACGAAACACAGATCAGCGACGGTATCGCCCGAATGCGCGCCGTCGACGAACTGGTTGTCGCGCCGCAGTCCTCAGTAAAATTTGAGCGCGGCGGATTGCACCTGATGTTGATGCGGCCCAGCGGAGACAGGAATGTGTCGCTGAATTTCTACCAGGGCGACGCATTGTTATTGAGCATCACGACACCTGTCACGCCGCGGGACAATTGATGCTTGCCCGATTGTTTATCGCTTTTCAATACCTGGTGCCACAGCACTGGCTGACGGCCATCGTATGGCGACTCGCGCGAATTCGAACCCCGCGACTCAAGAACTTCCTGATCGAGCGCTTCGTCGCCCTGTACGATGTCGATGTCGACGAGGTCGACGGTACTGTCCCGGACGATTTCGCGACCTTCAATGAATTCTTCATTCGCGAACTGAAGCACGGCGCGCGGCCGGTCGCCAATGACGCTGTTGCGGTAGTGTCTCCCGTCGACGGCACCCTCAGCGTGGCTGCTGCGATTCGGGGCGATAGCCTGATCCAGGCGAAAGGCATCGACTATTCGCTGACCGACCTGTTGGCGACCGACCTTGACGATGCAGACGCGTACATCGACGGGCAATTCGCAAGCATTTATCTCGCGCCCTACAACTATCACCGCGTACACGCACCGTTCTCGGCTGAACTGACTGCCGCCCGCTACATACCGGGCGACCTGTTCAGCGTAAACCAGGCTACCGTCAATAACGTTTCCGGACTGTTTCGCCGCAATGAACGGCTCGTCCTGCAGTTTCGTACCGAAATGGGGCCAGCGGCCGTGGTGTTCGTTGGTGCCCTGAACGTCGGGAGCATTTCGACACCCTGGAGCGGCGAGATTCGGCCGCGGAAGCACGGTGTCGTCGAAGCACTGAATCTTGCTCACACGTCGACTGATGTCAGGAAGGGCGACTTGCTCGGCTGGTTCAACATGGGGTCGACGGTCATTGTGTTGCTGCCAAAAGACAGCGTCGAGTGGCGTGCGGACCTTGCGCCGGGCACAACGCTGCGCATGGGTGAGGCAATCGGGCAATGCATGCAGCAACCGGCATGACAGCCTGGCGGCCCACTTCCGGTGTTACTGTCGCCAGGCGCAGGGCTGATATTCTGCAGCGACTGCGCGGCTACTTTGCAACCTACGACGTACTCGAGGTTGATACACCGGCGCTGAGCGTCACCGCCGTCAGCGATGTGCAAATTGAAAGCATCGCAGCACACAGCACGCTGAGCCGTGTGCCACTGTACCTGCATACATCGCCCGAGTTTTGCATGAAGCGACTGCTGGCAGCCGGTTACCCCGACATCTATTCGATCTGCCGGGTGTTTAGGGATGGTGAGGCAGGTGCGCGGCATCAGCCGGAATTTACGCTGCTGGAATGGTATCGGCACGACTTCAGTCTTGGCGATATCATTCAGGATACATTGCGGGTCATCGCCACGGCGCTCGGTGAACCCGCCTACTCCCGGTCCGCCATCATCCGCGACTATTGCGAGGCATTCCGGGATACCGTCGGCGTCGATCCGCTAACCGCCGGCATTGATGAACTGGCGACTGCCGCGCAGGCAGACAGCGAGCTGCGCGCCAGCTTGGGCGAGAACCGCAGCGACTGGCTGGACCTGCTGCTCGCGACTCGCGTAGCCCCCGCATTCCCGCGAGATGCAGCGACCGTCCTGCGACACTACCCAGCCGGCCAGGCGGCGCTGGCACGGCTTTGCCCGGAAGATTCGCAAGTTGCCGACCGCTTCGAAGTGTTTATCGGCGGCCTCGAACTGGCCAACGGCTATGTCGAATTGACCGATGCATCGATCCAGGCGGATCGCTTTGCGAATGATCAGCTCGAACGGCGACAGCGCGGCTACTTGCAGCGCCCACAGGATCAGGCCCTGCTGGCGGCATTGCAGCACGGGCTACCGCCGTGTGCCGGCGTCGCATTGGGTCTTGAGCGTTTGCAAATGATCCATGAAAACACCGACGATATACGCAATGTCATTGCATTTCCGTTCGAGGGTATCGATGAGCCATCCTGACTACAAACGACTTGCCGCGCAGCTTCGCGCCCTGCTCGCAGACGAAAGTGATCCGCTGGCAAATGCCAGCAATTTTGTCGCACTCATTTACAACGCGATTGACGACATCAACTGGCTCGGCATTTACGTACTGCGCAACAAGGAACTTGTATTGGGACCGTTCCAGGGCAAACCGGCTTGCGTGCGACTCGCTGTCGGCTCCGGCGTTTGCGGTACCGCCGCTGCCAGCCAGCAAACGCAACGGGTGGCCGATGTGGACGCTTTCGACGGTCACATCGCCTGCGATCCCGATTCACGTTCCGAAATTGTGGTGCCTTTGATCGTGCATTCGGAGCTGGTCGGCGTACTCGATATCGACAGTGCCAGCACTGACCGGTTCAGTGCAGATGACCAGGTGGGAATTGAGCTGCTGTGTGCGGCTTATTGCGAAAAAATCGCCGCGGACAAACGCTTTATTTGACGCGTGAAACGTATTCGCGGGAACGTGTATCAACCTTGATCACTTCGTTCTGATCAACGAATAGCGGCACTCTTACCACCGCACCGGTCGACAGCTTCGCGGGTTTCACGCCGCCGCTGGCCGTATCGCCTTTGACGCCGGGATCGGTCTCAACGATCTCGAGTTCGACAAAATTCGGCGGCAGCACGATGATCGGTGCGTCATTCCATAAGGTTACGCCGCAGACGTCGCCATCCGTAATCCAGTCTTTTGCATCACCCACAGCGGATGCATCGGCAGCGTACTGCTCGAAGGTCTCCGGGACCATGAAGTGCCAGAACTCGCCATCCGAATAGAGATACTGCATGTCCGTGTCCATCACATCGGCGGCTTCAACGGATTCACCGGATTTGAAGGTTTTGTCGACTGTCTTGCCGGTCTTCAGGTTCTTGATGCGCACTCGGTTGAACGCCTGTCCCTTGCCCGGCTTTACAAATTCGTTCTCGACGATAATGCAGGGATGGCCGTCAATAATGATCCGGAGTCCTGACTTGAATTCGCTGGTGCTGTAACTGGCCATAAAAATCGCTCTTTTCCTTAATTGCCGGGTGGCGGCGAGGCGCCATGATACTAGAGTCGGCGCGCTTCGCCAGCTGATTTTTGGGCCCACATCGCGCATCGGGGCGGCTGAAACTTGATTCAGGTCACGGTTTTGGCGTCCGAACCGCGACTCGGGGGCCCGCTATGACTACACTGCTTAACGGGTTACAGAATACGGATATCAACGGACCTCAGCCGTTGCCAGGGATCAGGATTTGAACGGGCGCCAAAGCATCTCAATAGCCGTCCTGACGGAAGATCAGGACGACGTAGAAACTATCAATCGCGCATTGCGCGATGCGGGCCTGGCAGCGCACTGTCACTGGATTCCTACGTCCGCAAAACTTGCCGACATGATGTCGGCCGAGACCATCGAATTGCTGATCCTGAATTGCGACCGCTTCAAGGACTCCATTCGCCAGATCATCAAGCTCAAGGATCGCTATAACCCGGAGGTTCCATTAATCGCCGCGCAGGAATCCGCTGACGAGGCGAGTATCCAGAAAGCGATGCAGGCTGGTGCCTGCGACCTGGTGTCGATGTCCCTGAAAACCCGCCTGCAATCTGTTGTCAGTCGCGAACTGCGCGCGTTACGCGTCGAACGTGCCCTCAACTCGACGCTGCAGTCGGCAACTGAGTACAAGCGCCAGCTGCAGGATCACATGGAGTCGTCGAGCAGTTCGATTGCACTGGTGCAGGAAGGAATATTCACCGAAGTCAATGATGCCTGGCTGACACAGTTCGGCGCCAAGGACAAAGACGAGTTGCTCGGCATGCCGGTCATGGACACTTTCAATACCGAGAGTCACGCGGCGTTGAAAGGTGCGTTGGTCGCCACTTTGCAGCGCAAGTGGCAAAAAGACGAAAAACTGATTGTAAAAGCACAATTACCGTCCGGCGAAACAGCCGATATCCATCTCGAGTTCCGGCGCCTTGATCTCGACGACGGACCGTGCGTGCAAATTCGTATCGCCCCGCAACTGAAAATTGCCGAAGAGCCGACCAAACTGGTCCACGACGCACTCAAACGCGACCCGACGACATTATTTTTTCACCGCGCACAATTCATAGAGCGAATCAGCAAGAGATTACGCCGCAAACCCGCACAAGGTACCCACTGTCTCGTGTACATCAAACCGGATGACTTCGGCGCCGTCCGGCAGAAAATGGGAATCCTGAATTCTGAGGAAACGCTGGCGCAGCTGGCTGAAGAGATTCGTAAACGTCTGCACCCGAGAGATGTCGCGGGGCGATTTGAAGGCACGGCAATCATGGTTTTGCTGGAACGCGGATCTGCACGCGACGCGCAGGCCTGGGGCAAGCAACTCTGCGACCATGTCGCACAGCATACGTTTGAAGTTGAAGAGAATTCCGCACAAATGACCTGCACGGTAGGCGCTTGTGCCGTCAACGAAGTATTCAGCAGCCTCGAGGAATTCATCGCTGCGACTGTCGATGCTCATCGCTTGGGCAAAAAGGCGGGCGGCAATTGCTCATTCCTTGATGAAAGTGCTGACCAGGACACGAAGCAACGTGAGTTCGATGCAATCTGGGTCAAGCACCTGAAAGCCGCGCTGATGGAAGATCGCTTTCGCCTCGCACAACTGCCGATTGCCGGCTTGCGCAGCGATTCAATAAAAATGTACGACCTGCTGGTGCGCATGATCGATGATCAGGGCCAATCGGTACTGCCATCCGAATTCCTGCCAGCCGCTGAACGAAACAACATGATGAAAAACATCGACCGCTGGATGTTGCAGTCAGCCATGAAATTCTGCGAACAGGGTGACGCGGATCGAGTATTTGTACGGCTTTCCAAACAGTCGATCAAAGATACTTCGACGGCGTCCTGGATGCAGCAAAAACTGGATGACGAAGGTTTCGATTGTTCGCGCCTGGTCATCCAGGTACCGGAGCAGGACGCCGCCAAACACATCAAACAAACACAGGCGCTGGTCAAACACGCACATAAACTCGGCATCGGCTTCGCGCTCGAACACTATGGTATCGAGCAGGAACGCTTCCAGATACTCGATATCCTGAAGCCGGACTACATCAAGATCGACGGTGAGTTGATGCACACACTGACCACCGACGCCGGCATGCAGAGTGCCGTCAGCAACATTGTCAAAGCGGCGCAGGAGCGCAATATCAAGACAGTCGCAGAACGCGTTGAAAATGCCAATGCGATGGCCGTGTTGTTCCAGCTCGGGCTCGATTTCATGCAGGGACATTATGTCCATGAACCGGAAGTTGTCCTGCAGGAGGCACAAAGTGCCGCATCGAGCACGCTCGCACAATTAGCCGCTGCGTCAGCCAATTAATTACGCAGCAAGGCAAATCGAAGTGTGACCTGTGTCACACCCGAAACATGGAACCACACGCTAGCGATTGCAAGCCAATGAAACATAGAATGATTATTCGAAACGTCCTGCTTCTTATCGTGACGTCTGGGCAAAGAATGACGCGGAGTATTCAGCATTGAAATACATCAGTAAGAAATTTAATCGCAGCCACCGCAACTTGCCGGCAATTGTTGCTGTAGGTGGAAGTCTTGCAGCTTTTCCAGTTGCCGCACTGGAACTGGGCGATGTCACGGTTCAGTCTCGTCTCGGGCAGCCCCTGAGAGCCAGTATTGCGTATGCATTGGCGCCCAACGAACAGATTTCGAAGAGTTGTGTCAGCTTGCGTCCAGCAGGATCTGCGAGCGGCCTGCCCGGTGTTGGTAATGCTACGCTGAGTGTCTCCAACGGCGTCATCATGCTGTCCGGAACATCCGCTATGCGTGAGCCAATGGTCTCGGCACACGTTGTTGTCAATTGCCCGTATTCGCCGAATCTGAGCCGCGAATACATGTTGTTTATTGATCCCGCGACGCCCAATTATGAGGCGGTTGCGACGACGCAGCAGGTAACTCCTGCCGCGGAACCGGTCGCAGTCACGCCCGCTGTCCGGCAGCCACAACCACGGCCTGCGGTCCGAAAAGATATCGGCCCCGCGGCGGATTACCGCGTGCAACCCGGCGACTCCTTGTCGGCAATTGCCGCCCGTATCCAGAATCGCCCCGTCGGCTTGTGGCCGGCCGTCAACGCGATTTTTGCAGCGAATCCACATGCATTCATGAACAATGACCCGAATCAGTTGAAAGCGGGCAGTGTCCTGTCGATTCCGTCCTTCGACGGCAACGCTGCGATTGTTGCGGCCGAAGTTTTCGAGCCAGTCGCTGCATCGTCTGCGACAGCAACTCCATCTGTGACGGCAACTCCTGACGTCGTTGTTGAGACGCCCGCCGTTGCGGAGGCCACACCAGAGCCTGCAGTTGCCCCACTGACGGAAACGAGCGGTGATCTGCTACCTGGCGATGTTGTTGTCAGCGACAACCCGTTCGTGGCACCGGTTGCCGCCAACGAAAACACGGTTATCCCTGATACGCAGCTGGCCGGGCCGACAACGAACTCGACATCACCAAACGTTCCGACAGCAATCATTCGCACCAGCAGTGCCGCGAGCGACGGTACGGCCACGCCGTCCTGGATTCTCTGGCTGGCTGGCAGTGGCATCGCGTTGATTATCGGTCTTTTGATGTTCGGCCGACGCTTCCGCGGCGAGACGGACACTGCGCCGCTGGCACCGGTTGTCGATGCGGCTCCACGCCGCCGCAGCACGGACCTGGAAACGTCGGATACCGAAAATCTCGAAACCGTTGGCGTCGACTACGATTTGACTGACGAATCGCCGACGGAAGAGAATCTTGCGCTCGATGCCGATGTCGTCATTGGAACCGGTCTTGAGGTTAACGAGGATTCGAGCATTGAAGACTTCGGATTCGCAGCGCCTTCGGACGTCGATATTGAATTACCGTTTGAGCCGGTCGCTTCCGACACCGGAGAGACCGACATCCTCTCGCCAATGCACGCGCGTGAGCAGTCCATCCTGATGGAGGAAGTACTGCCTGAGGACGACGATTACGACATGTCTGTTATCGTCGATGCCACCAAGATGCCGCAGCCCGAAGAAGTTACTAAACGCGACCTGCAAGCTGTCGTCGTCGAAGCGGAGGACGAGACAATTATGTCGGGTGGCTACACGATCGATAAGGAAATTGACTACAAGGTGCTCGAGCAGGACTACGAGGACGAACTAACCGCGACACAGGCGCTTAACAAAGAGATCGCTCGTGCGGCGGCTGAATTGACGCAACAGATTGAAACAGGCGCCGACGACAACGACGAAACGGCTGCCCTGCCGCTGGCGAGTGTTACTGAGCTCGACATCACCACAGAGATGCCAGCACAGAACGACGATGACTCGTCGCTGGATGACACCAGCGTTACCGAAGAAATTACGGTGAATGAAGCGGCAGATGACGCCACTGTAGAAATGCCGCAATCCAGTAAAGCACGCTAGTCAGCACACTCAGCGCACGGGCGTCGAAATTATTCGACGCCCTGCAGCCGTTCGACTTTTCTCCAGCCTTTCGGCAACAGGCTGCCGCGTAGCGCGCGGTCACCATAGTAGTCATCCAGGTCATTCCACTTGACAGTCATCGTGCGAGTGCCAGTATGCACCTGCAAATCGCCGTCCTCAGGAATTACCGTCGCGGCAACCATGGTTTCTTCGCCACTCTTGTATTTCTTCGACGGTATATTGATCAGCTTGTTACCCTTGCCCTTGGCAAGCTCCGGCAAATCGTCCATCTCGAAAACCAGCAATCGCCCGATCGAGCTCACAGCGGCTATCAGGCATTCCCTGCCACTCGGCACAGGTGCGGGCACAATGGCACGGCCGCCAGCCGGCACGCGCAAAATCGACTTGCCCGCCTTGTTTCTCGAAACGAGTTCCGTAAGCGTCGCGACAAAGCCGTAACCGGCGTCACTCGCAAGCAAATAGCGTTGCTCACTGTCGCCGATCATCGCACCGCAAAATGCCGCGCCGTCAGGCGGCTTGAAGCGACTGGACAAAGGCTCGCCCTGCCCGCGTGCCGACGGCAATGTGCCCGCAAGTACGCTGTACACGCGCCCGGTGCTGTCGATAAACATCGCCAGTTGGTTGCTGCGGCCCTGGGCCGATGCAAGATACGCGTCGCCGGAGCGATAACTCAAGCTGGTCGGGTCGATTTCGTGACCCTTCGCAGCGCGTGCGTATCCGGCCTGCGACAGTACGACCGTCACTGGCTCGCTGGCGACCAGCTGCGTTTCATCCAGCGCCTGCGCCGCTTCACGTTCGACGATCAGAGTACGCCGCTCGTCGCCGTAAGCCTCAGCATCTTCGAGAATTTCTTTCTTGATCAGGGTCTTCAGGCGCGCAGCGCTGTTAAGAATCTTTTCGAGCGTACCGCGCTCATCATTGAGCTCATCCTGCTCGCCCCTGATTTTCATCTCTTCCAGTTTGGCGAGATTGCGCAACCGCAGGTTCAGTATCGCTTCGGCCTGGATATCCGACAGCTTGAAGCGCTTCATCAGCACCGGCTTGGGCTTGTCTTCCTCGCGGATAATCTTGATCACCGCGTCAATATTCAGGTAAGCCACCAGCAGGCCGTCGAGAATGTGCAGCCGGTCGTTGACGATCTGCAGCCGGTGTTTGAGCCGGTTCGTGACGGTTTCCCTGCGAAACTTGAGCCACTCTTTCAGCATATCGACGAGGTTGAACATGCGCGGCCGGCCGTCCAGCGCAATAACATTCATATTTACCCGCAGAGTGCGCTCGAGTGATGTCGTCGAGAACAGGTGCGACATCAGTTGCTCGACATCGACGCCGCGTTTCTTGCTGATGACCAGTCGCGTGGGCTCTTCGTGGTCGGACTCATCGCGCAGATCGTCAACCTGCGGCAGTTTTTTCGCCCGCATTTGCGCGGCGATCTGTTCCTGCAGCTTGGCGCCGGATATCTGGTGCGGCAATGACGTGATAACGATGTCACTGCCCTCGAGCTTGTACGAGGCTCGCAGGCGGAGTGTGCCACTGCCGCTGGTATAGATCTCCTTGATGTCGCTCGCCGGCGATACCAGTTCGCCGCCGGTCGGAAAATCAGGGCCCTTGATGTGCTTCATCAATTGCGCAACTGTCGCTTTCGGGTTGTCGATCAAGTGCACCAGTGCGCTGGCCACTTCGTTCAGATTATGCGGCGGCACGTCGGTTGACATGCCCACGGCGATTCCTGTTGTGCCGTTGAGCAGCAGGTTGGGCAGGCGCGCCGGCAGGACCACAGGTTCGCGCAATGTACCGTCAAAATTCGGCACCCAATCGACGGTGCCCTGGCCGAGTTCCTGCAGCAGACTCTTGGCGTATCCCGCCAGCCTTGACTCGGTATAGCGCATTGCAGCGAAAGACTTCGGATCGTCGGTCGACCCCCAGTTGCCCTGGCCGATGACGATCGGGTAACGGTATGAAAAGCCCTGCGCCATCAACACCATCGCCTCGTAGCAGGCCGAGTCACCGTGTGGATGGAATTTGCCGATCACGTCGCCAACCGTGCGAGCAGATTTTTTCGGTTTTGAGCTCGCGGACAAACCGAGTTCGCTCATCGCGTAGATGATGCGCCGCTGAACAGGCTTCAGGCCATCGCCAATCTGCGGCAATGCACGATCGAGAATGACGTACATCGAATAGTCAAGATAGGCCTGCTCCGTGTAGTCCTTGAGAGCCTGTCGTTCGACGCCTTCCAGGTTCAGGCTGTTTTGCATATTACTCATACCTCGGCAAGATTGCCCTTGGTCTCAAGCCAGTTGCGCCGGTCTTTCGAGCGCTTCTTGGCCAGCATCATGTCCATGAGCTGATCGGCTTTGTCTTTCGCATCGATCGTCAGCTGCACCAGGCGCCGCGTGTCACTGTGCATTGTCGTTTCGCGCAATTGCTCGGGGTCCATCTCGCCCAGTCCCTTGAAGCGCGTGACTGTAACTTTCGCTTTTTTCTTTTCGGCCTCAATGCGGTCAAGAATTCCCTTGCGCTCACCCTCATCAAGTGCGTAATACACTTCTTTTCCGACATCAACGCGATACAACGGCGGCATCGCCACGTAGATATGACCGGCAAGTACCAGTTCGCGAAAATGCCGTAGAAACAACGCGCAAAGTAATGTTGCAATATGCAATCCATCGGAGTCGGCGTCCGCGAGAATGCAAATCTTGTGATAGCGCAAACCGCTGATGTCGTCGGAGCCGGGGTCAACACCGATCGCGACAGAAATATCGTGGACTTCTGCCGAAGCGAGAATCTCGGCTGTCTCAACTTCCCAGGTATTCAGGATTTTTCCGCGCAACGGCATGATGGCCTGGGTATTGCGGTCGCGGGCCTGTTTTGCGGACCCGCCGGCCGAATCGCCCTCTACCAGGAACAGCTCACACAGTTCCGGCTCCTGCGAACGGCAGTCCGCCAGTTTGCCCGGCAGCGCCGGACCGGACACGATTTTCTTGCGTACAACTTTTTTCGCCGCTTTCAGGCGGCGCTGTGCTTTGTTGATCGCGAGTTGCGAGATCTGATCTCCCGTCTCCGGGTGCTGGTTCAACCAGACCGAGAAATTGTCCTTGATCAGTCCTGCAACGAATGCGGCGGACTCGCGCGATGACAATCGTTCCTTCGTCTGCCCGGAAAACTGCGGGTCTTCCAGCTTCGTACTAAGGACAAAATTCAGTCCGTCCCAGACGTCTTCCGGCGCAAGCGCCACACCACGCGGCAACAGGTTACGAAACTCGCAAAATTCGCGTAACGCATTCGTCAGGCCCGTACGCAAACCGTTAACGTGCGTACCGCCCTGCGGCGTCGGGATCAGGTTGACGTAACTCTCCGTAACGCTGGCGCCGCCGTCAGTCGTCCAGACAAGCGCCCAGTCCACCGCTTCGGTATTGCCGGTCATATTGCCGGAAAACGGCTCCGCCGGCAGCGTTTCGGCGCCACCGATTTCCTCGATCAGGTATTCCTCGAGCCCGCCTTCATAATGCCATTCGATTTTTTCTTTCGGTTTCTCAACCTTCAGGCGCACCGTGATGCCCGGACACAAGACCGCTTTCGCACGCAAAGCATGTTTCAGTCGATTGACAGAAAACTTCACCGAATCAAAATATTGCGCATCCGGCCAGAAGCGAATTGTCGTGCCGGTATTGGCTTTGCCTACTTTGCCAACCACATCGAGCTTGCCGCGTTTCTTGCCGTTGGCGAAACTCATGTTGTATTCCTTGCCGCCGCGGCGAATCCACACCTCGAGATTTTTGGACAGCGCATTCACAACTGAAACGCCGACGCCGTGCAAACCACCGGAATACTGATAATTGCTATTGGAAAATTTTCCGCCAGCGTGCAGGCGGGTTAGCACCAGCTCGACGCCAGGGATTTTTTCTTTCGGGTGCTTGTCGACCGGCATGCCCCGCCCGTCGTCCGTGACTTCAAGCGAACCGTCTTTGAATATTGTGACCTCGAGCTTCTTACAGTGCCCGGCCAGGGCTTCATCGATACTGTTGTCGATGACTTCGTGCGCCAGGTGATTCGGCCTGGACGTATCCGTGTACATGCCCGGCCGTCGCCGAACAGGCTCCAGCCCGCTAAGGACTTCAATGTCCGCAGCGTCGTATCGTTTGTTCATCTAGTGTCAATGCCAAACCAGAAAAATGCCCGGCGGCAGTTTAGCCCGAATAGGCTAGGCGTGCACCCGCAATATTCAGGCCAGGTCGCGGACCAGCGACCCGCGAACATTATCGGGAACCGGACTAATCTCGACGGAATAGTTGTCATGATCGATTCCCGCGACGAATGTCGCGCCTGCCGTCAATGCCGAGACTTGTTCGCGCGGGAGCTCGAAGCGCAGGAAATGAACGGCCGATGTCTTGTCCGCATCCGTGCGCTCGAGGTCCTCGTCAGCGATTGCATAGACGCGATCGAAATCCACGACCTGGACATAAACGCGATCTTCGATTCCGCGCAGCTGCGTCAGCATTTCGCGACGTTCGGCCTCATCCGGAAACTCAATCATAAAAGTCGCTTTCCAGTTACTGCCATCCGGAATCAGCGCGTTGTAGGTCTCGAGTTCCTCGTTGATGCCCGCGGCTTCGAAGATACGCTCGATGCGCAACATTTCCTGCACCTGGTATTGCATGGTCAGGCGGTCCTCGAAATACAGGGCCGCATTGGTGCCCAGATCGAGCCGCCGGTCGCGTTTGTGCGCAATAACCTTGCTGCGAAACTCCTTGCGGTGCTCTGCGTATTGCTCGAGGCTGAAAAGATCGTCACGTGTCAGTTTTTGCATGTCAGATTCCGTAGGCACTGCGCAGCAGGCTCATCGGGTTAGTGGGTTCATAATCGTCCATATCCTGAACGATTTGCTCTGCCGCCATCGGGCAATCGCTGACGAAGTGTTCCGCCTCGCTGCGTTTCAGTTTGTTGATGACCGGTCTGGCGATTTTCTTCGACACTTCATGAAATTCTTTTTTCACGGCATATGTGCCGTCGTGCCCGGAGCAACGTTCAATAGCTTCGACTGTCGTGTCAGGCACCAGTTGCAGGACGTCCCGGGTCTTCATGCCGATATTCTGTACGCGCAGATGGCACGGTACCTGGTAGCTCACTTTGCCCAGCGACTTTTCAAAATCGGTTTTCAGCTCACCGTCCTTGTGACGCAGCATCAGGTATTCAAACGGGTCGTACATCGCATCCCGAACTTTGGCAACGTCCTCATCGTCCGGAAACATCAGCGGCAACTCCTGCTTGAACATCAACGTACAGGACGGAATCGGCGTGACGATATCCCATCCCGCATCGACCATTGCCGCCAGCACGGGAATATTGACTTCCTTCGCCTTCGCAACGGATTCCAGGTCACCGAGCTCGAGTTTCGGCATGCCGCAACAGGCTTCTTTTTCGACCAGGCGCAGCACGATGCCGTTGTGCTCGAATACAGCCACTAAGTCTTCGTTAATTGCCGGATGATTGCGGTTGCCATAGCAGGTCGCATACAGCGCCACCTTGCCGCGTGTCGCAGAAGTCGCTTGTGCGTTGGTGTCGGCATCCTGCTGCAGTCGCGCCAGCCGCTTGCGCGCGGTTTTCGAATGGTATTCCGGGACCGGCGCATGGCGGTGTACGCCAAGCGTGCTCTCAAGCAGCTTGCGGCCGAGCTTGCTGCGATTCGTCGCGTTGACGGCGTCAACGACCACCGGGATTCCGGCCAGATTGCCGACCTTGTCGGTTGCTGACAGGATTTTGTCGCGCATCGGCGCGCCCTGTTGCTTAAAGCGCGCCGCTTTGGCACGCAGCATCAGGTGCGGAAAGTCGACATTCCACTCATGCGGCGGCACATACGGACACTTTGACATATAGCACATGTCGCACAGGTAACAATTGTCGACGACCTCCCAATAGACCTTTTTGGGTACGCCATCGACTTCCATCGTGTCCGACTCATCGACCGCGTCGAACAGCGTCGGAAAAGCATTGCACAGATTGAAGCAACGACGGCACCCGTGGCAGATATCGAAGACACGCTCAAGCTCCTCGAACAGAGGTTCTTCAGCGTAGAAGTCGTCGTTCTGCCAGTCGAGCGGGTGCCGTGTTGGCGCCTCCAGACTGCCTTCGCGATTACCTGAGGACAATCAACCAGGTCCTGATCGCACTAGTCGTCAAGTGTGTCGAGTGCCTTCTGGAAGCGATTCGCATGCGAACGCTCCGCTTTGGCGAGTGTCTCGAACCAGTCTGCGATCTCGTCAAATCCCTCGTCACGTGCCGTCTTGGCCATGCCGGGGTACATGTCAGTGTACTCGTGCGTTTCGCCTGCGATTGCGGCACCCAGATTGGCCGAGGTCGGACCGATCGGCAGGCCGGTTGCCGGGTCACCGACTTCTTCCAGGTACTCGAGGTGCCCGTGGGCATGTCCGGTCTCGCCTTCCGCGGTGGAACGAAACACGGCTGCGACGTCGTTGTAGCCTTCAACATCGGCTTTTGCTGCGAAATACAGGTAGCGACGGTTGGCCTGCGACTCGCCGGCGAAAGCGTCTTTCAGGTTCTGCTCTGTTTTGCTGTCTTTCAGTGACATTTCTAATCCTCTCAACTGAGAAAAGTACCTATTAGAACGATTCTAATAAGCCCAACTTTAGTGCCCGTGTTATGCACTGTCAAATGCGCCCCATTGACCTTTCTACAGGTGGTCTGTAGCTTTACGGCGCACTCAATACGGGCAATGAAATGGCATCCGCTAAGAAAATCAATCTCGAAAAGTCCCTGTCGGACCTGGAAGCACTCGTTGAGGAGCTCGAGTCCGGCGACCTGCCGCTGGAGCAGGCGATGAAAAAGTTTGAACAGGGCATCAAGCTGACGCGCGGATGCCAGGCTGCGCTCAAAGAGGCCGAACAAAAAGTACAGGTTTTGATGCAGAGTGCCGGCGGCGACGAACTGGCCGACTTCGACGTCGACGACGAACAACCGTAGGAGCGGCCCCTGGCCGCGACCCCGTAGGAGCGGCCCCTGGCCGCGAAACAAATGAATCGCGGCCAGGGGCCGCTCCTACAGGCCGTTCGTTACAGGCCGAACCAATAGAGGATCGCGGCCAGGGGCCGCTCCTACTACGGCGGCGTCTCGCCCATTAACTCCATCAGAGCGACCACGGTCGATTCGACACCGGCCGTCACTGCGGGCTCTGGCGAAATCTTGAACAACGGCGAGTGGTGGCTTGGCACCGGCGTGCCGCCGGCCGCTTCCGCATCAAAGTCCTCCTGCGGCGTGCCGCCGATGGCCCAGTAAACGCTCGTTATATCCGGGTTTACCGTGAAGAATGGGAAATCCTCAGCACCCATACCCTTGGGCGGATTATCGACCACGGCGTCATCGCCCATCGATTCACTCCAGGCCTGCTTCAATCGTCGTGCCAGAGCGGCATCGTTGATCGTCGGCGGTACACTTTCGTTCGAGACAATGACCTCCGGCAACATATCGTCCGGCAGTCCGGCGACCCGGCCCATATTCTCTGCGATGCGCTTGATACCGTCGAGCAGGATTTGCCGTGTCTCAAGACTGGTATTTCGCACCGTCAGCTGCAAGTGCGCGCGATCTGAAATGATGTTGTGCTTGGTCCCGGAATGGAATGAGCCGACCGTAACAACGCCCGGATCGCGCGGTGACAGTTCGCGCGATACCAGTGTCTGCAGTGCCAGTACAATCTGGCTGCCCAGTACGATCGGGTCCTTTCCGCGATGCGGCGATGCGCCGTGTGCGCCGACACCGTGAATGATGATATCGACAGTATCCGCGCCAGCATACGGGCTGCCTTCAGATACGTTGATGATGCCAGCGACATCGCTCGATGAGACATGAAACGCGAGCGCGTAGTCCGGCGTTCCGAAGCGGCCCCAGATATCGTCATCACGCATCGCCTGGGCACCCAGCACACGCTCCTCGGCGGGCTGCACGACCAGCATCAGGGTGCCGGCCCATTCGTCTTTGCGAGCCGCCATCTGCCTCGCAGTGCCGACCAGGCTGGTGATGTGCACGTCATGGCCACAGGCATGCATCGTAAACACGGTATTGCCGGTGATCGGATCCTTCTGCTGCGCACGCGACGCATTTTCGAGTCCGGATTTTTCCTCGACCGGCAGGCCGTCCATATCGGCACGCATCATCACCAGCGGGCCCGTGCCGTTTTCCAGCATCGCGACAACACCGGTGCCACCGACACCTTCAGTAACCTCGAACCCGGCGAGACTCAATTCGAGCGCCATGCGCCTGGCAGTTTCATGCTCGACCGTCGATAATTCGGGATTGCGATGGAAGTGATCGAACAGACCGGCAAGGTGCTCGTCGTAATCTTTTTGCACAGCCTCGTCGAGGTCTGCCGCAAACAAAGGTGAAACACAAAACATGGCCAGCAGGCCAAAAACACGCTTGGACATGGGACGCCCCTGTATTTACCAGTGGGGCAGTGTAGCGGGAAACCGGGCGTTTTGCCTAGGTGTTGGCGCCGCCGGTGCCCTGCAGTCGCGTGATCAGCGAGCGCAGGAATACTTTGTTGAATCGCAGCTGACAAGCTGACGAAACCTGTTCCATCAATGTAGAACTGACACGCAGAATGGTGACCTGACCATCGGCCTGGATGGACGCCTGGCGACGCGCACCGCGAACATAGCTCGTCTCACCGAAGCAGTCGCCATTCGATAACTTGCCGAGGTTATTGCCGTTTGCCTGCACACGAACGGAACCCGCGACGATAATATAGAAACGATCGTCAACCTCACCTTCACGAACGATATCTTCACCGTCCTGGTATTCGTGCCAGTCCGAAGCCCGTAAGACTTCCCAGATCTCCGCGTGCGAAAATTCGTGGAAAAAAGTCAGCGTGCGTAACAGGTCGAAGTGCTCCTGGTTGTCCAGGCTGTCGTACTTTTGTCGCAGGTCCTTGTAGACACGCGTCAGCTCCGCCGCCATCGCGTTCCCGGTATTGAGACGCTTGCCAGGCTCTTTTTGCATTGTCGTCATCACAACATGCTCAAGCTCTTCCGGCAGGTCATCGCGATAGGTGTGAATCGGTGGCGGCGTCGCATAGACAATCTGGTGCAGCAGCTTCGACAGGTTGTCCGCACGAAAGGGACGAAACCCGGTCAGCAGTTCATACATGACAGCACCGAGCGAATACAGGTCCGAGCGCGGCGTCAGTTCCTCGGACTGTACTTGCTCCGGCGACATATAACTTGGCGATCCCGCGATCCCCTCGATTCTCGACACTTCCGAATCGCTGACAATGGCAATACCAAAGTCGATAATGCGTACGTCATTGTCGATAGTGAGCATCACGTTGGACGGCTTGATGTCGCGGTGGATAACACCACGACCATGCGCGTAGTGCAGTGCCTTTGCGCACTTGTATATGATTTCAACAACGTCATCGACGCGCAGCAGGTTATCAGGTCGACAATACGCGGCCAGCGTTCGCGCACCCTGTATGTGCTCGGTTACAACGTAGTAGGCGCCGTCTTCTTCACCGGCATCATAAATCGGCATGATGTTCGGGTGCTGTAACATCCCGACCATGTGCGCTTCGTTAAAAAACATTTTGCGTGCAACGCGAGCGCGTTCGGCATCGGCGTCTTCTTCGGAGTTGTAAACCTTGATCGCGACGTCGCGGCGATAGTAGGGATCATGAGAGAGGTAGACCATGCCAGTGCTACCCTTACCAATCTTGTTGATAATGACGTATTTACCGATTTTCTCGGGCACGTCATTCGGGCGCTCGATATTGCTAACGTTGCTGGCCATGTTGCCTCAATAAATTAAGTCATTAGCCACCTGTACAAACCTAATAAGACTGCGGCATACAGAGCAGCGGCGAGGTCGTCCAGCATAATTCCCAGCCCTCCTTCCAGTCTGTGATCCAGGTCTCTAATCGGCCATGGTTTGACAATATCCATCAGCCGAAAAAACACGAATGCCAACACCCAGCCAAGCACTGAAACCGGCGCAAAAAACAGGGTCAAATACATCCCGGCTATCTCGTCCCAGACGATGCCACCGTGATCATGAACGCCAATGCGGCGGGCACTTTCTCCGCAAATCCAGACGCCGGCCAGAATGATGGCGGCGGCGACACCGCATTGAACATAAAGTCCGAACGGCAACGTGACCCAGAACAGCAACACACCAGGGAGCGAGCCAAAGGTGCCGGGAGCGAATGGCGCAAGCCCGGTACCAAAGCCAAACGCCAGTATGTGTACCGGGTCCCGTATGACTGTCCTTGCCAGATTTTTATTCGACTCCGTCATGAGAAATGACGGTAACCGCTGTTATCGACTTCCACAACGTCGCCGTGCAGAAAAAACTCGAGGCGTCCGGTGTCGGTCACGATACCAATCGCCGTAATCCCGGGAACTCCGGCGACCGCAGCAGCTGGTGCCGTGAAACACAATTCATAATCGTCGCCGCCAGACAGCGCGTATTGGTGTCGACGCGCAGTGTCGAAGCGATTGCACAGTGCCTCGGACAACGGAATTTTTTCAATGTCGATGCGCGCCCCTACACCACTGGCATCGAGGAGTTTTCTCAGGTCACCGGCAAGGCCGTCCGAAACATCGATGGCAGCAGTCGCCTTACCCACTAATGCCAGGCCGGTATCGATCCGCGCTGTCGGTCGCAGGAAGCGTGTTGTCAGCCAGTCATCGCCGGCCTGCTGTTGCAACAGGCTCAGACCAGCGGCGGCATCACCGAGTGTCCCGCTGACGAAAACGGTATCTCCAGGTTTGGCACCACTGCGCAGCAACGCTGTGCCCGGATGCAATTCGGCGCTGATACTGATTGTCACGACCAGCGTCGCGCCATACGTGGTATCGCCGCCAACCAGCGCCACATCATGTTCGTCCGCGGCCGCAAACAAGCCTGCCGCAAACGACTCAAGCCACGCCTCGCTGCTGTTTGTCAACGTCAGTGCGAGTGTCATCCAGCGTGGACGTGCGCCCATCGCAGCAATATCAGAGAGGTTCACCGCAACTGCACGCCACGCGATATCCTGCGCTCGTGTATCGGGAGGAAAATGCACACCCTCAACCAGCGTATCGATTACCTGTACCTGCTCAAGACCCGCACCTGGCGAGAGCACCGCGCCATCATCGCCGATTCCGGCAATGACATCCGTTCGCGCAATCCGGCGAGAAAAAAAACGGTTGATGAGCGCGAACTCGTCCATGCCGCGGCTTAAGCTTTAGCCTTGTGCCTGAATTTCGATTTTTCGCAGCGTCTTTGCCGCGGTATCAAGGCAGGCATTGATGTATTTATGGCCATCAATCGATGCAAATCGCTTGGCGAGATTTACGCTCTCGTTGATGACGACGCGATACGGAATATCGACTCGCGACTCGAGTTCATAGACGCCGATTAGCAGGATCGCCAACTCGACCGGGTCCAACTGCTCCAGCGGGCGGTCGATCAAATTATCGACTTGGGTTTCGAGTTCGGCCTGCGAGTTGCTGATCGCAGGAAACTGCTCGTCGAAGTATTCCTTGTCGACGCGCTGATAGGCGGCCTGTTCGTGAAATTGTGTGACAAGCTCGGCAGTTGAGTGCCCGGCAATCTGCTTTTGGTAGAGCGCCTGAACCATCAGCTCACGCGCGCGCGTCCGGGCGCCTGCTCCTTTTGAACTGGCCTTGCTCATCAATCAATCCTTCGTAAGTCGACGCGACGCGTCAGTCGATACGGCGCAACAAATTGACCATTTCAATGACGGCCAGTGTTGCTTCTTCGCCCTTGTTGCCTGCCTTCGTTCCCGCGCGTTCGATCGCCTGTTCAATGGTATCGACCGTCAGGACGCCGTTACCAATCGGTATACCGTGTTTGATTGAAGCTGCCGTGACACCTTTGACACACTCGCCCGCGACATAATCAAAATGCGGCGTTCCGCCGCGGATCACCGCGCCCAACGCTATGATGCCGTCGAAGCGCCGGGTTGCGGCGAGCTTGTCGACAGCGAGCGGCATCTCGAAAGCGCCAGGTACGCGGACAATTTCGATATTGCCGTCAGCAGCCCCGTGCTGACGCAGACAGTGCAGCGAACCCTTGATCAGCGATTCGACAATAAACTCGTTGAATCGCGAGGCAACGATCGCAAACCTTACGTCGCGAACAGTTACGTCACCTTCTGTGGTCTTAATTTTGTTCATTGCTGCCGCTACTCTGAAACGTATTCCGTGATTTCCAGGTCAAATCCGGAAATCGCGTACATGTGCTTAGGCGCCGATAATACACGGATTTTGCTGAGTCCGAGATCGCGCAGTACTTGCGCGCCGACACCGTAGGTTCGCAGCACCTCGTCACCCGAGCGCCGCTCCTCGAGTTCGTCGCGATGCTCACCAAGCGATTCGACGGCATCCATGAAATTCCGCGAAGACTCCTGCTCACGCAATAACACGATGACGCCGGTACCTTCAGCCGCTATGCGCTCGATCGCGCTACTCAATGGCCAGCCAAGTGATGGACTCGCCACGCCGATGACATCGCCGAGCGTATCTTGCAAGTGCACGCGCACCAGTGGCGATTCCACTGCATCCAGATCACCTTTCACCAATGCAACATGCACAGCGCGATTCACATGGTCGTCATAACAATACAAGCGGAAATTGCCGTGCGCCGTCTGCACTTCCTCTTCGCCGATACGTTCGACGTTGCGTTCGGTATCAAGCCGGTAACGAATCAGGTCGGCGATCGTACCGATCTTGATGTCATGTTGCTCCGCGAAAATCTCGAGATCCGGCCGCCGCGCCATACTGCCATCCTCTTTCAATATCTCGACGATAGCGGCGGCAGGCTCAAGTCCGGCAAGGCGTGCGAGATCGCAGCCGGCCTCTGTGTGGCCGGCGCGTGTCAGCACCCCGCCCGGCTGCGCCATGACCGGGAATATATGGCCTGGCTGGCTCAGGTGCTCGGGACGTGCGCCCGGCGCCACCGCAGCCTGAATCGTACGCGCGCGATCGTGCGCTGAAATGCCGGTCGTAATCCCCTCTGCGGCTTCAATGGAAATCGTGAAATTGGTCGCATGGTGCTGATCGGTATCGCGCACCATCAGCGGCAGGCGCAATTGCTTGCAGCGCTCGCGCGACAGTGTCAGGCAAACCAGGCCACGGCCGTGCGTTGCCATGTAGTTGACATCCTCGGGCCGGACTTTTTCAGCCGCCATAATAAGGTCACCCTCATTTTCGCGATTTTCATCGTCGACCATGATGACCATCTTGCCGTCCTTGATATCGGCGATGATGTCTTCGATATCGGCAAAGGCACTCTTTACCGAACTTGGATGTATCGTTGTGTTATCAGGCATAGCCATGCGCCTTTAGTAAGTCAATTGAGATGCCGTCGCGGTCTTTGCCAAGCAGCCGTTCCAGGTAGCGTGCCAGAAGGTCCACTTCGACATTAACTTTTGTTCCGACCGCATAGTCATTAATCGTAGTGACCGCAGCCGTATGGGGAATGATATTCAAGTCGAATCTGTTACCCGATACTTCGTTGATGGTAAGACTCACGCCGTCGACGCAAACTGAACCTTTCTTTGCGACATAACGCGTGTAATCCGGAGGAATCTCGATACTCAGGCGAATCGAACGGGCATCTTTCGCCACTGACATGACAATGCCGATGCAATCGACATGCCCGCTGACCAGGTGCCCGCCCAGCCGTTCGCCGAGCGCCAGAGCCGGCTCAAGATTGACCGCTGAGCCCTCCTGCAGACCGGCCAGCGCAGTGACGTCAAGTGTTTCTGTTGAAACATCGGTGTCGAAACCATCCTCGTGCAGCGTTACCGCAGTCAGGCAAACGCCATTGACCGAGATACTGTCACCGACGGCATAGTCTTCCCACGGCAAGCTGCTTGCCCGCACGGTCAAACGAATATCGCCGCCCCGCTGCTGCATTTGGGCGACCCTGCCTTTTGCCTGGATGATTCCGGTAAACATTTGTCCTGCTATTCCTTGCGATACGGAATCGCGGTAATCCTCGTGTCGCTGCCAACACATCGGACATCAATGATATCCAGGTCGAGTCGATCCGCGAGCATTGTCCAGCCCGGTGTCTCGGCAAACTGCTTTGTCTGGCTGCCCATGATATGGGGTGCCTGATAAATGACAAGCTCATCGACCAGGTTGCGTTCGAGCAAGTGCCCTACAAGGGCCGGGCCGGCTTCGACCAGCACCTCGTTGATGTCCCGTTGCGCTAATTCGACGAACACTGCATCGGCATCGACGTGGCCGTCAACGGCGGGGAAAGAGTGCACTTCGGCGTCGGCTGCGACGAAGTCTCCGGCCTGCTTGCCGACGCAGCAGACAAGGGTGGTGCCGGCGAGCGACAGCATACGGGCCGCAGTCGGCATTCGCAATTGACTGTCCAGCACCACCCGCAGCGGCTGCAGACCGCCAGTTTCGATCTTTTCGTTGCGGACGTTCAGCGACGGGTCATCAGCGAGCACCGTCCCTATGCCGGTCAAAACAGCACCGCTCCTGGCGCGCAAGCGATGCACATCGTCGCGCGCTTCGGGGCCGGTTATCCACTGGCTCTCGCCGCTACTCATCGCAATGGCGCCGTCGAGACTGCACGCGACCTTTACACGCACGAATGGCCGTCTGTGCGTGACGCGCTTGATGAAACCAGGATTCAACTGCATGGCCGTATCGCGCATCAGGCCCAACTGCACGTCAATGCCGGCGCCGCCAAGAACTTCGAGACCGCCGCCAGCAACCGACGGGTTCGGATCCTGCATCGCTGCGACGACGCGCGCGATACCGGCGTCGATCAGCGCACTGGTACAGGGCGGTGTCTTGCCGAGGTGTGCACACGGTTCGAGCGTTACGTACGCAGTCGCACCGTGCGCCTTGTTGCCTGCTGCGCGCAACGCATTGACTTCGGCATGGGCATCGCCGGTTTTCTCGTGCCATCCCTCGCCCACGACGACGCCATCACGAACCAGCACACACCCCACCAGCGGATTCGGATGCGCGGTATAGCGCCCTCGCTCTGCAAGCCTGAGTGCGCGCGCCATGTGCGCACTGTCTGTCACAGAAAATTCAGGCATCCGTATCAGTCCCGGGTTTTCTTGCCGAGCAACTCCGGCAACAGGGACATTTGCTCACGGCTGGCGGCAGTCTCCGAAATCCGTTGCAGACGCTTGATCTCGTCCTCGAATTCGGTGATGTCCTGGAATCGACGATACACGGATGCGAAGCGCACATAAGCTACTTCATCCAGCTCGTGTAACTCTTCCATGACCAGTTCCCCGACCAGGCGCGACGGGACCTCGCGCTCACCCATGGTCCTTAGCTTGTGAATCAATCGACCGATCGATTGCTCGAGCGCATCGCTCGGCACCGGGCGTTTTTCAAGCGCACGAACCATGCTGTAACGCAACTTCGCCTCGTCAAAAGGCTGCCGGCTGTTATCTGTCTTGATCAGGCGTGGCATGACCAGCTCAGCCGTTTCGAAGGTGGTAAAGCGCTCATTGCAGTCGAGGCACTGCCGGCGCCTTCGAATCTGCCGTCCATCACCCGCCAGTCGCGAGTCGATGACCTTGGTTTCTTCGTTGGCGCAGAACGGGCAATGCATGAGCGATGGCCGGCCGGGTTTTTAGCCGTATACCGGGAACCGTTTGCAGAGTTCCAGGACCTGGCTGCGGACTCGGTCGATAAGTTCCTCGTTGTCGACATCATCGAGTATATCCGCAATCCAGCCCGTCAGCTGACGGGTTTCGTCCGCTCCGAAGCCACGCGTGGTAATTGCGGGTGTGCCGAGGCGCAGGCCACTGGTGACAAACGGTGACTGCGGATCGTTCGGTACAGAGTTCTTGTTCACTGTGATGTAGGCGCGACCCAGTGCAGCATCGGCGGCTTTGCCGGTGATGCCACGATCGATCAGGCTGACCAGCATCAGGTGATTCTCGGTACCGCCGGACACGATTGGGTAACCGCGCTCCGCCAGTACTGCCGCCATGACCTTGGCATTTTCGCAAACCTGCCGCTGATAATCTTTAAACCCGGGCTCCAGCGCCTCTTTGAGCGCTACGGCTTTCGCCGCGATGACGTGCATCAACGGGCCGCCCTGCGTTCCCGGAAACACCAGCGAGTTGAATTTTTTGGTCAGTTCGTCGTTCGCTCGGGCAAGAATCAGTCCACCTCGAGGCCCACGCAATGTTTTATGTGTCGTGGTAGTGCAGACGTCCGCGTACGGAACCGGGTTCGGGTAGTGACCTGTCGCAACGAGCCCGGCGACATGCGCCATATCAACAAACAGGTAGGCACCAACGCTGTCGGCAATCTGCCGAAATCGCGCCCAGTCCACAACCTGCGAGTAGGCCGAAAACCCGGCGACGATCATTTTTGGCTGATGTTCATTCGCCATCGCCTGCACTTCATCGTAGTCAATAAGGCCGGTATCGCTGTCGATACCGTACTGGACGGCATTGAACAGTTTGCCCGAGAAATTGACTTTCGAGCCGTGCGTCAGGTGACCGCCATCACTCAGACTCATTCCCAGAATCGTGTCGCCCGGCGACACCAGCGCATGATAGACAGCGGCATTGGCTTGCGAGCCGGAGTGCGGCTGCACGTTGGCATAGTCGGCTGAAAACAGGGCTTTGGCACGTTCGATCGCCAGCGCTTCGACATCATCAACGAATTCGCAGCCGCCGTAGTAGCGCTTGCCCGGATAGCCTTCCGCGTATTTATTGGTCAGCTTGGACCCTTGTGCTGCCATAACACGCGGGCTGGTGTAGTTTTCCGAGGCGATGAGCTCAATGTGCTCTTCCTGGCGCTGGCCTTCCAGGGCAATGGCTTTCGCTACGTCTGGGTCGTAAGACTCGAGAGTCGTTGATGTGTCGAACATGGGTACTCCGCGGTACGGCAGAAAAGACGGCGATATTACCTGTGGAACTAATGGGTTTCCACGAAGGATTGCACCACCCGCGTCCATGCCCGCGCCAGGTTGCGACGATTGTAGCCACCGCCGCCGGTCGCGACGATACGGCCACTGCAATACTTGTCGGCCAGTCGGCACAAAGCGCTCGCCGCATGCGCATGCGCCGCTTCGGTCCAGCACAGGTGGGTAATGGGGTCACCTTCGAGACTGTCCGCACCACACTGCATCAGGATGAACTCGGGCTGAGCTGCCTCCAGGTAAGCCTCGACCTTTTTCCAGGCAATGTGAAAGTCGTCGTCATTGGCGCCGGGGGCCAGCGGAATATTCAACTTGCTGCCGCGGGCAAGGCCTGTGCCGGTTTCATCGCTGGCGCCGGTGCCCGGGTACAGGTGCCGCCCGTCCTCGTGAATATCCGCGAATATCAGGTCCGGGTCGTCCTCAAAGGCATAGAACACGCCATCGCCATGGTGGGCGTCGATATCCACATAGGCAATGCGCTTGACGCCGAACTCCTTGCGCAGGTATTCGGCTGCAATGCCGCAGTCGTTGAAAACGCAAAACCCGGCCGCCCGATCCCTGGCCGCATGATGCAATCCGGCGATCGGCACAAAAGCCCGCTTGTAATTGCCGTGCATGACCTCATCGGTGGCGCAAAGTACAGCGCCGACGACGGCTGATGCGGCGTCATATATGCCGGGAACCGCAGGCGTATCACCCTCGTCCAGCCAGCCGCTACCCGTTGCAGAAAGGCGCGAAACCTTGTCGATGTAGTCAGCGGTATGAAACAGCGCCAGCTCGTCGACCAGCGCCGGGCGCGGATGGCCGTATTCGATGGCTCCGCCGAGACCCGACTGATCGAGCTCTGCATGGAATACATCGTGACGGTCGGTGCCAAAGGGATGCGGATCGCCAAAGCCATAGGCAGCGATCGCCTCCCCCCGATAAACAAGCACGGTGTCGCTCATGGACGCCTTATGACTGTTTTAATGCGTTGCAGCATACCGGATAATGCGCGCTCAACAACTATCGGTCGAACAATGGCTCAATACATCTACACAATGAATCGCGTCGCAAAGGTCGTCGCACCCAAGCGGCATATCCTGCGCGACATTTCGCTGTCATTTTTTCCCGGCGCAAAAATCGGTGTCCTCGGCCTGAACGGCTCGGGTAAATCGACATTGTTGCGCATCATGGCGGGACTCGACAACGAGATTGACGGCGAAGCCCGGCCACAGCCCGGCATCAAAATTGGCTATCTGCCGCAGGAGCCGGAACTGGACCCGGACAAGGATGTAAAAGGCAATGTCGAAGAAGGCCTCGGTGAAATCATCGATCTCCTGAATCGCTTTAATGAGATCAGCAACAGGTTTGCCGAGCCGATGGATGACGACGAGATGAATGCCCTGCTCGAAGAACAGGGCAAACTGCAGGACGCCATTGATGCTGCCGGCGGCTGGGAAGTCGATCGCAAGCTCGAAGTCGCCGCCGACGCTTTGCGGTTACCGCCCTGGGACGCCGACGTTACGAAATTGTCCGGTGGCGAACGCCGCCGCGTCGCCCTGTGCCGATTGTTGCTGTCGCAACCGGATATGTTGCTGCTCGATGAACCGACCAACCATCTCGATGCCGAATCGGTTGCGTGGCTGGAACGCTTTCTCGATGAATACCCGAGCACGGTTATCGCGGTTACCCATGATCGTTATTTCCTCGACAACGTGGCGGGCTGGATTCTCGAACTCGACCGTGGCCACGGTATTCCCTGGGAGGGCAATTATTCATCCTGGCTGGAACAAAAAGAGGATCGCCTCAAGAATGAGGAAGCCTCGGAAAAAGCGCGCCAGAAGGCAATGGCTGCCGAGCTCGAATGGGTGCGCAGCAATCCCAAAGGCCGGCAGGCGAAATCGAAGGCGAGACTGCGGCAATTCGATGAAATTTCGTCCGCACAATATCAAAAGCGCAATGAGACCAATGAAATCTACATTCCGCCCGGTCCGCGGCTTGGCGATGTGGTGCTCGAGGTCAATGACCTTAAGAAGGGTTTTGGTGACAAATTGCTTGTCGATGGTCTGAGTTTTCAGCTGCCGCCAGGCGGTATCGTCGGCGTCATCGGCCCGAACGGTGCCGGCAAGACGACGATGTTTCGCATGATTACCGGTGCTGAAAAGCCGGACTCCGGCACGCTGCGCCTGGGCGACACGGTCCAGCTTGCGAGCGTCGACCAGTCGCGCGACAGCCTGAACGATGACAAGACCGTGTGGGAAGAGATTTCCGACGGACAGGACCTGATCCAGGTCGGCAACTATGAGACCTCGTCGCGCGCCTACGTTGGCCGCTTTAACTTTCGTGGCCAGGACCAGCAGAAGAAAATCGGCCTGCTGTCGGGAGGCGAACGCAACCGCGTGCACCTCGCGAAAATGCTACGCGCTGGCGGCAACCTGTTATTGCTCGATGAACCGACCAACGACCTCGATGTCGAAACCCTGCGCGCGCTCGAAGAGGCGTTGCTGGAGTTCCCGGGTTCTGCGATCGTCATTTCGCATGATCGCTGGTTCCTGGATCGAATCGCGACCCATATCCTCGCATTCGAAGGCAACAGTGAAGTCGTCTGGTTCGCCGGCAACTATGCGGACTACGAAGCCGATCGCAAACGACGTCTCGGTGCGGATGCGGCAAACCCGCATCGAATCAAGTATAAGAGACTGGACGCTTAAGCGTATTTCGGAGCCGCAACGATGAATCTGCTTGTGACAGCCAGTACTGTCTTCACAGCCATCGCCTTGTACTTTCTGTTTTCGATGCTGCGTCATGCGCGACGGCGACGTCCGGTTCGAGCGACCCGATCGCTGGCGGGTGGCGTGGTATCCGGTGCGATGGGCAGTGCCAGTGTCCTGCTGGCATTCAGCTATTACGGTTACGGTCGATTGGTTGACGAAACACTGGTCAGCCGCATTGAGTTTTCACAATCGGCGCCCGGGGAATACGTTGCACGCTTAATGATCGACGGCCAGACTGATCGCCTGATGACGCTGCGCGGCGACGAGTGGCAAATGGATGCCCGCGTCATCAACTGGGAACCGCCGGTGACGCTGCTGGGCCTGGACCCGATCTATCAACTCGATCGCCTCAGTGGACGCTACTCCGACATCGAGGATGAGATGACGGAATCTCGGACCGTGCATTCGCTTTCCGATGAACTGCCGCTGGATATCTGGGACGTCGCGCGCAAATTTCCGATGCTGACACCAGGCGTCGATGCCTACTACGGTTCGGCGACCTACCTGCCGATGGCGGACGGTGCTCGTTACGAGGTGACATTGAGCCGTACATCACTGGTAGCAAGACCCTTGAACGAAGCGGCGCAGCAGGCTGTCGGCCAGTGGGGCCAGTAACGATTCAGTTATTATGTTAAGCACGACTGGTGGGTTCATGAGGTTCGTGCATACTCAATGACATAACAAGACAAAACGAAATGCACACCAATAATGTCGATCGTTTTAAATAAAGATCAGGGGCTTGAGAGCGAACTCGCAGAACGAATTGGACTCGAGTGCCCTTACTGTGGCGTCTATGCACATATGAGTCCGCAGTCCGTTCCGGACGCTGCAGCATTGCTGCGAGACAAACCGAAACACGTCGGGCTCGTTTACCAGTGTGACGCCTGCCACGCCCCGGTCTTCCTGCGCTTTACCGTTCGCGAATATCGCGACAACCGGGTTGAGTTGCTGCGCAATTTCGTTGAACTCGAAAGACCCAAGGAACGTTTTGCATTTTCCTATCTGCCGAAACACACCGAAGTAATGTTTCGCGAAGCCCTGTCGTGCTACTCAGCGAACAACTTCAATGCGTTTGCATCGATGTGCCGGCGTGCGGCAAAAAGCGCCTACGACGCGCTGGGTGAGGGTGGCAAGCTGCGGGCATTCGAAGAAGTCATGGCAGCACAGGACATTGCCGAAATTGATGACGATGCGTTTGCGCCCATCAAGGTCGTCTTGTTCGGTGCCGGCCAGCAGGAAGATCTGCCGTTATTGAACAGAGCGCAGGCGGGCATCTTGCTGGAAATCATGAAAGACATGTTCTACCAGTGCTTCGTACGCCGTGGGAAACTGACGCGCGCGATCAAAGTACGCCGCTTTTTCGTAACCGAAGAAAACAACGGCAACCTTCAATCCGCCTGAAAATACGGTGACAGTGACCCTATTTTCTGGCAGAAAATAGGGTCACTGTCACCGTATTTTGTTAGTCGAAGGCGCGCCTGGCGTTGCGGAATATCCGCATCCACGGACCTTCCTCGCCCCAGTCATCCGGATGCCATGAATTCTGCCGTGTCATGGCAACGCGCTCCGGATGCGGCATCATGATAGTCACCCGGCCATCCTCGTTACTTAGCCCGCATATACCGTCAGTCGAACCGTTCGGGTTCGCCGGATACTGGTCGGCGACATCGCCGTAATTGTCTATGTAGCGCAGTGCAATCGTATACGACGATGTGTACCGCGCTGTGTCGTCGCTGAATTCAACCCGGCCTTCCCCGTGCGAAGTTGCGATTGGCATTCGCGACCCCGCCATTCCAGCAAGAAATAGCGACGGGCTCTCGAGGACTTCTACCATACTCAAGCGCGCTTCAAACTGCTCCGATGTATTGCGCAGGAATTGCGGCCAGTGGCCTGCCCCGGGAATCAGCTCTTTGAGGTGCGACATCATCTGGCAGCCATTACAGACGCCCAGCGCAAACGTATCCTGGCGGTCAAAGAACGCGGCAAACTGATCGCGTGTCCGGCCATGGTAAAGAATCGACTTGGCCCAACCACCGCCGGCACCCAGGACATCACCGAAGGAGAATCCACCGCAAGCGACGATTCCCTGGTAGTTGTCCAGCGAATCACGGCCACTCAGCAAATCGCTCATGTGCACGTCTACAGCCGCAAAACCGGCACGCATGAATGCCGCGGCCATTTCATACTGCGAATTCACACCTTGCTCGCGAAGGATGGCGACTCGAGGCCTCGCATCGCCTGGAGATGTGCGTAGCATCTTGTCCGACGGATCGAACGTCAGTTGCGCGCTCAGTCCCGGGTCATTGCGATCCAGGATTCGATCGAACTCCTGTTTCGCTGTTGTCGGATTGTCGCGCTGTGCCTGGATGCGATAACCCATTTCGGACCATTCGCGCTGCATCGCCGTGCGCTCGAGTTGCAGCACTGTCTCTTCATCGCTGCGCACGACCAGCTGCCCGGAATCTTCGACACGCCCGATTGCCGTTGCTTCGATCTCATGCCGGTCGAGCACCATCTGCACTTGCGTCAGCTTGTTTTTCTCGACTTGTACCACCGCACCGAGTTCTTCGCTGAAGAGCTGCCGCACGAGATCGGTCTGCGATCCGCCGAGTGATAACGTTACCCCGAGGCGGCTGGCAAACATCATTTCCGCAATCGTCGCGAGCAGGCCGCCGTCACTGCGATCATGATAGGCAAGCAACATTCCGCGCGCGTTCAGCTCCTGTATTGCCGCAAAAAACTTCTTCAGTAACTGCGCATCGTCCAGATCCGGTGTTCGGCCGCCGGTGCGCTGGTAGGATTGCAGCAAACAGGAACCACCCATGCGATTGGCACCTTTGCCAAGGTCGAACAGCAGCAAGTAACTGGCTTCATTAGTGCTGCGCAATTGTGGCGTCAGGTGATTTGCAATATCGCTGACCGGCGCAAATGCCGAAACGATCAGCGATACCGGCGCAACGACCTGATGTTCACCAGCGTCATCTTCCCAGCGCGTGCGCATCGACATCGAATCCTTACCGACCGGAATCGCCACGCCGATTTCGCGGCACAGCTGGTCGCCTACCGCCTGTACCGTATCGAACAGATTGGCATCTTCCCCGGGGTGTCCGGCGGCCGCCATCCAGTTTGCGGACAAGCGCACCTTGCTGAGGTTTTCTATCGGTGCCGCGGCGATATTGGTAATCGACTCGGCGACGGCCATGCGGCCGGAAGCCGGTGCATTCGTCGTCGCAAGTGGGGTGCGTTCGCCCATCGCCATGGCTTCACCGGTCTTGCTATTGAAGCTTGACGCGGTAATGGCGACATCGCTGACCGGGACCTGCCACGGACCGATCATCTGGTCGCGTGCCGTCAACCCGCCGACCGTGCGATCACCGATATGAATCAAAAATGACTTGTCCGCCACAGCGGGGAAGCGCAGCACGCGCAGCGCCGCCTCGGCGAGTTCGATACCGTCCAGGTCGAGTTCATCATCCGGCAGCCTCTCCCGTCTGACATCACGTTCCATTTTGGGCGGGTTGCCCAGCAACATTTGCATTGGCATATCGACCACGCGATTGTCGAAACCCCGATCGTTAACCAGCAGGTTGCCGTCATCTGTCAGTGTGCCGATAAGCGACGCAGGACACCGCTCGCGCTCGCACAATGCGGTAAATTCAGCGATTCGATTTTCAGCGACGAGCAGGACGTACCGTTCCTGCGCTTCGTTGCACCAGATTCCCATCGGCGTCATGCCTGGCTCGGCATTATCGACTTCCCGCAGCTCGATCTCGGCACCGTGTTTGCTGTGATCGACGGCTTCGGGAACGGCGTTTGACAGCCCGCCTGCCCCGACATCGTGAATCAGCAGGATCGGATTGTCCGTACCCATTGCCCAGCAGCGATCGATAACTTCCTGCGCCCGCCGTTCAATTTCCGGATTGCCGCGCTGCACCGAGGCAAAGTCGAGATCCTCGCTCGACGTGCCACTGGCAAGCGAGGATGCGGCGCCACCCCCAAGACCGATCAGCATTGCGGGTCCACCAATGACGACAATTTTTGCCCCGACCGGCACATCGATCTTGTTGGCGTGTTCGGCGCGCACGTTACCGACACCGCCGGCGATCATGATCGGCTTGTGATAGCCGCGGATTTCATTGTCCGGCAAGCCCGGAACCCGCGATTCAAACGTACGAAAATAACCAGCCAGGTTGGGCCGGCCGAATTCGTTATTGAAAGCCGCGCCACCGATCGGCCCGTCCGTCATGATTTCCAGCGGAGTAGCCATGCGATCGGGGTGTGGGAAGTCATCTTCCCACGGTTGTGCGTAGCCCGGTATTCGCAGGTGCGAGACCGTAAACCCGCTCAGGCCGGCTTTCGGTTTGGCGCCGAGACCCGTTGCACCTTCATCGCGAATCTCGCCGCCGGAGCCGGTTGCCGCACCCGGGAAAGGTGAAATCGCGGTGGGATGATTGTGAGTCTCCACCTTCATCAGGATATGAATGGCTTCATCAACGTAGTTGAATTCGCGACTGCCCGGCTCAGGCATCAAGCGCGCGCCGTCCCAGCCTTCGATGACGGCGGCATTATCCGAATAGGCCGAAATTACGCCATCCGGTGTCTGCTCCGTTGTCGATTTGATCATGCCGAACAGGCGCTGGTCCTGCCGCTCACCATCGATTATCCAGCTCGCGTTAAAAATCTTGTGCCGGCAGTGCTCGGAATTGGCTTGCGCGAACATCATGAGTTCGGCATCGGTCGGATCGCGGCCGAGTTCCGCGTAATTGTCGCAAAGATAGTCGATCTCACCGTCGCTCAGCGCCAGACCCAGCTCGGAATTGGCTGTGACAAGTGCCTCGCGGCCATTGGCCTGCAGCGCAATATGCGCAACCGGCGTCGCGGCATGTGATTCGAACAGACAGGCTGCCTGACCGCTGTCTGTGAACACCGCCTCCGTCATGCGATCGAACAATGCCGGCGCAAGCGCCAACAATTCGCCGTCATCTATCCTGGTAGAAAACTTCAGTGCATAGGAAATGCCGCGCTCGATTCGGGCAACTGACGCTATGTCACAGGCTTTGGCAATATCGGTCGCCTTCGAAGACCAAGGCGAAATCGTACCAGGCCGCGGTACCACCAGCAGGCTGCGACTGCCACGCGCAGCTCGCGTTGGCTTCTCACCCGACAACAGCAATGCGTCGAGTCGCGACCGTTCGTCACGCGACAGCTCGCCTGTCTGGTCGATGAGGTAAACGTAGTTTGCCGCAAGCGCACTGACACGATCATCGAGGCGCTTTAAGGCGCGTGTCAGCTTGGCAATTCTAAAATTTGATAGAGCCGGCTGGCCCGGCACCTCAAGCATTAATGCACATTCCTTGTCGCCCGCTATCCTTTGTCACCCGGCGTATAGACCGGCACCGGAAACTGCGCAACGTTGCCGCCTTCGAGTTTGCTGATCTTGCTGACACCTTGCTTGTCGACTTCGTCAATACGAATAATGGCGTGCATGGGCAAATAGGTCCGCTTGACGTTCTTGAATTCTGACTTGATCTTCTCTTCCGAGGGATCGACGACCAGCGTTGTCCGTTCGCCGAATACGAGTTCCTCGACTTCCACGAAGCCATACATATCGCCATGGCCGACACTGCGGGCGTAGATCTCGTAGACCTGTCCACCGCTCATGAATATCACTTTGTAGAGTTGTTTGTCGCTCATCGTAAGGCCGCTGCTTGAGGCCGCGTAGTTTACCCAAATCGGCTGAAAAGCGTGTGATTTTGATACGGGCACTCATGGCCATCATATATGGGATTATTTTCACATAATACACAATGTCGGGCACATGGTTATGTGAACTATTCGGCATCGCATCTCCTTGTTTCCATGCAGAATTTGCACATCAGTCACAATGGAATGACCCATGCCCCTTGAACTCAAAATCATCAGCGATCACGCGGACCTGGTCGGAGACGACGCTGTACGTGAATTTCGCGATGATGGCGGCACCATCGGCCGCTCGTTACAGAACGACTGGATTCTTCCGGATCCGGATCGCTACATATCGGGCCGGCACGCCGCGATCGATTTCAAAGGCGGCATTTACTACCTGATCGATACCAGCAGCAATGGCGTTTACGTCAATGAAGAAATGGAGCCGATCGGCAAGGGCAACCCACGGCGCTTATTCGATGGCGATACGCTGCGAATGGGCGACTTCATATTCGGAGTGTCAGTCGATTCCGGTGAGAGCCTGGTCATGCCACTCGATGACGATGCGTCATCAGCGCCGGATCACAGCCAGCAGCAGGTCGACGAAGTTTCGCTGCGCACCGGAATCAAGTTGCTCGATGAAGAGGAACTCACCGGCGACGAGGAATTCCAGTCGGCGCTGTTTGGCAGCGGGCCGAAGAAATCGGTAGCGGAGCCCGCGCCAAAAGCTGAGGCTGAAGCGGAACCGCAAGTCAAAGAAAGCGAGGCAGCCAACGAAGCGGCTGCCAACTCGCTCGACGTAACTGCAGAGGACCTGTTCGATTCGTTTCTCGACGGTCTCGGCGTCAGCCGCGTAGAACTGCACCCTTCCGTGAACCGGCCGGAGATGATGTTGACCGCCGGCCAGGTGCTGCGTGAGTTTGTAAAAGGTGCTACGGCGCTACTTGCCAGCCGCGCAAATCTCAAGAATACATTTCGACTGGACCAGACGACCGTATTGCCGCGCCATAACAACCCGATGAAATTTTCGGCCAACACAAACGACCTGTTGAAGCAATTACTGGTTGGTGGTGAAGGCGAATACCTGGGCGCAAAGGACTCGATTCGGGAAGTTTGCCGCGATCTCCAGAATCACCAGAACGCGTTTCTCGATGCCATGAACAGTGCCTTCATCGAATTTGCCGAACGATTCGAGCCTGAAGAACTGCAGGAAGGTTTCGACCGTACATTGGGCAGCGGTCTGTTCAGCTTTACCAACAAGTCGAAGTACTGGGAACTGTACAAAGACCTGTATCCGATCATTACCGAAAAAGGCGGCGGTCGATTCCCGCAGATGTTCGGCGAGGAATTCGTAAAGGCCTATGAACGCCAGGTCGCCGAATACCAGCGCCAGCAACGCGAAGGCGGAACCGTCACCATCGGCGCACCCGCCCTCACCGATCAGGCAATTGACCCGGGATTGATGACCACGCAAAAACTCGACCCGTCGGAGCTGCCGCAGCAATCCGCGTTTGAAGACAACGACGTAGTCGAGGCGCTAACGGAATCCGGCGCGCAGGAAGTCGACCGGAGTTTCCTCGATGAGCTCGAAAACTCGATGTCGGAAGAAATCTCCCAGGACAAATTGAAAGCCTGACAACAAATCAGCCGGCGCGATTCTGCCGGTTGTCAATCAGGTCATCCACAACGGCCGGATCTGCCAGCGTCGACGTGTCACCCAGGTTATCGAATTCATCGGCCGCGACTTTGCGCAGGATGCGTCGCATGATCTTGCCGGAACGTGTCTTCGGCAATCCCGGTGCCCACTGAATCAGGTCCGGTTTCGCAATCGGGCCGATCTCCTTGGCAACCCATTGTTGCAACTCGGCTTTCAATTCGTCGCTAGCCGCAACGCCTTTCATTAGCGTGACATAGGCATAGATTCCCTGCCCCTTGATGTCGTGCGGGTAACCAACGACAGCCGCCTCCGCAACATCATGGTGGGCAACCAGTGCGCTTTCCACTTCCGCAGTACCCATGCGGTGGCCCGAAACGTTGAGGACATCATCCACACGCCCGGTAATCCAGTAATATCCGTCTTCGTCACGACGCACGCCGTCACCGGTAAAATAGTTGCCCGGAAACGTCGAAAAATAGGTTTCGATAAAGCGATCGTGGTCACCGTATACCGTGCGCATCTGGCCGGGCCAGCTATCGCGAATAATAAGGTTGCCCTGGGCTGCACCGTCGAGTTCATTTCCTTCGCCATCGACAATGGCTGGCATGATGCCGAATAGTGGATTGGTTGCCGACCCGGGCTTTAACGCCGTCGCGCCCGGCAACGGACTGATCAGGATGCCACCGGTCTCTGTTTGCCACCAGGTATCAACGATTGGGCAACGTTCATCGCCGACAACGTGGTAATACCATTCCCAGGCCTCCGGATTGATCGGTTCGCCAACAGAGCCGAGCAGTCGCAGGCTTTTTCTTGAAGTTTTTTTCACCGGTTCGTCGCCGTCCCGCATCAGCGCACGAATAGCCGTTGGCGCTGTGTAACAGATGTTGACCTGGTGTTTGTCACAAACCTCCCAGAATCGAGACGAGCTCGGGTAATTCGGTACGCCCTCGAACATCAGCGTAATTGCACCGTTTGCAAGTGGTCCATAAACGATATAGCTGTGGCCGGTTACCCAACCGACGTCTGCCGTACACCAATACACGTCGCCCGGGTGGTAGTCGAAAACATATTCATGTGTCATCGCCGCGAATACGAGATAGCCGCCGGTCGTATGCAACACACCTTTCGGTTTGCCCGTTGAACCCGACGTATAAAGAATGAACAAGGGGTCCTCGGCATTCATCTCTTCACAGGGGCAATCAGCGTCCACCTGCTCATCAAGTTCATGCAACCAGTTGTCGCGCCCTGCGACCCAGTTAATATCATTGCCGGTATTGCGAACTACCAGGACTTTTTCGAGTGTCGTGACGCCGTCCTGCGCAGCTGCTGCATCAACATTCGCCTTCAATGGAATGCGCTTGCCACCACGCAAGCCTTCGTCGGCCGTAATCACGATATTCGATTCACAATCCTGGATGCGTCCCGCCAGCGCATCCGGCGAAAATCCGCCGAATACGACAGAATGAATCGCCCCGATTCGCGCGCATGCCAGCATCGACACCGCGGCTTCCGGAATCATCGGCATATAGATCGTAATACGATCGCCTTTCTTCGCTCCCAAGGCTTTCAACGCATTCGCAAACTTGCACACTCGTTGATGCAATTCCGAATAGGTAATAGTGAGATCGCGACCTGGATCATCGCCTTCCCAGATAATCGCGACATCATCGCCGCGAGCCTCGAGATGCCGGTCAACGCAGTTGTAACAGGCGTTCAGCGTGCCATCTTCGTACCAGCGAATATGCAGGTCATCTTTTGCGAAACTGACATCCTTGACGACGGTAAACGGTTTTATCCAGTCGAGACGCTGTGCTTGCTGTTTCCAGAAGCCTTCGTTGTCCGAAATCGAATGCGCATACATCTCGGCGTATTTCTCCGCCGTGACTAAAGCTCGTTCCTTGGCCTTCCCGGGTACGGGATAAACATGCGTTTCCATAACTTACCGTCCTTTTCCTCTTGTTTGTTGCGCCACATCCAGTAGCCGTTGTGCTTGTACCAGGTGCGGCCGGTCAATCATCTTGCCATCCATGCCAATCGCTCCTGCGCCAGGATTATCAGCGAACAAGGCAACGATTTTTTGCGCCACCGCCAGTTCTTCGTCGGTCGGCAAGAATGCCGCGTTAATAATATCAACCTGCCCCGGATGGATTGCGAGCATGCCGGAAAACCCGTCGCGACGCGCGTTCTCAGCGTAGAGTTGCAAACCTTGCTGATCCTTGAAATCAGTAAAGACTGTATCAATAGCGGCAACTTCAGCTGCCGCTGCAGCCGCAAGGCACAACGAACGTGCCAGTTCGTAAGTCGGTAGCCAGCCACCCTGTGCGTCGCGATTGGCGCTTGCCCCCAGTGCGGCGCTCAGGTCTTCGGCTCCCCAGGACAAACCGGCGAGCCGGGTCGACGCACCGATGTAGCTGTGCAGCGTGAAAAGTGCTTGCGGATGTTCGGTGCACAAGGCAATGATTTTCGTACTTCCTTCTGCCAGGTCGTTTTCAATCTCCAGGCGATTGAGTTCGGCGGACAGGTTTTTTACCGCCTCGGCACTGCGCGCTTTTGGCAGCATGATGCCCAGCGGCGCCGACGGCATAACCGCTTCGAGATCGGCTATCGCGTCGTCGCCCTCGAGCGGGTTGATGCGTACCCAGCAATTGTCCTTGCCCGGCAGGTACTCGAGCGCGAGCTGCCGCGCATCGGGTTTCGATTCCGGGGCAACGGAATCCTCCAGGTCCAGGATCAGCGCGTCGGCGCCGGAGTCTGCCGCCTTCCGCAGTTTGCGTTCGCTATCGGCGGGGACAAAAAGAAGACTACGCGTCATTTCGGCTTGCGCAACATCAACGCAGAGCGCGTGCATTCACCAACCAGCACATCGTCCTGATTAAAGGCCCGGTGCATAAACGTGACGATGCCGTTGTCCGGCCGCGATTTGCTGTCCCGGAGTTGCATGACTTCAGTCTGAATATGAATCGTGTCGCCGCAAAATAGCGGCGCCGGAAAGCGCACTGCGTCCCAGCCGAGATTGGCTACCGTTGTACCGTGCGTGGTGTCATTCACCGAAATGCCGACCATGAAACTTAACGTGAGACAGCTATTGACAAGTGGCCGGCCGTACTCGGTGTTTTTCATGTACTCGGCATCGAGGTGCAAGGCCGCAGGATTATGTGTCATCGTCGTCATGAGCACATTGTCAGTTTCAGTGATCGTTCGACGGATCGAATGGTCAAAGATCTGACCGACTTGGAACTCCTCGAAATACAGTCCAGGCATTGGCGTCTCTGGGTTTCCGTTCAGATGCAATATTGTGCCAGCGTCCAGCACATCATTACAGTTCAGATAGCATGGATCACGACGCGTTTTTCGATTCTCTCTGACCCGCCCGGCGTGCACGCTCAATCGCCTCGACTATCAGTTCGCGCGCTTTTTCAGCACCATACCAGTCGCCGATCCGGACCCACTTGCCCGGTTCGAGGTCCTTGTAGTGCTCGAAAAAGTGCTCCACCTGCTGCATCGTGATGTCAGGCAGATCCGTGTGTTCCAACACATGGTCGTAACGTTTCGTCAGCTGGTGCGAGGGCACGGCAATGATCTTCTCGTCCTGGCCGGCATTGTCCTCCATGATCAGGACGCCGACTGGCCGCACATTGATCACGCACGCCGGTACCAGTTCACGTGTGTTGACGACCAACACATCGATCGGATCGCCGTCTTCGGATAGCGTGTGTGGCACGAAGCCGTAGTTCCCCGGATACGACATCGGCGTGTACAGAAAGCGGTCGACGACCAGCGTACCCGCTTCCTTGTCCAGCTCATACTTGATTGGCTGCCCGCCCAACGGTACCTCGACAATGACGTTGATGTCCTCAGGCGGGTTGGTCCCGATGGTGATTGAATCTATGCGCATGTTGTAGCCTCGTTATTCCGTGTCGGCGGATGTTACCGTGATCCAGTTGCGTATCGTTAGTTGTATAAATGGCATCGGAGCGGACGCCACATTCAGGACCTGCTGATTAAAGTCGCGCAGATCGAATCGTTCGCCGAGCGCCGCCTTAGCCTCCTGCCGCAGCGCAAGAATATTCAGTTGGCCCAGTTTGTACCCCAGCGCCTGTGCCGGCCAGACAACATAACGTTCGATCTCCGAAGTCGCAGTCGATTCATCGAGACCTTCCGTCGTCACCATGTATTCGATGGCCTGCTCACGACTCCATTGTTTCGCATGCATACCGGTGTCCGTCACCAGGCGAACGGCGCGATGCAACTCGGCCTGCAAGCGGCCCAGATCGCCGAAAGGATCGTCCCTGTACATGCCGGCTTCGGCAGCCAGCTGCTCCGCATACAGCCCCCAGCCTTCACCACTCGTATTCGACCACAGGGCCTTGACGATCGTTGGCGTCTCCCGTTCCATCGCCGTCGCACCATCCAGATGGTGTCCGGGCACAGCTTCATGGTAGGTCAACGTTTTTAGCGTCCAGCTCGGGTGCAGCGCTGTATCGCGGAGATTAATGAAGTAGTACCCCGGGCGCGACCCATCCGGCGCAGGGCCGTTGTAGTAACCCATTGGCGCCGAATCCTGGCTGAATTCCGGTACTGCGAGTACCTCGACCTTATGCTCCGGAACCTTGCGGAATAAAGTGGGCAAAACGTCATACATCTCGTCGACGTATGCGCGAACGTCGCCCAGCAGCTTCTCTTTGCCGGCCGCATCGTTTGCATAGATAAAGCGCGGCTCGACGTTCAACGCCAGCAGCCGCTCGCCGACAGACCCTTGCTCATACCCTTCCGCGCGCAGGATAGCGTCCATCTCGGCTGAAATTCGTTCGACCTCATCGAGCCCGATCTGGTGCACCTCGTCGGCCGAGATATTCGAGTCAGTCATGTGTCGAATCATTGCCGCGTAAAGTGCTGCGCCGTTGGGCAGGCGCCAGAGCCCGGCGTCATGCGGGGCGCTGGACTGAATTTCGCCCAGGTAGTCGGCGATACGCTGGTAAGCCGGAACGACATCCGCAGCAATGATCTGTAGTGCGCGATCGCTGTATTCCTCGGCATTGTCCACGCCAGCACTCGCGAGTTTGTCGCGAAATGACACGTACACCGGGTTTTGATCCGCTGGCGGGGCCGTAAAAGCCTCAACCACGGCCAGTGATTTTGCGACGATAAAGTCCGGCGGGATCGCTCCTTGTTGCACGCCGTGCCTGTAACTCTCCAGCGCACCGTCCAGGGCCGGTGCCACCGTCGCAAGTCGCTCGAGAAATATTTCCGCGTCGCTCGCATCATTGACCGGCTGCTGCGAATTCAGAAAATTGGGGATGTCCACCGTCGGTCCGGAATTTTGTGCGATTGGAAACGGCATGTACCACAAAGTCCATGCGCCTGCGGTGGTGCCGTAATCGACCACGCGCGACGGCATAAGGGCACCCTCGAAGATGGTCGTCAATGTCGCGTGCGTCCGTTGTCGGTCCGGGCTGAGCGCCGCTACGTCAACCGCCTCGAGCGATGCGAGTGCCGCCTCCAGCGCAGTATTACGCGCGGCATTGCCGTCAACGGACCGGTCCATCATGCGGCGTAAAGTGCCCGGTACGATATCTTCGGACAATCCAAGCTGGGTTGCCGCCTCCGGAACGTGCGTAAAAAATGCCGACGTCATTTGCTCGGCTGCAACGTCAAACTGCTCGTTTGCCGACAGGTCGGCATCTTCCTGCTTCGAACCACACGCCACCAGTGCGGCGAGCAGAATCGCGAGTGCAATATTCCTGATATTCATACGGACCCCTGCTTGGCGAGCAGGGATCATAGCAAAACGATGATTACATGCGGCTGCTTTTGCGATCAGGCTTTCGTCGGCTCGATGTTCGCATTCAGGCGGAACAGGTTGTTCGGGTCGTATTGATTCTTCAATGCTACCAGCCGATCGTAATTGCCGCGGAAGTTCCGGTTCGTTGCGTTTTGCGTCGCATCCTCGACAACGTTCGTATAAAAGCCATGTGTGAACGGTGTAATCGTATTCCAGTAGCTGCGCAAATAGGCAATGTGTGGCTCTGGATCGACATTTGCGTTCCAAGAGGCGATGGCCATTGGCCCATTTGTTGAATAACGATGTGCAAACGCCGTCGCGTCATCCGCGACCCGGCCGATCGCACCGCCGGATTGCTGATAGTAAAATAGCGTTGATCGATCCGGGTGGCTTTCAAAGCCTTGCACAACTGCGTCGATTTGCCTGTCGTCGATTTCCGTAACGAACCCGGACTTCAGGTAATCGCCACCGTGTCGTGGGTCTGAGTTGTCGGACTTTCGCTGCAAGGCAACGTAGTCAACCGCGGCGATAGTATTCGCTATTGGATTGGCAACCGCATTCAGCGGTGCCAGCACCTTGTCTGCCTTGCGTTTATCACCGCTATATACCGCATGGATGATAGCGACGCCTGGCTGCCCGCCGGGCGGCGCAACCATAATAAAGTCAAGCGATAATTCGTCGGGCGCCGATGCACTGTAGTCGGCATAGAACTGCAGAAATTCCTTTGTCCGGTCGAGCGGCACAATGACATCCCCGCCAATGACGGTTCTGTCCATTTCATGCAGCGCCAGCTCAAACGAGGTTACAACGCCGAAGTTGCCGCCACCGCCGCGGACTCCCCAGAACAGTTCCTCGTTTTCTTCCGTGCTGGCGTGCCGCAACTGGCCGTCTGCAGTCACAATGTCGACGGCTTTAATGTTATCGAGAGTCAGTCCGTACTTGCGAGCAAGCCGACCAAAGCCGCCGCCGAGCGACAGGCCGCCAATTCCGGTATGCGATACCGTGCCTGCGGTTGTGACCAGGCCTTGTGACATGCTCTCGTGATCAAGATCCCCCAGCAAGCTGCCACCGGTAACGTAGGCCGTCTTGTTCTTTCGATCGATGCGTGTATTGCGGAAACGGGAAAGATCGATTTGCAGGCCACCGTCACAGGTTGATCTCCCTGCGACGCTGTGCCCGCCACACTTAACCGCGAGCAACAAGTTGCGTTCATTCGCAAACGTGACTGCGTTTGCGACATCAGCCGGACCGCTCGGTTGCACGATCAACGCCGGATGCTTGTCGATAGAAGGGTTCAGTACGCGCCGGGCTTGGTCGTAAGCCTCGTCACCACTGAGCAGTAACCTGCCACGCAGGCTTTCCTGCAATTCCGTAACAGCCGCCTTTTCCAACTCGACCTCATGACCATCGCCAGTAACCGCGGCAACGCTCGTACTAACCGTGGTCAGTGACTGCAGCAGCGATGCAAGCGCATATTGGCCAGGTACGGCCGTAGCAGCGGCCGCAAGTGTCCCATTGAAAAATTGTCGTCGGTTCATGCCACCCTCCATTTTTTTCTTGATTTTGGAATAGTGTACCAGTCTGACGACAATTCGAGCACAGCGACGTGAGTACTGCGGCTCGTCGCAACGCGGTCACACGGCCTGTTCAGACTTGGATAGAATAGAGCCTTTAATAACGAAGCCAGGCAAGCAGACTATGAATCCATTTACAGCGCACCCGAATTCCGTCGGCGAGACCTATTGGCAGCACCTGCTGTTCGCCATGCAAGTCAGCTTTAAATGTTTTCTGGCCGCCCTGTTTGCATTCATTCACGCGCTGTTCCCATTTCTGTGCCCGAAAAGTGCCAGCAAGATTATCCTGCAATTGTCCGACAGGATTTCCGTCGGTCAGCGCGCCGACTAATCGACTACTGACTGGCTTGCAGGCTCGCGTGCTGCAGTTCTTCCGCAAGACTCCGCGTCGCCGCAACGCGCGGCTTGGAAAATCGTGCAAATAACAGGTACAAGGCCGGTGTCAGGTACAGGGTAAAAAGCGCAGACAGGCCGAGCCCACCGAATACCACCCAGCCAATCGCGTGTCGCGCTTCGGCACCAGCACCACTGCCCAGAATCAACGGCAGGCCGCCCAGTACGGTGGATACCAGTGTCATCATGACCGGTCGTAAACGTCGCGCAGCGCCCTGCTCAATCGCGTCGCGAACGTCAAGCCCCCGGTCACGCAACTGTTCAGCGAATTCAACGACGAGGACACTGTTCTTCGCCATAAGACCTATCAGCAGCACCAGTCCGATTTGCGAATATATGTTCAACGATGTGCCAGTGAGCAACAATGCGAAGACTGCTGCAGCGACACCGAACGGCACAATGCAGGTAACGACCAGTGCACTGGTGAAGCCTTCGAACTGCGCCGCCAGTACCAGGAAGATCACGAGGATGGCGAGCACGTACGTCAATGCAACTTCGCGAGACGTTTCCTGCAATGCTTCTGCCTCACCGCGGAAGATCAACGACACAGACTCCGGCAACACCTCATCAGCGAGACCGCGCAAGTCGTCGACGGCAGACTGCAATGGGTAGGTTTCGGCCATTTCGATGTTGATGCCAATAGCACGGCGCTGTGCGTACCGGTCCAGCTGCGTCGCAACACCCTGCTCGCGCAGCGAAACAATGCTTGATAATGGAATCAAGTCACCGTTGCGCGCACCGACGTTCAGGTTGACGAGATCACTCGGATCATTGATTGCGCCATTGGTCGACTCGAGCAGAATCGGCACAGCTTCGTCGTCAATATTGAGGTCGATCAGTTCGTCGCCATCGATCATCGCACGCAGCGTTGCCGCAAGTGACGGCAAATCCACGCCCAGGTCTGCGGCGCGGCGCCGGTCAATTTCAACCGATAACTGGGGTTGCGTGGGATCGAATGAGATGCGCGGCCGAGTCAGTTCGGGAAGCTGATCCTCAATTGCCAGCGCAAATACCTTGGCAACCTCGAAAATTTCCGCATAGTTGTTGCCGAGCAGCGCAATCTCCAGGCCGCCGCTGTTGCCACGGAGATTCAGGCTGTTGCTGCCCCAGGCGTTCGCACGAACACCGGGGATTGCTTCCAGCTTTGGCCGCAGCTCCGCAATGATGTCCTGTTGGCTGCGACTCCGCGCGCTCCAATCGACCAACGGTATTGTTACCAGCGTTCGATTCGGGTCCCACTGGCCGATTCGGCTCTGCACCGATTCGGCTTCGCCGTTGGCAACATAAGGCTGCAAAATAGCTTCAATCTTGTCGGTCTGCCGCTCCATGAACTTGATGCCAACGCCATCGGGTCCTGCCGCCATGATTCGAATCGAGCCGCGATCCTCGGAAGGAATCAACTCGCGATCCAGCGCCTGGTAGGCAAACCCCGCCGCCAGCGCAAATGCGACAGCGACAAGAACGGCTGCCCACGGATGGTTCAGAATTGACGCCAACGAGGTTCGGTAGCTCGCCGCCAGGCGCTGCCCGAGTCGCTGAATCGGCCCGGGTGTGCCGCTAAAATCGGCTTTGCTCAGCACTCGTGCTGCCGCGGCCGGCACCAGTGACAATGCAACGAAACTGGAAATAATAACGGCCGACGCCAGCACCAGTCCGAATTCCCGAAACAGCCGGCCTGCCGTGCTGGGAAGAAACGAGATTGGTACGAACACCGAGACCAGCACCGCAGTGGTAGCAATGACGGCAAAGAAAACCTGCCGTGTGCCGAGTACCGCCGCTGCCCTCGCACGTACGCCATCGGCGCGCTGCCGCTGAATGTTTTCGAGAACCACAATCGCATCATCGACGACCAGCCCGGTCGCCAGCACCAGCGCAAGCAGAGTCAGGATATTGATTGAAAAGCCCATGAGCCAAATCGCGCCGACCGTGCCGACCAGTGCCACCGGAATAGCGATTGCCGGTACCAACGTGGCCCGGATGCTGCCGATAAAAAGCCAAATGGTCGCAATGACGATCGCGATGGACAAAGCGAGCGTGATCAGAACCTGCGTGACGGAACTTTTGATAAACGTTGCCTGGTCGTCTGTGATGAGCAAGGTCAATTCGGGATAACGCGCGTTGATCCTGTCCATGGCTGCGCGGACGCCAGCGGATATTTCGATCGTATTCGAACGTGCCTGGCGAACGATACCCAGTCCTAATACCGGATTGCCGTTGAGGCGCGACATCGTTTGCGCATCTTCCGGCGCGAAGAACACCTTGGCCACATCGCCAATGCGAATCGAATCGCGAATGACAATATCGGCAACCTCGGACGCTTCGGATACTGTCGCATCGGCACGGACAATCAGTTCCTGGTCCTGTGATCGGAAGCTTCCGGCAGGTACGTCAAACGGCGCCTGCATCAGTGCCTCTGAAACGTCGGTGACGGAAAACCCGTAACTGGAAAGGCGTAACGGGTCGACAGCAACCCTGAGCATGCGCTTGCGGTCGCCGGAAACCTGCACATCCGCAACGCCATTCACAGCCAGGAACAGCGGCACAATTTCCTGCTCAACAACTCGCGTCAATTGCTCCATCGGCAGCGAGTCGCTCAATATTGCCAGTTCGACAATCGACTGGGCATCGTCGTCGGCCTTGACGATGACGACCTGCTCCAGTCGCTCCGGCAATTGCCGTGACACACGGCTGACCGCTTCGCGCACGTCCGCTGCTGCGGTATCCAGGTCCACACCGGGCCGAAACTCAACAAAAATGCGACCGCTATTCTCTTCCGATGCGGAACGTATCGTCTTGATCCCCGACACGCGTGCAACCGCACCCTCCAGCAAACTGATGACTTCGGCGTCCATCGTTTCCGGTGATGCACCCGGGAAATTCGCACGCAAGGTTACGACCGGTCGATCGACATCCGGCAATTCGCGTATTTCGACGGCAGTCAGTGCCGCGATTCCGGCGATAACGATCAGCAGGTTAACGACCAGAACCAGCACCGGTCGGCGAACGCTGATACTGGGCAAATCATCTCGATCTATCTGTTCCATAGCGTAATTACTCAGTCTGCGATTGGCAGCGCACTGTCGCCCGTGGCAACGCGCTCAAACGTGTGCTCGACCGCAATTCCATCACGCATGTTCTGCGTACCCTCGACAACGACAATCGCACCATCGGTCAAATCGGTGTCAATCAACACCCGGCCTTCGCGGCGCTGAATAATCTGCACGGGTGCCTGCACGGCTATGCCATCAACAATCGTCCAGACATAGGCGCCATCTGCGCCCCACTGCAGTCCAACTTCGGATACGACAGCGTAGCGTTCACCCTCGACGTCGACCCTGACACGGAAACTCATCCCCGGCCGCAACTGGTCGCGGCTGTTCTCTACCCCGGCACGCACGACGAACGTGCGGTTACCGGGGTCGATACGACTGCCGATATCGATAATAGACCCGTCGACTTGCTCGCCAGTTCCGGTCCACGGCTCAAGATGCACCGGGTCGCCCACTGATAATTCGCCCGTAAATGCCTCGGGAACCGCGAAACTCACCAACAGCGAGCTGCGATCGTCCAGCGTAGTGATAAGAGTATTCGTATCGATGCGGTCACCCGGGTCGATATCGGTGCCACCAACGTAGCCGTCAAAAACGGCACGAACCGTCCTGTCGGCCAATGCAATGCGCGCCTGCTCGAGCTCGACTTCAGCGGTTTCAGCCGCGATGCGGGCCGCATCGAGAACCGTTGGCAGAACCGCCCCGCTGTCAGCCGAGCGCGAATAACGATCCAGCAGGCGTTCCGCTTCTTCAAGCCGCAATTCGACCAGGCGCACCGCCAGCTTTTCCTTCTCAGCGTCAAGCTGCAACAGAACGTCGCCTTTTTTCACGGCCTGGCCGGGTTCGAAATTGACCGCGACCACCTCGCCGGAGGTTGGCGCATACAGCTCGGCGGACAAGCGTGCCCGCGACGTACCAACCGCTTCGACGCGGACTCGCTCACGCTCGAATTTCAGTTTTTGTGCAATAACAGGCACAGAACGCGCGTTCGCAGCCGCCGCTGCGCTGTCTGGCGAGCTTGAATCGCCGCAAGCACTCAGTAGCAGCATTGCCGCCGCCAGACGACTAAATATCGATATTTTTTTCATCCCGTTACTATAAACAAAACCGTTTCGCCAAGCCCAGCTTTCAGGCCGACCCGTGCCCATCGTTAGCAACATAATCGCGAACGGCTGCGGCGTCGGGCCGCAGCCCCAATACTATCGCCAGCAGCAGCGGAATGAGTCCCCAAATCGGCGACAATCCGACTATACTTCGCCCACAATAAATCAAATAGCCAGCTAGGGACTATCAATGAAAGCATTCATCGCGCTACTCGCGCTCACCACCTTACCAACGGCTTTCGCAGCGGAAGACGACGCACCGAAAGAAACTCCCGAGGCAAAGACCTGGGTAACCGAACATTCTGCCCGGATAGGGGGCAGAAACATCGAGTACACCGCGACGGCCGGCACCATGCTCATGAAAAATGACAAGGACGAGGCAACCGCACTCTTTGGCTACACAGCTTATGTCGCCAAAGGCGGCAATAAAAATGAGCGCCCCATTCTGTTCGCTTACAACGGTGGTCCCGGCTCGGCCTCAATCTGGTTGCACATGGGTATTCTTGGACCGCAACGCGCCGTCATTAACGATGCCGGCTGGACCGAGAATGGGCCTTACCAGCGAGTCAGCAACGAATTCAGCATTATTGACGAGGTCGACCTGGTCATGATCGACCCGGTCGGCACCGGTTTTTCAAAGCCCGTTGGCGTTGGCAAGGGAGAGGACTTCTGGGGCGTCGATCAGGACATCAAGTCCGTGTCGGAATTCATCGTGCAGTACCTGACCGAGAACAAGCGCTGGGCATCGCCCAAGTACATCCTCGGCGAAAGCTACGGCGGCATCCGCTCCGGCGGCGTGGCTTACTACCTGCTGAAAAATCACATGGTGGCTTTGAACGGTGTCATCCTCGTATCACCGTTCATGGAGTTTGCGAGCGGCTTTGCGGGCATGGGCATCGACTTGCCGCACGTTATGTTCCTGCCAACATTTGCCTCAACGGCAAACTATCACGGCGCATTGGCGGAAAAGCACGAAGACCTGCCGGCATTCATGGATGAGGTCGCAGACTTCGCGTTGAACGAGTACGCACCGGCTTTGCTGATGGGCAATAAACTGAGTGATGCCAAGCGGCGCGAAGTCATTGCCGGACTGTCGCGTTACACCGGCCTGTCAGAGGAATACTGGGACCGGGCCAACATGCGCATCGATGAAGGTCGGTTTACCAAGGAGCTCGCTCGCGAGGCGGGCATCACGATCGGGCGCGTCGATTCACGTTTTTCCGGCAATTCGATCAATCGCCTGGGTGAATCGATGAGCTATGACCCGATGACAACGTCGATCGGGCCCGGCTACCTCGCGGCCTTCATGGACTACTACCAAAACGACCTCAATGTTGAGGATGTTGGCAATTACACGGTGTTTGCCAATGTCATTTTCTCCTGGGACTGGGGCCATGCGCAGCCGGACCTGCAGGGATTCAAGCTGCCGATGCCGAATACCGCGATCGATCTCGAGCACACGATGCAGCAGAACCCGTCGATGCGCGTGCTGGTGCAGCAAGGCTATTACGATCTTGCAACGCCGCACCTGGCAACCGAATACTTCGTCGATCACCTGGAGATCGCCGATGAGCTGCGCGACAACATCGAGATCGCGTACTACGAAGCCGGGCACATGATGTACACCCATGAAGCCTCGATGATCAAGTTCAAGGAAGACCTGGCTCGCTTTATTCGCGCGGGCAACTGAGCGGCGCTGGCAGGGTCGGATGGGCGCTGCGCGCCTGGAACTCGGTGGGATGGGCGCTACGCGCCGCCGAAGGCGGCTTCGCCGCTGCTCGGCTCGAA